>CAJURN010000001.1 GCA_910589055.1 uncultured Muribaculaceae bacterium
TGAGTGACGTGACTGTTCTTTTGCTTACTTTCTTCATGTTGACTTCAACCTTCCTGCAGAAAGAACCCACAATCGTGTACACCCCGTCTTCAGTTTCTGAAGAAAAGGTACCGATGAACAACGTGGTGACTGTTCTGGTGTCGAGCGCCGACAAATCCGGCAAACTTGACGACCCGAGCATTGCGGAAGGAAAACTCTTCATTTCGTTTACCGGCGACGCCGACTCCACTCTTTCCAGCGAAAACATCCGCGGAATGATGCTCGACGAAGCAATCGCCATCTACAACGAGCAGCACAAGAACTCAGCTATCAACCTCACTCCGCAGCAGAAGTCGGAGTTCCGCACGATGAACATGTTCGGCGTTCCGTTCTCCGAACTGCCCGCCATGCTCAGCATGTCCATCACGGAACGTGACAAGTTCCAGGGCGACATGACAAATCCGAAAGTCGGAATTCCCATCGACGGCAACAAAAACCGCGACGGACGACTCAACGACTTCCAGATTTGGCTTAAAGCCATCTACAACGTCGCACAGCGCATCAACAACGACCAGAGCTCAGCTCTCACTCCCGAGGAAAAGCAGAACCTCAACAACCTTTACACCGCTCTTATGCGTAAAGGCCAGGGTATTGCCATCAAAGCCGACAAGGACACTCCTTTCACAACTGTCCAGATGGTATTTGACAACCTCCAGACAATGAAGCTCAACAAGTTCTCGCTGATGACCGCTCTCAAATCCGAAGACGAACCCACCAATTAATCAGTAAAGTAAATATGGCACAAATAGAACAATCCGACGGCGGCAAAAAGAAAAAAGGCGCCCAGAAAAAGATGTCTATCCATGTGGACTTTACTCCCATGGTGGATATGAACATGCTTCTGATTACCTTCTTCATGCTCTGTACGACCATGATTAAGAGCCAGACTCTCCAGATTATCCTTCCTACCAACGAAGAGGTAAAGAAGGAAAACCAGAGCCAGGCAAAGCAGTCCGAAGCAATCACCATCATCCTTGACACGGAATACAATGGCGATACCCCCGCCGTTGACCCCGAGACAGGTAAGACTATCCATAACATCTACTACTACGAAGGTATCGCCGACACAACTTTCTCGACAAACAAATACCTCCGCAAAGAGCAGTTCATCGGAAATGTCAACCACCAGCCCCAGGGTATCCGCAAGATTCTCCGTGGCAAGAATGAAGAGGTTATGAAGGAATACGAGACCCTCAAGAACAAGTGGAAAAACAAGGAAATCACCAAAGAGGAATTCGACAAACTCGCGAAGAAAAACGCAAGCGACTCCCTCAAGACACGTCCTGTTGTTGTGATCAAACCCGGTCCCAACACCACTTACGAAGGACTCATCAATGCAATCGACGAAATGAACATCAACCAGATTTCACGTTACAGCATTGAGCTTCCCACTCATACCGACACCGTGCTCCTGCAGCACTTTGAGAAAGCAAACAATCAGACTATCATCCGCCCCTTGGTTAGATCCAACACATCTGCAACCAAGTAAGCTTAAAACTTAACGACAATGGCAAAAGACGTAGATCTTTCATCAAAAGAGTGGCGCGATATAGTTTTTGAAGGCAAAAACAAGGACTTCGGTGCATATGTAATGCGCCAGAACTCCGTGAAGCGCCACACAAAGGCCGTGGTATACGTGCTCATCGGCCTCGCTATTCTCAGCGTGTTCCTCGTGCTCAGCATCACAGGCGTGTTCTCCAAGCCTGAAGACGAGCAGATTGTGACAAGCACCGAACAGGAAATCGCCACATTCGAAGCTCAGGAAGAAGAAATCGAGGAAGAAATTGAAGAACAGGTGAAGTTCGAAGAACCCGAAGAAATAATCGCACCTGAAGAAGTTGCCAACGAGCAGCGCGTGACCGACCTTCTCATCGTCGAAGACGAAAACTTCGAAGCCGAGAAAGAAGTCAAGGATCAGGACAAGATTATGGAAAACGAGGCACAGACAGGTGCCATGGACATCACCGAAGGTACGAACGACCTCAACAAAGTCACCATTATCGACCAGGTGATCGCTGAGGAAAAACCCGTTGACGACGAACCCGTCAGCATCGCCATGGTGGAACAGAAACCCCAATTCCAGGGTGGTGAAGAAGCCATGTACAAGTGGCTCCGCGACAATATCAATTACCCCGCCGCAGCATCTGAAGAAGGTGTTCAGGGTCGTGTGGTTGTTGAATTCGTTGTAGGCAAAGACGGTTCTATCTCCAACGTACGTGTGGTTCGCTCTCGCCACCCGGCTCTCGACAAGGAAGCCATCCGCGTGATTAAAGCGATGCCCAAGTGGGTTCCCGGACGTAACAACGGCCAGCCCGTGAAGGTAACCTACACACTCCCCGTATCGTTCAAGCTCCAGTAGAATTCGCTTTTGAATTCCATACCAGCCAAAGCGTCCGCCCGTCACACAACAGGCGGACGCTTTCAATTTAACCTTACCATCACACATCCTTTCAGAAAAGAAATGAAAAAGACATTAAGCATAATCATGATGGCCGCGCTTCTGATTATTGCAGGAGCTTGCGCCGACAACGCCCGCAAAAACCTGAAAGCCGGAATCGACTCTACCAAGAGCAGTCTGCCCATCGACCTCGGCCCTATCGGCAGTTTCGATGCAATCAGCTATGAAGAAGACTCCAACGAGGTAATATTCAGTTACACCCTCAACGAAGAATATTCCGATATGGATATGATGGCGCGCAACGACAGTCTGCAGAAAGAGTCAATATGCGTGTATCTGCGCAGCGAGGGTGCCAACAAGCTCCTTTCGAGCATGTGCGACGCAGGGGCATCGCTCACAACCGAATTCCGAGGTTCAGACTCCGGCAAAGGTCATTCGATAACCTTTACCAACGATGAACTCAAGGCTCTCCGCAGCCAAGGCAGCAAATCAACGGCTGAAAACGACGAGGAACAACTCGCAGCGATGGCCGTGAGCGCCAACGCCGAATGTCCCATGGACCTTGGAGACGGAATGGTGATGACCGAAGTACGCATGGCCGACGGCTTCATGGAGTACTGCTATGAAACTACCGGAGAGGACTATAATTTTGAGCCTAAGGACATGCCTCAAATCAAGAAAAACCTGCGTGATGAACTCCGCACGTTCTATTCCGGTCCCGTCGGAGAACGCTTCAAGGAGCTTTTCTTCCGCACCGGCACCGGCATCCGCTACCTCTTCCACAATACCGATACCGACGTCACTTTCGAAGTTGAATTCGCCCCGGCAGAAATCAGAAGACTGTGATTAGGGGGATTCGGGATTAGGGATTAGGGATTAAGGATTAAGGATTAAGGATTAAGGATTAAGGATTAGAGATTAGGGACTTCAGAGTTCTCAGAGAACTCTGAAAATTATACCATCCGAATTTCCACTCAGGCTCCGCGAAAGCGCGGAGCCTGATTTATTTTAAATTTTTTAAAATTCCAATTTTCGACTAAACGCCCCAAGTGTCATTTTTTTTCGCTATTTTTGCATAATCTATTGCCATGCCGCCACGGCGGCTGAAAGGTAACGATAATGCAATCAAAATGTCACAGAAAAAAAATATAGCTGTCCTCGGCGCCACCGGCTCCATCGGCCGGCAGGGCCTTGACATAATAAGCCGCAATCCCGATAAGTTCCGTGCCACGGTACTTTCGGCAGGACGTAAAGTCGACGAGCTTATCGCACTTGCGAAAGAGCATCGTCCACGTCTGGCCGTAATTGCCGACGAAACGCTCTACCCCACCCTCCGCGATGCGCTCGCTCCTCTCGGAATCGAGACTGCAGCCGGAGCCGCCGCCCTCGCCGCCGCTGCCGAGGCCGACGACGTCGACATGGTGCTTACGGCCACAGTCGGATACAGCGGTCTCGAGCCTACCGTCCACGCCATCCGCGCCGGAAAAGACATCGCACTTGCCAACAAGGAAACCCTCGTGGTCGCCGGCGATTACGTACGCCGTCTGCTCAAGGATTCCAAGAGCCGTGTCTTCCCGGTCGACTCCGAACACTCGGCCATATACCAATGTCTGCAAGGCGAATCGTCCGCGAGCGTGCGCCGTCTTATCATCACCGCCTCCGGGGGGCCGTTCCGCACATGGGAAAGTTCGCGCATCGAAAAAGCCACAGCCTCCGACGCGCTCAAGCATCCCAACTGGTCGATGGGCGCGAAAATCACCATCGACTCCGCCACAATGCTCAACAAGGCATTTGAAATCATCGAGGCACGACACCTCTTCGACATCGAACCGGCAAAAATCCGTGCTGTCGTACATCCCCAGTCCATCATCCACTCGATGGTGGAATTCAACGACGGCGGCATCAAAGCCCAGCTCGGCGTTCCCGACATGCGTCTGCCCATAGCCTACGCCCTCGGCGAAGCAAGCCGAATCGCCGGCGCATCGGAACATTTGCGTCTCGAGCAGTTCGCCAATCTTACGTTCGAGGAGCCCGACGCAAAGAAATTCCCCTGTCTCACCCTCGCGCATCTTGCTCTGGAAAAAGGCGGAAACACAGCCTGCATAATCAACGGAGCCAACGAAATTGCCGTGGATGCCTTCCTGCACGACCTCATCAGCTTCGGCGACATCTACCGCACTATAACCCATGCTTTGGAGCATGTCGATTTCATAGCCACACCCGATTACGACGACTACGTAGCCACCAACACCGAGGCTCGTCGCATAGCCGCGGAATACGTCGCAAACACACACTTCATCTAAGGTAAATAATGGAAATACTTGTAAAAGCCGCCCAACTCATTCTCGCGCTTGTAATACTCGTGACAATACATGAGTTCGGCCACTATATCTTCGCACGCATATTCGGTGTGAAAGTCAACCGCTTCTACCTCTTCTTCAATCCCTGGTTCTCCCTGCTCAAATACAATCCCATGGCAGGCACGCTTGAGGTAGGCAGCTACACCGACAAAGACGGCAAAGACAAATCGCTGCGCACATTCCGCGTTGGCAAGGCACATACCCCTTCCGCCGATGGCAAGCCTTCATGGCGCGACACCATCTACGGCCTCGGCTGGGTGCCCCTCGGAGGATACTGCGACATCGCCGGAATGATTGACGAAACCAAAGACGCCAGCCAGCTCGCATCCGAACCTCAGCCCTGGGAATTCCGCTCCAAACCGGCATGGCAGCGTCTGTGCGTGATGGTGGCAGGAGTTGTGTTCAACTTCGTGCTCGCGATCTGCATCTACATCGGAATCGCCTTCCACTGGGGCGACGACGTGGTGCCTTTCCAGGCCATGACCGAGGGAATGGATTTCAGCCCCGAGATGACCGAAGCCGGATTCCGCAACGGCGACATACTCGTTAGCCTTGACGGCAAAGCCCTCGACGCCAAAGACTACTCCCTGTCGTGGGATATGATTCAGCCCGGTGCTCGCGTGGGAGTTCTCCGCGACGGCGACACCACCGTAATCACCGTTTCCGACCGCCTTATCAAGCAAATAGCCACCAAGGGCAAAGACTACATGCCCATGAGCATCCGTATTCCCGTTATTGTGGCAAAACTGCTCAACGGCGAACCTGCAGCCGAGGCCGGAATCGAGCCCCGCGACCGCATCCTTACCATAGGCAGTGACACCGTGCCCACGCTCACCGAATTCTTCCCCTCGCTCGAAGCCCACAAAGGCCAGGCCACAACCATGCGCCTTCTCAAAGCCGACGGCACAGAGAAAGTGGTTGACATCAAAATCTCCGATGCAGGCAAAATCGGCATCCAGATGCTCTCACCCCTCGAGATATTCGACCGCGAAACCGTGCACTACTCCCTTTTCAGCTCCGTCCCCCGCGGATGGGAAATCGGAACCGACCGCCTGACAAGCTACGTGTCGTCGCTCAAACTTGTATTTTCCAAGGAAGGCGCGCAGAGCCTCGGCGGATTCGGCACACTCGGCGACCTCTTCCCCTCCACATGGAGCTGGTACTCCTTCTGGCAGATCACGGCCTTCCTCTCCATCATCCTCGCGTTCATGAACATCATCCCCATTCCCGGTCTTGACGGCGGCCACACGCTTTTCCTGCTCGTGGAAATGGTGACACGCCGCAAGCCGTCCGACCGCTTCCTTGAAGTTGCCAACACCGTAGGCTTCTTCTTCCTCATCCTCCTCCTTCTGTACGCCAACGGCAACGATATCTACCGCTATCTCTTGAAATAATGACATCACAGTCCACACCGACACAGCAACTCCCCGTGCTCCGTCTGCGCAGGGGAAAAGAAGATTCCCTCGACCGTTTCCATCCCTGGGTATTCTCGGGCGCTCTTACCGAAATGCCTCAGGAAGGCTCCGGCATTGACGAGGGCGACCTTGTGAGTGTTGTCGCCTCCGACGGCCGCGTCATCGGCACAGGCCACTTCCAGATTGGAAGCATCGCCGTGAGAATGTTGAGTTTCGGCGACGAAACCATCGACGAGGCTTTCTACCGCCGTCGGCTGTCCGAAGCCCTGCGTCTGCGGATGGCTCTCGGTCTGCGCCGCGACGACAACGACGCCTTCCGCCTTGTCCATGGCGAGGGCGATTTTCTCCCGGGACTCGTAATCGACATCTACGGCGACACCGCCGTGCTCCAGGCCCACTCTCCCGGCATGCACTTCGCCCGCGACATCATCGCCCGCGAGCTTGTAGCCATCGAGGAAGCCGGAGTGCGCAACGTCTACTACAAGTCGGAGACCACACTGCCGTACAAGGCACGTCTCGACCCTCAGAACGACTACATAATCGGCTCTTACTCCGGCAACATCGCCACCGAAAACGGCCTGCGCTTCCATATCGACTGGCTCCGAGGCCAAAAGACAGGTTTCTTCGTGGATCAGCGCGACAACCGCTCCCTGCTGCGCCGCTTCAGCCAAGGGCGCAAGGTGCTCAACATGTTCTGCTACACCGGAGGATTCTCCGTGTACGCCCTCGCAGGCGGCGCGTCGCTCGTTCATTCCGTGGATTCCTCAGCAAAGGCGATCTCACTCACCGACGCCAATGCCGAACTGAATTTCCCCGGCGACCCGCGCCACAAATCGTATGCCGAGGATGCTTTCAAATTTCTCGACAACATGGAATCCGGCGCCTACGATCTCATTGTGCTCGACCCTCCGGCCTTTGCCAAACACCGCAGCGCACTGCGCAATGCCCTCCGCGGTTATCAGCGCCTCAATGCCCGCGCCTTCGAGAAAATCGCCCCCGGCGGAATCCTCTTCACCTTCTCATGCTCCCAGGCTGTGAGCAAGGAGCAGTTCCGCCTTGCAGTATTCTCCGCAGCTGCCCAAAGCCGCCGCAAGGTACGTATCCTCCACCAGCTAACGCAGCCGGCCGACCATCCCGTCAACATCTACCATCCCGAAGGCGAGTACCTCAAGGGACTCGTGCTGTACGTGGAATAGTCCAATCCGAAAACCAATCATCATCACATAACAAATGCACACTATCTCCCGACTTCTCACAACCGGCGCGATTGCGCTTGCAGCCGTGCTACCAATCCAAATGTCAATGTCATCCTGTTCAAACACAAACGCCGCTCCGGCCGACGATTTCAACTATCAGGTTGACCGTTTCGCCGACATCGAGGTGCTCCGTTACAAAGTACCCGATTTCGACTCGCTCAGCCTTCAGCAGAAGTGTCTGGTCTATTATCTTACAGAGGCAGCTCTCTGGGGCCGCGACATCCTCTGGGATCAGAACTACCGTCACAACCTCGCCATCCGCGACCTTCTCGAAAACATCTACCAAAATTATTCCGGCGACCGCAACTCCGCCGACTACAAAAACTTCGAGAAATACCTCAAGCAAGTATGGTTTGCCAACGGCATACATCACCACTACTCCAACGATAAGTTCACACCCGCTTTCAGCCGTGAATTTTTCAACGAACAGGTGGCAGCACTTCCCGAAGGCACCGTACCTGAAAACATCGCCGAACTTACCGAAGTGATTTTCAGCCCGACACTCGCCGCCAAGAAAGTGAATCTTGCCGCAGGTCAGGACCTCGTTGTCACCTCCTGCAACAACTTCTATGCCGATGGCATAACACAGGCCGAAGTGGAATCCTTCTACGACCGCATGAAAAATGCCGCCATTGCAGCTAACGATTCCACCCCCATATCATACGGCCTCAACAGCCGTATCGAAAAACGCGACGGCAAACTCTACGAGCAGACCTACAAAATCGGTGGTCTCTACTCCGACGCAATCGAGGAAATCGTACGCAACCTCCGCAAAGCCACAAAATATGCCGAGAATCCACAGCAGCTTGAAGTAATCGAAACCCTTATCGACTACTACACAACGGGCGACCTCCGCACTTACGACGACTACTCCATCAAATGGGCGAAAGACACCCTGTCGCAGGTCGACTTCATCAACGGCTTCATCGAAACCTACGGCGACCCCGTTGACCTGAAAGGCTCTTGGGAATCAATCGTAAACTTCAAAGATTTCGAGGCCAGCAAGCGCACCGAGGCACTTAGCTCCAACGCCCAGTGGTTCGAGGACAATTCGCCCGTCAATCCTCTCTACAAGAAAGACAATGTGAAAGGCGTATCTGCCAAAGTTATCACCGCTGCAATCCTCGCAGGCGACTCCTATCCCGCAACTCCCATCGGTATCAACCTTCCCAACTCCAGATGGATCCGTCGCGACCACGGTTCAAAATCCGTTACTCTGGCTAACATTACCAACGCCTACGAAATGGCGGCAAAAGGAAGCGGCTTCAACGAAGAATTCGTTATCGACGAGGAAACACTCAACCTCATCAACAACTACCTCGCCTACACCGACGAGCTGCATACCGACCTGCACGAATGTCTCGGCCACGCATCCGGACGCCTGCTGCCCGGTGTTGCCGAAGATGCCCTCCGCGCCCACGGTTCCGCCATTGAGGAAACTCGCGCCGACCTCTTCGCCCTCTACTACCTCGCCGACCCCAAGATGATTGAAATCGGCCTTATCGACAACCCCGAAGCCTACAAAGCCGAGTACTACAAGTACATCCTCAACGGCATGATGACCCAGCTCATGCGCATCGAACCCGGCAAGGACATCGAGGAGGCTCACATGCGCAACCGCAAACTCATCGCCGAATGGGTCTATGAGCATGGCAAGGCCGACAATGTGATAGAGCTTGTTAAGAAAGACGGCAAGACTTTCATCAAAATCAACGACTACGAGGCTCTGCGCGGACTCTTCGGTCAGCTTCTGGCCGAGATTCAGCGTATCTGCAGCACCGGCGACTACGACGCGGCCTGCAATCTCATCGAGACTTACGCTGTCAAAGTCGATCCCGAGCTTCACAACGAAGTGCTCGAACGCAGCAAGAAACTCAACATGGCCGAGTACAAGGGCTTCGTCAACCCGGTCTACACCCCCGTGTTTGACGACAAGAACAATATCACTGACATCAAGGTGTCTTACGACGAAGGCTACATCGACCAGATGCTCCGTTACGGCAAGCAGTATCACGGCTTGAAGTAAACAGCAGGTTTTATCCTTCAACAGTTTTTAAGTCCCGGCTCCCGACCCATGGAAGCCGGGACTTTTTACATCCAAGCAACATTTTCGTGTCCGGAGAGGTTATATTTACAGTACCATAGCAACGTTCAACCATTATGAGATATGTCAACTCCGGAAACGGCAGGATGCCGTTGATTTCCCTTATAGCCATATTGTCGATATCGCTCACAATCAATATGCCAGGTCTGGCGGTGTCACCTATGCTCGGCAAATTAAGAGACCTGTTCGACTCTTCAGAACTTGAATCGCAGCTCGTGACAAGCCTGCCGAACCTATGTATGATTCCGGTAACGATACTCGCCGGACGGCTTGCAACTGCGCGCCGGCAAACTGCCGTGCTCGCCACCGGCCTGTTGATATTTCTGATCGGAGGTATCGGGTGCTTCTTCGCCGAAAGCATGCAGGCGCTCATAATTCTGGGATGCGTTGTCGGAATTGGGTGTGGACTGGTGGTGCCGGTTGCCGCAGGATATATTTCCGAATGGTTTATGGGGTCGGAACGACAGAGCGACCTCGGACTCAAGTCCACCACATCCAACGCAATGGTTATTGTCGCCAACCTATATGTAGGCTGGGTTGCCGCAGTAAATTGGCATGCAGCCTTCGCCGTCTACCTCACCCCACTGCTGCCCTTGCTCCTGCTTCCATTCATGACCGACGGATTTATCCGCCGCCACCGTATCGTGGCCGCGTCAGAAACATCCACACCCGACAGCACCACAGCCCAAACCCCATACCACTTCCAGGGGCGCGAATCGCGCGTCATGCTTGCCGGACTGATACTTCTGTACATGTTTCTCACCTACGCCACAACCTCAATTTCCTATTATGCACCATTTGCCATGGAGCACTTCGGCATGAGCACTACCCAGGTGGGAATCGTAACGGCCATGTACTACCTCTTTTGCGCAGTGTGCGGAACGTGTGTCGGACGTCTGAGACGAATTTTCGGGCATGGAACATTGCTTATCAGCCTTATGGCATGTGCCGCCGGGCTGTTTGTGATAGGCTTCACAAGCAACTTTGTTGTATATTCGATTGCTGCGGCAGTAACAGGATTCGGCTACGGCATCATCCAGCCTATAATATATAACAAAACCACTTACGTGGCACCCACGCGCAAGCTCGGAACACGCTACTTCGGCTATGTACTTTCGGCCAACTATGTAGCCATTATGATGGTACCCTTCATCGACGGGGGCGCCCGACGGATATTTCACGCAACATCGGCCACTTTTGAATTCACATTCAGCGGCGCGGTTGTCACAGCGCTTCTGCTGTGGGCCTGGATATGCCGGAAAAACTACGTATTCTCTGTCAATCCCGACACTTCCGCCCCTACCGGGTCAGAAATTCCCGGAAAATAACAGGCAAAACTCACAAAAATAAGCCGTAATGGACAGGAATATCGCCATTACGGCTTATTTTATTACCAACACACGATATCAATTTTTAAATATTTAAATTAATCAGCACACCATACCACATTTTTATTAAAAAGATTTGCAAAAGTCAATAATATTTTTTTACTTTGCATAACTAAAAATGCTCTCCCACACCGGCATAAAACAAGCCCTGAAACAGGATCAGAGAATTCTTTACCATGGACATACCATTGCTTGCAAAAATAGAGAAAGGTAGTAAAAATGCGCTTATGGCCAAGCGCATCATTTCCTACTATCTCAACTACGGATACGGCACTATCGCCAACCTTGCCAAAGAACTGAATCTGAGCGTACCAACGGTTAACAAGCTCCTTGAAGAAATGGCCGCGCTCGACATCATCCGCGAGCAAGGAAAGCTCGAAATCAGCGGCGGCCGCCATCCGGCTCTCTACGGGCTCAATCCCGAAGCATGCTACTTCGGAGGTGTTGACATCAAAAGCAATTCGGTAAGTCTCGGACTCATCGACTTCTGCGGCAAGATGGTAAAGAAGGTATCAGACGTTCCCTACCACTTTTCCAACACCCCGGAAAGCCTTGACGAACTTTGCGCTATCATAAGCGACTTCCTCGACCACGTGCCCGTTCGCAGGACATCAATACTGAACGTGAGCGTAAATATCTCGGGGCGTGTCAATCCCCATTCAGGTTACAGCTACTCCCGTTTCAACTTCGAGGAGCGCCCCCTTGCCGACGTGCTAACGCAGAAAATCGGCGTGCGGATGTGTATCGACAACGACACCCGCGCGATGGCTTTCGGCGAATACATGTGCGGCGACCACCGCCATGAGCGCAACGTCCTCTTTGTCAACGCCGGATGGGGTCTCGGACTCGGAATCATCATCGACGGAAAGATTTATTCAGGCCGTTCGGGATTCGCCGGAGAATTAGGACATATGGTAACCTACGACAACGAAGTGATATGTCACTGCGGGAAAAAAGGATGTCTCGAGACCGAGGCCTCCGGCAGCGCGCTTCATCGCAAACTTGTCGAAAAAATATCCGGAGGTGCCAACTCCATCATAGCCGACCGCTTCCAGCGCAACGGCGACCTCTCGCTTGAGGACATTCTCGACGCCGTGGAGCGCGAAGACCTCCTGTGCATCGAACTCGTGGAAGACGTGGGCCGCGAACTCGGCCGCT
Organism: uncultured Muribaculaceae bacterium; assembly: GCA_910589055.1. Taxonomy (GTDB): domain Bacteria; phylum Bacteroidota; class Bacteroidia; order Bacteroidales; family Muribaculaceae; genus CAG-873. The sequence goes on from CAJURN010000001.1 coordinate 12,119, forward strand.
GGCTCGCCGGAATGATAAACATATTCAATCCCGAAACGGTAATCATAGGCGGCGTGCTCGCCTCGACGGGCGACTACCTCCTGCAGCCTATCCGCGTTGCCACCCGGCGCTATTCCCTCAACCTCGTGAACAAGGACACCCGCATCGTCCTGTCGGGTCTCGGAGGCGACGCCGGAGTAATCGGAGCCTGCGTGATAGCACGCACGAGGGCTTTCGAGGACTTCCTCGACCGATGAAGCTCTGTCCTACTAACCCGACACAATCTCCTCCCCGCAACAACTAACCCTATCTGACAAGAACTACACAACTATTGTAATGGAAGACAGACGCAGTTTTCTCAAAAAATTAGCTCTCGGAGCCTCCGCCCTGGCTGCTCCGGGAGTATTTGCGCTTGGACGACCCGATGACAACGCCGGAATCGTCACCTCCGCAGGCGCCTCCGGATTATCCTCCGGCGTCCCGGGACCGGGTCTGCGCATCACAGGAACGTTCCTTGACGAGATTTCCCATGACATCCCCCATCAGAACTGGGGCGAGAAGGAATGGGATGCCGACTTCGCCCACATGAAGGCAATCGGCATTGACACGGTGATAATGATACGCTCCGGCTACCGTAAGTTCATCACCTACCCCTCGGAATATCTCATTGCCAAACGCGGATGCTACCGCCCCGGCACCGACCTGCTGGATATGTTCCTGCGCCTGGCCGACAAGCACGGCATGAAATTCTACTTCGGCCTTTACGACTCCGGACGCTACTGGGACACCGGCGACATGAGTTGGGAAGTTGAAGACAACAAATACGTAATCGACGAGGTATGGAACAATTACGGCGCCAAGCATCCGAGCTTCGGCGGCTGGTATATCAGCGGCGAGATCAGCCGCGCCACCAAAGGGGCAATCGACTCTTTCCATGCGATGGGCAAACAGTGCAAGGACGTTTCGGGCGGACTGCCTACGTTTATTTCCCCGTGGATCGACGGCAAGAAAGCTGTGATGGCCTCCGGCGCAGCCCTGACTAAAGACGACGCCGTGTCGGTGCAGCAGCATGAGAAGGAATGGAACGAGATTTTCGACGGCATCCATGATGTTGTCGACGCCTGCGCCTTCCAGGACGGTCATATCGACTACGATGAGCTGGACGCTTTTTTCGAGGTGAACAAGCGCCTTGCCGACAAATACGGCATGCAGTGCTGGACCAATGCCGAGAGCTTCGACCGCGACATGCCCATCAAGTTCTTCCCCATCAAGTTCGAAAAACTGCGTCTCAAGCTCGAAGCCGCCGCCCGTGCTGGCTACGACAAGGCAATCACATTCGAATTCAGCCATTTCATGAGTCCGCAGTCGGCTTACGTCCAGGCCGGACATCTTTATAACCGCTACCGCGACTATTTCGGCATCAAAGCCTAATCCTACCAAGCTAAGAACATGAAAAAAGAAATCAATTTCGGCTATCTGCTGTTTATCTCTTTTGTGGCGGCCCTCGGCGGATTCCTCTACGGATACGACACCGCAGTTATTTCCGGCACAATCTCCCAAGTGACCGACCAGTTCAGTCTCGACTCCATGAGCGCGGGCTGGTATGTAGGCTGCGCCCTTATCGGCTCCATTGCCGGTGTGGCCGTTGCCGGTGTGCTCGGCGACAAACTCGGCCGCCGCAAAGCCATGGTTGTTGCCGCGATGCTATTCAGCGCCTCCGCAATCGGTTGCGCCATATGCGGCGGCTTCAACGAACTCGTGGGATGGCGCATCGTGGGCGGCATCGGCATGGGTATCGCATCCATCATCTGCCCCCTGTACATTTCGGAACTTGCCGCCGCACAATACCGCGGACGCCTTGTGTCGCTCTATCAGCTTGCCATCACAATTGGCTTCGTGGGAGCATATATCGTCAATTATTTCCTGCTCGAATATTCTCTCTCGGGAGCATCCGCCGAAGGCCTTTTCGGCAAAATACTCGTTGCCGAGGCATGGCGCGGAATGTTGGGAATGGAAACACTTCCGGCCCTGATATTCTTCCTCATCATCTTCTGCATCCCCGAGAGCCCGCGCTGGCTCATGGCTCACGGCAGTGACGCCCGTGCCCTGCGCGTGCTCGACCGTGTGTACATATCTCCCGCCGCCGCACGCGATGAAGCCGGAAAAGTGTCGGCAGCACTCAAATCCACCGGAGAGAAAAACGACTTCCGCCTGCTGCTGCGCCCCAATATGCGCCGCGCCGTATTCATCGGTGTTGCCATTGCCATTCTCGGTCAGTTCATGGGCGTGAACGCCGTGCTCTACTACGGTCCCACCATCTTCGAGAACGCAGGTCTTTCGGGCAGCGATTCCCTGTTCTATCAGGTAATCGTAGGCGCCGTGAACACCCTCACAACAGTTGCCGCCCTGCTTATCATTGACAAGGTTGGCCGCAAGCAACTCGTCTACTGGGGCGTGTCGGGCATGATACTCTCTCTGCTGCTCATCGCCGGATTCTTCACCTTCGGACAAGCGCTCGGACTCCCGTCGGTGCTCCTTCTGGTGTTCTTCATGTTCTACATCATGTGCTGCGCAGGCTCCATCTGCGCCGTCGTATGGGTTCTGCTGAGCGAAATGTATCCCACCAAAATCCGTGCCATGGCTATGTCAATAGCCGGATTCGCCCTCTGGATCGGCACCTATCTCGTGGGGCAGCTCACTCCGTGGCTCATCGACAACATATCGGCATCGGGAGTGTTCCTGCTCTTTGCCGCCATGTGCGTGCCCTACATGATAATCATGTACCGCTGCGTGCCCGAGACCACAGGAAAATCGCTTGAAGAAATTGAAAAATATTGGGAGGAAGACCCCGAAGGCGTCGCTGCCACAGCGAGCGATGCCGGACAGAGCATCTGATTCTCCATACACACATATATACATAAACCAACGCTATCATATACTGACTATGCAGACTGATTTAAACAAACTCATCGAACAGTACCGGAGCGAACTCTACGACAACGTGCTTCCTTTCTGGCTCGAAAACTCAATCGACAACGAATTCGGAGGATACTTCACATGTCTCGACCGCGAAGGAAAAGTTTTTGACACAGATAAATTCATATGGCTTCAGGGTCGTGAGGTATGGCTGCTCTCAATGCTGTACAACAACGTTGAAAAGCGCCAGGAATGGCTCGATGCTGCTGTAAAAGGTGGAGAATTCCTCAAGAAATACGGCCACGACGGCGATTTCAACTGGTACTTCTCGACCACCCGCGAAGGAAAACCGCTCGTGGAGCCTTACAATATATTCTCCTACACCTTTGCCACAATGGCCTTCGGACAGCTTGCCAAAGCTACCGGAAACAAGGAGTATGAGGAAATCGCACGCAAGACCTGGGACCGCATCCTCAGCAAGACCGACAATCCCAAGGGCAAATGGAACAAACTCCACCCCGGCACACGTCCGCTCAAGAACTTCGCCCTGCCGATGATTCTGTGCAACCTCGTGCTTGAAATCCAGCACCTGCTCGACGACAGCATGCTCAAGACCACCACCGACGCCTTCCTCAAGGAAGTCATGGGCGACTTCATGCGTCCCGAACTCGGCGGACTCGTGGTGGAGAATGTGATGCAGGACGGAACCTTGTGCGACTGCTTCGAAGGACGTCACATGAATCCCGGCCACGCAATCGAGGCAATGTGGTTTATCATGGACCTCGGCAAAAAACTCGGACGTCCCGAACTCATCGAGAAAGCAAAAGACACCGCCCTGCTCATGGCCGAATACGGCTGGGACAAGGAATTCGGCGGCATATTCTACTTCATGGATCTTAAGGGCTGCCCTCCCCAGGAACTCGAATGGGATCAGAAACTCTGGTGGGTACACATCGAAACCCTCATTTCCATGATTAAAGGCTACGCCCTCACTGGCGACGAGCGTTGTCTCCGCTGGTTCGAGCGCATCCATGACTACACTTGGGAGCACTTCAAAGACCACGAATACCGCGAATGGTTCGGCTACCTCAACCGGCGCGGCGAAGTGCTCATGCCCCTAAAGGGCGGCAAGTGGAAAGGATGCTTCCACGTTCCGCGCGGTCTCTATCAGGTATGGCAGACCCTCGAATATATCCGCAGCGAGCGTCCCGACCTCGCAGCCAAGATGCCTGAAATTTTAAAAACCGTTTAAAGCAATCCTCATACAATTTCCAAGTCCGGAAGCCTGCACACAGAGCATGCTTCCGGGCTTCTTTTATTACCTGATGATAGCCTTTTTGTCGAAAAGCATGTCATTACAAATGATTTTTTGAAAAATATTTGCACAGATGAAAGAGATTTACTTATATTTGCGAACGTAAAACAACTTTACACATCATCATTCTATCAACCCTTTTAATCCCTATCATTTATGAAGAAACTCTACTCCTGTGTTGGCATTATCGCCCTTGCAAGCACACTCTGCTCCGCAGCTCCTGCAACCGAGTTTTCATCCCGAGTACGCAACATTTCCACTTCAGCAGTAAGCCCGGCCGAACGCACGGAACTCCGCGCCATGTCGCGTGCAGGAGAAGGTATGGTTATCACCGACCTCGAAAATCAAGTTCAGGGCCGTTACAGTTGTGAATATTACAGTCCCCTTATCTGGGAAGTTACAGGCGAACCCTTCGGATGGTGCATCGAACAACCCATGCTTGTCGAATCATATTACGCAGAAGAGGAAGGCGACGTGAATATCGGCTACCTCTTCTTCCTGCAAGGTATACTTCAAGGTCATGTTGACATGGCAAACGGAACAATCTCCATTCCATCACGCAAAGTAATCACATATTATGAGAACGATGACGACATGGAAGGAAAACCCGTCTATTTCGTTACTGTCGATATCGAAGGCAACAAGTATGTCGCCAACTACGACCGTCCGTGGACAGGAACATTCGAACTCCATGATGGAAAAATCACAAAAATCGCCTCCGAAGAACGCTGGGGCTTTGTGGTACAAGACAAGGCCGGCTCAGAAATAGGATGGTTTGAAATCGCTGAACATACCACTTGGTATCGCGGACAGGGCGAGATGGAATACTACAACGACGACCTTAACGGCGACGGCGTCATTGATGCCCAGGACAAGGAGCAAACGGTTGTCTACGCCGAAAGCGACGGAAACACAGCCACCGTGTACAATGCCTTCCGCACCGGCTGGAACAATCCTATCAAGATTGAGCTTGACAACGAAAACAAAACCGCAACCATGCGCGAACAAACTGTCAATGTCAACAACTCCACCCTGCATCTTACCGATGACTCCAATGCGACCATATTCTCCGGTATAATCCGTGACGCTACATGGGATGTCGACAAACGCGACGAGCGGGCCAACTCCGTACTCGACTTCGGTACGATGAAAGCCTACGACAAAGCCGCATTCGAAAGCCTGCGCACCTTCGGCAACGTACGTTTCTTCTTCAAAGACGACGTATCGGTTCAGACCGGAGTGGAAAATATCACAGTAAGCGACTCCGACGCTCCCGCCACCTACTACAACCTCTCCGGCGTGCGCGTAAGCAGCGACAACCTCACCCCCGGCATCTACATCCTCCGCCAAGGCAACAAGACCACCAAAGTCATCCGTTGATTTAACCTAAAAAAGATTGCATCATGATGTATCATGTTTTAACATGCTGCATCATGATGCAATTTTTTATTTTGAGAATCGCAGCAGGCGGGTGCCGTGAGGAGGAATTTGGAGCCGCATGCGGCAGGTGAAAGGCGCCTCGTCCTTCCGGTCAATAAGGTTGCGGACCTTGTATTGGATGCCGCTGTCAATGGCGTCGGTGAGTCCGGCGGAAAATTCATAATCAGCAGGCACATCGTTCATATTCACGACAGCCACGGCGATGTCACCATTCTCAAGGTCTTTAACCCAGAGCTGAACACCATCAAGCTCGCTTACAAATTCCGCAGCCTGCCCCATCGCATCCTGATTGATTGCAATCATTTCGGGATTAGTGAGCAGAGCCATATCCGCGGGAGCTATTTCATTACGGATGTCAAAGGTAAGAAACAGAGGCGAGCTCCACATACACCACATGGCAAATTCTGTGGCAGCCTCATCGGCATTGAGACCTTCGTAAATCTTTCCGTCCTTGACAAAATTCGTTCCGTCGAAACTTACTCCGTCAAGAAGTGCGTTGGATCCGTCGCCACGTCCATGGATTCCGGCACACAGCATATCGGCATCATTGAAATGGTTGACACCCGTATAAGGCCAAATATCACGCATGATATACAGAGCCTGCCGAACACCAATGCCCGTGTGGCGCACATTGGCAATGTTGTCGGCGGGATAGCCGTTCCAACCGTCGCGATGGTCGTGTGTCGCGCGCCACACGGGAGAATCCACCTCATGTGCCCACTCCCATGGTGAGTTGGTGCCCCACTCGCACATATACAGAATAATCGGACGTCCGCAGCGCTCGATAGCCTCGGCCATGCGCTTGTAGACATACTTGCCCACACGACGCTCGCGGTAGTCGCCTATGCCGATTGAATTTACGTGGCAGTAGTCATACTTGAGGAAATCAACACCCCAGTCGGCATACGCACGTGCATCCACATCCTCGTGGCCGTAGGAGCCGAACTGGACATCGCATGTATGAAGCGCCGCCGTGGAGTAAATTCCGAATTTCAAACCAAGAGAGTGCAGGAAATCGCCCACCGGCTTCATGCCGTTGGGGAAACGGATTGAATCAGGCGCCGGATATCCGGAGGGCGGGCGCTCGGCTCCGCAATGCCAGTCGTCGTCAATACCGATATACTTGTACCCGGCATCAAGCAATCCCTTGTCGCGGATTGCAAGAGCTGTCTCACGCATCACATCCTCACTGACGCGGTTCTGCACCACATTCCAGCTCAGCCATCCCATCATGGGAGTAGGCAACAGAAGACTGTCGCTCACCGTAAGATGAACAGGCACGGTATCCGCTCCGCCCACGATAATGTTGTAGGAATACTCTCCGGGGCGATTGATGTGTCCTTCCACAAGACGGCGCTTGCTGTTCCATACAAGCCCGTCAGGAAGGTCGGTCGCAAGCACGGTGCGGCCTTCTTCTGCCGGACGCACTTTCTGCATGTATCTCACCCCCGGACGCGAGAACGTTCTCTGAGAGCCCTTGAGCGGGCTTTCGGCAAAAGCACCCGCGCCCATGCAGAGCGCGAGTGCCAGAGTAAAGATTTCTTTTCTTTTCATAAGCAGCATTATTCAGCCGTCAGACGGAGCACGCGGCTCTGATAATCCGACATTTTTTCCACCGCCACATCATGCCGCATGGGCATGTCAAGGCCATTTGCCATGAGGTAGGCGCCGGTGTAAGTTTTTCCCTCGCAAGGCAGCGGAGAGTTGTCGATACGGTTAAGCTCGGTCACACGGTAAGTCTTGCCGGGGTCGAGTCCGGCCATCGGCACGCGTGCGTCACAATGATTGTAAAGGTAGTCGGTCTTCCACCAGAAGAAAACGCCGTCGTTCTTGTCTTCGGACACATACATCATCGACGCAAGTCCGTCGCCCTCATAAGGCGAGTGCAGGCGGTACTGGTCGCCGAGCTGCACAACAGGACGAATTTCCTTGTACTGGGCAATCGCGCGGCGGCACATTTCCTTCTCATCGTCGGTCATGTGCTTGGGCTGCATCTCCATTCCAAGGCGTCCGCTCATAGCCACGTCGATGCGGTATTTCATCGGAGTGGCGCGATGTGTGGCATGACATGGCGAAGCGCTTATGTGACTCGCCTGGGTGATTGCCGGGAAGAAATAGCTCGTGCCCCACTGCATGAACACGCGCTGCACGGGGTCGGTGTTGTCGCTTACCCAGAACTCGTCGAACCAAGGCAGCACGCCATAGTTGGCGCGGCCTCCACCGGATGCGCAAGCCTGCACGGTGACATCGGGATATTTCTCGCGTATGCGGCGGCATACGTTCTCGAATCCGCGATGATAGTTGATGTAGAGTTTGCTCTGCTCCGAAGGCTTCAGGTACTGCGAACCGTGGTTCTTGACATTCATGTTAGCATCCCACTTGATGTAGTCAATCGCCGGGTATTCGGTCATGAGGCGGTCGAACACACCGAACACAAAATCCTGAACTTCGGGATTGCCGAGGTCAAGCACAAGCTGACCTCCGCCGCGGCCATACACCGGCTCACGGTTGGGAGCCTTGATAATCCAGTCGGGATGCTTCTCATAAAGCTCACTGCGCACGTTAGCCATCTCAGGCTCAATCCATATTCCGAATTTGATACCCTTGGCGTCGGCTGATTTCAGCAGATTTGAAATTCCGTCGGGGAGCTTCTTGCGGTCGATAGTCCAGTCGCCGAGTCCGCCCTTGTCGTCGACGCGCGGATATTTCTCGCCGAACCAACCGTCGTCAAGCACGAAAAGCTCACCGCCCATGGAGGCTATGTCGCCCATCATTTCCTCTACAACAGGCTCGTTTACGTCAAAATAAATACCTTCCCAACTGTTGAGCAGAATCTTGCGCAGGCGGTCGCCGTGGGCGATGCGGTGCTTGCGTGCCCAACGGTGGAAATTGCGGCTTGCGCCGGATGTACCCTCATCGCTGTAAGTCAGCGCGAGAGCCGGGGTGGCAAACACCTCACCAGCCGGAAGGCTGTACGATGAATTCGCAGGGTCGATTCCTGCCGAAAGATAATGATACTTGCCCGGCTCGGTCGCTACGCTGACATCGAAGTTTCCGCTGTAACACAGCGCGGCACCGATCACGCGCCCCTGTGTTTCCGACGGCTTTCCGTCGAGCGACAGCATTACCTCGGCATGCGAGGCCTGCGAATTTCTCACGCCGTCATAGTTGCGGATCGACTTCACTCCGGGAGTGAGTTTCTCGTGGGTAAGCATGCCCTCGTTGCCCCAGGAGCCGCTCAGGCTCGACAGCCATACATCGCCGCGCTGCACGGGCAGCCATCCCGACGCGAATTGGGTGAGCACAACCGGCTTTTTCTCTTTATGCACGGTTTCGGTCCATGTCTCAATCACGTCGGCATCGTTCCACACTCGGTAGCACAGGTCAACGTTGAAAGGATACACAGGATCCTTCAGGCGTATACGTGTAACGACAGAACCGTCCAGGGAATCGGTAGCAACCGATTCCACCCTCAGTTCGGTAGACATATTGCCGTCGGCATGCGTGGCAGCCATAGCGGGAGGAGTGGAAAATCCCATTCCGTAGGCGGGATATGCGTCGTGTTTTTTCTCGGTTTCAAGAACAGTTTTCACATCAGCTTCCGCAAGACGCGGACCGAAATACACGAAGCGGGCCTTCTGTCCGGGTTCGGCTTCGAGAATAAGCGAAAGACCGGGTGACGTCAGATGCACCTGTGCCGGAAGTGCCATGCAACCGGCAAGAAAAAGGCCGGCGAGAAAAGTCAGTCTTTTCATATCTTAGCAGTTTTGGAATATAATATGATGGTATTGCAAATACATCTGAATATTACTTTTGCTTTGTTATCGGCGTCCTACGGACGCCATTCTTCTGGATTTGAATACCCCGCACACCTCCGGCCGATAGCCTCCGGTGTACGGGGTTACTGAAAAACCGGCGTCCTACGGACGCACATTTGCAAATCTTTTACAATAACAATAGCCGAAGTACTGCAACACCTTCACGCATAAAATTATTTATTGTAACCGTAGTTGAGTATGATTTCCGATACTACGGGCAGGTGGTCGGAAGCCGAGTAAGGTGATGCCACGCCCACTTTCGACGATTTCAGTTTGAAATTCTCAACGGGATAACCGTAGAGGTGGTCGATTTTCTTCACCGGCGCATCGGCGGGGAAAGTGTCCTCATCGCCCGACAGAGGCAGAGCAACTTCCATGAAGGCCTGCACGGCACCGTGCTCTTTCATGGCATTGAAATCTCCTCCGATGATGAAGGGAAGGCCGAAACCTTTGAGAATATCAATGGCATAACGGGCCTGCTTCTCGGATGTTTCCTTGTTGGAATAGTCGAAATGCGTACTTGCAAACACCATGGGCATGTGGCCGTCGAGTTCGAACACACCTGCGAGCAATACACGCGGCTCAACAGCCTTGGGATTGGGCAGCTCGAAGCTCTCGACCGAACGTGCCGGGTGCTTCGAGAGAATACCGATGCCGTAATATCCGCCGCTTTCAAATTTCAGAGTCTTGCCAAAGTAACCGAACATGCCTGTTTTCTGCGCGAGTTCGTTGATATAGCTGAGACCCTTGTTGCTTCCCGCTGCACCACGGAGAGCGTTGACGTCCATCTCCTGAAGAGCAACGAAATCGGGGTCGGCAGCCTTGATTTCCTCAGCAAGGCGGTCCATCGACGCGCGTTCGCCGAAGCGGAGGTTGTATGTCATGACCTTGAGAGGATGGTCGCCGTAGGCTTTCTGCACGAGTTCCATCGCGAGTTCCGGCTCGTTGGTGGTGATAAGGTCGGCACCATGGTCGATACACCACTGGATATCAGCCTCGGAATCGACAGTCCAGATATTCACGGGCATCCCCTGGGCATGGAGCTCGTCAATCCAGCCGGGGTTGGCACGATAGATGTTGATATGATAGTCGGAGCCTGCTCCGCCGATTTCCTTGAGCACCTTGGGGCTTACACCGTTGAGATAGAGCACGGGGCGACCCGACTGCTCCACAAGGCGGTCGAAAGCATTGCGCGAGAAGGTGATGTAGGAAGTGCGTTCGGTCAGTCCCTTGTCGGCAATCATCTTGATAATCTGAGGAACGGCCACATCCTCACGTGCGCGGTCCTTGTGAGGTTTGATTTCGAGCACAAGGTCAATTTTCAGGTCTTTTGCAACGTTAAGGAAGTCGTCAAGGCGGGGAACGGTCTCGCCGTTGTTGAGATGGCAGTTGGCAAGAGTTGCTGAATCGGCGGTCTCGATAATCACACCATCAACATCGGCATTGTGATTGACATACAGCACACCGTCGGCCGAAATCCATACGTCGAACTCGCATGCATCGGCACCTATCGAATCGGATTTCACAAGCGAGCGGATGGAATTCTGAGCCGAACCCGGCGCACGCCAGTAGCCGCGGTGGGCAACTATTTTGGGAACACCTGCCGTAAGCACAGGCGCGAGGGCAAGCAATGCCACAAGAAAAAGAATACTACGTTTCATGATTGGTCTTAGATTGATATTCAGAGTTTGGGATTAAATCAGGGAAAAAGGGTAAAAAGGCAATTGCCTCCGGCAGGCAAGAAAATAGTATTCTCGGGCAAATCACTCAACGAACTTTTATCTTGCCTTAATTTACCTTTTTGCCTTTATAGCCTTACTGAAGTGTAGCTTGCGAAACTTCAGTAAAATCAGCGTACAAGAAGTTTCAGGCTCGCACCTGCTCCGTCGGTTACGACATAGAGACCGGGGCTGCAAGAGAAAGTGCCGCTTCCGCGATGCACTGCAATTCCGGCTGCGGAGTAGACGACGGCTCCGGGAGCTGCGGGGCTGACGGTGATTTCACCGCTCCCCGCCCATGCGAAAGGGACCTTCTCGCCCGAGGTCTCCACTCCCTCCACTCCGGCGGTGGTTGTGCTCATGGTTCCGTCGGGATTGATGCGGAATTCAGTCTCCTTACCGTCAAGCCAACCTTTGTAGGCGAATGTTCCGGAATCGGAAGCATTGCGGCACTCGTCGGCAAGTGGTTCGGTAAACCATGAATACACGCCATGCCACATCGTCTCGTCACCGGCCTTCACGCTTTGGCTGCCGATAATCTTGTGGTAGCACTTGGTGGAGGAATTGCCGATGAAAACCCAGTCGGAAGAGGGCACCATGTGGCGGTCACCTATGCCGTCGCGGGTCATGTAGCTGGCCTGGTAACCATTGGGGGAATGTTCGATAAAAGTGCAGAAATCGGGCGCGGACGCCTTGGAGAATCGGTCAACCTCGGCCACGGGAGTCCAGCGGGAGTAAGCTCCGCCGGGAGTGAGGATTTCAGTCTCGTCGAAGAACATCGACTGCATGCCGTAGTATCGGTCGATTTTCTGTGCAGTCTCATTCTTGTACTCATGTTTACCGGTCACATCAATACTGTTTCCGGCCACACGGTAGGTCATTGTTTCCTTGGCAAAGAGCGTTGGCTCCTGTCCTGGGATATAGAGGTCGTTTTCCACCACCACATCGAGCACGTTGCAATCTTTATAGGATGCCACTCCGGCACGGTTGATTTCCTTACCGTCGAGCATCACCTTCACGGAAGTTGTCTTGGCCGACTTCACATTGTTGTTGGTGTGGTTTCCGCCGACCCATCCGCTTGTGATGAGGAAGGGGCCGATGTTGTCGCTGCTGGTGGCGTTGAGGGTAACGCCGTTGATGCTTACCGACTTGAATGTATAAAGGTCATTTGCCATGCAGTTGGCAAATTCAATTTTCACCTCGCCCACTCCATCGACATCGTCCTTGAAGATGAGCGCTCCCTTTACAGTATTCAGGGTTGCGGCACCGGCGGCAAAGGCCGATGCAAGCAGGAGAGAGGAAAGTACAAGTGTCTTTTTCATTTTGTTTTCAATCTTGGATTGGAACGTCTGTCAACAATAAAACGTGCAAAACGGTCCATTATTTTCTGGTTTTCAGGACAGGGATTCTTCAGCATGTCAATGAAGGAATAACTGCCTGTGTAATAAGCGATGGGAGAAGTGCTGAACACATGATGGCGCACAAAAGCGTCCATATATGCGTTCATGCGGTCGTACGACGAGCCTTCAATCCCGTAGAGAGCCTTCGAGTCACATTCAAATTCCATTGCCATGCCGTTGGCAAGTGCGATGTCAACCGCCTCGTCAAGACGCGAGTCGGGCACATCGTGGTGGAAGAAATGGTTGGGCTGGTGATAGGCCATGTCGAATCCCATATCCTGCCAGCGCTCGTGGCCTTTGGCGCGGAAATAAGGAATCCAGATGAATTCGAGCCCCTTACCGTGGATGTAAGGGGCGATATATTTGGGGAAGTCGCGGGTGGCTACGAGATCCTCGTCCACCCAATAGATTCCGGTCAGCTCGAGATTCTTGTAGCCTGCGGCGGCGAAGCGCTCTGTGAGTTGGTCGAGAAACCACTCGGAAGCGGCAATCTTGTCGTCGGTGTTCGAGAAATCAAGTTTCTTGCCGTTGAGCTCGCCCCAGTCCTTCTGGTCGGTTATGGCTGTGGGGAGCGTGAGCACGATGCGGTGCTTGAATCCGGGGTCTCCTATCTCGGCCTTGGTGGCGGAGATGCACTTGTCGAGAGCGTCAAGCGACTTGCCTTTCTCGAAAATACGGTCGAGATACCACTCCCAGATTTTGCGGTCGGCATTTTCCTTGCAATATCCGGGGGCGAGGTTATGGCCGTTGCCATCTGAGAAGTCAAGGAAAAGATAACCGTCGAAGAGCCAATCCTTCTTGCCGTCGGCAAACTTATGCGCCACATAGGGTTCGAACTGGTCCTGAGTCCAGTCGATGCGCTTCGCTCCACCCTGATAGATGAGAGCGAGATCACGTATTTTGCTCACCTTTGGAAAAGTCATCGGCTGCTGCACCTTGGCATCCTGCATTGCGCGGCGGTTGTGGCGCTTGATGATGTGGCGTGCCATGCGGTCGATTACGCCTCGGTCGTAGGGATCGGTGCTCGCATTCATGTCAATCATTCCCTTTGTGCCGGAGTACCATGCAATGGCCGACTCATCATAGACGCCCTTTTTCTCAAACACGTCGATGTAGTCGATAAGGCGCTGATAATAACTGTCGGGGTCGGAATGTTGGGCGCGGCTCGTGCCCTGGGTCTCGAATTCCATTTCCAGACCGAGACCGTACTTTTTCGACTCGTCGCAGGCATCTTCAAGCTGCTTCATGGGAATGTCGCGCTCGAAGAAGTAGTTGGGCTGCTGATAAGCGGCGTCGAAGCGGTACTTGTCCTTCCAGTTGAAGCGGAATTGCTCGTTATCCTTGTAGTAAGGAATCCAGTAGGCACGCAAGCCCTTGGAGCGCACGTAATCATTGATTTCCGGAACGATGGCGCCGTTGGAAAACAGCGCTTCCTCAATCCAATATGTTCCGATAAGGTCGATGTTCTCGTATCCGGCCTTGTTGAAGCGGTCGACAAGTTCGTCGACAAACCACTTGCATGCGGCCACCTTGTCGGCAGGATTGGAAAAATCGAGCTTGCGGCCATCAATCTTGCCCCAGTTCTTCTGATTGTTTATCGGAGCGGGCATCGACAGCACCACTGTGTGGCGCATCGGAGGATTTCCGAGTGTCTTCTTTTCTTCGGAAATCAGCTTGTCGAGCGCGCCGAGCTTAGCATCCTCTTCAAAAAAGCGGTCGAGAAGCCACTCCCATTCTTTCTTGGTGGAAGGGGTGCCGTGGCTGCCGTTCTGGAAGGCTATACCGGAAGTTCCGGTTGTAAATTCCAGAAAGAGGAACGAATCGAAAAGCCAATCCCTGTCGCCGTTGGCGAAGGTGTGCACCACATACGGGCGCAGGTCGTCCTGCGTCCATTGTGGACGGTGGTCGCCTCCGGCATAGATGAGCGCGATGTCCGAAGTTGGGTCAGTGCCGTAGCGGTTTACCTCAGTCTGGCCGAACATAGACAGACACAAGGCAAGTGCTGCGGCGATAGTTGTCAGTCGTTTAATCATTATTTTACAAGAAGTTTTACAGATTTTCCTTTTCCATCGGTCACAACGTACACACCCTCAGGGCACGCGAAGCGACCTGCTCCGGCATGAACCAGTGCGCCGCTCACCGAGTAGCAACGCGCGTCGGGAGCATCGCCGGTGATGAATATCTCACCCTCTCCGGCGTAGGCATACATGGCGTGTTCCTCAACTGTGGGAATGAACACTCCGGCAGCCTTTTTCTTCTGACGGTCAATGACGATGGACGCGAGACGGTCCATGGTAGCGTGGTTCACGGGGTCGGAACTCTGAGCCATCTGAATCATGCCCTTCGAACCGGAATAATGAGCCACGGCCGATTCGTCCCAAACACCGTACTGCTCGTAGGCGTCGATATATTCGATAAGTCTCTGATGCATCTCGGGCGATACTTCGTGGAGGCCGTTGCTTGCGTCCTGAGTCTCAAACTCGAGTTCCATTCCGAGACCGTACTTCTTCGATTCCTCGATAGCCTGCACGAGCTGGCTGTAAGGAGGCAGCGTGCCGCCCCTTTCGTAGAAGAAGTAGTTGGGTTGCTGATAGGCCACGTCGAAGCGGTACTTGTCTTTCCAGTTGAATTTATATGCCTCATTATTGAGCATGTAAGGAATCCAGTAGGATTTCAGACCGAGGGTGCGGATATGGTCGTTGACTCCCGGAACGATGTCGCCGTTGGAGTACAGCGATTCCTCGAGCCAGTAGATACCGGCGAGTTCGATGTTCTGAAACTTCTCGGCATCGAAACGCTCCTTGATCTGGGTGCAGAACCACTTGGTTGCCTTGGCGCGGTGCGATGAACGGAAGAAGTTCATGGCCTCTCCGTCGATTTCGCCCCAGTTGATATCGGCCCACACGGGAGCGCCGTTGCTGCCGTCTTTACATGGAGCGGGAGTGGTGATTATGACCTTGTGGCGCATCGTAGGTTCGCCGAGTGTCGCTTTCAGTTCGCCGATAAGCTCGTCGAGTGCATGCAGGTCGTGACCCTCTTCCATCACATGGTCGAGCCACCATACCCAGTCTTCTTTCTTGGCGGCAATCTGACCGTTGCCGCTGTTGGCGAGCACGGTGCCGTTGTGGAAGGATTCGAGGAAGAGGAAGCCGTCGTAGAACCATTCGCGATGACCGTCGGCGAACTCATGGGTGACGTATGGCAGAAGGTTCTCTTTGTTCCATACGGCACGCTTTTCGAGGCCGCCGGAATAGATGAGACAGATGTCCGAGGTAAGATCGTCAGTACCGAAGGCATTTACCTGGGTCTGTGCGTTGCCCGGGAAGGCGATAGCTCCTAAAAGGAGCGCGGATAGGTATTTCAGTTTCATTGTGTTAATGATTGGTATCTTCTATGATTGTGATTATTCGTCAAGTTTCAGTGCATCACGCAGTATGGGAATAAGCGCGTCGCAGTAGGTGCGGAAAGCGCGGTCGGTGAAGTGTATCGAGTCGGACGAGCCGTCGCCGTCGGCCGGCACAATCTTCTCGGTGCTGATGTAGTAGGTGTTTATCAAGCCCTCGGCCACCATCTTGTCGTACATCTTCTTTATGGCCTCGTTCTTGGCCTTGATTGTGGCGGCAATCTTGGTGTCGAGCTGGGCGTGGGTGAAAATCGGGTCTTCGATAAACACCAGAGGCACGTCGGGACGGCGGTCGCGCAGTATCTTTACAAACGCTTCAGTCTTGCCGTTTATTTCATCCACAAGCGCGTTCGGCACAAAATCGAGCACATACACCGAAGCATCCACATCGGCCATCATGCGGGCCACCTCATAGTCGAGGTGGGCGTTGGCGCTGAAGCCGAGGTTGATGGTCTCGGTGTCGAGTTCGCGGCGGATTATGTTCGAGGCCGCCATACCGGGACGCGACGCCGTGGCGCCGTGGGCTATGGAGCTGCCGTAGATCACCACCGGCTTTCGGGCTTTCGACGGAAATTCCACCTCAGGCTGCTCTATCACGGAGCCGGGAGCAATGCCGATTTCAAGCGATTTCAAGCCGTCGTAGAGCGGCAGATGAAGCATGTATTCATGCATCTCAGGCTCCATGTTGTCGATGATGAGGGTTGTGGTCGGGTCGGTATACGGAATCGCAGGAGCGAGGAAGCGCCACTGGCCGGAGGGCGAGAGATAGTACAGGTCGGCACCGCGGCTTGCCAGCGACGACATGTGTTTCATGTCGTTGCGGGTGAGCGATTCCCAGCGCAGGGCTATGCGGGGCGAGTTGGAGCGGAAGCGGATAGCCATGCCGGTAGTGTGCTGCCCAAGCTCGTACAGTGCCTCGCGAGTGCCTTTTTTCAGGAAAGCGGGCACGCGGGTGTAGAGGGGAAGCGAGTCGGGATAGCAACGGCCGAGCAACGGGAAGTCAGTGCCCTTGTGCCATGTCATGTCCTGAATGGGGTCGGCTGTGGGTTCGAGCTGTTTCACGGGAGCCACGGGAGCGAGGATATCGTTTACCTTGCGCACGCGCTGTTTTTTCACCGTGAAGGGTTTCGCGGCATAGTCCGCAGCGCTGTTTCCAAGGCGTGCGGTGTATTCGCCCGGCTCGGTCACCCATGCCGAACGTGCCTCGTCGAAAGACGCGAATTCATCGTCGCTTACGGTGATTGTGATTTTCTGAGATTCTCCGGGGGCGAGTTCGCGGGTCTTGGCGAATCCGCGGAGTTCGCGCTCGGGCTTTATCATGTCCTTTCCGGGGGCGGTGACGTAAAGCTGCACCACCTCACGACCCGGACGGTCGCCGGTGTTAGTAACGGTCACAGTCACGGTAGTCTTGTCGCCACGGCGGTTGATTTTCATGTCGGAATATTGGAAATCGGTGTAGCTGAGACCGTAGCCGAAGGGATATGACACCTTGCGGCCAGTCTTGCCAAACCAGCGGTATCCCACCCAGATGCCTTCCTCATAGTTGGTGTAGTCGAAGTTGCGTCCTTCGGTCTGGCCCACGTAAGGATAGTTGGCGGCGGAGGGGGTGTCGCCATAATGCACGGGGAAGGTCATCGGCAGGCGTCCCGAAGGATTCACCGCACCGCTGAGCACATCGGCCACGGCATAGCCACATTCCTGGCCGGGAAACCACGACAGCAATATCGCGTCGGGCATGTCCTTCCACGATGCTGTCTCGATTACGCCGCACACGTTGAGAACCACAACCACGGGCTTGCCCTTGGCATGGAAGGCCTTGCAAACGGAGGAAATCATTGCCTTCTCGGTTGCGGAGAGGTTGAAATCGTTGGCGACACGGCGGTCGGAGGTCTCGCCGGATTCGCGGCCTACGACAACCACAGCCACATCATCGGCCTTGGCGCGGCTCTCAATCATGTAAGTGGCGCGACTGAGGTCCATTTCAGGCACGACAGGACGGTGATAGGATATTTTCTGCCACTCGGGACACTGGGGATGCTTGTCGTTGAGCAGAGCCACGGCAGCATTGTTGCCACGGTAGATTTCGGTAAGCGTGGAATCCACCTTGAATCCGGCCTCGGCGAGTCCGCGGTCGATGTCCACCACATAAGCCTTGTTGACATTCGACGAACCGGTTCCGCCGGGGAGCGACTGGTAGGCCGACGTGCCGAACAGCGCCACACGTGCGCCGGGCTTGAGCGGCAGCAGGCGGTCATTGTTTTTCAGAAGCACCATTGCCTCGGCACCGATGCGGCGCGACAGAGCGGCTCCGGCCTTCAGGTCGGGCTGCGAGGCGGTCCAGCCCTTGGCCGAGAGCGAGCGGGCTGCAAGGCGCAGCACATCGGCCACGCAGGAGTCAACATCGGCCTCGGTGACAGCTCCGGAGCGTACGGCTTCAAGAATTTCCTCGACGATGGCAGGCGAGCCGGGCATGATGAGCGCGGTGCGAGCCTTGATTAGGTCGGCTGCGGGACGGTGAACAAACCAGTCGGTCACGGCAGTTCCGTTGAAGCCCCATTCATCGCGCAGCAGCGTCTGCATAAGCTCGCGGTTGGTCTGCGTGTAAGTGCCGCCGATAAGGTTGTAGGACGGCATTACCGTCCAGGGGCGCGCGTCGCGCACACACATCTCGAACGGTTTGAGATAAATCTCACGGAGGGCGCGGCGGTTGATGCGCGCGTCGTTATATTTTTTTCCTGTCTGCTGGTTGTTAGCCACAAAGTGCTTAAGGCTTGTGCCCACACCGTGGTCCTGGATACCGCGGATAACTTCCGTGGCGAGAGCACCGGCAAGGAAAGGATCTTCGGAATAATATTCGAAATTTCGGCCACACAGGGGATTGCGCATGATATTGACGCCGGGCGTCAGCAGCACATCCACACCGTAGGCGCGGGATTCGGCGCCCATAGCTTCGCCCTGGGCACGGGCGGCATCGCGGTCGAAAGTTGCCGCGAGGGCAGTTGTCGAGGGAAAAGCCGTACACCACAGCGGGTCGGTCACGGCATCCTGATTGATTTTGCCCGAAGCGCGTTCCGACACGGGGATTCCGTTGTCGTCGTACACTTCCTCCACCTCAATCCAGGGCATCGGGTTGATGCGCGGGCCCACGGGGCCGTCGGCAAGGTTAAGTGCGGGGATTCCAAATTCGGGCATGGCGCGCGTCCATCCTGCCGCACCGGCTGTTATGTGGCTCGGGGCTTCGGAAGTGGCTGGAGCGCCGGAGAGCAGTTTCGCTTTCTGCTCGAGCGTAAGTTGTTTTAGAATGGCTTGCACGTCGGCAGGCTGGATATTCTGAGATTTGGCGGCTACCGCCGGGTCAGCCACAGTAATGGCCGAAAGTAATAAAGCTGTCGAAATAAAGCCGTGTAATTTCATTGCAGTTATCCGGGATAGTAAAAGAAGGGGCGGACGCCAGTCCGCCCCTTGGGTTTAAAGTTTTATAGGATTAATAAGACCTATATGATTCCTGATTAAGGATTAAGGATTGGGGATCAAGGATTAGGGATTAGGGATTAAGGATTAAAGATCAAGGATATATTTTAATCTTTAGTCCTTAATCTTTCGTCTTTAATCTTTAATCATTAATCTTTAATCATTAATCTTTAATCGTTAATCTTTAATCGTCATTAAAGAATAGTCATTAAAGCACCACCTTTTCGGCCTTTGCGCCCTGGCGCTTGATGAAGAGGCCGTTTTCGGGGTTGGCAACGCGTACGCCCTGGAGGTTGAAGTATTCAACGGGAGCGTTTTCGTCAGCTACTTCGATGCCGTTAACGCCACCTTGTTCACTTTCGGGAACGGTGAATTTCCACTTGGACATTGCGTTCATGGGAGAAGCGGAACCGCAGTTGTAGATGTAAACCGAGTTGGGATCACCTTCAACAGCTTCAACGCTCATACCGCGCCAGTAGTTGTTGGTGACGAAGTTGAGAGCGTATGTCTCGGGATCGGAAGAAGCATAAACGATAGCCTTGAGGCAGCTTGCCTTAAGTTCGTCAACAACGGGTTCGCTCACGGGAGAGTCGAGGAGTTCTACCTTGCAAACACCGAAACCGTCGGCAGAACCGTTACCGGTAGGATAAGCAACGTAGTCAACACCATTTATTGTGAAGCATACGAAACCACATTCACCAATATGGTTAGGAGTGCGCATGAACTTGCCGGTCTGTTCCCATACGGGGTTTTCGTCCTCATCAAGAACCTCCTCAAGAGTCATGATGCAGTTAGCGAGATTATGACTTGCATCGGTAACATTAAAAACAGGATTAACAAACGCAGCAAGTTTCTTTCCGGTTTCACCATACTGCTGTGCGGCACCGGTGGAAGCTACGGAAGCTGTAACGGTTCCGTCAACCTTGGGGAACATAGATACATCTAAAGAATACTCCGATGTGAAATATCCCTTATACTGCTCAAAAAGGAATTCAGAGATGCAACCACCAAACTGGCGGGGAGCATAAATAGCCCAAATACCTTTTGAAACATCACCGTAAACCTGGCTGAATCCGTCGAAACGGCCTGTACTTGCACTGGAGGCGAACTGAGCATAGTCGGTGAGAACACTGAGGTTATCGGCATCAATCACTGCAACACCGGAAGTTGCTGCATAAGCACCGTCGAAAGCCTTGTCGTCGACACGTACGATAACATGACCGGCGTTGTCGCAGCTGATGTTTGTCCAAACGTTTTTGCTGAGCTTAATGTCCTGTTCGAAGCCTTTTTCGCCATAAACCTTAACGGTCTTGTTGGCCTTGTCAGTCCAGAAGAAACGGTCGTTTGTACCGATACCCATGCGGATGTCACCTGAGTTGGTTGCCATGTCGGTGTTGGCCCATTCGAGAGTGAGCTTGTAGTTGTCACGAACTACAATCTGACCGGGGGTGTAGTCTGCCGATGCGGCGAGAGATGCCATGGCAGCTGCCGAAAGAAGTAATACTTTTTTCATTTTGTTTAAAATTTGAGGTTAATAATAAGGAGTGTCTTTTTTAGGGGATTAAAGGATTATGGATTAAGGATTAATCTTTAATCATTAACAACTAATCCTTAATCCCTTAATCTTTAATATTTAATCACTTTAGTAACTTGATTTCCCTGGCGGCGGATGTAGAGGCCGCTTTCGGGGTTGGCTACGCGCACGCCCTGGAGGTTGAAGTATTCAACGGGCGCGTTTTCGTCGATGCCTTCGATTGCGTTCACGCCGGATTCATTTTCATCTTCGGGAGCTGTGAACTGCCACTTGGCAACGGGAGCACCGTCGCAGTACAAGTAGATGTAAACTGAGTTTTCATCTTCTTCACAGGGAAGAACATTGTATACAGGCACACATGCTGTGTTTGCCTTGTAGAGCATGTTCCAGTTCTCGTCGGTGGCAGCGAATGTGCGAGCGATGAGGTGCTCGTCGTCAGCTTCAGTAGTGACGGGAGATTCAGCATAGGCAACCTTTGCAATTGCGAACGCATCGGCAGCGGCGGCGGCTCCATCACCTGCACCGCTCTGTCCTGTGGGATAGATTACGTATTCAGCACCGTTGAGCTT
Organism: uncultured Muribaculaceae bacterium; assembly: GCA_910589055.1. GTDB lineage: Bacteria > Bacteroidota > Bacteroidia > Bacteroidales > Muribaculaceae > CAG-873. Next base: position 33,682 of record CAJURN010000001.1, read on the forward strand.
GAAAATGTTGAATCCGCCCATGAAGGAGTGGCCGGGAGTGATGATGAATTTGCCGGCGGGAGCCCAGGGACTTGCAGGGTCGCCGGTGGGTTCGAAGCGCTGGATGCCATTGCCGAAACCGTCGGCTGAGCTTGAGCCGGGTTTGAGAGGATTGGCGTAAACTGCCAGAGCCTGTCCGTCTTCATATGCGGTTGCGGAAGCGGTGGAGCCAATCTTCTGCATGCCTGCAACGGTGAAGAGTTCGGCATTGATGTCGAACTTGGAGTTCACTGCGGAAACGAACTCGCCCTTGTTGTAGTTGAAATCAACCACACCCTGGTTGGCGGCGTTGCCGTTTACAGTAACATAGATATTTTCATTCTCGCCTTCGAGGATATTGCCTGCCACGTGGCCGAGAGCGTCGCAACGCATACCGAAGTCACAGGTGAAGGGAATGAAATCCTTGACGATTTCGGAAGTCTTGGTGTCAATAACGAGGAAACCGGGGTCACCGTTGGTTGTGTAACCGTTGAACGTTTTGGCGCGGTCAACACGGATGATTGCGTTGCCTGCGTCGTCACCGGAAGCAGTTACCCAGAGGTTTGCGCCTTCGGGAGCGGGGATGTCTTTGATATGGCCTTCCTGACCGTAGACATGGATAAGGCCTTTGCCGTGCTCAACCGTGTAGAAGAGGTCGTTGGCACCTACACCGCTGCGGGCATTGGTCTGAGCCACCTTGAGGTTGGCATCGTTAGCCCAGATGTTCTTCAGGGCATAGCCTTCCTTCTTAACGGTGACGCCACCTACTACGGCGTTGTTGATCTGCTGTTCGGGCACGGTGAACTTCCACTGCGAGCAGAGGAAAGGTTCGGAGAATGTGTAGATGTAGACCGAGCAGGGATCGCCGGGCACGGGTTCAACGTTGATGCAGGCTGCGAAAGACTGAGCTTTGGGGAACATGTAGCTTCCGTCTTCCTTGAGGGCGGGATTTACAAGAGCCACGAGCTGTTCGTTGTCAGCTTCGGTGCTTACGGGGCTGTCGGTGAATTTCACCTCGGCGATAGTGAAGCCGTCGGCCGACATGTTTTTCACAGCACATGCGGTGTAGCCCGAAGGATACACGATGTAGTCCTTGCCCTGGAGACTGAACACGAAGAAACCGCCGATGTTGCCGTGCTTGGGAGTAACGAAGAATTTGCCGGAAGCGGCCCAGTCTTCAGAACCTTCAGCCTTCTCGTAAAGCTCGATGGCGTTGCCGAGACCGCAGAAAGTCTTGCCGCTGGCAGTATCAAGCCATTCTTCCGAGCCGGTCACTTTGTATTCGGGGTTGGCGAACACAGCCACACCGTTGCCGTAGGCCATGGCTGAACCCATGGTTTGGGTTGTCTTGGCGTTGGGGCGTGCGCTGAAGTTGGGGAAAGCGGCGTCAATAGTGATGGGCGAGAGCGAAGTGCTTGTCCAGTCGCCGTCGGTGTAGTTGAACTGTGCGAGTTCGCCGTCGGAATCAGTGATATTGGCGCAGGGGACGAAGAAAGATGTCGAGCCTTCGAGCACATTGCCTGCAACATGGCCGAGCTGGTCGAAGCGGCACGAAGGAGCGCCGGGCATGGCGATATTGCTCTTCACGATGCCTGCGTAGTTGTCGCCTGCCTTCACTTCCTTGGAATCAATTACAGTGAATGAAGCGTTTTCTGCCACATAATATCCGGCTTGACCTGTTCCGGACCAACCTTTACCACCGTTGAGGCGGTCGGTACGCACGATTACGTGGCCTGCGTCGTCAGCTGTACAGGAAACCCAGATGGGCTTGTCGGTATCACTGGGACGGAGGATAATATCTGTGATTTTGCCTGTGGGATCGGCTTCGGTCTGAGGGCCGTAAACCTTTACAACACCATTGAGATAGTCAACGCAATAGAAAGCGCCGTTTACACCCACTGCGGTGCGGTTCATCGCAGGATTGGATGTGTAAAGCTGAGCATTACCGCCCACGTTGGTGAGCGAGTAACCGTCGCGGAGCTGGCCTACTGTACCGGGAGCATAAGTGTCGGCCATAGCCACACCTGCTGTCCCTGCCAGAACGACGATAGGAAGTAAAATTCTTTTCATCTGAATAGATTAGGTTAAATTGTTATTTATTCTGAGTTAAGCTTTGCATTATTGGGGGTGGATTAATGATTAGGGAGGAGGAATTAATCTATTAATCCTTAATCTTTAATCCTTAATCTTTAATCACTTTAGTAACTTTATTGCCTTGACGGCGGATAAAGATGCCGTTTTCGGGATTCTCTACCTTGACACCCTGAAGATTATAGAACTCTACGGGAGCGGAAAGGTCGGAGTCGGCGGCTTCGATTGCGTCAACTCCGGTGGGGTCGCCCTGGGCAACGGGCATCGTGCATGTGATGCCGTTGGGGAGCATGGCTGTGAGGGCATATGTGCCGTCGCCGCCTGAACTTGTCAGTGTCTTTCCGTCGCTTGAAATCGTTCCGAGATTGGGAGAACAGGAGAGAGTACATGCAGTGATATTTTTATTCACGAGAAGTCCTGCGGCATTGTAGCCGTAGATCACGGGGGTGTAGCTTTCGCCGGGTTTGAGATACTTGGCCCAGTCGGCAAAGGCAATGCTTGCGACCTGTTTGTCGCCCTTGTCGGGAGTGGATACGAACCAACCGCTCATCACTCCGCGAAGTTTGCCGTCGCTGGGGCGGTTGAGCACACCCATAGGCTCTGTGTAGAGGGTGGATGAGCCTCCGCCGTCGAAGTTGATTGCATTGACACAACCGGTGTTGAGCATCATTGCAGCAAGGTCTTTGGAGCCGCAGCCGGCGGAAATACCTTTGTTATATGAGTCGCCGTCAACAACGAGCATCACCATGCGCTTGCCGGTGGCATCAGTACCGAGGGCAGTACGGGGGCGGCGGCTCTTGAGGTGGTCGAGAACTCCGTCGGTGTTGAGGATTTCGCCGTTTTCAAGAATAACGGGCTCGCCTCCGCTGAGCTGCTGGATGGCATCAAAGGAGTGTGTCAAGCCATATCCGAAACCCTTGAGGGAAATGCCGGAAATGCGGATTGTATAAGTGTCGCCCACTTTCATTGCTGCAAGGCCTTTGGTGGTGCTGAGATGGCTCGAAACATTCGAGGAAAGAACAAATCCGCCCTCGGGGATAGCCATGCTTCCGCCGTTGAGCACGGGAGCGGTAACGACCTTACATTCGGTATCGCCCGTGGAGGAAAGATAACCGTTGACGGGCTTCAGGCCAATTTCAACGCCTTTCTCGCCCTTGGTGGTCTTGGTATTGCTGCCCCAGCTGCGGGTGTAGAGAATACATTCGTTCTCGGCACGGGGAACGTTTACCAGTGTGGGAGCGTATTCAGTCTTGCCGTTGAGCTTGGCGCCGAAGCTGATTGTGGGAGTACCGTAGTACAATGCGCCGTCGGAATCCTGACCCACGGCCATCCATCCGGTCGTGCTCTTCATTGTCTTGAGGATTTCGCCATTGACAACCGTGCTGCCGATGGGGCCTGTACCTGTGTAGGAGAAGAGGTCGGAATTGACTCCGGCGAAATAGATGTCGGACTTCGCGGTCTCAGCCATTGCCGGAACAGTCTTATAAGTGCTGAACGGCGAACAGCAATAAGTCTTGACTTCCACCTCGGGGGCATCAAGGTCGGTGGTTGTGTAGAACACACGCTGCTTCACGGGACCGGTAAGGTCTACCACTGTAACAGTGGTGCCGGGACCGAGGGGATAATGCTGGAGAGTGTCACAAACGTACTTCACACCCTGAATGTCCCATTCGCCGGAAGCGGAGGCTGCGTTGACGCCGCCAAGAAGTGCGGCCATGAGGAGGATATTGTTGAGTTTCATGATTTTATACGGTGATTATTATGGTTGAGATAATTGTGTCAGTTCTTGAGGTTGAAGCGGCGTGCCGAGATGGGTTCCATCTTCACTTTCTTTCCCGTCGGGAGGGTGACTTCATGCGGTTTTGAGTCGCTGTTGACAACGTACATCACGCGCTTGCCTTCGGGAGAGATCCATTCGGCACCCTTGATCATGTAGTCGCCGCCGAACACGGGAACAACCGTATAGGGATTGTCGCCCTCGGGAATGAACTCGCGCACGTAGGTGCCACCGATGAACACATCGTGCTGCTTCTTGCGGAATTCGACAAGATTCTTGAGGAACTTGGCCTCGTAGGCGCTCTTGTCGTCGACCCAAAGCAGACGGGGGTCAACCCAGCCGAGCTGCGAGCCGTAGAGCAGGCACTGCATGTTCTGATAGCGGAAGTCGCCCAGGCGCACGTCGGTGTAGGGGGTATAAGTGTAGGCCGTTGTGAGTACGCGGTCGGAATAAATCAGAGGATAGAGGGGCACAATCTTGCACGAGGGGGTGTGGGGAGTGTTGACCGTGAGCAGGATGTCGAACACGGGAATGTAGCACTCGGCGTTTTCCTCGGAGAAGATGATATTGCCGGGTTTGAGGTGGTCGCGGCGCATATCGTCGATGATGCCTTTGTAGGAGTCGTACCAGAATTCACCACCACCGGCGGGATGGTCGTGGTTGGATGCGTAGCAGGGATAGGGGGCTGCGGCTGCAATCTGGTCGATATAAAGTCCGTCGGTGCCGAGACGCTCCTGGATGCTGTCGGCAAGTTCGATAAGCATGTCGTGCCAGATGGGCGATGCGGGACAAGTAACGGTGTTGGGTACAATTGAAGTGGGATAGATTTCGGTGTAGAGCGCACCGTCGGGGCGGCGGCAGGAAGCCTCATAGCCGCGGCGGGCCTTGTAACTGTCGGCTCCCGGATCCCAGAGACGGCCGTTGATATAGGGCATTACCTGGCAGTTGCGGTCTCGCACCTGCTTCACGATGCCTGCAAATTCGGGCTTGGCGGGGAAGTAATCGGGATAGTGGGAGTCGTATGCGTGATTGTGCCAGAAGTACCAGTGGAAAGCGATGTCATCGCCGAAATAGTCGATGGCACGGTTGACGGCAACGATTGTAGTGTCGCCGGTGTACTTGGCGCGGAGCCACAGGTCTTTCTCCACAAGCCATTCGGGAATCTTGCGGTCGGAAAGTTTCTGTTTGCCCCATGAGGTCTGAAGAGCGAACGGACGGTACCACGCGCGGGCTGCTTCGGCCCATCCTTCGGGATTGAAGGAGGTTACGGTGGTCCAGGGGAGCGTGAAAGCGCCGTCCTTATTCCATGCGGAGGAAACGACAGTCTTGGTTGTAAATGCCGACTGACCTTTCTTCTCGTCGAGAGTCATGAGCTTGCCGCATGCGCGGAAGTCGCGGGGAGAGTAAAAATAAGCACCGTCGGCGTCGTCGAGCATCATCATCTGCATTGAGGCCGACCATGACGGATAGTTTGCTTCATAGATAGTGTCGGCGCGGAGGGCATATTCATTACCCCACCCTGCCGGTGTGATTACCTTTGCCTTTTCCGGCGATTTCACAGCCACCGTGGGAAACTTGATTTCCGACACCTTCCATCCTTCGGGAAGCTGTGCGGATATGTTCCATTCGAGCAGAGGCGAATTGTCGGCCAGCGAGACACGCATGTCCACGGGATAGGTCTTGCCGTCGTATTGCAGACGGGTGTCCCAGTGGAAAACGAGGGCCGAGGCCGTGTCGTTGCGTTCCTCGGTGTAGCCGCGGAAAACGGCACAGGAGGGATTCACTTCGGGAGTCTCGCCCTGAGCGCCGAGGTAGGTGATAGTCCAGGGAGCAAGATTGGAACCGGGAGCCACAAGTTCGCGGCTTCCGAGATGTTTCATAGATGTTATGTCGAAACGCTTGCCGGCGTCGAATGTCACGGAAGTCTTGTCGTTGGACAAAGTGACAAACCCGTCACGGGCGTCGATGCCTGTCCGGGCATCGACGCTCGCAGCGAGCAGTATAGAGGCAGCGATAATTACTGATTTTTTCATCCTTAATATCCGTTATAAGGGATAATTTACGGGGTGATTCAATTTGATTAATATCCTTCGGGGTTGGAGAGGCTGGGGTTGCGGTCGAGGTCGGTACGCGGGATAGGCCACCAGTAGAAGCGGTCGTTCCAGATACGCTTGAGGTCACGTGCCTTGTACTTGTCGGCCACTGCGGTCCAGTCGCACACGTCGTTGATGTCGTGGCGCGAAGTGGTTGTGAAGGTAGGCATATCAGCCTTGGTAAGACCTGCGTAACCAATTTCATTTACAGGCATGCCATAGACGGGCGCGGAGTTGGTGATGTCGCCGATTTTCCAGCGGCGGAAGTCGGTGAAGAGCACACCTTCCATTGCCAGCTCAACCTTGCGTTCGCGACGTACAATCTGGCGCATCTTGTCCTGATTGCCCTTGCGGGATGCGTCGAAGTCGGGCATGCCGGCACGACGGCGAACGTCGTTGATGGCCGAGTATACGCTTTCGTCGAGTTCGTTGAGCTCAATCTTAGCCTCGGCATATGTGAGGTACATCTCGGCGGCACGCATGATGATGATGTCAACAAAAGATTCCTGAAGGCTTTCCTCGGTCATATCCTGATTGTACTTGTTCCAAAGGTAGCCGTTGCCTGCGGTGGCAATGGAAATCTTGGGGTTGGTAACGTCAGTATTGTCAGTGCTGTACCATTTGCCGGTCTTCGGGTTGGGGAATGCTTTTGTCTTGGCATCATATACATTGAGCACCCATTTCTTGGAGCCTTTTGCAAAGGTGATTGTGTCACCATGCATGGCAATGGTGGTTTTGAAACGGGGGTCGCGGTTCAACGACTGCTTGGTGGGGTCGAACAGAGGAGATTCGTCGATACGCTTGCCGTCGATACATTCGAATGTATTGGCGAGAAGAGCCGATGCGAAACGTACGGTAGAACCGCCGACACTGTTGGAGGAGTTACCGAGGCGAGTGCGGTGATACTTGCGCACGGCACCGTTCATGTAGGGGATTTCCCAGATGATTTCGTTCTGGGTCGCACCCTGAGCCTGACCTGCCATAGTGAAGAGGTCTTCATAATTGTTTGCAAGGCCACGGTTGTCCATTACTTCCTTGGCTGCGGCGGCAGCGATGCGGAAGTAGTCCTGACCCTTGCCATTGAAGTCGTTGCTGCCTGCGAGCAGTGCATAACGGGCGATGAGGGCGTAGCAGGTTGCGAGGTTGACGCGGCCGCGGACTGCGTTGGGCCATTCAAGAATACCTTCATTGGCAATTTCCTGAAGCTCATTAATCATATAATCGGTGATTTCCTCCTTGGGAGTGGCCGGAGCCTTGTAGCCTTCGGGATCGACCGAAGCGGTGAAGAAGGGAACATTGCCGAAAGTGGAAACGAGGCAGTAGTAGCCGTAGGCACGGAGAATCTTACATTCGGCCACGTTGCGACGATAGGCGGCTTTCATGCCGGAGGCATCTTCGAGAGCGCCGTCAAGAACCGAGTTGGCACGGGCGATAAGGCCGTAGTTGGCACTCCAGTAAGTTCCTACATATGACTGGTCGGGAGTAAGACCGTTACCGGCACCGATTGTTGTATTTTCTTCGTTCTGAAGACCGTAGGGAGTATAGAGGTCGACCACCATTGTGGGAGGCACACCCCAGTTCATGTCGTAGGGAATCTTGTTGTAGACGCCTGTCACGCCCTGTTCCATACCCACCTCGGTTTCGAAAAAGCCGTCGGTCTCGAACGCCGAGCTTTTTCTGTCGAGGAAATCGGAGCAGCTTGTCAGGGAGAATACCGCTGAGGCCGCAAGGATTGAATATATTGTTTTTTTCATTTTAAAGCCTGTTTAGAATTCGAGATTTACACCGACAAGGAATGTCTTGTTAAGAGGATAGCAGCTTGCGCCTGTGCTCTGCTCGGGGTCGAAGCCTTTGTAGAAGTTCTTGCCACGGATGGTGAAGAGGTTCTGTGCTGTACCGTAGACACGGAGCTTGGAAATCATGGCCTTCTTTGTCCACTTGGCGGGGAAGGTGTAACCGAGCACGAGGTTTTTCAGACGGCAGTAAGCACCGCTCTGCATCCAGTGGGTGGAGAAAAGGTTGTTGGGGCTGCTTGAAGATGCGTCCTCGAGAAGGAGGGGGAATTTGGCATCAAGATTGTCGGGGCTCCATGTATCGAGCTGATACTCATACATTGTACCGCCACCAACGAGAGCACGTGAGCCGTAGCCTGTGTAGACAACGTCGCGCTTGCCGACGCCCTGGAAGAAGATTTCAAGGTCGATACCTTTCCACATACCGCCGAGGGTAAGACCGAAGTTGTAGTGGGGTGTGGGGTTACCGATAATCGTGCGGTCGTCGCCGTTGATCACGCCGTCGCCGTTGAGGTCCTTATACTTGATGAAACCGGGCTTGATGGTAGCCTTGCTGCCATAAGCGGGAAGTGCGTCGATTTCTTCCTGTGAGGTGTAGAAACCGTCGGCTACGTAGCCGTAGTAGTTGCTGTAAGCCTCGCCTTCGATAGTGATGCGGTTGCCACTCTTGTACTCGTTGCCGTAGAGGTCGAGAATCTTGTTGCGTACGTCGGAAACGTTGGCTTTCACATAGTAGCTGAAGTCGCCGATGCGGTCGTTCCAGTTAAGAGAAACTTCCCAACCGTTGTTGCGCATCGAACCTGCGTTCTGCATGGGAGCACCCATACCTACGAACACGGGCACCTGGAATGTCTGGAGCATGTCGTCGATGTGACGTACATAGTAGTCGACAGTACCGGAGAGACGGTTGTTGAAGAGGCTGAAGTCAACACCAACGTCATACTGATTGGATTTTTCCCAAGTGATGAGGGGGTTGGCGAGCTGAACCTGAGCGGCACCGGTGTGGAATGCGTTGTCGAAGTAGTAAGCGTAGCCTTCACCTGCGCTGACAGCAGCAAGATAGGGGAAGGCGCTGCTCACGGCCTGATTACCGAGACGACCGTAGGATGCACGGATCTTGAGGTTGTTGACAACACCGGTAAGGGGCTTGAAGAAGTTTTCTTCAGAGATACGCCAACCTGCGGAAATCGAGGGGAAGAAGCCCCAGCGACGACCCTTCATGAAGCGGGATGTACCGTCGTAACGACCGTTGACTTCGAGAAGGTAGCGGTCCATAAGTACGTAGTTGACACGGAAGAGGTAAGACATCAGCGCCCATTCCGAACGGTAGCTTGAGTTGGTTGCTGTTGCAGCATCACCGTGAGCGATATCCTCGTAGCCGTCGTAGGGGTAGTCCTTACGGGCAGCCTCAAGGCTGTTGCTCTTGTTTTCTTCGCTCTGGTAGCCACCCATCACCTTGAGGTAGTGGATTTTGGCGAAAGTCTTTTCGTAAGTTGCCTGGAGGTTGAACTGACGGAAGTCGGTCTGAGTGCGGCTTTCACGGGCAGAACGTGTAGCGGTAGGCCATGTACCCATGGAAACGCCGTTCTCAAAGAGTTCGTAATTATCGGCGAAAGTCTTTGTGATACCGTTGTTACGCTGCCAGCTGTAAATTCCGAGGATTGTGAGGCCGTCGATGGGAGTCACTGTCGCGGTGGCCTTTACATTATACTGGGGAGCCTGGCTCTTGGAGTAACCGCCGTCGTTGGCGATAGCAAGGGGGTTGATACCGTTGACACCATAGCCCCAAGTGCCGTCTTCATTGATACCGGAATACAGCGGACGGTAAATCATCGCATACTGAATGAGTTCGTTGCTGCCACCGATGGGGTTGACAACGTCGGACTGACGCACGCCCATATCCACGCCTAACTTTATGAAGCGATTGATCTTCATGTCGGTGTTGACGCGCATGTTCATACGGCGGAATTCATTGTTGGGAATCATACCTTCCTGCTTATAGTAGCCTGCTGAAGCATATACACTGAGGAAGTCGCTGCCGCCGCTTACGCCTACGGAGTAGTTCTGCACCATAGCGCTTTTCTTCATGAGGAGGTCGCGCCAGTTGGTGTCGTAACGGCCTTCTTCAGCACTGAGACCGAGGTTGATATAATCCTCGATGGTCTGAGTGTAGATTGCCGGCTGGTCGTTATTAGCACGGGCAACGTCGATTGCACGCATAAGGTCAACAGCGCCAAGGGGTTCAGGCATTTCGGTAGGCTTGTTCCAACCCACGTAGCCGTTGAACGTAACTTTGGGCTTGCCCTGTGTACCACGCTTGGTGGTGACGAGGATAACACCGTTCGACGCGCGCGAACCGTAAACAGAAGCTGAAGCCGCGTCCTTAAGAACGGATATTGATTCCACATTATTAAGGTCGATACGGTTCATGTCGCCTTCCACACCGTCGATAAGGATAAGAGGGCTGGAAGAAGAGTTGAGCGAACCGAGACCGCGGATCTGAAGCGAAGCCTGGTCGCCGCCGGGGGCACCTGAGCTTACAGTTGCTGTAAGACCGGGGATGATACCCTGGAGAGCCGATGAACCGTTGGAAACGCTTCGGCGGAGGATTTCGTCGGAATTGACGCTCTGAACGGCACCGGTAAGGTTGACCTTGCGCTGAACGCCGTAACCTACGACAACCACGTCGTCGAGAGTATTGACGTCGGCCTTGAGAACGATGTTGAGCTTGCGGGTGGCGTTCACCTTGACTTTCTCAGGAGTCATACCTACGTAAGAGAACGTAAGGGTTGCGGGAGCGCCGAGGCTGATAGTATAATTGCCATCAATATCGGTGGTGACACCGCCCTTGGCGTTGTCGGCCTGTACCGATACTCCAATCAGAGGTTCGCCCTCTTCATCGGTTACTTGTCCTGTCACCTTGAAGGGTGCCGCGGACGCAGCAAAGAGGACTCCGTGAATCATCACGGCTCCAATCAATAGCAATAGTCGGAAATTTAGTATAGATTTTCCCATTATTACATGTGTTAATAAAAAAAATGATTAGGTTTGTTTTGTTGTGATTATAGCTGGTTTATAGTGGATACTATATGCGTCGGAATGGATGTACCGTTTCTGTCAATCCACCGCATGCGGGGAACTTTCAGATGGGAATCGGTCTGTGCATCATATCTGTATTCGTTAACGGTTGTATAGATTCAAGGGTGTATCTGTGCTTAATTCAACCTAAGCCCAAATCAATCAAAAGGTTAGCTACACCATTGAAACTCGAATGGACATACGGGTCAGTTTTGATGTTGCTAAATTAGGCTTTTTTCTTAAAACCACCACGCGATTTACATTATTTAACAACAAATTTTGAAAATATTTTAGTTTATCGGAAAGCAGACAAGCATTTCTCGCGCCCTGCATCATACCATTTCCCGGCAACATTTTCAAGCCACATCTGACAGCCCAACGTACATCATACACATATATTATATATAAATAATTATGAGAGAGAAACTTCAATTATGGCGTCAGGAGTGCGATTCCGCTCAGTTTCAGGATATAAAAAGAGAAAAGACACCATCGGAGCGCTTCAATGTCCCGATGGTGTCTTTTCAACACTAATTTACAGTAACAAACTGCAATATAATTTATTAAAATATTTTATTAAATATTCCAATATTTGTAAATTATTTTACATCAATTTCATCAATAAAGAAGAACGACTGACGCCCGGCACCGGCATGCCAGGAGGGCATGGATGTCTCGGTGTCGACATGCAGACGGACGTAACGAGCCTTCACCGGGTCAAAAGCAAATGTCATCGGATGGATGGAGCTGTCGTTTCCGGATGCGGCCTCAAATTCCTCGGAATACACCTCGACAAACTCCTTGCCGTCGTCGGAAACCGACACCACAACCTTGCGCGGCGGGAAAATCCAGCTGTCAGTAGTAACGAGGTTGTGGAAGCCGAGGCTTTCTACGGTCTGCACGTTTTCAAGGTCGATAGTGAAATCAAGCGAGGGGTAAGGGAAGCCGAGCCACAACCCGTCGGTGAATCCGTTGGAACCGAGACGACCGTCGACAAGCATCCCGGGGCCGTCGAACGTATAGCGCGGATGCGGCTGCACCGAAAGCTCGATGGGCTTGAATGTAGCTTTGCTGAAAGAAATCCCGCCATTGTAGATGCGTCCGGGACGTCCGTCGCGCACTGCGGCGGCTTTCAGAGTCACGGGTGTCGAAATCCGTAATGTATCGGTATAACGCGGAGAGTTTTCATCAGGCTCGGTGCCGTCGAGAGTGTAATGCACCGGAGCATCATCGTCGGTGGAAAGCACAACCTTGACCGTACGGGCCGCCGGGTCGGCAAGAACCTTTCCGCGAACATCGAAAACATGGTCGGAGTAGCGGTAGCCTCCCTGACGGTATAGCGCAAGCAGATGAGGAAGACGACCCACGAACTCGCGGTAATCTTTCTTCTCCGGGCGGCACCACTGCACCTCACTCAAAGCGGCCATGCGCGGAAGCTCCATATATTGTGCCGTGGGGAAATCCTTGATATACTCGGTCCAGAGATTGGCCTGCGGGCCGAGGATGCGAGACTGCTCTTCGGCAGAGAGTCCATCGGGCACGGGTTCGTAGCCATAGACCATGTCAACGGGGATGTAACCGCCAATGGCGATGGGTTCGTTTTCAATGTCGGTGCTCTGGTAGAAGTTGAAATACATGTAGATGCCAGGTGTCATGATTACCTGATGGCCGCGGCGGGCACCGGCTACTCCACCCTGCTCTCCACGCCACGACATAATCACGGCATCTTCGGCAAAGTCGGCATCAAGCACTTCGTCCCACCCGATGACCCTACGGCCATGCTCACGCAGATAGTCCACCACATTTTTCATAACGTAGTTCTGGAGCTTTTCCTCCCGTGTTCCCGAGGCGTCGGTGTTTAGTCCGTGACGGCGTGCGAAATCCTGGCAACGCTGGCAATTTTTCCAATCCTCCTTCTGCACCTCGTCGCCACCGATGTGGATGAGCTTTGACGGGAATACCTCCATCACCTCGTCGAACACGTCGCGCAAGAAGGGATAGATTGAATCGTTTCCGGCACAGAGCACTCCCACCGGGCCATCCCAACGGCATTTCACTTCATATGGACCGCCGGTACAGCCGAGTTCAGGATAAGCCGCCAGAGCCGACATGATATGACCCGGCAGGTCGATTTCCGGAATGATATTGATGCGGCGCTCGGCAGCGTAGCGGACGAGATCCTTGAGCTGCTCGCGGGTATAGAAACCCTCGACAGGTATGCTGTCAAACTCCGAGGCCGAATGTCCAACGATAGTACGTGGACGGCGCGAGCCTATTTCGGTCAGGCCCGGGCGCTTCTTCACCTCCATGCGCCATCCGTGATCGTCGGTAAGATGCAGGTGGAGATTATTGATATTATGCATTGCAAGAAGGTCGATGAACTTCTTCACCGAATCCGCCGGGAAGAAATGACGCGACACGTCAAGCAAAGCGCCTCGGTAGGCGAAACGCGGACCGTCGGCCACATATGCAGCCGGCACTTCCACGCGCGAGGCCTCTCCGGCCGACACGGCTTTGCGCAAGGTCTGGATCCCGTAGAACACGCCGGAAGCATCAGCGCCGGAAATCACGATTGAATCCGTTCCGGAGGTAAGCACATACGACTCGGGGCTACCCTGGGAGGTGTTACGCAACCGTATGAAATTATCCCCCGGAGTAATATTGCTCACCTCGAGGTCTATTCCGGTCTGTCCGGCGATATACTCTGAAAGCAATCTCGCCTGCGAAGCAAGCACGGTATCCCCTTCGGGATAAGCAATAACTGTTGAGGATGAAATAACAAAAGGTGCCGTATCAGCAGCCACCGCAATCGAATCGGGGAGCGGTATCACTTGCGAGAAATCAGCACGGGAGGTCTTTCCCTGCGAGCACGACACAAACATCGCCACACCGCAGGCCACGACGGGGAGAAAAGATCTGTAATTCATATATTTGCATTATGTTGGGTTGATATAGATTAGCGTAAGGAGCAATTGTGCGACCGTAAATCGGTCCGACGTAAACATTTTTCAACGGCAAAGATACGGATAAGCGAGGGCAATGCAAAATTTATTTTAGCATTGCCGAGCGTTGCGAAGTCAACGATACGGATAAGCGAGGGCTATGCAAATTAATAATCGTTTTGATTTTTTCGTCAATCGCATTAAGTAATTCACCGGTCAAAAACGTATTTACAATAGAAAAGAGTAATTGCATTAATACAACCAACATGTACCTCTTAGGATACGACATAGGAAGCTCGTCGGTGAAAGCGGCCATAGTGGACGCCTCCACAGGTAATTGCGTGGCATCAGCCTTCTTCCCCGACTCGGAAGCTCCAATCAAAGCCCTGCACCCCGGCTGGGCGGAACAGAACCCCGACGATTGGTGGTGCTACCTGCGCAACGCCACAGCCAAAGCATTATCAAAAGCAAACATAGCCTCGTCGGAAATCAAGGCCATAGGAATATCTTACCAGATGCACGGACTTGTGGCCGTGGACAAAGACCTGCGTCCGCTGCGTGACGCGATAATATGGTGCGACTCCCGCGGTGTCCCCTACGGCAAAAAGGCTTTTGAAGAATTAGGAGAGGAACAATGCCTCGGCCATCTTCTCAACTCCCCTGGAAATTTTACAGCCGCCAAGCTGGCTTGGATGAAGGAAAATGAGCCTGCGCTGTTCAGCCGTATATATAAGGTAATGCTACCGGGCGATTACATCGCCATGCTCCTGACGGGCGAGATTCTCACAACGCCCGAAGGTCTGTCGGAATACATGCTCTGGGACTTCCGCAAAGAAGGTCCGGCCCAATTTCTTCTCGACTACTTCGGTTTTCCGGCAGAAATTCTGCCCGACATCGTGCCAACATTCTCAAATCAAGGAACACTCACTGCCAAAGCTGCCGCCGAATTAGGTCTGACAGCCGGAACACCCGTGACATACCGAGCAGGCGACCAACCCAATAATGCACTCTCGCTAAACGTATTCAATCCCGGCGAGGTGGCTTCTACCGCCGGGACGTCAGGTGTCGTCTACGGAATCAACGGCACGGTAGATTACGACCAGCTTTCGCGCGTAAATAACTTCGCCCACGTCAACCACACAGCATCGGCTCCACGCATTGGAGTCATGACATGTATCAGCGGCACGGGCATACTCAACTCCTGGTGCCGCCGCAACATCGCTCCCACTGGAGCATCCTACGACGACATGAACCGCCTTGCAGCCGAGATTGCCCCCGGCAGCGAGGGAGTGTCGGTGCTGCCTTTCGGCAACGGAGCCGAGCGAGTGCTTCGCAACGCCGATCCCGGTTGCAGCATACTCGGTCTGAACTTCAATCTGCACGACCGACGTCACATCCTGCGTGCAGCTCAGGAGGGCATAGTGTTCTCCTTCATGTACGGAATGGAAATCATGGAAGGCATAGGCATGCAAATCAAACGCATACATGCCGGAAAGGCCAACATGTTCCTGAGTCCGATTTTCCGCGACACCCTCGCAACCGTCTCGGGCGCCACCATCGAACTATACGACACTGACGGAGCGGCCGGAGCAGCCAAAGGAGCCGGTATCGGAGCCGGAATCTACCGCGACAACAACGAAGCCTTCGCATCGCTCGTCAAACTCGATGAAATCCATCCCGCAGCCGACCGCACTCCCGTGCTCGAAGCATACTCTCTTTGGAAACAACGTCTTGAAAAAATCATATAAAACCCATATCCATGAACAGAAAAGAATACTTCCCCACGGTGGGAAAAATCAAATTTGAAGGCATTGAAAGCTATAACCCCATGGCTTTCCGCTACTACGACGCCGAACGCATCGTTCTCGGCAAACCCATGAAGGAATGGCTTCGCTTCGCCATGGCCTGGTGGCACACCCTCACAGCCGAAGGAGGCGACCAGTTTGGCGGCGGCACAAAGAAGTTCCCCTGGAACGACGCTCCCGATGCAATGACAGCAGCCCGTCAGCGCGCAGATGCCGGTTTTGAAATCATGAGCAAACTTGGCATCGAATATTTCTGCTTCCATGATGTTGACCTCATCGGCGATCCTTCCGACATCAACGAATATCAGAGCCGCATGACCGAGATATGTGCATATCTCAAGCAGCTCATGGACGAAACCGGAATCAAGAATCTCTGGGGCACAGCCAACGTGTTCTCCAACGGACGATACATGAACGGCGCCGCCACAAATCCCGATTTTGACGTTGTGGCACGCGCTGCCGTACAAATCAAGGCCGCAATTGACGCCACAATTGCCCTCGGCGGCGAGAACTACGTATTTTGGGGTGGCCGTGAGGGCTACATGAGCCTGCTCAATACCGACCAGAAACGTGAGAAAGAGCATCTTGCAACCATGCTCCGCATGGCACGCGACTATGCTCGTGCCAAAGGCTTCACAGGCACCTTCCTCATCGAGCCTAAGCCCATGGAACCCTCCAAGCACCAGTACGACGTCGACACCGAAACCGTAATCGGTTTCCTCAAAGCCCACGGCCTTGACAAGGATTTCAAGGTAAATATCGAGGTAAACCACGCCACACTTGCCGGACACACATTCGAGCACGAACTCGCCGTGGCCGTGGACAACGGTATGCTCGGTAGCATCGACGCCAACCGTGGTGACTATCAGAACGGCTGGGATACCGACCAGTTCCCCATCGACAACTACGAGCTTACACAGGCCATGATGCAGATCATCCGCAACGGAGGCCTCGGCACAGGCGGCACCAACTTCGACGCCAAGACACGACGCAACTCCACCGATCCCGAGGACATCTTCATCGCCCACATCGCAGGCATGGATGCAATGGCCCGCGCACTGCTTAGCGCCGCCGACGTGCTTGAGAAATCTCCCTACAAGAAAATGCTCGCCGACCGCTACGCATCTTTCGATGCAGGAAAGGGCAAGGAATTTGAAGAAGGAAAACTCTCTCTTGAAAACCTCGTTGACTACGCCAAAGCCAATGGCGAACCCGCCGTCACTTCTGGCAAGCAGGAGCTTTACGAGGCTATCGTGAACATGTATGCCTAAAAGGTAAATCAGAACGGTATGAAAAGCGGCGCCTTGCGGGGTGCCGCTTTTAGTTTTTTTAGTGTATGTTTGGGTTTGAATGGTAGTTCGGTCGGCAATTGTATAGTACCTTTGCAGCATGATTTTACGCAACACATTATTTATTCTGCTCGCGCTTCTCGCTTTCGCGAATCCATTATACGCCGCCGTTGACAATTTTGAGGAAGACCCGTACGTGATTCTGTGCGGAGAAGCCGACAGGGCCATTGACGCAGGTAATTACGAAGAAGCTGCCGCACGCATCATTGACGCGATGGCTGTGAAACCGTCGTCACCTACCAACCTGATGCTCTTGTCGAACCTCGGAATGGTTTATTCCTACCTCGGACGCGACTCTCTTGCCGTTGCTACTCTTGACGAAGCTCTCCGTCGCGAACCCAAGATGACTATGGCAAAGGCCAACAGGGCGAAAGTGCTTCTTAAACTCGGACGCGACAAAGAAGCCTTCGCCGACTTCGGGGATGTGATTGAAGCGGACTCCCTCAATGCCGACGCACGTTATTACCATGGCATGATGGCGCTATACGGTGGCGATATGAATACAGCCGAAACAGATTTCAAAGTACTGGAAAAGCGTATGCCGGGTTCGGTTGAGACGTGTGCTGCACTTTCCGCGCTCTACTCCATGACCGGGCGAGACCGGGAGGCAATACCGTATTTCAAGGAACTTCTCATCTACGAACCCGCCCCTGAATATTACGCAGGACTGGCAGGTTGCTATCTCGCCACTGGCGAACTCAGCGAGGCAGGTGCTACAATCAACGAGGGTATGAAACTCTACCCCGAGGATGCCGAACTTTATTACTACCGCGCGTGGCTCAACCGCGACCGCTTCCTTATGGACGATGCACGGGCCGACGCCGACAAGGCCGTGAAACTTGGCGCATCCCCGACGCGAGTGCAATCGCTGTTCAAATAATTTGCTTTTCACGGCTATTTATCCTAATTTTGGGGCATGGACAAGCTCGCGCCATTGATTACGGTCATCATCCCGGTGTACAATCGGGAAAGTATCGTGACGCGCACTCTCGACTCCATAGCCTCACAGAGCCTGAAATCGTTCAAGACAATACTCGTCGACAACAATTCGACCGATAACACAGCTTCAGTACTTGCCCATTGGGCCGAGAAAAACTCATCATCCGAGCGTCCTGTAAGCGTGCTGACCGAAACCATCCCCGGAGCAGCTGCCGCACGCCAGGCCGGATTGGAGGCCGCCGACACCGAGTGGATTCTATTCTTCGATTCCGATGACACGATGGCTCCCCGTCACCTTGAACGGATAGCAGGTTACATCCATACCCATCCCGACACAGACATCGCCGGTTGGAATGTCACTTATGCACATCTCGACGGAAAATCACGTACACATAGGTTCTATGACAGCGATATGTCGTGGCATAATATAGTACACGGAAGTTTTGCCACCCTCCGCTATTGCGCCCGCCGCTCACTTTTTCTACGCGCCGGAGGATGGAATCCAAACGTTCGCTTCTGGGACGACATAGAACTTGGTGCCCGGCTGCTTGCCCTCAAGCCGACGGTGAGACATATCGGGCCGGAAGTGACTGTATTTGTACATGAAACCGAGACATCAATCACAGGTACATCCTACGCCGACAGCCTGCGCCGCGCCGAAGCCCCGCTGGAACTGATTTCAAAGGTTACCCCTAAAAAGCTGCAGCCATTATTTCCGATAAAACTCCTGATAGAGGCAGCTTTGGCCGACCGTCAAGGGGTGCCTGACGGAAAAATTTTCCTAAAAAAACTGCTCGACGAAACGAGTTCCCCGATAAGCCGCACGGCCTATCGCTTCGCATTTAGTTATACCCGTCGCGGAGGTCGCGGAATCGCGACATTGCTGCGCCCGTTTTTTCCCTTGTTAAAAGTATGACAGCAACACAAGATTCATCACGCCCCGTACGTCTCGAAGTGCTTGTGTGTACTTTCGGCTGCGAGGGTCTCGAAAGAGTGGCTCACATGACCGCTCCGCGGGTGGATGGCGTGGCATACACCATATGCTGTCAAAATCCTGACAAAGACAATATTGAGCGTCAGTTATCGGTTCTTGCCGGACGCGATGACATGACCGTGCATGTATTCAACGACCGTGGACTGAGTATCAACCGCAATCACGCCTTCGATGTTGCCACAGCGCCATATCTGCTAATCAGCGATGACGACATCAACCACTACCCGGAAGGACTCAAAGCCATAATCGAGACCTTTGATTCCAACCCGACTCTTGACATAGCCACATTCCAATCTGCCATGCCTGAGCGCAGAGTCTTTCCGGCTTCGGAACATAAGCTCAACCGTCCGTTCCGCTTCTACAACGCCATCTCCTTTGAGATTGCCGTTCGCCGCGACACTCTCCTGAGCCATCCCGCCTTACGGTTCACCCCTTTGGCCGGTATAGGCGCGCCCTACCTTGGGAGCGGCGAAGAAGACCTATTCGTACACCGTGCTGTGAGCATGGGTCTCGACTGCCGATTCTTTCCGATTGAGATATTGGAACATCCCGGGCTCACCACCTCGGCGCACTCCGGAATGAAGCCCTCTGTAATCCGGGCTAAGGGTGCCGTAATGCGTATTACCCGTGGAAACCTTGCTGCGTTGGTGCGCCTTCCTGTCGAAGCCTACCGTTCGCCTGCGAACTTCCCTCGTGCGCTGTATCATCTTACCTGTGGCTATATCTACTCCCTAATCCACCGAAAGCAGTTATGAAAATCCTCCTGATTGGCGATGCGAGCAATTATCACAAATCTCTATCCGCCGGACTCGTACGGCTGGGACATGAGGTCACTGTGGCATCCGACGGCACAACATGGCTACGCACCGAGCGCGACATCGACCTGAGCCGGCAATTGCCCGGAAAAGCAGGTGGGGCGCTCCTGTGGCTACGGCTTAATTCCGACATAGGACGCAAGCTGCGGGGATATGACATCGTGCAGGTGACGAACCAGAATTTTGTACCACTGAAACCGTCGCGCATAATCAAGGCCTTCGACATGCTCCGCAAACACAACGGTGCAGTCTACTGCACGGCTCTTGCGACAGACAACGCTTTCGTGCGCACCTGCCTTAGCCCCGAAACCCCGCTCAAATACTCGGAATGGCGCATGCCCTGGGGAGAAAGTCAATTCAGCCAATCGTCCGAATCGCACAGGCAGGAATGGCTCTCAGACGATATGCGGCGGCTTGCCGACCATATTTATAACAATGTCGACGGCATAGTTTCAGGCCTTTATGAATACCACGCAGTATTCCACCACGCTTATCCGGACGTACCCATCGCCTATGGCGGCATACCGATTGACACCGACTTGCTCACCTACTCTTCCGAAGCGGAAGAATCCATTGCGAACCGTCGGCTGCGGATACTTCTGACGGCTCACAAAGGGCGCGAGAACGAAAAGGGAATGGATCTGATGCGACCGCTCGCCAGGCAGCTCGCCGCCGATTTTCCCGACAAAGTGGAATTGCTTACTCCTCCCAATGTCCCCTACTCCGAATTTATTAACATACTAAGACGCACCGACATCGTTTTCGACCAAATGTACTCCTACACCCCGGCCACAACAGCCCTGATGCTTATGGCTTGCGGGGGCGTGGCTCTCAGCGGCGGCGAAGAGGAATTTTACCGTTTCATCGGAGAAGAAAAGTTGCGGCCTGTACTCAACCTTGACCCTACCGACATAAGTGCGACATACCGCGAGATAAGCCGTCTTGTGTGCGACCGCGACATGTTCATGCGCATGCGCGCTGAAGGGCGTGCATTTGTAGAGCGCCATAACTCGGTTGACGTTGTCGCACGGCGATTTGCCGCCTTTTGGGAGCGTCAGTAGACAAACACCGTATCAACTGCGATTGTCACATCGTAAGGAGTGGCTTGCTCGGCGCGTGACGAAACCGTAGAACGCACGAAATAGAAATTCTGCTGTACGTCCCACGACTTGACTCCAATCTGGCGCGTCTGTGTCGGTGGAATCTCACAATCGACCTTCTCACTCCGGCGATGGAGCATGCGCCCTGACGAATCAAGATATGTGGCAGTGAATACCAACGAATAAATGGTCTGTGAAGGATAATTGTTGGTAACGAAGAAGGTCTCTCGCCGTGAACGCAGCGGCTTGTCATAACCCTTGACCGACACATCCTGAGCCGACGGCGACGCGACAGGCGCCGGATTGGGATAGTCAATTGCGCCGTATTGAGCTTCAGTTGAGGCCTTCAACGACTTGCGGGTGGTGCGAGTGTTCGCTTCAGCGCCCAAATATGCCACAAGCAAAAAAGCAGACAGAGCCGTAATGAAGAGAGATTTTTTCATGGGGAGTAATGGTTTTAGAGTATTACGGGATAAGCATCAGCTACCGGAGGGTCGATACGCACGGCGCCATCCATGCCCTCCGGACGGGTGTTTCTATCCGTGACAGAGATACGGAATAGATATGGGAGTAAACGGTGAAGGCTCAGTATGCGGCTTTTCTCGTAAGCCTTGAAAGTCATACGGCCTTCTCCCGTGAGCTCCATAACAACCGTGCGGTATTCTTTCAGGGGATTGGTGACCGGCCTTTCACCGGGAGACAGACGCAATCTGGCATCGAATACGCCCGGTGCCGCAGTAAGCGACATACGTCCGAATTCCGTGCCCGGTTCAATTGTATAGTCCGGAGAATCAAGCATCGTGAGCACATATTCACCCGGCAATCCTGGGGCGGTTTTGATTTCAAACACTGCACCTCCGGCTGTGGCTCGCCAGATTCCTTCCACGGGGTCTCCCTCGGCTTTTGCGCATACCGCGGCAAGCGCCAATATCAGCAATGTGGCACACGGACGCAAGCGAAAGAGGTGAGAAGTCATAATCAAATGGAGCTGAATTTATAATTGAAGCCGATGGAAAGAATCTCTTTCAACTGTAGATGATGCCATCTTGAATCCTCAAGTTTGGCCGAGGATGAGTCGTAGCGGCCATGTACATAAATCTGAGTTGAGAGGAAGCGGTTGATTTCAAAGTTGATTGTATTTTCCCAATCTACCTGAGCCTGCGTGTAGTCGGTGAATCCGAACAGACGCGAGGTGAGTGTGATGTTGCGGGCAATCTGCCACTTGAGTTTCAGCTCGCCGCTGGAACCGAACTTATGCACAGTCTTGTGACCTTCGGCAATATCGTAGACCGTCTCGTCCATTCCTTTGTTGATACATACACGCAGATTATAGGACACAGGAGCCAGCGAGGCGTCAAAGGTGAATGTCCCTTTGGAATTGGCATAATTGTAGGTCATACCGATACCGGCAGTCAATTCAGCCGGAGACAGAAAAGCCGACCTGAGTTGATGCGAATTACTCTGATACGAATTAAGCAACTGTGTCTTGAACTGTCCTGTGAATGAATAGTACCACCGCTTGGCCGCCTTGACACCGAAAGTGGTATTCACCTGGAAAAGGTCTTCCGAAATGCTGTAATTATGCACACTGTCGTCGGGGGCGCTGTTCATACCCAGCTTGTACTGAGCCGTGGTCTCGAACATGAGATTGGGATGATACTGCGGGTTGAGCTTCACATTGTAGAAGATGTTGGCAAGTGCGTTCAAGTTGTTGTTACCACCCTGATACCAGTTGGGCGACACATAAGCCTGCGAGAACTGGAGTGATGCCGAGAATGTGCGTATCCAGTGGCGTTTCTTGACCGGAGCAGCCGATATGGTGGCGTTTGCATCACCGACCTTCAGCGTTTCCTGAATTGAGATTGTATGGTCTTCAGGATTGACAACGGCATGAAACTCCTTTGGAGCTTCGGGAAGCATGCGCACATTAAGTTGCGCCACGCCCGGCGTGCGATAGAACACGCTGTATCTCATGGCATCCATTCTCTTTTTGAGAGCGGCATACTCCTCAATCCACTTCAGATAAGGCACTCCTGAAATCTCACGCGAATCCACCTTGTCTTCCTGCGGAAACTCATACTTGTCGTAGACCACCGGAGCAAAGAAATATCCTGGCAGCGGAAGCGTACCCACGATAGTATCGGCTGAGAAAGCTATGGAATCCGGTGCCAGGAATTCGTATTGCATCCTTAGGCTGTCAAGAGCCGTAAGTTCCTTTTCTTCAACGGGCATCATGCCATTGGCGGATGCATCCACCTTTGCCGTGTTGAAAAACATTGCCTGAGCCGACATCAATGCCGGAAACAAAGAGAGAATAACGGCAAGAGCCGATTTGCGGAGTATATCAGATTTCATAGTCTTTAGCAAATTGTGAGGAAAATTACGGATGCGGAGAGAGCCTCCGGCGGCTTATTTGACGCCTATATACAGCGTGCACACCCCGAAGGTGAAGCGGCGTAGACGAGTGCCGGAAAATCCGGCCTGACGCATGATTGCAAGCATTTCGTCGCCCTGCACCACAGCAGCGATGCTCTCGGGCAGATACGAATACGCTCTTACGTCTTTCGACACGATTTTCCCGGCAAGGGGAATCAAGGTGCCGGTATAAAGTTTGTACAGCGGACGAACAAGCGTACCTGTCGGCACTGAAAGCTCAAGCACCGCAAGCACTCCGCCCGGACGCAGCACACGGTACATTTCGCGGTAGCCGCGGGGAATATCGGCGAAGTTACGTACGCCATAGGCAACAGTCACGGCATCGAACTCTTCAGCTTCGAAAGGTAGTTCGAGGCAGTCGCCAGCCTGAAACGAGACACGTCCGTCAAGTCCGGCCCGTGCCACCTTTTCACGTCCGACAGCCATCATTTCCTGCGAGAGGTCTATACCGGAAACGTGTGCTTCCGGTATGGCCCGGGCAAGAGCCATGGCAAGGTCGCCGGTGCCTGTGGCAACATCAAGTATCGCACGAGGATGCTTGGAAGCGACCTCGGCGACAGCCTTGCGGCGCCACACACGGTCGATTCCGAGAGTCATCGCACGGTTCATGAAGTCGTAGGCAGGGGCGATGGCATCGAACATGTCGCGTACCTGCTCGCCCTTGCCGCGTGAGTCGTCGTTGTACGGATTGATTTTTTCTACCTGAGGCAAAATATATCGTCGGACGTATCAGAGTTCTACATTAGAAAGGCAATCGAGCACATTGGTCTCGATTCGGCGGGAAAGGTCGGATTCGTCGGCCTTTACGAACTTCTCACCTGTGAGGTGCTCATAAAGTTCGATATAGCGCTGCGAAATGCTCTCGCACACTTCGGGAGTCATTTCAGGCACCTTTTCGCCCGGACGACCCATGAATCCGTTCTCGATAAGCCACTGGCGCACGAATTCCTTCGAGAGCTGGCGCTGGGGCTCACCTGCCGCGAAACGTTCGGCATAACCGTCGGCATAGAAGTAGCGCGACGAATCGGGAGTGTGGATTTCGTCGATAAGAATCACCTTGTCGCCCACTTTGCCGAACTCGTATTTGGTGTCGACAAGGATAAGACCTTTGTCGGCAGCCATCTTTGAGCCGATTTCGAAAAGCGTACGGGTGTATTTTTCCATCACCTCATAGTCTTCGGCGCTGACAATACCGCGGGCAATGATTTCCTCGCGGGAGATATTTTCGTCATGTCCGGCCTCAGCCTTGGTTGTGGGGGTTATGATAGGCTCGGGGAAACGCTGGTTTTCCTTCATGCCCTCGGGGAGTTTCACACCGCAGATTTCACGCGCTCCGGCAGCATATTCGCGCCATGCGCTGCCTGTGAGATAGCCGCGGATAATCATTTCCACACGGAAACCTTCGGCTTTTACGCCAACAGTCGCCATTGGGTCGGGAACAGCGAGTTTCCAGTTGGGCACGGCATGCGCGGTCGCATCAAGGAAGTATGCCGCAATCTGATTGAGAATCTGTCCCTTGTAGGGAATTCCTTCCGGAAGCACTACGTCGAAAGCCGAGATGCGGTCGGTGGCAATCATTACAAGCAGACCATTGTCGAGCGTGTACACATCACGCACTTTTCCGTGATAAACACTATCCTGTCCGGGAAAATTAAAATCGGTGGAAACTAAAGTGTGAGCCATAAAGGATGAATATTGACTGGGATAAGAAATATTTCTCCGCGAAATTACAAAAAATCACGACACCCCCCAAACATCACGCACATTATTATTAAACACTATATAAAAAAGCCCGGGCACGTCGGCTTGTGACGCGCCCGGGTAGTATTAGTGATTGGTGCTGATGTATCAGCAGTATTTGGCGTAGTCGGCGTTGCGCATGTCGCCTGTTTCGTTGAAGGCGTTGTGGAACGCGAAAGCAGCGTTGAGCACATGAGGTGTCTGGCCGCCCTTGCCGAGCTTGAGATAATCGAGAAGAAGCTCGCGGTACATGGGATGAGCGCAGTTGTTGATGATTTCGTAAGCGCGTTCAACGGGATCCTTGTGACGGAGGTCAGCAATACCCTGGTCGGTCACGATGATGTCGACTGAGTGCTCGCTGTGGTCGGGATGTGCAACCATGGGCACAATGTTGGAAATCATACCACCCTTGGTGATTGAGGGGCAGCTGAAGATTGACAGGAAGGCGTTGCGGGTGAAGTCGCCGGAGCCGCCGATACCGTTCATCATCTTTGTACCGAGCACATGTGTGGAGTTAACGCCACCGAAAATATCAGCCTCGAGGGCAGTATTCATGGCAATCACACCTATGCGGCGGATAACCTCGGGGTTGTTGGAGATTTCGGCCGGACGCATCAGAATCTTGTCGTGGAAATACTTGAGGTCGGAGAAGAGGGTTTCCTCGGTCTGGTCGGAGAAGGTCATTGAGCAAGTGCTGGCAAAAGTACATTTACCCTTCTTCATAAGTTCGAGCACGGCGTCCTGGATAACTTCGGTGTACATCATGAAGTTGGGGAGTTCCTTGCTTTCGCCGAGGTCGTAGAGCACGGCATTGGCTACATTGCCCACACCCGACTGCAGGGGAAGGAATTCCTTGGGAAGACGTCCCGACTGGTATTCGCTGATGAGGAAGCGGACAACATTCGAACCGATCTGCTTCGAAATCTCGTCGGGTGCAGTGAAGGGCTTCACGCCGTCGTAAGACTTGGTGCGCACGATACCCACGATTTTAGTCGGGTCAACCTTGAGCACGGGTGAACCGATACGGTCGTTGGCAGCATAGATGGGAATTTCGCGACGACGGGGAGGATCCTGGAGCATCACGATGTCGTGCATACCGAGAAGGCTCTTGGGAAGCACTTCGTTGAGTTCGATGAAAATCTTGTCGGCAAGGTGAGCGTAAGTGGGAACGTTACCGACGCCTGTACCGAGGATGATTTCTCCGGAGGGAGTAACATCGGCAGCCTCGATGATAGCATAGTCGATTTTGCCATAGAATCCGTAGCGTACTTCCTGCGCCATTTCCGAGAGGTGGCGGTCGAAGTAGTGGCAATCATGGCTGTTGATGCGCTTGCGGAGGTCGGGCACGTTCTGGTAGGGAGCGCGCATGTTGATGGCATTGGCGCGTGAAAGTGCACCGTCAACGTGGTCGCTTGTGGATGCACCGGTGAAGAGGTTGATTTTGAAGGGGCGTCCTGCTTCGTGCTCGCGCACAGCCTTCGCAGCAATTTCTTCGGAAATGGCTTTGGGAGTACCGGGGGCGGTAAAGCCTGAAAGTCCTATGGTATCGCCATTCTTAATCATTTCTGCGGCTTCCTGAGCCGTCATGTAGTTGAATCCCATGTTCTTATGAAAGTGATGTGGTTGATTTATAATCTATTTTATGGTATTTTGTTTCAAAGTCTGATTCCGGTGGAGAGATGGTTTAGAACTTAGGTCGGAGAATCTCGCTCCATATCACAGCCTTGCGCAGCTCCTCGCGGCTCATCACACGCTCGGGTTCTGCGGCAACTTGCATCTGCTGCTTCGGAGCATCCTGAGTGACTCGTGCGCCCTCTTCCTCGCTGAGGAATTGCTCGGGGGCGGGTTTGCGGATTTGCTCGCAAGCCTCGGCGAATGACATAGCCGGAGCAGGTTCGGCCTGAGGTCGGCGTTTGGGACGCGGCATGCGCTGCGGCGCGGCAGCCGCAACAGGTTTCGGTCGGGGAGTCACATGCTTGGGATTCGCCGCAGCCTTGCGACGAATATCATTCCTCAGCGACTTGATGAAGGACACCACGCAGATGATGCCGAGGATAATCAATGATGACAATTCTTCCGAATCCATTTTATTCAATTTTTCTTTTGGCAAATGCCTCAATAAAAAATACTCCCGCTCGGCAAACCCAAAATAAATTTTGCTTTGCCCACGTTTTTCGTGAGTATTTTTGGCTGGCGCCTTAAATACTCTCGCTCGGCAAACCCAAAATAAATTTTGGTTTGCCCGCGTTTTCCGAGAGTATTTTTGGCTGGCGCCTTAAATACTCTCGCTCGGCAAATCCAAAATAAATTTTGGTTTGCCCTCTCTTATTCGTATTTTTGCACAAAAATAAACAATCTTGTGCAAAGGCGCAAATATTTCATCAATCAATGAATTATACAAATAACGAAAATACTTCGGCAGCGCGCTTGTTTATAGAAACATACGGTTGCCAGATGAACGTCGCCGACTCGGAAGTAGTGGCTTCCATCATGGGTATGGCGGGCTACACTCTCACCGATGACATCACCACTGCCGACGCTATATTACTGAACACCTGCTCAATACGCGACAACGCCGAGCAAAAAATCATCAGCCGGCTCCAATACCTTGCATCGCTCCGACGCAAGACGACCGACCGCAAGCTCATTATCGGCGTAATCGGTTGTATGGCCGAGCGCGTTCGCGAGAATCTGATGGAAAATCACGGCGTGGATGTGGTGGCCGGTCCTGACGCATATCTCGACCTGCCGGCACTTTTTGCCGCCGCCGAAGCCGGAGAGAAAGCTATCAACGTGGAACTCAGCACCACCGAGACTTACCGCGATGTGATTCCGGCACGCATACCGGGACAGAACGTGAGTGGCTTCATAAGCATCATGCGAGGATGCAACAATTTCTGCTCCTATTGTATCGTGCCCTATACACGTGGCCGCGAACGAAGCCGTCCTGCCGAAAGCATACTCAACGAACTTGCCGACCTGAAGGCAAAGGGCTTCCGCGAGGTAACGCTCCTGGGTCAGAATGTCAATTCCTACAATTACACTCCTGAGGACGGCTCAGGCGACACCGTGACATTCCCTAAACTTCTTGCTCTCGTGGCTGAGGCAGCACCGGATATGCGCGTGCGCTTCACGACATCACATCCCAAAGACATGTCGGACGAGACTATCGCCACCATCGCGGCACACCCCAACATTTGCCGCAGCATCCACCTTCCCGTACAGTCGGGCAGCAATTCCGTGCTCAAGGCTATGAACCGAAAATACACACGCGAGTGGTATCTCGACCGTATCGCAGCCATACGACGCGCCATCCCCGACTGCGGAATCTCGACCGACCTCTTCACCGGATTCCACAACGAGACCGAGGAAGATTTTCAGGAAACGCTGAGCCTGATGCGCGAAGTGGGATTTGACTCTTCATTCATGTTCAAATACTCCGAACGTCCGGGCACACTGGCTTCACGCACAATGCCCGACAATGTGCCGGAAGATGTGAAAATCGAACGTCTCAACCGCATGATTGCTCTCCAGAACGAACTTTCGCGCGAATCCAATCTCCGCGATGTCGGCAAGGAGTTCGAGGTGCTTGTGGAAGGCGTGTCGAAGCGAAGCACCGAGCAGATGGTGGGCCGCACGAGCCAGAACAAGACTGCCGTATTCCCGCGCGGAAACTGCCGTGTGGGCGAACTTGTGCGCGTGCGGGTTCTTGAATCCACATCAGCCACACTCATCTGTGAATTAGTCTGATTAATCACAAACCTCATAAACTATCCCCATGAAATTCAAGTACATTCTCCTTGCAGGGCTCGCATTGTCCTCCGCTCAGGCTTATGCGGATTCCTGCGGCAACACCTGCTGCACCGACAGTGTTGACCTCGCGGCCTTCTCGGCTACTGACGGCTCTACCGGCCTGCGCCTGGCATGGCGTCCCGACTCATCCGCCGACTGGGAACTTATCGGCCCGAACTACAACTTCGTCAATTCCGATTTCGGCCCATGGGGCAGCCATAAGAAAATGTTTGCCCCCAATCTGTTCCGCAACGACGACGGCACATGGACCGCTACCTGGATTGCCGACCCCGATAATCCCGTGCTGGCATGCGTCAGCAGCCCCGACCTGAAGAGCTGGGGCGCACAGACCTACACCATCGCCGCATCCCGCAGCCGACAGAACGAGGAAATGAAAATCAACGGCAAAGACGTTTCCGGCTCGGTACTCCGTGTGCCCCGCTGCATCGTCTGCGACCTTACGGGGTTCATCGCCGAACGTTCCGAAAACGATGCCCTGTATGCCGAACGGATGAAGGACGACCCCTCGCGCTTCCAGAGCCTGCATGAAGCTCCGGTGTACTCCATCGCGGCCAAGCCTGCGGAAGCCAAAGCCATTTCCGACAAGCTCATGGGCATATTCTTCGAGGACATCAATTATGCTGCCGATGGTGGTCTCTATGCCGAACTGGTGCAGAACCGCGACTTCGAATATCAGCCCTCCGACCGTGGCAACGACCAAAAATGGCACGCCATGAAATCGTGGCGCGTAGATGGAGCCGACCATAAGATTCTGACCGACAACCCTATTCATCCCAACAATCCCCACTACCTGTGCCTGGAGTCCAAATCCAACAAAGCCACAGTGACAAACAAGGGTTTCGACGGAATTTCAATCAAAAAGGGCGAGCGCTATGATTTCTCGCTCTTCCTCCGAACGGCCGCCAAAGGCAAGCTGTCGGTAGCGGTAGTGGATTCCACAGGTCGCGAGGCAGGACGTTGTACGTTGAGTTTCAAGGCCAAGCCCGGAGAGTGGCAGAAACTCTCGGGGTCGTTCACCGCCAAAAATTCATGCACCGGAGGGCAACTCGTAATCACCCCCTCCGCCAAAGGAACCTATCACTTCGACATGGTGTCGCTGTTCCCGCATGACACATTCAAAGGCCGCGCAAACGGCCTGCGCAAAGACCTCGCGCAGACTCTCGCCGACCTCCATCCGCGTTTCGTCCGCTTCCCCGGCGGATGCGTCGCACATGGCGATGGCGTTGACAACATCTACGACTGGAAAGGCTCAATCGGCGCGCTCGAAGCCCGTAAACCGCTGCGCAATCTCTGGGGCTACCATCAGAGCCGCGGACTCGGCTACCACGAATATTTCCTCTTCTGCGAAGACCTCGGCGCCGAGCCGCTTCCCGTGCTTGCAGCAGGTGTTCCCTGTCAGAATTCAGGCACAAAAGCCCACCACTCCTGCGATGCCGTGACCTCCAAAGGCCAGCAGGGCGGAATACCCATGGACGAGATGGACGCTTACATTCAGGACGTTCTCGACCTGATTGAATACGCCAACGGTGACGTCACCACAACCTGGGGCGCTAAACGTGCCGAAGCCGGACATCCGGAGCCATTCAACCTCAAATACGTCGGCATCGGCAACGAAGACATGATTACCGACGTGTTTACCGAACGTTTCCGCATGATTTACAAGGCCGTGCGCGAGAAATATCCCGAAATAGAAGTCGTTGGCACCGCCGGACCTTTCTATGAGGGAACCGATTACGAACTCGGATGGAAACTCGCCCGCGAACTCGATGTGCCCCTGGTTGACGAACACTATTACGTATCGCCGGGTTGGTTTATCTACAATCAGGACTACTACGACAAGTATCCGCGCAAAGGCCCGAAGGTATATCTCGGAGAATACGCCTCGCACCGTCCCGACCGCAAGAGCACAATCGAGGCCGCGCTCACCGAAGCAATCTATCTCACTGCCGTGGAACGCAACGCTGATGTAGTTGAAATGACCTCCATCGCCCCGCTGCTTGCCAAGAAAAACCACACCCAGTGGCGTCCCGACCTGATTTATTTCGACAACGACAATATCAACCTCACGCCCGACTACTACGTGCAGCGCATGTTCGGCAACTATGCAGGAACGCAATACATTCCCGCCTCGACATCCATCAGCTCATCCGACCCGAAGGTGAAAGCTCGCGTATCGTCGTCAATTGTAAAAGACGATACCACCGGCGACTACATTATCAAAATTGCCAATCTGCTTCCGGTTGAGGTCAAGAGTGTGACCGACCTTTCGACACTGCCCGTAGGCGATGCTGTTGCCGCCGGTGAACTCCTGTCCGGAACTCCCGACGACGAAAACGCCCGTCCCGAAGCCGTATCAGCAACCCTCACCACAGAAGGCGTGCTCGAATACACCCTCCCACCCTATTCTTTCATCGCCCTCCGCATCGCCAACGAGAAGACTAATAAGTAATTTGATTATGGGTGAAGGGTGAAAAGTTAAAAGTGAAGATAATGGTGCTTTCATCAAAAACCATTACCTTCACTTGTGGATGTTGCTGAACATCTGACATATAATTACAATATATTCGCCAACGCACGTCCGTAGGACGTAGATTATTTTTTAACCGGGTACACCGTAGGCTTTTAGCCGTAGGTGTGCCCGGTAAATCATATATCAACATTGGCGTCCGAATGGACGCCGGAATCAGAGCAACGACATTTTATGACGGTTCTGCTCCTTTAACTTTTCACCCGACTGTTTCCACAGGCTTGTCGAGCATTAGCTCGTAAATCTGATGCGTGTCGGCGCTGTTGAGCTTGTAGTAGCCGCCGATGTTCTCGCCCTTGTTGCGATGCAGGCGCTCTACCATGCCGTCAATGTCAGGTTCTTCAATTCCAAGACCTTTGAAGGTAAGAGGCAGGCGGAGAACAGCTCCGAAGAAAGCACGTATAGAAGCCACGGCCTCGATTGCAGCCGTGCGGTCGTCCTTGGCCTCGACTCCAAACACACGGCGTCCGAGTTGGGCAACCTTGGAGGGTTTGTGATGAGCCATGAAAGCCATCCATGCAGGGATCACCACCGCCAATCCGGCTCCATGAGCCACCTTGGGATACATGGCGCTGATTTCATGCTCCATGAAGTGCGATACCCAATCCTCGCGGCGTCCGCATCCCACGAGTCCGTTATGAGCCAGAGTGCCTGCAAATTCTATGTTGGCGCGTGCCTGATAGTCGGTAGGATCGGCCATTGCCTTGGGCGCCTCGGTGATGAGTGCGAGCAGGATTCCCTCGGCGAGACGGTCGGTCACCTCGACCCGGCTTGTTGTGGAGAAGTAGCGCTCCATCACGTGAGCCATCATATCCACGACTCCGACGGCGGTCTGATAAGCCGTGAGAGTGAAAGTCATTTCAGGATTTACAACAGCGAAGCGAGGACGCAATATGCTGTCGGTGCGCAGACTGAGCTTGATTCCGCCATCAAGTTTTGTAATCACGGCGTTGCCCGACATCTCACTTCCCGAACCAGGAATTGTGAGAACAACACCCACGGGGAGAGCTTCCTTCACGGTTGCCTTTCCTGAGAAGAAATCCCAGAAATCACCTTGGTACGGCACTCCTGCCGCTATGGCCTTGGCTGTGTCAATCACAGAGCCACCGCCCACGGCGAGCAAGCCGTCAACGGCCTTCGACCGTGCGAGCTTGATGCCTTCATACACGCGGTCATCGGTCGGATTGGGGTCTATACCACCGAACTCAACATATTCAATTCCAAGAGTATCGAGCGAATTGGTGATTCGTCCAAGCAGCCCGTTGTTCTTTACGTATTTCTTTCCGTAGACTATCATCACCTTGCTTGCGCCGGTAAGGAAAGTAAGCATGCCGGTTTTTTCCTCGGCTCCGCGGCCGAATTCGTAGAGGGTGGGGGTGTATAATGTGAAGTTTTCCATTTGATGAATTGTTATCGTCGCGCCGTCGGGCGGCGTGCGAGTCATAAATAAATCGTTGAACAGCCCGAAAGTACCTTTATAACCCGCGGGACGCCCGTTTGTTCGGCCTGCAGGCAAAATTTCGGAGCGAAAAAGTCCTTCCATTCCAACTTATAGCCGAATCATGATGCAATTTTACGAAAAAATAAGTTAACTTTGCACATTAATTTGAATTTGAAAGAAGATTAATCGCTTATAGTATAAAATGAATGTAGCAATCGTGGGCGCCTCGGGCGCCGTTGGACAGGAATTTCTCCGAGTGCTCGACGAGCAGAATTTTCCGGTGGACAATCTGCTTCTTTTCGGCTCCAAGCGCAGTGCCGGCACAAGCTATACCTTCCGCGGACAATCATATACCGTGAAAGAGCTGACCGCCAATCCCAATGATTTCAAGGGTGTTGACTTCGCTTTCGTTTCGGCCGGAGCTTCCGTATCGCGTGAATATGCCGACATAATCACTGCCGGCGGTGCCATCATGATTGACAATTCGAGCGCATTCCGCATGGACGCTGATGTGCCTTTGGTTGTACCCGAGGTAAACGGCGACGACGCCCTCACGGCTCCGCGCGGCATCATCGCCAACCCCAACTGCACAACAATACAGATGGTCGTGGCTCTCAAGCCCATCAACGACCTCTCACCCATAAGCCGCGTGCATGTGGCTACTTACCAAGCAGCTTCAGGTGCCGGTGCAGCCGCGATGCAGGAGCTTGAACAGCAGCACCGCAGCATCGCCGACGGCGAGACTCCCGAGGTCAACAAATTCGCCTGGCAGCTCGCCTATAATCTCATCCCCCACATCGACGTGTTCACCGACAACGGCTACACCAAGGAGGAAATGAAAATGCACCTTGAGACCAAGAAAATCATGCACGCTCCCGAGCTTGAGGTGAGCGCCACCTGCGTGCGCGTGCCTGTCATGCGCGCCCACAGCGAGGCTATCTGGGTGGAGACCCGCGACGCCATCACCGTTGAGCAGGCCCGCGAGGCATTTGCCAAGGCCGATGGCGTGGTGCTTCTCGACAATCCTGCCGAAAAGGTGTATCCCATGCCGCTTGATGCCGCCGGACTCGACCCCGTATTCGTAGGACGCGTGCGTGCCGACCTCGCCAATCCGCGCGGACTCTCGTTCTGGGCCGTGAGCGACCAGATCAAGAAAGGCGCCGCCCTCAACGCTGTGCAGATTGCTCTGTACATCATGTCTCGTTGGAGAATGTTATAAAATACTCCGAATCCGTACTGTGATACCCCTGATACATCCCCTTGTGTCGCAGCCGGTGCAGATATTCCTTATCGTACTGGCAATCATCCTTTTTGCGCCCTTGATTCTGAACAAACTCAGAATCCCGCACATAATTGGAATGATTGTGGCAGGTGTGGTGATTGGGCCATACGGATTCAATGTGCTCGACAACGATTCGAGTTTCGCCATATTCGGGCAGGTAGGACTTCTGTACCTGATGTTCCTCGCAGGCCTCGAAATTGACATGTACCATCTGCGGCTCAATCTGCGCCGCGGACTGCTCTTCGGAGTTCTCACACTGTTTATTCCACTGATTGTAGGCGTGCTCACGAGCGTTTTCCTGCTGCGGCTCGACTGGCTCACATCCATGCTCCTGGGGGCAATGTATGCCTCGCACACCCTCATATCCTATCCTGTGGCTGCCCGCTTCGGCATCACCCGCGCCCCGGCGGTGCTTATTGCCATCGTGGGTACTATTATCGCCGTGATAGGCGCCCTGCTCGTGCTCGCTGCCACTGTGAATGTCCGGCGAACTGGCGCGTTCGATGTGCTGGAGCTGTTGTGGCTCGCCGGACGCCTGCT
Source organism: uncultured Muribaculaceae bacterium (assembly GCA_910589055.1). Lineage (GTDB taxonomy): Bacteria > Bacteroidota > Bacteroidia > Bacteroidales > Muribaculaceae > CAG-873. Next base: position 68,255 of record CAJURN010000001.1, read on the forward strand.
TATATGGTCGCTCGCCCTGCTCTACCTATATCCGAGGATAACACGTTATTTCTTCAAGCATTACAGCGATAAGGTAACGCAGTTCGTTTTCGTGCTCGCGCTTGTGTTTTTGGCCGCCTGCACAGCCCAAGCCATCGGACTTGAAGCCGTGCTCGGAGCCTTCCTTGCCGGACTTATCCTCAACCGCTACGTCCCGGTGGCGTCGCCGCTGATGAGTTCCATCGAATTTGTAGGCAACGCCTTGTTCATCCCCTACTTCCTCATAAGCGTGGGTATGATGATAAACGTGCGCGTGCTGGCACATCCCGGCACCGTCGGTACCGCCTCGATAATGCTTGCCGTGGCTCTCGTGAGCAAATGGCTTCCGGCATTTATCGCGACCCGAATCAACCGGCTCGACCGTTACAGCGGAAACGTGCTCTTCGGACTCACAGCCGCACACACTGCTGTGGCGCTGGCCGTTGTCACCCTCGGGTACAATATGGGAATGTTCGACGAAACGATATTGAACAGTACCATTCTCGTGATTCTTGTCACCTGCGCCATCGCCCCGATAATAACCTCCGGAGCGGCTGCGCGGCTGAAAGTGAAGATGATTTCCGACGAAGGCGATGATGTGATAAAGCATACCCGCGTCAATAACACGCTCATCCCCGTTGCCAACAGCCTGACAGCGCCGGGACTTGTGGAAATGGCCGTGCTGATGCGCAACGACCGCGGACGCCACAGTTTCTACGCCCTGCACGTGCGCAACGAGAACTCCCCGGCGGCCAAAGCCGTGTCGGCAATGTCGCTTGAAGAAGCACGCAAAACCGGAGCGATGGCCGACGTGGAAATCAAGACTCTCGAACGCTACGATCTCAACACCGTGACCGGCGTACTCAACGCTATCGAGGAACGCGACATCACGGAGGTAATGCTCGGCATGCACCGACGCACAACCGTAATCGACTCGTTTTTCGGCTCGAAGGTGGAACAGCTTCTTCGCTCCACCAACAAGATGATTATAATCTCGCGCTGCTTTATTCCGGTCAACACCGTCACTCGCATCGTGGTATGGATTCCTGCCGGAGCACAATACGAGACCGGATTCAGCCGATGGGTGCGAGCCGTCGCGCACCTGACCCGTCAGGTTGGATGCCGCGTGATTTTCTGCGGCCGCGGCGACATCCAGCCCCTCGTACGAGGCGTGATATATCAGGAAAACTACGGAATACGCTGCGAATTCCGCACGCTCGAATCGTCGGACGACTTTATCCTGATGGCAAACAAGATTCTCGACGACGACCTTTTCGTTGTCATCAGCGCCCGCGTGCAATCGGTGTCCTACACCTCTGAAATGGCCGAAATGCCAGCCTTCCTGCAGAAGTATTTCTCGCACAACAACCTCATGGTTATCTACCCTGAGCAGTTCGGTGAGGCCCCGGCACTGACCTCCTTTGTCGACCCGATGGCGAGCGACCTCGCCTCGTCGCCCTCGCGGCTTTGGGTGGCCGTACGCGCCCAGTGGCGCAAGCTCCAGGACCTCAAGCGTCGCCTTTTCCGCCGCAAGCGCAATCCCAAAATCGAAATTTGAGCACCACACATCGGCGTTTCGGAAGCATTTTTACTTCATAATCCGAATTATTCGCGTCTGATGATTAGCAAGTCCGCAAAATACTTGCATAATGTTTGGATATTACCCTGAAATGAACTAATTTTGCTTTCCACTAACAATCAAAACAATCCAAAGGTAACAATTCAATCTATTAATAAACCAAATTGTAACATTATGACATTAACTGCCAAAAGCTGTCTGCGGAGATTTGCCGCAGGGACAGTAATCGCCGCGGCGGCTCTCGCGTTGCCGTCGGCAGCAAGTGCCGAGCGTCTGATGACCGAAAATTTCGAGTACAACCTCGGAAATCTCTACGGTCAGGGCGGCTGGTTGCAGACTACAAACAAACAAAATCCGATTCAGGTTGTTGCAAACCAACTCACTTATCAGGATTATCAGACTTCCCAGAAAGGATATTCCGTAAAATTCACTCCTGAATCTATTAACGACCAGGATTTGAAGAAGCCCTTCAATGATGTGGCATTGAAAGAGGGTACGGTATATATGTCTGCTCTTGTAAATATTCAGGCAGCAACATCCGACATGTATGTTCTTGGATTATTCAGCCCGACATATTCAGGTATTACAGACAACACCGGCTCAACCGAATATGCCCGTCTTTTCATCTGTCCTGAGGATGGAGGCTTTAAATTCGGACTGAATAAAAGCATTACGCCACTCACAAGCGTAGCTGTAAAGACTGACGAAGTTTATAACTTTGACACTACCTACCTTGTGGTAATGAGTTATGAATTCGTCGACGGTTCATCAAACGACATTCTATCATTGTGGGTTAACCCTGTTATTGATGACTCTGAGCCTGCCGCATTAATTTCCACGACTGCCAACGGTGACGCCTCTGCAACGCTTGGACTTCAAGGAGTTTCACTGCGTCAAGGAACTACCGGATCGGTAAAATGTCCCGAAATGCTGGTCGGCGCCCTGCGTGTGGCTACCACATGGGCCGACCTCTTTGAAGAAGGCGAAGGCGGTGAGACTCCCGCCGATGCTGCCATCACCGCCACTCCCCTCACCTTCCCCGAGGCTTGCTATCAGCACCAGAAATCCGAATCAGTGATTACAGTGCGTGGCACAAACCTCACCGAGGACATCACCGTCGGCGGTCTTACTTCCGGCGAGGTTACAGCTTCCGCAAGCACAATCTCCGCTGAAGAGGCTTGTGCAGGTGCAGGCGTACAGCTCACTCTTTCGCTCAACCCCGCTTCCGGAAACTCTGTCAACGACGTGCTCACGCTCACCTCCGGCGACGTAACCGTGTCGATGCCTATTCAGATATACGTCGTGCCCGTGACTGACGAGGTGAACCTGCGCGCGCTCTCAATGAAGCCGACCGATTGGGAAACAACCTACCGCTACACCGGCAAGATGGCCCGTGTGACCTACGTTGACGAACCCAACACTACCGTTTACATCGAGGACATGACAGGCGCCGTACGCTTCGATTACAGTTTTATGGGATTTGAAACCTGTCCCGTCAAGGCAGGCGATAAGGTGACTAACATCTACTGCATGGCTCTTGACAAGGAACTTGGCGTGACTCCCTTCATGTATATCATGAGCGAAGTGACTGCCGAAGGCAGCTTCAAGGAACCCAACGAAGTATCGCTCGGCGAACTTGCAGCAAGCCCCGAGGATTATCTCAACCGCCTTGTAAAGGTTTCCGACGTGACTTTCAACAATGTTGCCGAAGGTGCCGTGTTCGGAACTGCATCTCTCGACATCAGCAGCCCCTACATGTCGGGCACAGCTTCCGGCAAGACACGCTCCTTCGCTGGTACCGACCTTATCGGCAAGGAAATTCCCGCTGCCGCTACCAGCATCACGGGTATCTCAACATCGGCTTCGGCAGCAGTTGTGACAATGCGCTCGTCGGAGGACCTCGTGGCTCCCGAAGAAGAGACAACCCTCGACGTGACAAGCGAACTCCTTGTTGACAACAACGAGTACTATCCTCTCAACGTAGCCACTCCCTTTGCCAAGTTCACAGTCAAGACCGTGAACCTTCCCAAGGCCGGAATGGTATGGCTCGGCGGCACAAACCGTGCAATGTTCAGCATCGACACCGATGAAATTCCCGCAGGAACAGGCGAGACAGTAATCACCGTCACCTACAAGCCTACCACCAAGGGCGCGCACAGCTGCAACATCAACTTTGACGTTACCCCCACCGAGCTGTCACAGAGCCTAACAATGCGCTGCAAGGCTTACGACCCCGACAATCTGCCCACTCTCACCGTGGATCAGACAGGCCTTACCGCCTTCGCTGCCAACGTTGGCGAAACTGCCGAACAGAAGATCAGCTACACAGTCAGCGGCGGTCTCGACTACGGCACAGTCAAGGTGCTCGGCAAGAGCAACGGCGCGTTCCGCATCAGCTCCACATCCATGATGAAGGACGGTACATATCCTCTCACAATCACCTTCGCGCCCCAGGCCGAAGGCGAATTTACCGAGGACATCGAATTCTCCACCGACAAGGCTGAGAAAGTTACCATCACCGTCAACGGCTCCACAACCGGAGGACTGAAACCCGAGGAAAAACAGGGCGACGAACTCACATTCGATGCCTCCAATCCTTTGGCATCCTATGCAACAGGATTTGACACCGCTGCCGCCAACAACTCAGTTCTCTCGCTCCAGGGCTGGAAAAACGTGGCTCTCGAAGGCACACGCGCATGGTGGACATATCAGGTGGATGGCAACAGCGCCGCCAAGATTACCGCTTACGACTCCAAGGCCGACTCCGACACTCCCGTGAAGATGATGCTTCTGTCGCCTGCGCTCGACTACAAGAACTGCACCAACCGCCTGCTCTCGTTCCGCATCATGGGTCAGTACATGACCGAATCAACCGTGCCGGAACTTCTTGAGGTTGTGTACATTGACGCAACAGTACCCGACGATATCTACTATCAGACAATCGACGGCCTGAATATCCCCGCCACATCCGACTACAATAACGAATGGATTGACTACGTGATTGACCTCGAAGGCCTTGACCTTGCCGATACATTCTTCATCGGATTCCGCTTCACCGCCGAACGCGGCCGCAACAGCGTTACAACCTACTATGTCGACGACTTCACCTACGGAAGCGAAGACGTTTCATTTATCCGCGTCGACACCCCCCGCATGGCAATGGAAACCATGCTTGGCACCGATGCCGTTTCCGAGGAAATCACTGTGACAGGTCTTAACCTCGCTCAGGAAATCGCCCTCAACCTCGAAGGCTCCAATCCGAGCAAGTTCGCCCTCTCCACTCCCTCTCTTCCCGCTCAGGGTGGTAAATTCACCGTTACCTTCACTCCTGAGGAAGTAGGCGTGCATCAGGCCTACGTGCGTCTGAAATCGGAAGGTGCACCCGACAGCTACATTGAAATTCTCGCCAACGCCAAGCCCGGTTCAGGCGTAAGCGTGGTAGGTGTTGAAAACGTAGTTAGCGTGGCAGCCTACGACCTCAACGGCGCCCTCGTGGTTGCCGAAACCGACGCAGCATCCGCTCTCGACCAGCTCCGCAGCCTTGTCAAAGGAGTATACATCCTCCGCGCAGTACAGGCCGACGGCACTGTCAAGACCGTAAAATACCTCCGTCCCTGATACAAAGGGGCAGGAATTCCCCTGAACTAAACTCAAAACCCTGCCGAGGCAATCGAGCCTCGGCAGGGTTTTTATTATCCCCATAGCTTTTCACAATCAATACCTGAAACCGTAATCTCAATTGTAGGGACGTGCCTTTGGCACGTTAAAAACAGAGACCCTGATTGTCAATGTCATAAAATCATTACGAGGGCGTTCGCAGAATCTGATTTATCAAATAAATTCGCGTCCGCAAACGGGCGTTCGCAGAACGCCGATTATCCAGTAACCGGGTACACCGTAGGCTTTTAGCCGGAGGTGTGCCCGGTTAATCGCATATCTATATTGGCGTCCGAATGGACGCCGGAATCAGAGCAAAAGTATTTCATAACAGTTCTGATGCATCCTGCAAGATTCAGCCCCCTCCTCCTTTCCCGACTTCCGCCACGCAAACTAAAAAAGCTCACAGGACAAAGTCCCATGAGCCTTAGCATAAGGTGGATTGAGGTTAATTTAATCCTTAATCTTTAATCATTAATCAGACTCTCCTTAATAGTATCCACGATATAGCGGACGTCGTCGTCGGTGACGTAGGGGCCGGCGGGAAGGCAGATGCCGACTTTAAAGAGGGATTCCGATACGCCGTTGACGTAGGCAGGGGCATCCTTGTAGACCGGCTGCTTGTGCATGGGCTTCCAGAGGGGACGAGCCTCGATATTTGCCTTGTCGAGACATACGCGCAGGGCCTCGACGTTGTCGTTGGGCTGGCAGTCGGTTGTGGCGCTCGAAGCGGTATGAATCACACCTGCGGCTCCTCCGACGGCGCCGGTAATCACTTCCTTATAGGCGTTTTCCTGTCCCTTCACGCGCAGCTCAGGGTCGAGCGTAGCCGTACAGAGCCAGAAATTCGAATCGTATTCCGGAGCGGGATTGCAGTGCATCGTGATGCCCTTGACATCCTTCAACAGCTCGCAATACAACTCCTGCACATGGCGATGGTGGGCGATGTGATCGTTGATAACCGTCATCTGTCCGCGGCCAATTCCGGCGCAGATGTTCGACATGCGGTAGTTGTAGCCGATGGCCTCGTGCTGGTAGTAGGGATACGATTCGCGGGCCTGGGTGGCATACCACATGATGGTGCGCTTGTCTTCTGCGTTGTCGCAGATGAGTGCACCGCCCCCCGAGGTAGTAATCATCTTGTTGCCGTTGAAACTGAGCACTCCGTACTTGCCGAAAGTGCCGAGAACCTGACCGCGGTAGCGCGAACCGAGGCCTTCGGCGGCGTCCTCGATAACGGGGATTTCGTAGCGGTTGGCGATTTCCATGATGCGGTCCATCTTGTAAGGCATGCCGTAGAGCGCCACGGGAATAATAGCCTTGGGCTTGCGTCCGGTCTTGGCGATGCGGTCGCGGATGGCCTCTTCGAGCAGGTCGGGATCCATGTTCCAGGAATCACGCTCGGAGTCGACAAACACCGGAGTGGCACCTAAATATGTGATGGGATGGCTCGACGCACAGAAGGTAAACGACTGCACAAGCACCTCGTCGCCATGACCCACACCGCAGGCAATCAGCGCCAGATGCACAGCCGCCGTTCCCGCCGACAGAGCCACGACCTGCTTGTTGAGGGGAGCAGCCCCCTCGCGGTCGTTTACAAATCCTTCAAGGTCCTTCTCGAAGCCGTTTACATTCGGTCCAAGGGGTACAACCCAATTCTGGTCGAAAGCCTCCTTGATAAAATCCTGTTCCTTGCCGCTCATATGAGCCAGACAAAGCAAAATCCGTTCTCTCATATTTTTATTCTATGTGAATTTAAGTTTGCGTGAAAGTAGATTAAACTATCACCTGCGAGTCATAACGGAGCATTATTGTGCCGTCGCGCCACGAGTCGGAATATACGATTGATTCTCCACTGATATACTCCCGAATCATGTTGGCCGGGAAATTGGCTCCCGCATAATAGGACAGAGGAAATCCGCCGCCATAACGGGGATTTATCTCTATTCCCACCACATCATTGTCGCTCTCACGGTAAAACAACTGTATGCAGATACATCCCCGGATCTCGGGCATGTACTCCATTCGTTCTTTCAAATACTGCACAAGGAAATTTTTCCGCGCCGCACCCTTGTTGACCTCGCCGCTGCGGATTTCAATTCTTTCGCGCGGCACAATCGACTTTACATGTCCGTCAACCCCGTAGTACATATCCACGGTGTATTCCTTGTATTCCGACTTGTCGATGTACTCCATGAACATAAGTTTCGGGTCTGAAAGTATTTCAGCAGTCAAGTCGTCAGCACTGCGCAGCACATGGATATTGGTGCTGAGTGAGCCGTCGTAGGGCTTGGCGAACATCGGAAACTCCGGATTGTTCTTGTCTCTCGGAGCCGGGTTGCGGATTCCAAGACGCTCGAACAGTTCCATTGTCCTGCGTTTGTCGCGACACGTTGCGATGAATTCCGGCGACGACACCATTATTTCCACTCCATGTTTTGCAAACATGTTGCGGTTAACCGACAACGTAAGGAGTTCCGTATCAATCGTGGGAATGACAACACGAACGTCATTTCCAACACAAATCTCCAGGAGCCTGTCGATGTATCCGCTGTCTGTGACCCTCGGCACCTTGAATGAACCGTCTGCCACATGACAGGCAGGAGCCATCTGAGGATTAAGGTCTACGGCGAGAACCTTGCCTTCGAGATTGATTTTCTCTAACTCTCGCTGAAACTCAAGAAGAAGTTCAACTCGCTTCCCGGCTGAGGTGATAAGAATGTTATGCTGCATAAATTACGGATTTACGCAGCATCGTGAAATTACGGGAGAGAATTACCCCCCCCCGATAAAACGTTGATATTCTGCATATTAATATTAATTTTAACGACTCTTGCCGGGTTGCCGTAAGCGACAACATTGTCCGGTATGTCTTTCACGACCACTGCTCCGGCGCCAACCATGCAATTTTTTCCAATCCTGATTCCCTGCTTGACACAAGCTCCTACACCAATCCAGCTTGCTTCTCCGATTTCCACATTGCCGCTGATTGTACAGCCCGGCGCGATGTGGCAGAAGTCGCCTATGTGACATTCGTGGTCTACCGACGCCTTGGTGTTTATGATACAGTGCTTTCCGATTGATACATCAGCATTTACGATAGCACCGGGCATTATAACCGTGCCTTCTCCTATCTTTGCGGAGGACGAGACAATAGCCTTGGGATGAACAGCAGTTGCCATCTCCACATCGTAGCGTCCGGAGATAAGTTTTCTTACCCCGCAAGAACCTATACTTACAATCATCGGACCCGTAACATCGACTTCAGAAGCCTTGTAAACAGGCTTGCCGCCTATTTCGCTGCAATGAGGATTGTCGTCAAAAAGGCATCCCACCTCGTCGCCTTGCGCCTCAATGATGTCCATAATCACCTTGGCATGGCCGCTTGCCCCGAAAAGATTAATTGTTGCCATTGAAATATTCCATGGTTGCCGATGTGGCAGAGTTGATGTCTTCGCGGCCGAGAACCTTTTTTATAGTCGTGATAACAACCTTGCAGTCGGTCGCGAAAGAAATATTGTCGACATACCACACATCAAGTTCAAACTTTTTCTTCCAAGATATCGCATTGCGCCCATGACATTGCGCCCACCCCGTGATTCCGGGGCGCACCTCATGCCTCCTGGCCTGCTCGGGCGAATAAAGTGGCAGATACTGAACCAGCAGCGGACGCGGACCAATCAGTGACATGTCGCCCTTGAACACATTCCAAAGCTGCGGAAGCTCGTCAATCGAAGTCGAGCGCACGAAGCGCCCGACAGGTGTGAGACGGTCGGCGTCCGGCAGGAGATTCCCGTCGACATCGCGCTCGTCGGTCATGGTCTTGAACTTCACCACCTTGAAGATCTTCCCACCCTTTCCGGGACGTTCCTGGAAGAAAAAAGCTCCCGCGCCCTTATTTGCGAAATGGAGCCACAGAGTCACAGCCGCAAGCGGCACGCTCAACACCAGAAGCGCACAGCCCGACGCCGCAACATCAATAGCCCTTTTAAAAAAATGCTTGTATAATTTCATTGCTTAAATATGATTGAACGCATTATCAGAATATTCTGTGTCAAGTTTGAGACCATCCACGAGCAGTTCTGGTCTCAAGTTTTGAAGAAGCGAATATTTTTCAATCAAGGGTTTGAATTTATCCCTGCCATATACCGACAGTCCATTGTAATATAGCCATGCCAGTTCATACCGTGAAAGCTGGGCGCGGACAAGTGTGGCATACTGATATCTGTCATCATCTTTGATGAGGTCGGACGTATCAATGAATTTTATGATTCGGTACATGTGCCGGAAATAGTGGTCGAAATAAGTTGGCGTGAAATAATCCTCGTAACCTTGCATACCTTTTTCCTTCAACATCCCTCTCATTCCGTAAACGCTCTCTTCATCCGACAAATCATGAGGTGCTTCTTCAAAAGAAGTGCGGAAAACCTCCCGGCCTGTACATTCCATCTTTACTTCAGAATAGCGAGGAATGGTATTACTGTGTTGCCAACCGAAATTTTCTTTATTGACAATATATGAGAAGGTTATATTGTCTGTAATCTGCTGCTGTAATTGCAACATGTTGAAGAATGTGTTCTCAAATCTCTGCCGTTTTAAAGTGTCGTTTTGGGTTTGGAATTCCTCTCTCTGGGCGGAAAGTTCTCCGCGTGTTTCTCTTAATTCTTCGCGTTGCAACTCAAGTTCTTCCCTCTGCATGAAGATGGCATAGATTACACCGGCAAAAGCCAATGCTGAAAAAACTCCGTTAATCCATCCGGCTGTATCGCCAAATTCATTTGGTTTCTCAAAGAAACGCCACGACCCAATCTGTAAAATGACATATATGGTTAAACAAACCATCAGCAGGATAATAAGTGGCTTGTATTTAGCAAGTTTTTCCATTGACAGGAGTCTTAATCTCATTTATAATTCTCTTTTTCTTCTTTTGTGATAATGCGGGGACGGGGAAGTACCACGGTTGCACCGTCGGGAATGTCTTCGATAACAACAGCGTTCAATCCTACGCGTACGTTGTTGCCAATCGTCACATTATCAAGTACCTTAGAGCCTGCGCCGAGCATGACATTGTCCCCTATTTTACCCCCCCGGCAAGCGTAACTTGGTGATATATAGTACATTGCGAGCCAACATGCCAATTGTGTCCACAAATGATTCCATAAGGGCCGTGAGGAAGATGAGGTGGTGTGGCGAAATATGAACCACTGTTGAGATTTGTGCCGAAAGAACATCCAAGTCTTACGTCAACCCTTTTTATATAAAAGAGATAGTACAGTTTCAGAATCAAGGGCGTCTTATCATCGGGATTGACAACGATACTTCTTCTGCGCCAATATTTTTCATGATTATAACCTCTCAGCCAGGACATTAATTTCAGGCCCAACTTGTCGGTCATTGAAAAAGTCTTCATTATTTCAATGAATTATAAAGTTTGATTATTTCCGGCCACATAACGGAGTGGTCGAAGTTGTCGAGGACGAAGCGTCGGCCGCCTTTGCCAAGTTTTTTACGTAATTCCGGAGAGGAATACATGCGACTTATTCCGTCTGATATGCTTTCCGCAGAGATTTCGATATATTGGCCGGTAAGACCTTCACGGATTGAATCGACACAACCGTGGGAGCGTGATACGAGTATCGGCACCTCCATCGCCGAGGCCTCTATGACACACATGCCGAAGCCCTCGCGATAGCTCGGAAACACAAATACGTCCATCAACGAATAAAGCAGAGGAAGTTTCTCCTTTGGCTGATTGCCCGTAGCGATGAAGTCGGGATTGTCTTGAATTTCATTTTTGATTGATTCCGGAAGAATGTCACGAGAATCGAATGGCCCGACAAGCAGAAGTTTTGCACTGGCATCCGGATGGCTACTTTTGAACGCCTTAAAACCTTCAATCAACTCAACTATTCCCTTGTCCCTGCACAAGCGACCGCAAAAACCTACAACGAAGTCATCATCTGAAATTCCGAGGAACCTTTTCTCCTGAGTAACTTTCTCCTCAGACAGACAACCGGGATTGAATGTGTTTCCGGCGTCGATTCCGCCGCAAGTTCCCGCTCCAATCACAGTCTGTTTGCGACCGGAGTTCAAATGGTCTTTCACAGCCAAAGCGCTCAGCGAAGGACTTACGTTCACTATTTTTGTAGCATAACAAGCCGTAAGCCGCTCAACAGTCTTGAAAATCGTGCGTTTCAAGCCTTTCGCCGTTGTGTAAATCAGGCCATGACGATAATACACGCGAATCGGAACCCGTGCAATCCACGAAGCAATCATCGCCACCATCGCACCTTTCGGAGTGTGCCCCACCACAACGTCAAAACGCTCCCGGCGCATCATCGAAGCAAGGCGCCGAATCGCTTTCAGGTCGGCCACAACATCAATACGCCGGGCTATGTCAACCTTATCGAACGTAATGCTATTGCGTTCACAAAAGCCGGGGTCAGGCTCCGTCGCAGCTACAAAAGACAACTCATGCCCCCCCTCGGCAATATACCCGAACTGCCCGTCAAAAAAAGACTCCGCCGTAGTGGCAAGAGTAAACACATGAAGGATTTTCATTATAAAACTGCCTCTCGTTTCGCCGTTATCTCTTCAGGATATATTTGCTTCAGGAGCGTGGAAAGATTCTTTTTTTCTTGAAGCGACAATGGTGTACCGCGTCGTTCCAGAATTTTATTTATGTCAATAAACGGATACACTGTTTTTGCCACAATATATTTTCCTAAACTCAACAGAAATCTAATTCCACCTTTTGCAACTAATCCTGAAGATATTTCTTTCAAGCCTGCGGTCATTCCGTTTGTATAATACTTCCTGAGTTTTGTTTTTGTGACAGAATCCAACTCGCTGTAATAGTACAGAATGTCGGATTGAAGGGCGTATTGTCGGCCTGTAAGATATTTTTTCAAGAAGTCGGCATCTTCCCCCAATCTTAATGCCGGATTGTATTTAAATCCTTTAGCTATATCCGAACGCATCATTGAAGAAGCATGTGGAGGTACGTTGCCATCGAATTTTTTTATCCCCTCGTCCTGTGCCCTCTTATACGTAACATCACATTTTAGCCCGAAAGAACACATGGAGGCCGAAACGAGCGATACATCGGGATTGTGCACGAGGAATGAAACCTGCCGCTCGAGTTTTTCGGGATGATAAAGGTCGTCGGCATCAAGCATGGCTATAAATTCGCCGCGCGCCTCATCAAGCGCTTTTTGCCGTGCGTGGGCGCGACCTTTGTTTTTGCCGAAACTGAACACCCGAAAACGGGGATCGGTCAGACTCTTTAGGTAGTCGAGTGTGCCATCTGTAGAGCCGTCATCCACGATTATGCACTCCCATCGTGAATAGGTCTGATTCAACAGACTCTTTATGGAATATTGCAGCAAAGGCATCCCGTTATATACGGGAATCATCACAGATACTAAGGGTAGTTGATCCATAGTCTTATTTAAGCCACATCAGAAATGTGAAAAGTTCATTGAGTATTATCGTTCGCCTTGTCACCGCAGTTTCTCCGGGAGTAATCACGGGCTTACTTACATAGGGGTATATAATCAGCACCGGAAAGAGAAACCACGAAAGGTAGGCGAAGCGGTTGTTGTAGGGGATGTAAATGGTGAACAGCCAAAAGGCGTTGCAGGTGATGTAAGTATTGTAGAGGTATCGGTAGATTCTGTCTTTTACCTGCACTTTGAAAATGTTGATTCCGCCAATGATTATCGGCACGGCACTGTACAGAACAAAGTCCCAGCGGAATCCGGTGGAAGAGAATCTACTGCTTGATTCACTGTCAAATTCTGTGGTGAGATAGCCCACTCGGTCATCCTCAATGAAGTCCTCAAGATTGATTATCTCGGTGAGCATGTTAGCAACAAACATCGACAATACAAGACACCCACACCATACAATCACATAAGTCTTTGACTTGCTGTAAAAGAAGTTGAGACAGTAGGCTGCAATGGGGAGCAACGCCGAACCGTGGAGCGACAATCCCGCAAGAAACAGAGCCGGTGTCCAAATGATATTCTTTTTCACCATACCTAACATCACAAGACTCAAGGCGGCGCCGTTTCGCATGCCGTTCACACCGTAGCCCCAATAGGAGAATGAGGTGACAATGACAAAGAATATCACACCGTAGTGCTCGCGCGTAAGAGTACGACAGGCAAGAATCTGCGGCACGACATACAGGCAGGCCATTGTCAGGAACAATATTGTCACATCACAGTCGCGCAGCATAAATGAAATGAACTCATAGCCAATGTCGCCGGCATTGGGATCCATCTCATAGGCATAGCGGTGCTGCTCAAAGAAAAATGCGTAGCCCTGGGTGTCTCCGAACCCGAACTTGTAGGTAAGGGGGCGCATCATCAGGAATATGATTATGGCCGCACCGAGGAAAAAAGCAATGCTTTTATTGAAAAAAACATTGCGCTGTGTATATCCTCCCGCCACAATTACCGACAGGATAAGAAGTATTACATAGTATGCCGTGTTGAGAAGCGGGGCATACTGGATATCTATGCTTGACATCAGCGGAGTTTTATTGATTTGATGAAGCGGTCGATGTACTTGTCCTGACTGCACTCGTCGAGAACACGCTCACGTGCAACGTCACCTTCTTTCTGCGTTCGGGCTTTGTCATCAATCAGCGACATAAGCAATCGGGAAAGTTCCTCCTCGGAATCCTGGCTTATGAGCCATCCCCCGCGCCCGTTGTGAATTGCATCGGGAATACCTCCGGCATTGGTTCCTATGCAGGCCGTGCCACACGCCTGAGCCTCGACGAACACAAGGCCGAATCCCTCGACATTACATTCGTCGTTTTCTTCCCGTGTGCACAGCACAAACACATCATTTCTCGAGTAGAAATCGTTCATGCCATCTTCGGGAAGGAATCCGAGGAATGTCACAATATCCTCAAGGCCTTCTTCTTTCACAATTTCCTCAAGCCGGGATTTATACGGACCTTTGCCACCTATTTCAAGAAGGATACGCTTCCGGTAGTTCTCCGGAAGGCGGGCGATTGTCCGTATTATGAAGTCGTGGCCTTTGAACTTCTCAAGACGTGAAATAGAGCAAAGGCGGATTATATCGTCGGAAGTGTTTTTCGGGGATGTCGGATGAAAAAGTTCCGCGTCAATCGCCAGCGGAATGGCTGTTACATCAAGGCCTTTGGCAAGCGAACGGACAAGGTTGGCCGTGTAGTTGCTGTTGGCGATTATACCTTCCGAGCGGCGGAGGACAAAGCGGCGGAACGCAGGCCATACTTTGCTGCGGAAAAAAGTTTTTCCGGGCAGAAACTCCGCTCCATGTGCGAGGATATAGAATTTCCGGCCTGAAAGCAAAGCCACCGTACCGGCCGGATGCCAAGTATCGCACACGATAATGTCGCCATCCGTGGTATTGGCTCTGAGCCATGAGCGCATCTTCATTTCCACATCGCCGCGCCGCCCCGGAATACGCGTCACGTTCTGCTCTCCCTCGATAGATGTGGCAACATTGGTGAGTACGTGATAGGGAACTTTTCGGGCTGCCAGACCTTTGGTAATCTCGTTGCACAGGCGCGCTATACCCCCGTTGTTTGGCGGATAGTCAAACGCAAGTATAATGATGCGGTTCATCGTAATCGTAAGTAAAGTGGCTGGAAATATTTGAAAAAAATGTCTTTCAACTTTTGTTGAAATGAAATTCGGTTGTTCTGAAGCTCCGCCCCGGCAAACGCAGTCTTATTTAGTGTGTTGCGGTAATCTTTTTTGCGAGGATGGATGCAGAATCGGAACCATGGCCGTTCCACGAAAAACGAGGTGTAATGGATTATCGCAGGCGATTCCTTGGCTGCTCTAACCTCGTCGGGAGTATAAAATCCCTTAAGTTCGAAGAATTTCATCAGGTCATCATAACCATGGATGGCGAATATCGGAGCCTGCACATTGTATTCCAGTGGCAGACGAACCTTTCCATGACGGAACACTCCGTTAATAACCCCTTGGTCGAGATGCGGAACGCGTCCTTTGTAGCTGTTTATAAAGTCGAGGAATGTCTGCGTAAGGTTGTCCTTGCGCCAACGCTTCAGGTTGATATAGAGTACTCCTGCGTTGAGATATAAGTCGTTGCGTGCAAGTCCTATTCCGGTTTTCATCTCGGGATACATCGTATCCTCGACTCCGGCCACATACCAATTGTCTTCAGCAAGACCGTCGGTAATTTTTTTCAAATCCCGGCACACGAGAGTGTCACAGTCGAGATAGAGTACACGCTCCACCTCTTCGGGCATAAGCTCGGGCAGGAAAAGGCGGCAGTAAGTGCTGATTGAAAGGTTGGCGGTATTGATATTTTCGGGCAGACGGCTCTCGATATCGCTTATGTCGATAAAGTTTACTTCTTTGCCGAAGATTCCGGCGGTCTGCGAGAGTTTATTCCGGTTCTCATTGCTGAGCTTGTTGTCGAGGATATAAATATCAAGCTCAGCACGGTCAAGACTATGCTCGAGCAAGCTGTATATCGACACAGCCACATGCTGAGCGTAGCCATTGTCGGTGGCATATGTAATAGCAAATGACATAATCAGGATTTTTATTTTGACAAGCGGCAAGGTTTAACACACGACGAGCCACCGATAATATCTTTCTGAGCGGTTATGTGGCCGAGGTATTTCTTGCAGAATGGAATTATCAACAGCATGGCAGCCACAACAACGGCGAAGTTTACCATATACTTCACGTTCATTGTCACTCCGGGACCAAGCACGCGATCAATCACACCGAGGCTCAACGTGCCCACAAGCATATGCGTCACAAGCACGATAATTGAATATCGTCCGAGCCATGATACAAATGGAATCCTATTTATAAACTTGCACATCAGCAATATGCCAACCACAAATGATGCACCACAGAGATAGATCTGCAAAGGATTACCATATTTCACCTCATTGGTGAAGTAGATAAAGCGCGGTGGGGTTTCGGGTATGAAAGCCAACAGACAACCTGTGGCAAGCGCGGCAATCATAATAGCTAAATCCCTATATATATATGCTTTACGCTTTACAGGATATAATATAGCAGTACGTTTCAAGGCATATCCCATATAAAAGTATGGCATGCAGGTGCAAGCACTTCCGAGATACAGGAAGTTGAACACTTTCAACGACATAAGCCCCCACCCTGCTGCGGCAACGGCAAGTATGCCTACGCCGACCTGATACTCGTTGCGGCAGAAAAGTTTTACGCCATAGAATATCACATTGCTCCAAAATAGACAGAGCAGAAACCATATCGGAATATTGAAGATACTGTTTGTCGTGAATATGTCCGAAATATGAAACAATGCCTCATTGGAAGAGAAAGAGTGTCCTATGTGGTATATCGCGTAACTTATGAGATACCATGCTACAAATGGAATGAGAATCTTGTTGGTCTTGCGTAGCGTGAAGTTCCGGAAGCCACCGTAGTCCTTGAAAAACAGCCCTGACAGGCAGAAATATAGCGGCATACGGAAACAGAATACGAATGTGAGACTCTCGTTGAATACCGGCACAAGGTGTCCGAGCACCACAAGCAGGATGCACACACCTTTTGCCAAATCTATAAATGCAATGCGTTCTTTCATCTTAATTTATTAAGCACAAGCAGGATGGGAAACACCCCGCGCAGGCGAAGAAGATTATATATCAAGGCTTTCCGACCTGTATACGGCGAATGGGTGGCTGGGAGTGCCGGCAAAGGCCAGAATCCTTCGGATGAATATTGTTTCCTGATGCGTCGGAATTCGGCAAGCGATGTTTTTTCCCTGAACATCCTCATAAACACCCGGCTGAAAGCGATAGGTATCATACGCGCAGTTATGATATCGCATAACTCACTGTCAGAAGCAATTTCAGGAATTGTTGTAAGTCTGCGGTTATGGATGCAACGTGTCAGGCTCGCACCGGCAACTTTCCGGAGACTGTGCGGACGGTGCATGGCACTTGTGGGACATTGCACGTAATGGTAGAATTTCCGGTCAGTTGTCGCTATCGTCTGCACATGAGGAAGCAGATAAAGGAAAAACAGGGAATCCTCGCCGAAAGGCAATCCTTCGATAAAGCGTACACGGCTCCGCAAGATTATATCCCGGCTTATGATAAATCCCCAGGCGCCGCTCACCTGTCCTTTCTTGTATGGTCCTTCATTCTCCCGAATATATTCAAGCCCTGACACCGTGGTGGAGATAACTTCAGGCTGAGGGTTGCCGAGGTATGAGACCGGTGAATCAGGTGACTCTACGATGGCTCCGTGGGCAAGGAGTTGGATGCCCCGGGAAGCCATTTCAAGCACAAGCCCGGCGATGGCATTATCCGAAAGATAGTCGTCGGCATCGACAAACATCATGTATTCACCTTTTGCAGCGTCAATGCCGGTGTTTCTTGCCGATGAAACTCCGGCATTTTCCTTGTGTATGACCTTCAACTCAGGAAATTCCGCTGCCAGAGAGTCCAGCTCCCGGCTGCTGCCATCGGTTGAGCCATCATCCACAGCCAGCACTTCCACATCAAGATTCGAGCACTTCTGCCGCAGGCAGGATTCAATTGTTCTTCGTATTGTTGATTTTGCGTTATATACAGGAATGACAAACGAAATTTTAATCATAAGAATCGTATCGGATTTCCTACGACGACGCTGCCCGGCGGAACGTCTTTCGTCACCACCGCACCGGCGCCGATTTTGGAATCGGATCCAATACTTATGTTTCCTATGATTATGGCACCGGCACCAATGTAGACATTATCGCCTATTACCGGCCTCAGACTTTCGTCATCGTTTTTATTTCCTATTGTTATGTTGTTTTTTATCCGGCAGTTGCAGCCGATTTCTTTTGCGTTAAGTATTGTCGAGAATGGATGGTCTAATTTTAATCCGGCGCCAATTCTGACATCGTAGGGTATTTCGAGAAGAAAATGCCGGTGAGGGAGCAGTTGGCTCAGCCGCATCCGACGGATGCGATGGCAGTAGAGCGATTTAAAATATTGGTTATCAAATAATAACAGGCATAAGGCCGCAAACCCTACGGGGGGGGGTAAAACACTACTATTCAGCGCATTAGCATGAATATCTATTTTAACAACCTCTTTCAACTTACCGGATGCGAAAATATAAAACAAGGCAAACGGAAGTTGAGTAACGATTGCTATCAGCAGGCGAACCAGGTTGAATAATGTTCTCATTTAATAAATCTTGTTTTG
This sequence comes from uncultured Muribaculaceae bacterium, assembly GCA_910589055.1. GTDB lineage: Bacteria > Bacteroidota > Bacteroidia > Bacteroidales > Muribaculaceae > CAG-873. The sequence goes on from CAJURN010000001.1 coordinate 86,734, forward strand.
ATTGCGAGAAAAACTCCTTTGGGGAGTACAGAAACGGCGTAGACGCCAATTCCCCCCTCAGCTATGGCTATAAGCAACAGTTGATTGATGCCAAGGCTTTCCTGACCGGCATATAGCAGGCTCACGAACGCGGATACAATGGCAATAGGCAGGAATGTGTTCACGAGGTAGTATCGGATTTTTAGTCCTGTGAAATGAGCGGCAATAAGAATCCGTGCTACCACGAGCAAGATGTTTATAGCCAAATCAACATAATATGCCCACGCCGGGATGGCTCCATGCCGCAACATGGCATACGACAGCCCTACCACTGCAAATTGAGCTACAAATGATATGATTTGCAAGGCTTTTATGTCGCCTTTACCGTAGATAATGTTTTGGAGAGGCGACGAAATTGCCTCGCACATGCCTATCAGAAGTATAATTTGGGTAAATATGGCTGTGTACTCCGGCACATTATCGCCAAGCCAAAGATGAAGTATCGGACTTGTCTCGAATATGATTGGAATCATCAGCACGGCCATCACTGCGAAAGACAGATGGGTAAACAGAGCAACATCGCGATTGCATGTAGTGTCGTTATCCACTTCCTGATGCTTCAGAATGTATGGCGAAAAGGCCGTCTGGAAATTGCTCACAAAATTATAGACCGCAGTGTAGACTTGAAAACTTATGCTTCGCGCCGCATTTAGCACCGGGCCTCCAAAAATGTTAAGGATGAAGTTGAGACATTGATTTTTCGCTACAAAGGCAAAACTTCCGATGAATCCGTAACCGGCAAACGACAGCATACGCCCCACATACGGTCGACAGCCTTTTATGTCGGCGCTAAGTTCGGGAAAGACTTTCCTGACATATATCATATATACCAGAAGCAGCAATGCCTGAACTATAAAAATCAACGCGGCGTAATATGCAAGACGTTCCGATGAGAAAAGCGCAAGAGCGAACACAACACCGAGTTTGGCAAGAACCTCGAATATGCACAAATAGGCGTATATCGTCATTTTCTCGAAAGAAATGACGATGCAATTGTAGGCCGACCTGAAAATATTGATTATGAATGTCGCGATGGAGAACTGGAAGACGATGTGCGCAACCATCAGTTTCTCCGGAGCTATAACCAAATGATTATTGATGAACCAAATACCTACGGTTTCGCATAAGAGCAGGACTCCTGCTATGATAATCAGCTGTATTATAATGGACGCTCCTATGACGCGCCTCATTTCCACGGTGTCGTCATGAGCTATACCTATACATAGGAACCGGTTGAATGATGCTGTGAGCGTGTTGGTAAGAAAGCCAAACAGCCCCACAACACTGCCTACAACTCCATAAACACCGAAGTCGTCTATTCCAAGAAGTTCGAGCGTCACACGCGAGGTGTACAGCGAGACAAGCAGAGTCACAACCATTCTTACATATAGAATGGCCGTGTTCTTCATCACTGTCTTTTTGGAATTAAGCTGTGCCACTTGGAAACCTGTTAAATTTGTTTGATAACTTTGGCAGGAACTCCGGCTACAATAACATTTGCTGGCACATCGCGGGTCACAATAGCTCCGGCGGCTATGATGGAATTATCACCGATGGTGACGCCACGGTTGATTCGGGCGTTCTCGCACACCCATACATTTTCACCAATAATCACAGGCGCGTGGTCGGAATGTTTCCACAGGCGCATGTCGCCGTCAAGAGGATCTTCCTTCATTTTGCGGCGGAATACCGGGTCGATGGGATGATTGCCATTATCCGAGATTACGGCATTGTCGGCGATTGCAGTGTATGAACCAATCACGACCTTATCGACGCAACGGATTACGGAATTACGCCCTAAGCGAGTGTAATCGCCCATCATTATCTTGCCTTTGTGCTGCGACTGCAGAGTACCATAAATGGTTACAAATTCGCCTAATTCAATATCTTCGGGAGTTGAACCGTCACTGAGCAGCACAAGTGACCCAAATTCAAAATTGTATCTTTTTCCCTTTTTCGTTACCTGCGAAGCAATTCTTTCGTAGTTGAGCTTCCGTTTTATCTTGAAAGGGATAGAATGAATTTTACTTATGACCTTTCTAATGCAATTCATAAATTGATATTGTTTTGTTTTCAGAACTTTATTTCGCTTATGTATGCAAGGAGAGGGCTATGGGTGTATGTCCTCTTTCATCAGGTAGTTCAGGCGGCGGTGGGCTTCGGGGAGGGGGGTGTGGCGGAAGCGGCCGAAGGTGGAGAGTTCGTCAATCCATTGCTGGAGTACGGTGAAGGCGTAGAGGGAGTAGCGGTTGTCGAGGGTGCGGTTGTCACGGTCGGCTTCGCGGAGGAGTCCGATTACGATGTCGGTGCGGGATATGCTGTGGTCGCCGCGTGCAAAGCGGTCGGCCAGCTCAAGCCTGACTTTCCTGATATATTCAGTTGACATGGCTTCGGGAGAAATTTCCCGCATGGATTCACCGGCTTCCAACAATTCAGGGATTGCTCCGGGTGACAATGCAATATCAGCCTGACCTTCAAGGATTCCGCTTATAATGCGTTTTACGTTGCAGAGCCATGTTTTTGCCTGCCACTTGATTTCTTGGGCTATATCGGCTGAAGCGGTATGAGGATGTGCTTCCCTGCATTTTTCAAGGAATTTGCAGAGCATAAGCCGGTAGGCGCAAATTTCTTCGACATTTGTGTAGTCGATGGCATTTGCGTCGGGAAGAATTGTATCAATGTCGGTGAATGGCTGACTCACAGCTTAATATTCAGGCCTCAGTCTTTGTTGTTGACAAGCAGTTCGAATCTGTCGTCGGATATCCGTGTCATCATGCGTGGGTCGAGGTTCACGCTCCATGAGAAGTTATCCATTCCCACCAGTTTCAGACGGCAGGTAATCTGTGTGCATGCTTCGTTTGCGGAGTCAATCTCGCGTATCTCTTTTTCAAAAACAGCGGGATACCCGGCAAACTGTCCTCCGATGATTTCTACCTTGTCGCCGCTTTCGAGTTTAAGATGCCCCTGGGGATATGCGTCTACAAAATCGACGAATTTACCTATCGCCTGCTCATATTTTTCAATCGCAGAGCCGGGAATTACCGCGTAGGGGCTACGGATGTCGCGGGTGTAGCGATAGCCCCAGGCGAGATCGCCGATTTGCATGAATAGTTCCGGCACTTCGGCGGCTTTGCTTCTGAAGAAGAGCAGCCCGGGAGTTACGGGCCTGAGTTCCTGTTTTATTTTTCCACCAATCCGCCGCACGATTGTCTCCATTGGGTAGAACGACCGGATGAATTCTATTCCGAGGGAATCCATTCTGTCGCGCAATCGGTCATATGTGACATGTGGGCGGAATTGCATCGCATACCAGTCTTCGGGGTCTTTAGCCAGGATTTTAGCGATGCGGCTTTGAATTTCGGTTTTGCGGGCCTGCGGAATGTCTTGCTTTGCAGCGAATGAAAAGATTGAGGGTGTGTCGGCGTGGCTCACACAACTTGCGATGTCGTCGGAAGGCACTCCACAATGCATAGCCACAAGCGCCCACAGGTTGACAGGAGTTTCTGTATTATAATCCGACAGGGTGATTCCGACCTGCTTCAGCGCATCGCAGAAGAGGGCTGAAACCGCTCTATCGAGTTGTCTTGGGGTTCGCTCCGACTGATTCAGCGGAAAGAGATACTTGTTCTTTGGTTTGGCATAGCGGCGCACTATTGCCGAAACAGCCTCATCATCACCTTGATAACCGTCTTTCTGAAAATTGGCAAGTTTTTCAAAGGCCAACCCTCCGTTATAGAGGGAGAAAAGCACGATATCCTTTGCCAGTTGGAGTGCCGGATTTTTTGAATAATCCGCGAGCACAAGGCGTCGCAGCCTGCCGAAACAATCTTTTATCGAAAATACCTCAAGCGCGTCGGGCGATAGATTTTTAAGCCGTTCCTTTACCCCGGTAAAGCACTCGCTTGGCCGTGCCAATCCGTCCTTGACCGCTTTCCCATAGAGAGCCGACAGCCTTCCGAGGTAGGTGGTGACAGTGGCATGTGAATATCCGTGATAGAAATTCCACGCTACCCAACCGTTAAGCAGGTTCTCATCTATATCTTCAAAGGTAATCGTCTCTCCGCCGGAAAACTTCTGCAGTAAATCTATGGCTTGCTGCTGACTTCTTCTTACCGCTTCATTGACGGTCTCGTCGGCTTTGACCCGAAACCAATCTATCGCAAGAAGGGATATAGTCGCCGACATATCAAAGCATTGGCTATGTATTTACAAAAAGTATAATATCTCAGTGGAGGCAATTCTTACCGACCCTCTGTCGAAATGTCTTACGGTACGAAAGAGGTTTTGAATCAAGATATGTCAGTGCGGTTGTCAAGCGCTAATCGTTTTAGCCGGAACCGTTTTAATGCAACTCTCTTACTAAGAGAGTTGCATGTGCCCGGAAAGTGTGTTCTGTGGAAAATAAACTTCCACCGCTTTCCGGCTGCAAAGTTACGAATTAATGCTGAATCGCACAAGTTGCATCATGTTCACTTGATTCGCACAGAACCGCCAAAAAATCGTCGGAAAACAGCGATATGTCAGCAAAAGCGCATAGACCTAATGTATATTTTGTTGTATTTCAGCGATATGCAATTTATGCAACTCTCTTAGTAAGAGAGTCACACTTCGAAGAAACTAAAAACGCCCCGATGTACATGACATCGGGGCGTTAAACATTTTCATTCGCCGGATTATTTAAGGATGGCGGAGGAGATTGAAGATGAAGATTGCTGTTCGTTGTTTGAGGAAACTTTTTTACCGTAGTTGAATGTATATGTCAACGTGAGGCTGATTGTGCGCGACAGAGACGCGTTCCACTCCTTGCCCGTCTCGGAATATCGCGGAGAGTTGAAATAAGAATCAACATAAGAGTTGCGGGCAAACCAGTTGCGGAACTGCAGCCCGGCCTTGAAATCGCCCACGGCATAATTGACGAACACTCCATAAGTACTTCCGAATTTAGAGCGGAATCCGTTGCTCCATGCGTTGAGCTGCTTCTGAGGTGACTGATAGAACAACATTGCCGACCAATTGTCTTTTGAATATTGGGCATAGATACTTCCAAAAAGCAGGTTCATGGATTGAGCGTCGCAGCCGGTGAGAACTACCCTCTGAGCCTGCCCGTTGACCTTGAAGCTGAGCGCATTGTCAAGCAACTTGAGATTTGCCGAAATCCAGGCGGAATAAGAGTGGGCATCGCCGCTGTTGATTGACTGGCGTATAAGGCCGTCGTATCCCGGCAGGGAATAAAAGCGGTAGGCCTGCTTGTTCGGATTACCTTCGTATTCAAGAGTCGCGCTGAGTGCCAATTTATTAGTCGGGATGTAGGTGTAGTTCGCAGAAGCCGATGCAAACAGGGTGTTTCTCAAATCGGGATTTCCCTGAAGCCACAGAAGCTCGTTCGACTGCACCAAAGCGCTGTTTGCAGTAGAGGCTTCGGGATGCGAGTTACCCCACCACCCTTCTATGCTGGCCGAATGTTTGTCGCTGATATTATATTCCATCTGCAATCCAAGCCGCGGATTCCATTGCCGGAGTGTCGTGATACCGTTCACACGGCCAATCACGTACGAAGCTCCGACACGCGAGTAAAGACTCAGTTTCTTCCAGTTCTGAGTATAGATAAGGAAAAGCATGTTTTCCGACGAAAGCAATTTCTGACGGCTGTCATCCGATCCGAAATATCGTGTATCGTAAGCCGTATTGTATGTCATGACCTGGGCACGGAAAGCATTATCATGGCTGAATTTCTTGTAATACTGCAATGAGCCTGTGGGAGAGTACACCTTTTCCCTATTGTCGTTGATAATGGGTGTATAGTCGCCGAGCTGATAGAAAGCTCCCCGTTTTGTCGCACCATATGTGAAATTCCAAGACGCCACAATAACATTATCCTTCGGCAATGAAAAATAATAATATCCTCTTACCGCAGGATAAAGCGACTGCAGGTTACTGCGGTTGAAGGCCACGGCATCATCAATGACTCCGCCGGAAAAGCTCACATCCGAGCCATAATGAGTGTCCGGAGTAGCCGTGCGGCCAAAGGTGACGGCATGCTGGATATATGAATTCTCGCTTCGGTAGCTTGCCGTGAGAGAAGTGTACTGTGTATTGTTCCGGCTCAGATAGTTGGTGCCCGAAACCGAATTGCGCACGATTTCATCGTAATGCACGCCATTGAAATTGACATCACGGAAGGTTGCAGTACTGCTGTAAGGATTATTGTCGGAATGGGTCCACTCACTGCCTGCATACGCATCAAGAGTCCACTTTTTATATACGAAGCGAGAGAATACGTTGCCACCGACCTTATCCTTGGCAAAAGTCGCACCTTCCGCAGTGAGTTTAGTGTATCCGCCCCATTCGTAATGTTGCATCAGGAAATTAACCACATGAGTGGCTTCCTTGAAGCGCGGATCGTCGGGATAGTTCAGCACCTCCACTCGAAGCACATCCTCAGGCCTGAGGCCCTGTATATCCTGCTCCGTCGCAGGAACATAATCAATAAATATAGCCACACTCTTGCCCGACGTTGTCGTCACAGCTTTCGTCGCAGGGTCGATATTAAGCATCGGAATCTGCATATTAAGCAGGAGACTGTTGGCATCGAGAGATGTTTTCTTGGTTTTTCGTGACGGGATATACTCCACACCATTCTTCACGACTTTCTGGGTGCGGGCTTCGATTACGACTTCATTGAGCATCTGAGGATTGATTGAATCCAAATACGCACTTACGCTATCGGATCTTTCTTGTGCATATGAGCAGAAAGCAACAGCAAGGGACAAGATTGCAAGCAGACGTTTTGCCATATAAGGGTTTTATTAATCAGACGCAAAAATATGAAGTTTGTTACACCCCTGCAATTACATTTGTTGATAAAATTTTGCATTGCGGCCGCTTATTCGTAATTTTGCAGAAATTTTTACGAATGACACTAAAACAAGGGCAAACGACCACAATAGCCGCACTGCTGCTTGCACTCTTCCTGAGTTTTGCAGCAGGCAGGGCTTTCTTCTATCATACGCATCTTGGTGCGCATGGTGCTATGGTTGTACACTCCCACCTGTTCGGTCATTCAACCCACTCTCACGACGAGCATGCCATGGAGGGAATCGACTTCATGATACATGCCGCAATGGATTCCACATCGGATATTCCGGAGGTTACAAAAGCTCATGTGCACGCGACCAAACTTGGTTGCCCGGCGCTGCGAGCACTTATTGAGTACCGTCCTGTTGAAGTCGGGAGACTTCGCGCCCCTCCGGCAGCAGCCTGATAATCCGAATCTCTTTCCTCTGATCCGCAGCCCCATGGTTGCGGACGCAAGATTGTCGAATCCATTCATCCTGTTTTTTAGTGAAGCATTTAATCATCATGCTCCTTGCCGTGCTGTGCCCGGCAGGATTGTCGGCTGCAAGCCAATATATCATCAAGGGAAAAGTTATTGACAAAAGCGAGAATGTTCCGGCTGAATTCGCTTCGGTTGCACTTCTCGGAACCAAACAAAGCACTGTCACCGACGAAAACGGCCAATTCTCATTCTCAGTAACCGCCCCGGGGCATTACACCCTCCGCGCAAGCATGGTCGGCTACTCCAACGCCGAAACAGAGGTCAGCGTTGGAAACGGCTCGCCTGACAATGCATTTGTGACTTTAAGCATGAAGCCCACCGTGACCCACATGGACGAGGTTGTCGTGTCGGCCAACCGCAACGCCGTGAAGCGCAGCGAAGCTCCTGTGGTGGTAAATGTTCTCAACGCGAAGCTGTTTGAAACAGTCAATTCAGCCGACCTTGCGCAGACACTCAACTACCAATCGGGGTTGCGTGTAGAAAACAACTGCCAGAACTGCGGCTTCCCTCAGGTACGCATCAACGGCCTTGAAGGCCCATACTCGCAGGTGCTCATCAACAGCCGCCCTGTCGTAAGCTCGCTTTCCGGGGTGTATGCACTGGAACAGATGCCTGTCAACATGATAGAACGCATCGAGGTGGTGCGCGGAGGTGGTTCGGCACTTTTCGGAGCCAACGCCGTTGGCGGCACAATCAACGTTATCACCAAAGACCCCGTTGACAACCGATTCGAGGCCGGCACGACCATCAGCAACATGGACGGCACAGACTCCTGGGAAGAAGTGGTGACAGCCAACGCCAATGTCGTGTCCGCATCAGGCAATTCCGGGATAGCCCTTTACGAGACCTATCGACACCGAGACCCGTACGACCGCGACGGCGACAGCTTTTCAGAAATCGGAAAGCTCAACCTCAACAGTTTCGGGCTCAATGGATTCTACCGCCTGTCGCACACAGCCCGTCTCAGCATTGAATATCACAATACCTCCGAATTCCGCCGCGGTGGCAACAAATTCGACCTCGAGCCGTTCATGACCGACATCACCGAACAGACACAGCACAACATCAACAGCGGAGGTATGAACTACACCCAAAGCTGGCGCGACTACCGCTACCGCCTCAATGTGTACGCATCGGCACAGCACATCGACCGCTCAAGCTACTACGGCGCGCAGCAGAATCCCGACGCTTACGGTCGCACGACCGACATGACATGGGTCGGAGGAGCAACATTCAGCGCCGACTTTCCAAAAGTCGTGGTATCGCCCGCCGTGTTCACCGCCGGACTGGAGTATCAGGGCAACAGCCTCCACGACATCATGACCGGCTACGGACGCGACATGAAGCAGGACGTCCACATCTTCGGGGCATTTGTACAGAACGAATGGAAGATGAAACACTTCACATTCCTGGCAGGCCTGCGTCTCGACAACCACAATCTCATCGACAATCCCATCGTGAGTCCGCGCCTCAACCTGCTCTACCGCCCCTCCGACTCATTTCAGGCGCGGGCGACGTGGAGCACAGGATTCCGCGCTCCGCAGGCCTACGACGAAGACCTCCACGTGACAGCCGTAGGTGGTGAAGGCGTGATAATACAACTTGCCGACGGACTCAAACCCGAACGCTCCAACAGCGTCAGCGGTTCGGCCGATTGGGAACTACGCATAGGCGACGTACTTGCCGACATTCTGCTCGAAGGATTCTACACCCGGCTCAACAATGTGTTCGTACTCGACGCCATTGGCACCGATGAAAGCGGCAATACCGTGAAACTGCGCCGCAACGGCGACGGTGCGCAGGTCTATGGTGCCAACCTTGACCTGAAATTCACATGGACCCGCTTCAGCTTCCAGGCCGGATTCACCGCCCAGCGCAGCCGATACCTGCAACCGGAGGCCTGGAGCGAAGACCCTGACGTGGCACCGACCAAGGAAATGCCGCGCACACCGAATCTCTACGGCTACTTCACACTCACTGCCAATCCGCTGAAGAATTTCGACTGTTCACTGTCGGGCATCTACACCGGACGGATGTGGGTACCGCATTTCGCCCCGGCGCCCGAAGATGTTCCGGAGGATTTTCCATACACTTACATCGGCGCCGACCGTCTCGAACGCAGTCCGCAGTTTATGGAAGTAAATCTGAAACTGAGCTATACCTTCGATATGGCCGACAAGCTGAAAATGCAGCTCAGCGCCGGAATCACCAACATCGGCAACGCCTTCCAGAAAGACCTCGACAAGGGTACCTTCCGCGACTCAGGCTACTTCTACGGCCCAACCCAACCGCGCACATACTTTGCCGGAGTAAAATTCTTCTGGCAGTAGCAGACTTTGGATATTGGGTGAAAGGTGTAATGCGGAAGAGATTTGGTGAAAGATGAAAAGTGAAAGGTGAAGATAATGGCTCTTGATGAACGAACTATTATCTTCACTTGAAAATTTATTTTCAAAATTTCACCTTTCACTTTTCACCCATCACCCATAACCCTTCACTTTTCACCTTTCACTCTTCACCCTACCTCTTAAGCACTTTCCGGCTCAAAAGCAGTTCCATGAGTCCGCGGGTAAGGAGATAGCTGTCGAAAGCGAGCCAGAGCGCATGGTTATGCAGCGTGCCGCGCAGCAGGAAGTACACAGCGAAGAACACAATCATCGACGTGAACATTGCAGTGAGCATGCGTCCCGTGGCGGTCAGCCCCACGAGCACTCCGTCCATCACAAAAGCACAGAACCCGCACAGCGGCATCACAACTGCCCACGGAAGAAAACGCACAGCCGTACTTACAACCGACGCATCCTCAGCCAACAGAGCCATAACGCTTTCTCCGGCCACAAAATATACCGCAGAAAACACCAGCGCGCACAACAGCCCTATCCTGAGCAAGCGACCGATAAGCCTCCGCAGTTCGTCTTGCCGCCCCATGCCATAGTACTTTCCGGCAAGCGCCTCGCCTGCAAATGCGAATCCGTCGATAAAAAAGGAGAACAGCATGAAAAGTTGCAGCAGCAGAGCGTTTCCGGCAAGGATATCCACCCCGAGACTCGCTCCGGCGCGTGTGAACCATACGGTTACAGCCACCAGGCATGCCGTGCGCAGGAATATATCGGCATTGATGCGGAAAAATGCTCCGAGTTCGCGAAGACGCAACAGTTCGTTCCATCCGGGGATACGCGGTTTAAACTTCCGCAGAGCCACTGTCAAGGCCACCACTGCGCCAATCCACTGGGCCGTGAGCGTTCCGGTTGCGACGCCTTCGATAGTCCATCCGCAGCCGAATACGAGCGTGACACTCACAGCGATATTTACAACGTTAGTAATCAACGCTGTCCACATGGGCACACGGGAATTCTGCAAGCCGAGAAACCATCCCGACAAGGCATAGGTAGCCAGTACGGCCGGAGCGCCCCAAATGCAGATGCGGAAGTAGCGGAGCGCCAAAGCGGAAGCCTCGTCTCCGGCATCCATGAAACGAAGCACCGTCGGAGCATAGAACTCTCCCGCAAGCACCATCAGCGCCGACACAGCAAGCGCCACAAGCAGCAAGCGATAGAACACAAGCGCCACAGATCGTGCGTCGCCACGCCCGTAGGCCTGTGCCGTCAAGCCGCTCGACCCCATGCGGAGGAAGTTGAACAGCCAGTAGAGCATGTTGAACACAGTGCCCCCAAGTGCGATTGCCCCAATATAGGACGCCGATCCTATATGCCCTGTGACAGCTACGTCAACCAGGCCGAGGATCGGCGTTGTAATGTTCGACACTATGGCCGGAAGAGCAATCGCGAGAATCTCGCGACGGTGTCTCATGACTTCTTGGCTCGGCAGGAGCTTACGTAAAGGTAAGCGATGATTGCGGCGTAGGCCACAAGTCCGAGTACCTGCGGGAGGAACTCACCGCCGTTGTCAGGCACCTGCCATCCGCACATGATTGTGAGCGCGGCAAACACTCCGAAGAGCGCGCCACCGGCAATAAGACCCGACGAGATAAGAGTACCGCGGTCCATACGTGCCTTGCACACCTTTTCGTCCTTGGAACTGCGGCCAACGAACCACGACACAAGACCGCCGACAAGCATCGGGGTATTGAGCGAGAGCGGAAGGAACATACCAAGGCAGAAAGCGAGCGCGGGAACGCCGAGCCAGTTAAGGAGCACGGCAAGAATAGCGCCTACAATGTAGAGAATCCAGGGCGTTGAGCCACCCATCATCATGGGTTCAATCACCTTAGCCATCGCATTGGCCTGAGGTGCTGCAAGAGCATTGTCGCCGGTGAAACCGTAAACGTCGTTAAGGAGCATGATTACAGCACCGACGGTGGCAGCGGATACGAGAGTGCCGAGGAATTTCCAGCTCTCCTGCTTGCGGGGAGTGCTTCCAAGCCAATAGCCGATTTTAAGGTCGGTTACAAAACCTCCGGCCATGGAGAGTGCCGTACACACCACTCCTCCGAGCACCATCGAGGCCACAATACCGGATGTTCCGCTAAGTCCGATGGCTACGAATATTCCGGAAGCGATGATAAGTGTCATCAAGGTCATGCCGCTCACGGGGTTACTGCCCACGATTGCGATTGCATTTGCGGCCACCGTGGTGAAAAGGAAGGCAATCACAGTAACGACAATCCAAGCCACGAGAGCCTGCCAGAAGGTGTCGATAACGCCGAAATAGAAGAACAGGAGCACTGCGGCAAGCGCGAGGAATATGAAGTAAGAGATATACTTCATTGAAATATCGCTCTGCCAACGCACCTCGGCCTTCTTGCCGGATGCTCCGCGAAGTTCGCGCGAGGCAAGACCAACAGCCTGAGCGATGATGGGCCAGGACTTGATGATGCCGATGATACCGGCCATTGCGATACCGCCGATACCGATAAGGCGGGCATATTCGCGGTATATTCCGTCGGGCGACATGGCTGCGATTTCAGGAGCGCCGTAAGCACCCATCAGCGGCACGATAAACCACCATACGAAAATCGAACCTGCGAAAATCACAAAGGCATATTTCAGGCCCACGATATATCCGAGGCCGAGCACGGCTGCTCCGGTGTTGCAGGAGAACACGAATTTAGCCTTGTCGGCCAATGTCTGACCCCACGAGTAGGCGGTAGTGGTGACGGTCTCGCTCCACCATCCGAAAGTTGCAACGATATAGTCGTAGATACCACCCACCAGAGAGGCGATGACAAGTGTTGCGGCCTGACCTCCGGAAGAGGATTTGGAGCCGTTTCCGCTCACGAGCACCTGGGTTGTGGCGGTAGCTTCAGGGAAAGGATACTTGCCGTGCATGTCCTTCACAAAATATTTGCGGAAGGGAATGAAGAAAAGTATGCCCAAAACGCCTCCGAGAAGCGAGCTGAGGAAAATCTGGAAGAAATTCACCACAATCTCGGGATGTGTGGTCTGGAGAATGTACAGAGCCGGAAGGGTGAATATCGCTCCTGCAACAATCACTCCCGAACATGCGCCGATTGACTGGATGATAACGTTCTGGCCGAGAGGACTGTCTTTTTTCAGGGCGTTGGAGAGCCCCACGGCGATGATGGCGATAGGAATCGCAGCCTCGAACACCTGACCCACCTTCAGGCCAAGATAAGCGGCGGCGGCACTGAACACAACTGCCAGCAGAAGGCCCACGCCTACGGAATAAGGTGTCACTTCGGCATAATCACGAGCCGGGTGCATGACGGGGCGATAGGTCTCGTCGGCGGCAAGCTCGGTAAAAGCATTTTCCGGGAGGTCAACGGGATCAACCTCTGCCGGATCAAGGTCCGGCGTCTTGTAATTCGGTTTCATTGCAAGAGAGTTTATTGTGTAATTACTTATTCGGGACAAGGAGGCGCTGGCCTACACTGAGATTATCGGATGTGAGTTTATTGGCTGCCTTGAGTTTGTCGACGGTAGTGCCGTAACGCTTGGCAATCTTGAACAGATTCTCACCCTTGCGCACACGATGGTACTGCATCGCAGGCGAAGATTTTGAAGCCGATTTCTTTTTTGAGGCCGCAGGCGCGGATTTCTCAGCGGCGCCCGGGGTTGAGAAAGCATCTGCCACGCGACGCCCGGTCTCGGTGGTTGCCACTGTATCGGCAACAACAGCAGGCTCGGCAGGAGTTTCACCGACAGTAGCGGTCGAATCCTGCGCCGCAGCGGGCATATCGGGAATCAGCACATTCGTCGTGTCGGCTGCCTCGACAGGCTGGGCAGGCTTCGACTCGATGTAACGGCGCTTGTAAGTCTGAATCTTCAGACGTCGTCCGCGCTTGACCGTCTTGCCGCACTTGTTGAGTTTGCGGATGGCAGCGACCGTCACACCGTATTTACGGGCAATAGATGAGAGCGTCTCGCCCTTGCGCACGGTATGATACTGCGTTACAAGTTCATCGACATACTCTCCGCGGGCATCCGAGCCGGTAACATTGCCCGAAGCCGGTTCCACGACGCCGCGACGGGCATACTTGGATGTGTTGTGGTTGACGATTGAATCCTCGTTAGCCACATACGCCAGAGTCTGCAGCGACGGCAGAATCAGGGGATAAGGCTTGATGTCGCCGGGAATTACGTCTTTCTTATACTGGGGATTGAGAGTGCGGATTTCAGACACGGGAATACCCATCACATCGGCAATCTGCTCGAAATGCACACGGCGTGTCACATGTACGGTATCCGTCACGATAGGGCGGCGTGCAAGAGCCGGAGAAATATTGTGCTCCTTGTAATAGTTCATGATATAGTTCGCGGCGATAAAGGCCGGAACATATCCGCGAGTCTCGGCGGGAAGGAAGGGGTATATGGCCCAGAAATCGAGTTTTCCGCCACCTGCGCGACGCATGGCCTTGTTGACGTTGCCGGGGCCACAGTTGTAGGCGGCGATGGCGAGCGACCAATCACCGTAGGTTTGATAGAGCTGTTTGAGATAGCGTGCGGCTGCGTCCGACGATACATACGGGTCGCGACGTTCGTCAACGAGCGAGTTCACCTCTAGGCCAAGTCCGGTGGCTGTGCCGTTCATAAACTGCCACAGACCCACTGCCCCGGCACGCGACTGGGCCGTAGGTTCGAGAGCCGATTCTATCACTGGGAGATAACGCAATTCGCGAGGCATCTGATGGCGGTCGAGAGCCTCGTCAAAGATTGGCATATAATACAGGCTCAGGCCGAGCATGTTCTCGACAAGCTGCTTGCGGCGGTTGGCGTAGAACATGATTGAATTTTTCACCACCGAATTGAAAGGCATCTCAATCTCTGCGGGCAATTTGCCGAGGCGGTCGATAAGCACATCGTCGGTCACATCCACCGACGGACGCGAGTCGGCGTCATAATCGAGCACGGCATAGTTTTGGAGATACCAGTTCTCGAGCATCTTGCGGGTATCGGTCTCGAAACTTTCCGGCATTATGAGCACGGGATTTGACGTCTGATCGGAAATGTGCAGCACATTCTGCGCTGAGGCAGGAGCCGGAACAAGTACCGTCCACACATATGCGGCGGCTCCAAGTGCGGCGGTTGCGAATTTATTTTTTAGAAACACGTTCATCTTTATAAATCTATATATGATAATGGCAGGGAAAGACTCCCTGCTCCGGTTTTCAGAAATTTATGGCCCAGTTCAGCCCCACGGCAGGTTTCATGCCCCGGGCTTCCTGGAATATCGCGGGCGACACATCCACCGACAAGTCGGGTGAAATGTCGAAATGCGACAGCGACGCGTCGACATACGCATCCACCATCGCTATAAGGTACACGCCCACCATGCCTATGATACACAGGTCGCGGTTTCGGCGGTAGAAATTCTTTCGCGACTGAAGCACATTTGTCAGCCACGTCTTGTCAAGGTCCGACTCCTGCGTGGTGGGAGGGAAGAAGTTCATGTAGGAGTTCGTGCCGGGGTCATTGTCCATTATGTCGCGGTAGGCTCGCGTGTAGTCGTTGAGCATGCCGTTGTTCCAGGTTGTAGCATAGCCAAGGCCGAGATACGCTCCGATGACGATAGGAATTTTCCAATACCTGCGGTTGTACACCTGTCCGAGTCCCGGAAACAATGCCGCCATCCACACCGCACGGGTCGGGTCGGGATTATATTCCAGTTCACGCTCTTCCCAGCGGTCGTAAGGCGACTCCGCCTGCACATCCTGTCCGGCCATGAAAATGGAATCCACCGCCAGCGAATCCGCCGAAGTGGGCAATGTCGGTACGGCACCGGTCTGTTCAATCTCGATACCGCCTTGGTTGAAGATTACGGCTGTGGAATCCTGCGTAGCCGGCTCATGGGTGCGGCGCACAGGCATGCGGGGCGACTGCGCGGCAGTTGCAAAAGCCACCGCCGCCATAACCAAAGCCACCATAAGCCGATATATCTGCTTGCCTGTTCTCATCCTTCAGATGTCACGACTGCGATTGTTGCTGGAGCGAATCGAAAAGCGTCAGCAGGCGCTCAAGCTCACCCTCGTTTTTAAACTGGAATGTGATTCGTCCCTTACCCGACTTATCGCAGGCAAACTGCACCGGAGTGCGGAACACCGACGAAAGATGCTTCTTGAGCACATCAAAATCGGCCGACGACGCTTTCTCCTTGGCCGCTTTCTCTTTCCTGGCGGGAATCTCACCGTTCTGATAAGCCTTCGCGAGTTCCTCCACCCTGCGCACCGACAGCCCGTCGCGCAGAATCTCGTTGTAGAGCCGGAGCTGGAGCGCCGGATCGGTGATAGTGAGCAGCGCACGCGCATGCCCCATATCCACGCGCTTGTCGCGCAATCCGAGCTGCACCTCGGCCGGAAGTTTCAGCAGGCGCAGGAAGTTTGCCACAGTGGCGCGTTTCTTACCGATGCGCTCGCTCAGGCGTTCCTGAGTCAGGTTGTACTGGTCGATGAGTTTCTTGAATGTAAGTGCTATTTCTATCGCATTGAGGTCCTCACGCTGGATGTTCTCGATAAGAGCCATTTCCGTGAGTTCCACATCATTGGCTGTTCGGATATATGCAGGCACCGACGACAGTCCGGCGAGCAAGGCCGCGCGGTAACGTCTTTCTCCGGCGATAATCTGATATGTCTCGGGGCCTGTCTTGCGCAGCGAGAGCGGTTGGATTATGCCAAGCTGGCTTATGGATGCCGCCAACTCCTCAAGCGCGGCGTCGTCGAACGAGCGGCGCGGCTGGTCGGGATTCGGGCTTATGGAATCCAGAGGCACATCATTTATGGCCGACGAACCACGTGCGGGCACATCGTCCATCGAAATCAGGGAATCAAGCCCCCTGCCAAGTGCATTTCTTTTTACAGACACTGCTTTCTTATTGAAATTTTAAAATTAACTTACCTTTTAGCCTTATTTAGCCTTATTACCTAATTTGCCTAACTTGCCAAATTTGCCTTCTTGCCTAATTTAGCCTTTATTGCCTATCTTGCCTTTTTGCCTAACTAGCCTTCTTCCCCACCCTATGCCTTGCGATGATTTCGCGGGCAAGCAGGATATGGCTTGTGGCGCCACGGCTGTCGGCGTCGTAGAGCAAGGCGGGAAGGCCGTGACTCGGAGCCTCGCTCAGGCGGATATTTCGCGGAATCACCGTGTTGAAAACCATGTCCGAGAAATGACCTTTCAGTTCCTCATAGATCTGATTGGCAAGGCGCAGGCGCGCATCGTACATCGTGAGCAGGAACCCCTCGATTTCCAACGACGGATTCAGGCGGCTCTTGATGATACGGATTGTGTTAAGTAACTTGCTGATACCCTCCAGGGCGAAATACTCGGCCTGTACGGGTATAATCACCGAGTCGGCCGCCGTAAGGGCGTTGACAGTGATAAGACCCAACGACGGAGAGCAGTCGATGATGATGTAATCGTATTTTTCCTTTACAGGAGCGAGGAGCGATGCCAGCACACGTTCGCGATCCGACTTGTTGATAAGCTCTATCTCGGCGCCTGCAAGGTCGATGCGCGAACCGATAAGGTCCAGACCTTCCATACAGGTGGCAACCTGAGAGCCGTCAAGAGGATAGCCGTCTACCATACATTCGTAGATCGACGAAGTCATCTCGCGGGGGTCAAGCCCGTAGCCGGAAGTTGCGTTGGCCTGAGGGTCGGCGTCGATAATGAGCACCTTCTTACCCTCCGAAGCAAGCGACGCGGCAAGGTTGATGGTCGTGGTTGTCTTTCCCACGCCCCCCTTCTGATTGGCTATTGCTATGATTTTACCCATTTTTGAATCATTGTGGTTAGCTGTTGCAAAGTAACGTAAAATAATCCGTATTCCGAAACAATGTTCCACGAAAACCAACGCTATTGTTGATAAGACGGGGTAAATGTTTAAAACTATCACCTTTTTTAACTAACTTTGCACCTGCTTCAGATGTTTTAAAGGCATATGGCGCCCGGTCAGAGGTGCCTGCGAAATCCTCATTATTATATAACCACAAACATTCAACCACATATATGCGACCCCTCATACTTATCACCAACGACGATAGCGTCGACGCTCCCGGAATCCACCATCTTGCTGATTGCGTGAAAGATATGGGCGACGTTATAATTGTCGCTCCCGCCGAGCCCCATTCAGGCCAGTCCTCAGCCC
Organism: uncultured Muribaculaceae bacterium; assembly: GCA_910589055.1. GTDB lineage: Bacteria > Bacteroidota > Bacteroidia > Bacteroidales > Muribaculaceae > CAG-873. The sequence continues at coordinate 104,672 of CAJURN010000001.1, forward strand.
TCACCGTTGGCGCCCCGCTGCGCATCCGCGAGCTGCCGGGACGTGAAGGAGTGAGGGTGTTCACCGTCACAGGCACGCCCGTCGACTGTGTAAAACTCGCCCTGCACGCAATTGTTCCACGCAAGCCCGACATGCTTCTGTCCGGCATCAACCACGGTTCAAACTCAGGCACGGCCATCACCTACTCCGGTACGATGGGAGCCGTCCTCGAAGCCTGCATGGAAGGCATACCAGCCGTAGGATTCTCACTCCTGCACCACTCCATGAAGGCTGACTTCACCCTCTCGACCGACTTCGTACGCTCAATCTCGGCAAATGTACTCGAGCAGGGACTGCCGGAAGGAATATGTCTTAACGTCAACATTCCGGCCAAGGTAACTCCCGAGGGAGTGCGTGTGTGCCGCGCAGCCAAAGGACATTGGAGCGAGGAATACAAACGCTACCTCGACCCGTCGGGCAACCCCTTCTACTGGCTCACCGGACGCTTTGTAAACACCGAGCCCGACAGCACCGACACCGACGAGTACTGGCTCAACCGCCGCTATATCAGCGTTGTCCCCGTCACCCCCGACCAAAGCTACACCCCCGCCATCAAAGAAATCTCCCGCCGCCTGGATTCGTAAGGCGATATAAAATAAGGGAAATGTTTTTGCTCTGATTCCGGCGTCCAGCCGGACGCCTATGTTGATGTGTGATTAACCGGGCACGCCTGCGCCTACGGCTGCGGCGTACCCGGTTACGGAATAATCTGCGTCCTGCGGACGCACGATGTATGCCCTCCCTTTTATTCCACTGAGAGGGTCATTGGTTTGGGGCGGTGCATGGTCTGGGTATAGGTGCGGCCGAAGCGGTCGGTCACTTTGATTGTGATGTCCGAGTTCGGCTTGCGCGCCTTGGCCTTGAAGAAATGCCATGAAAATATACCGGATATAGTCGCCAACACGCGTCCGGAGGACGCTGAGTATTAACTAACCGGGTACACCGCAGGCTTTTAGCCGGAGGTGTGCCCGGTAAATCATATCTCAACACTGGCGTCCGAAGTGACGCCGGAATCAGAGCAAAGGCATTTTTTGACGATTCTGCAAAACCCTCGGAAACAACGCAAGAGCTAATCTTCTTCAGTAAAACATTCGTTGGGATTCATACCCGCCTCATACAGCAGGGCGCGATATTCGTCAACATACCCTACTTTTGAGTGATGTTCTTTCTGATTGATGATATATTGTCGTCTTATTTCCCGATTGGATGAATCCACCGTGAAGGCTGCATATCCTTCGGCCCACCTTATCCAATTTGGGAAGTGTGGACTGACTCTCAAGAATTTACTTGTCTCGCTCTTCAATACTTTGACATATTCCGATATTGACAGTTTGGCCGGGATATCACAAAGTATGTGTATATGATCGGGCATGCCGCCAATGCGCCACACATGTACACCTCTGTCGTTGGATAGTTGCAAAATGTATTTATACAACTCTTTTTCGTGAGGGATTGGAATTACATACTGGCGTCGATAGGTGCCGAAGACAATGTGGTATGTCAATGACGTGTGACTCATGGGGAATGTTTTTACTCTGATTCCGGCGTCACTTCGGACGCCTATGTATATTTGTGATTAACCGGGCACGCCTTCGCCTGCGGCTACGGCGTACCCGGTTACGGAATAATCTGCGTCCTGCGGACGCACGATGGATTTCGGATGCGGATTCTCGAATCCGCACGATGTATGCCCCCCTTTATTCCACTGAGAGGGTCATTGGTTTGGGGCGGTGCATGGTCTGGGTATAGGTGCGGCCGAAGCGGTCGGTCACTTTGATTGTGATATCCGAGTTCGGCTTGCGCGCCTTGGCTTTGAAGAAATGCCATGAGAATACCGGCCGTACCGTGCCGATAAGCTCATTTCCCTGCGCGAGATACGGCACGGGGCATGACATTAGAAACAGCGGATCCTTCGAGCGCACGCGTTCCACCTCGAGAGGCTTTCCACGCTCAAACATCTCTACTTTCCATCCCGGGCCATAGCCCCATACATTCACAAGCACCTCATTAGTCTTCTTGCGGCCGGGAGCAAATTCTGCGGCGATACGTTCGTCGTCAATCTCCACTTCATTAAGGTCATAGGCGCGCATGACAACACTGCGGTCAAGGCCTGTGCCCTTGAAATAGTTGGAGAAGTCACCGTTGCCGAACGACCACACTGCATAGCCCGAAGGCGTGCCCTCGCGGCAGAGATTGTTGTCGTTGCCGAGGTCGACACGGGCGTTGAGCCACCATGAGCCGCACACGGCACCATAATTCGTCTCATGCAGATTGCCCTTTTCGGCAGCATAGCTTATATGGGTGTGCCCCGAGATTATCTCCACATGCTTGAAGCGCGCAAGCATGTCGGCGAGCTCCTGACCGTTGACGAGCCTCCACTCGGCATCCATTCCGGGCGAAGGCAGTAGCGGAGCATGAATCACGAGCATTACAGGCGTTGAGCTGTCGACACGCTCAAGGTCCTTGCGCAGCCATTCCATCTGCGGAGCGCGCACCTTGTTCTTGTACACGCACTCGCCATCCTTGCTCAGCGTAGGGCCATTGTCAACGATTTCCTCGTCGTCAAGCACCACAAAGTGCACCCCACCCTTGTCAAACGAATAATATTCCGGACCGACGAAGCGGCGCCACTCGACTCCGGCGTCAATGTCGTTCATCGCCGTAGGGTCATGATCGTGATTGCCCATCACGCTGTACACACGTGCGTTGATACGTTCGATGTCGCTGTAAGCCTGCGGAAGGCCATAACGGTTCGGCTTCCAGTAGCAGTCATGCGCCTGGTCGCCGAGCAGAATTACGAACGGATTCTGACCTGCGATGCGGAGAGAGTCAATCGTAACATTAACATCCGGCACAGTTGTATTGACAAAACAATTCACCTCGCCATGACGGTTGCTGATCTGGTTATCGGCCATAGCCACGAAAGTGAAACGGCTGTCATCCACCTTGCGCAGCACGAAATCGGCTGTTTCGGGTTCGTCGGCGGGAGTTGTGAGCAGACGCCAGAAGTCGGGACGGTTGCCATGGCACGTTGCAGGCTCATAGCCCGAAGGGGTTGAAACGAAAATGAGACCGAGCGTCTTGTCAGTGTTCATGCTGTAACGGCCGTCATTTCCGGTGTACACGATTTCGTAGCCGTCCGACACGGGCACGCCTACTACGGGCTGTCCTTCCGTGTCAGCTACACGGCCTGTCACCACACCGGCAAAAAGAGCCGGGGCAGCCACCATGGCCGACAATAAAAAAAATACAGTTTTTTTCATATCATTCGCAATAGGACATAAAAAAAGCGGGCCACGAATGACCCGCTTTTCTTAGATGTTGATTAATTCCATCCGGGGTTCTGAGTCAGCTTGTTGTTAAGCTGAATCTGCTGGGAAGGAATGGGATAGAAGTACTGACGTTCTTCGAACTTGCGGATACCGCCCATTGCAGCGTTGTAGTAGCCGCCTACGTTCTCGGCAGCAACAGGAGCATTGGATACGTTAGCACCAAGACCTACGTTGGGATGAACGGTGTTGTCAAGGAGTTCGAGCTGATGCCAGCGGATGAGATCCCAGTAGCGGGTGCCATCGAAGATGAACTCGCAACGGCGGCAGCGACGGATTTCCCAAAGGAGGCTGGAAACGCCGGGCATGTTGTTTGCGGGGTCGTTCATATTCTTCATCTCTTCAACAGTTGTTGCGGGAAGACCGGCACGGGCGAAGAGTTTGTTGACAGTCTTGTTAAGGTCAGCGTCGGTGAGCTTGTCAAGTTCAGCCTTAGCCTCAACATAGTTCATGGCTACGTAAGCGCCCCAGTAGAGAGGTGCGCAAGTGTAGTTCTTGATTGTAGAGGTGTAGTCGTAAGGCATTTCAAGGTTGTTGAACTTGCAGATACCATAGCCTGTGAGCGATGTCATGGGCATCGAGTTGGGGCGCTGGTAAGTAAGACCTACGTAGTACACAGCGGTATCAATGGTCTGCGAGAGACGACCGTCACGAACTGCGAGCACATCCTTGATGGAGTAGTTGTAAACATCCTTGATGGGCTTGCCGGCATCGTCAAGACGGGGATAAGTCTTGCCTGCGTCGCTCTTGTTCTCGGAAGTAAGCGCAAGGGGCTTGCCGTCCTTGAAGAGATACTGGTCGAAAGCATCCTTAGTCATACCTGCCACGGGGCTGGAAGAGCTGGTGTAGTCGACGGTGCAGTGCATGAGCACGTCCTTCTCATAAGCCTTCATGAAAATGATTTCAGCATTGCCTGTGAGTTCTGTGCGGAAGGAGTTGTAGATGGCCTGATAGTTGTTGCCGATGGGATATTTATCAATCAGCGGTTCAGCAGCGTTGATAACTTCCTGGAAGTACTTCTCGGCACGGGGGGTATCCTGCTTGTGGTAGCGGGCGAAAGAAGCCTCGAAAAGGCAAACTTCGCTCTTGATTGCACGGGCGAGGTCGGCACTGAATTCGATTTTCGAAGACTGGGTGCTGATGTGCTCGATAGCATAGTTGAGATCTTCGAGAGCAAAATCCATGACGGTGTTGCGGGCTGTACGGGGTCCGAACAGTTCTGCTTCGTCAGCGGGGTCGAGAGCTTTCTCTACCAAAGGAACGTCGCCGAAAGCACGTACGAGAAGATAGTACTCATAGCCGCGCATCATTCGTGCGATAGCTATGAAGTTTTCCTTCTGGGATTCGGTGAGCGAGCTAGACTCAACGCCTTCAATCACGAGGTTGCAGCCGCGGATTGCTTCATAGGGATCGTTCCAGCTTGAGGAAGACACGGGAACGTTGGTATTGTCCCAGGGTTTGATTGTGGCGGAACTTGTGGCGTTGGCCTGGTCGTCGTTCAGATAAGAGAAGTAGAAGCGACCTGAGCCGGAACTGTTGCCATAACCGGAGAATTCTTCATAGAATCGGTTGATCTGTCCCTGCACATTGTTGGCATTGCTCCAGAACTGAGCGCTGGAAACCTGCTGCGAGAGCGGATTGCGGTTGTCATCAAGGAAGTCATCGCAGCTTACCATGGAAGCGGCAACGCCGAGGGCAACCAGAATATGTAGTTTTTTCATTGTTATCTATGTATTAAGAGTTAGAAAGTAACCTGGATACCGAACGAGAATGTACGCATCATGGGCACGGTACGTCCGAAGCCACCCAGACCGTCGTTGATAAGACCGGCGTGTGTCTGGTTCAATTCCGGGTCAAGTTTGTACTTGCCTACACCGTTGTAGAGGAAGCAGAGGTTTTCGCCGGAGAAGTAGATACGTGCTTTCTGGATAAGAGCCTTCTTGGTGATTTCGGCGGGAAGTGTGTAGCCGAAGGTAAGGTTCTTGAAGCGGAGGTAAGCCATGTTCATGAGATACTTGGTCTGGGGATAGTAGTTAGCCTGACCGAGACCGATGTTGGATACTGTACCTGCCGATGCACCTGCACCTGAAACCATGTTGGGATAGTCGTTGTTCTGGTCTACGAGGTAGTCGGTGATCCAATACTTGTGTTCTGCGTTGGATTCAACAACGTAGCGGTTGTAGGACTGCTGGTGTTCGAAAGTACCGAGGTTGGAGGCTGCCATAGGAATTACGAACGAACCTGTTGCCCACATGTCGCGCTTGCCTACGCCCTGGAAGAAGAGGTCGATATCGAAGCCCTTCCAAGCTGCGCCGAGACGGAGTGAGTATTCGAAGCGGGGCATTGCGTTACCGATAACCTTGAGGTCGCCGTGGTCGTCCATGGTACCCTTGCCACCGTCGATCTTGCCGTCGCCGTTGAGGTCCTTGTACTTCACGTCGCCGGGGCCATAGTGGAAGCCTGCAAGTTTTTCAAGACCGGTCTGGTCGGGAACTCCAGCTGCATAGTTCCATGTTCCGTCAGAGTTCTGACCTGTGAAGTCGCTCTTTTCGAAGTAGCGGTCGGTCTCGAAACCGAGGATATCGCCGTAGTAGAGGCCGGGAGTGTAGCCGTAGCCATAGGAGTACATCACACCGTCGGTAGAGTTGTACTTGGTGATTTTTGTACGGGCGTCGGAGAGAGAGAAGTTAGCGTAAACATCCCAATCGCCGTAAGAATGGTTCCAGCCGATACCGAGTTCCCAACCGCGTGTGCGGAGAGCGCCTGCATTGGTAAGGGGAGCATCTGCACCGAGTACGCTGGGCAGCGGGTTACCGGGAGCGAGCATGTCGTGGGTGTCGCGCTGATACCAGTCGAAGCTGAGGTTGAGTGAGTTGTTGAAGAAACCGAGGTCAAGACCTACGTCAGTGGTGATGATGCGTTCCCATGTGAGAGAGCTTGACACGAGTGTCGGCATGGAGAATTCGCTGATCTTCTGGCCGCCTGAGTTGAGCCAGTGTGTGTTGGTCTTGGTTACCTGAGCGATTGAGGAAAGGAACTTGTAGTCACCGATGGCTTCGTTACCTACGTGACCATAAGATGCGCGGATCTTACCGTTGCTCCACCAGCTCTTGAGGGGCTTGAAGTAGCCTTCTTCAGAGAAGCGGTAGCCTGCGGAGAAGGAGGGGAAGAATGCCCACTGGTCGTTTGCGGGGAAGTTGGACGAACCGTCGTAGCGACCGTTGGCTTCAAACAGGTAGATACCCTTGTAGTCGTAGTTGATACGGCCGAAGAAACCTGCTGTCGCGCTGCGGGTGTGAGAAGCGTTCACGTTATAGTTGGTACCGTCAGCGAGGTTGAGGTTGGGAAGGTCGATGTCAAGAAGACCGTCACGCTGAGCATAGAAGTACTTGCGTTCCCAACGTTCTGCTGCACCGCCGACCATAATCTTGAGGTTGTGGTCCTGAGCGAATGTCTTGGCGTATGTTGCGAATACGTTGGTATTCCACATAGTCGTGCGACGGTTGCTCTGTGCGGCATATGTGCTGGTGTAGGTGTCAAATGCCTGGAACGCACTTGCTGTCCAGTTGTTCCACAGAGTACCGGGAGTCTGAGCTGCAGAGCTGTTCATGTTCATCACGCCGTATGTGAAGTCAGCCTGAAGAGTAAGACCGGGAAGAATGGTCGCGTTCATGTAGGCCTGCATACGGGTGTTGGTGCTGATAGTCTCGTCATGGTGAGCGACGGAGCGGATACCCATTTCATTACGGAAGTAGCGGGGATTGCCGTCGGCGTCATTTACGTAACCGTAGGTTTCGAAGAACGACGGGAAGCGCCACATGTACTGGTAGGAGTTACGCTGCAGGTCGGGCGAATCATATTCGCGCTGTGAGAAGTTGAAGCGTGCACCGGCCTTCAACCATGAGAACACTTCCGTGTCCACATTGAAGGTAGCGTTGTAACGCTGGAGTTTTTCGGGGCTGTAACGCATGAGGCCTTCCTTGCTGTCGTAGCCGAAAGATGCGCGGTAGCTTGTCTTACCCACTGAACCTTCAAGGCTTACGTTATGCTTCTGGGCGGGAGCAACCTGGAAGAGGGTCTTGCCGGTATCCCAGTCGGCGTAGCGTGTCCATGTACCGTCGGCGTTGATAATGTAGTCACCTACATTGTTTTCATTCTGATAGGGTTGAAGTTCAACAATGCTTGTGTAGGGCTTGCCGTTGTGCTGCTGCTGCCATTTTTCAGCATAAGGAAGAACATCCCAGTAGTTCATACCGAAACATTCGTACGAACCGATACCGCGGGCATAAGACTGGAGCGCGGTGGTAAGGTCGGTAACAGTGTTGGCAAACTTGGCATATGTCGAAGCCTCGTTCCAAGCGAAGTTGTTGCTGTACTTGATGGATACGCGGTCTTTCGATGTACCTTTCTTTGTTGTGATAAGGATTACACCGAAGGCAGCGCGAGTACCGTAGATAGCGGTAGAGGAAGCATCCTTGAGTACGGAGATTTCAGCGATGTCATCGGGGTTGAGGAATGACATGTCTTCAACAGGCACACCGTCGACTACGATAAGAGGATCGGACTTGGCGCTGTTGGAGAGTGTACCTGTACCACGGATTTTGATAGAGGGATTCGAAGAGAAGTCACCGTTGGTTGTTGTGATGGTAAGACCGGGGATTGCACCCTGAAGTGCACGGGACACATCTTCAACAGGACGGGAGTCCATCGTGCGGGCAACGTCAACAGTTGCTACGGCACCGGTAAGGTTGGCACGCTTCTGCGAACCGTAACCGATGGCAACGAGTTCGTTGAGCTGTTCGGTGGTGGGCTGGAGATACACCATCATGTCGCGGGAAGCGTTAATAGTGACAGTCTTGTAGCCTACATAGCTTACGATAAGCGGAGTTCCGGGAGCAACCTTGATAGTGAAGTTACCTTCGTAGTTAGTAACCGCACCGCTCTTGGGTGAACCCTTGGGAGCGACACTTGCGCCGATGACCGGCTCATTGTTTTCATCAAGGACGGTACCGGTGATTGTAACGGCCGCCTGACCCTGGCTCTGAGGCAGAGGCTCCGCCCAAGCGGCATAAGTACCGCTCAGAGGCATCCCCGACAACAGGAGAAGAGTCACAAATAGATGCTTTCTCATAAATAAATATGATTGAATGATGATTGATTTTAAAAGCTGCGCATCAAGTGCCGTGGCACATCATGCGTGGCTTCCGTTTAATATTGGTTTTTTGGTTTTCTTTCAGGTTTTTATACGCGTAAGGAGAGGGTTGTATGTTGGGTTATAGATTTAAGGATTTATGGTATCGGAGAGAGGTCTTAAGGTTAAGGATTGTTTATTGTGCCGCTAATTTAAATAAAGTTTTTAAAACTCACTGCATACACATCGTAAATTAACATTATTTTAGATTCATCTGCCAAAAAGTGTAAAAACTACACGCAATATAGTTATAGGGCCAAGAAGGCAAATAAGGCAAATAAGGCAAGTTAGGCAAATAAGGCAAATTGGGGCAAATGGGTCAAATGGGGCTTATAGGTCTTATTGGACTTATTGGACTTATTGGACTTATTAGACCTATTAGCCCTATTAGCCTTATTAGCCCCATTAGCCCCCATCAGCTCCCGAACCAAAGCCCACATAATGTTGTTTTAAGTTAAAAACCGTATATCATCACATAAAATCATATTATTCATCTGACGGATTTACGACAAAAACAGCTAACTTTGCCGAATCCCGTAGCTAACACTCCAATCACATCATGAACCTCCGACTCCGCTTCAGCTCTCTCTCCGCTACCGTACTCACCGCAATCGTGCTCCTGATAGCCACTGCAATGCCGGCTCACGCCGAACTGCGCAGGGGAGAAAAGTCCTTTGGCCCGAAGATCGGATATGTTTCCAAAAATCAATCGGCACTGGCCGGACTGGTCTTCCAGTACACCTTCAGCCGCCACTTCCGCGTGGTGCCTGAAGTGGGAATCATCTTCCGCCACAAGGATCTTGACGGACTTGAAGTGAACGTCAACGCCCACGTGCCTTTCGGATTTGAGAACGACAAGGTAGCCCTCTACCCTTTGGCTGGTGTCAACTACACCTCCTGGGGACGCCACGGAGTTGACGAAGCCGGAGAAAACGATGTCACCACCCACGCCAACCGTTTCGGCGTGAATCTTGGCGGCGGCGTGGAGCTGCGGTGCACCTCAACACTCAAGCTGTCGCTGGAGGCCAAATATTGCCTTCTGAACAACTACGACAACGCTCAGGTTTCACTCGGAATAAGCTACGTATTCTGAATAGATATTATGAATAGAGGGTGTTTCATAATATGTGTTAATCCGTGGGTTCCGTATTACGGAGCAGATTTTGAGCTGAATTGAAGGAGTGTACTGGATGTACACGACTGAAATGAAGCGCAAAAGATGCCCGGAAGACGGAAAGGCGACACTAACTTTATTATTACCATCCTCTTCCGATAATGTTATAAGAACGTTTAAACATGATATTAAAATTACCGTAGTTCCGGTTTCTCTTTGGCGCTTTTCCCATAACTCTTTGGTCGAGTGGCTACTGCCACACTCCCGCATCGTTATGGGAAAATCCCTCAAAGATAAACCGCCCACGAATTAACAGATATTATGAAACACCCTCTAAATATATTAGGTATAGAATCGTCGTGCGACGACACTTCCGCAGCCATCATCAGCGACGGAATTCTGCGGAGCAATGTAATCGCCTCCCAACAGGTACATGAAGAATACGGCGGCGTTGTGCCCGAACTGGCCTCGCGCGCTCATCAGCAGAACATCGTTCCGGTGGTGGATGCCGCCATCCGACGCGCCGGACTCTCGAAACAGGACATTTCGGCAATAGCCTTCACCCGCGGGCCGGGCCTCATCGGGTCGCTGCTCGTGGGCACAAGTTTCGCCAAAGGCTTGTCGCTCGGTCTGCGCGTGCCTATAATAGATGTAAACCATCTTCACGGTCACGTCCTGTCGCATTTCGTGCGTCAGCAGCCCGACGACGAGGTTCCCGAGTTCCCCTATCTCTGCCTGCTCATCTCGGGCGGCAACTCGCAGATTATCCTCGTGCGGGGCTACAACGACATGGAAGTTCTCGGACAGACCATTGACGACGCTGCCGGAGAAGCCTTCGACAAGTGCGCCAAAGTGATGGGACTCCCCTACCCCGGCGGCCCGCACATCGACCGTCTCGCTGCCGAAGGCGATGCCAAGCGTTTCAAATTCGCAAAACCGCATATTCCCGGACTGGATTACAGTTTCAGCGGACTCAAGACATCATTCCTCTATACCCTGCGCGACGAATTACGCAAAGACCCCGGATTCGTCGAGGCAAACAAGGCCGACCTGGCCGCATCGCTCCAGGCAACAATCATCGACATACTCCTCGACAAACTCGCAAAGGCCGTCAAGGCCACCGGAGTGCGTCAGGTGGCGATAGGCGGAGGGGTGTCGGCCAACAGCGGAGTGCGTGCCGCCGTGGCCGAGTTCTGCGCCGCACGCGGCATAAAAGCCTTCATTCCGGAGCGCAAGTTCACAACCGACAATGCCGCCATGGTGGCGATTGCCGGTTACTTCAAATATCTCGACAAAGATTTCTGCCCTTATACGGCTGTACCCTACGCCCGTGTGGGAGTCTGACACATGAAACTTTCAATCATCATCATCGGCGACGAGATACTGTTAGGTCAGGTCGCCGACACCAATTCGCGCGCAATCGCACGCGCGTTCGGCCCTTTAGGCTGGGAAACGCTCCGTATTGTCACCGTGGGCGATTCCGCCGCTGAAATCACATCCGCAGTAGAATCGGCGCTCGCATCCGAGGCCGAGCTCGTAATCACCACCGGCGGACTCGGACCCACTAAAGACGACATCACAAAAAGCGTGCTCACCGATATTTTCGGAGGAGAACTTGTGTGGAACGACGATGTGGAGCGCAACGTCCTCGACATCTTCGCTCGCCGAGGCCTGACAATCAACGAGCTCACACGACGCCAGGCAATAGTGCCAAGTTCCTGCGACGTGATTCAGAACCGCTTCGGCACAGCGCCGTTGATGTGGTTCGAGCGCGGCGGGAAAGTGCTCGTGAGCATGCCGGGCGTACCGTTTGAGACGGAGGGAATGTTGCCTGAAGTGGTGGAGAAAGTGCGCAACCGCTTCGAACCTGACACCTTTCACCTCCACCACACAATGATGGTGGCCGGATACACCGAATCGGCTCTCGCCGAATATCTCGCCGCCTTTGAGGACAATCTTCCCCGCGAGCTTCATCTTGCCTACCTTCCGACGCCCGGACTAATCCGCCTGCGTCTTGACGGAGCCTGCGACTGTGCCGAAAAACTCGACAAGATATTCGACACGAACCTTGCGCAGCTGAAAAAACTGCTTGGACGCAATCTGATTTTCGACGGAGACGCCTCCGCTGCGGAAATCCTGATTGACCGGCTGCGCCGCTGCGGCTCCACAGTGGCATCGGCCGAAAGCTGCACCGGTGGAAATATCGCCCGGGCCATAACATCCGTTGCCGGATGCTCCGACGTATTCGTCGGGGCAGTTGTATCTTACAGCAACTCGGTCAAGACCGGAGTACTCGGCGTGAGCGAAGACACGCTTGCCACCGACGGTGCGGTAAGCGAAGCAACGGTAAGGCAGATGGCCGAAGGCGTGCGCCGCGTCACCGGAGCATCCTGCTCGGTGGCAACCTCCGGAATAGCCGGACCAGGCGGAGGGTCGGACAAAAAACCCGTAGGCACAGTATGGATTGCGGCCTCGACTCCCGAACGAACCGAAGCCCGATGCTTCCATCTTCCCGGAAACCGCGCCCGCGTGATTGACCGCGCCACCACAGAGGCCATGCTCATGCTTGCCTCGATGCTTTATTAAAACAGCGACAACTGCATCCCGCCCGGGGTCTTGGGCACGAAGAGCGAACGCCGTTCGCGCCACCCCTGGGTGGAGTTTCGCAAATCAATATCCACCATTCCGATTGCCGTGCCGATATTGCACAATACAGCGCGGAGTACATCGGAAACTGAAGAAAATCCCGTGGAGGTAAACGATGCAACCTGAGTTCCACGGATCGAAGCGGTTGCCATCACGATGTCGTTTGATGAAATTGTTGCCATAGGGAGAGCGTTTTTTGAGTATTTCTTTATTATACTGCAAATTTAGCCGCCCGGATGTGCAACAATAATGCATACCTACGCAAACTAACCTTAAAAAAGCATAATTATCCGATGAACAAGAAATCTATCATCTTCTCTCTGCTGCTCGCAGCTGCCGCGACAGCTTGCAGCCGCACAAATCCCGCGCCGGAAACGCCGCAAAAGATTCTCGCGGGCTACACCCATTCTTCCGCGACAACTCCCATTGACCCTGCGGGCTATACCCACATAATATATTCCGCCGCATACATAAACGATTCCCTCAACGGCATCGGAATCACCAATCCCGACCGCCTGCGCTATGTGGCATCGCTTAAAGACTCCGTTCCCGGCCTGAAAATCATGCTTTCGGTTGGCGCTCCGGCCGAAAACCTCAGCCTTATGTCCCGCAATGATTCGTTGCGGCAATTGACTGCCCGCGACTTCCTGCGCGTGATGGAGGAATACAATCTCGACGGAATCGACATTGACTGGGAATGGCCCGGACGCGGCGAAAAAGCGCTTCCCCTTGACGAGGAAATCGCAAACTACACATCGTTTCTGTCCGACACACGCAAGGCTATTGGCCCCGACAAACTTCTCACTATCGCAATTGCAACATCCTGCTACGGCACCGACTTCGAACACATGACCCCGCTGCTCGACTGGTACAACGTGATGAACTACGACCTCGGTAAGCCGCCATACTCCCACAACGCCCCACTGTATAAGTCGGACCTCGTGACATGGACCTACGGCGATGAAGGGGTGGCGAAGATGCTCGAAGCAGGCGTGCCGTCGGAAAAAATCGTTTATGGTCTGGCTTTCTACGGCCACGGGGCAGCCCCTTACAAGACCTGCGACTGGCGCGACATCGAACTACTGCCCGGAATGACGGCCCACACCGACTCCGTGGCCTGCGCGGCCTATATCGCAGACAGCACCGGAACAATGGTCTACTCCTACGACACACCTTACACGCTATCGCAGAAGTGCCGTTACATCCTCGACCGTAATCTCGGCGGCGCAATGGTGTGGCGCATGGAATCCGACGACACCACCTCCACCCTCTCCCGCTCCCTCATCGAAGCCCTGAAGGCACGGTGAAAAGTGGAAAGTAAAAAGTTAAGAGTTAAAAGTGAAAAGTGAAAAGTGAAAAGTGAAGATAATAGTTTCATTCGCGGAAACCATTATCTTCACTTTTCACTTTTAGCTCTTCACCCTGAATCTAACGTCTATTTCCAAAGCACTTTCGCTCCGTTGACAATATAGACATTTCCGGGGGCGGGAACGGACACGCGACGTCCGTTGAGGTCGTAGATGACAGAATCCTCGAATCTTACCGTTGAATCCTCAGTCTCAACACTTTCAATTCCGCTTATGCCTCCGATTTTAAAAGAAACAGCCTTTGCGGATGCAGGAAGCGAGGACAGATCGAGATAAGCACGGTTGGCAGCAAGTTCAAGACCACCTTCCCCTCCGGCAGCCAATTTATAGAAACCAACTTCTCCACGGGAATTAACACCAAAAACGCGCATCGTTGATTCATCGAAACTTACACGTCCGGCTTTTGCCGACGATGTATAGAGCTGATACACACCTTTCAGAAGATTGCCCTCGAGCGGTACGATGTCTGCCGACGGGTCGAGAGGAAGCAGACGGTTGCCCTTGCTTTCCGTGCCGGAACATTTGAGAAGCACACCCGTACCGGCAGGTACTTTATCTCCCTCCACACGTGTGAGGCAGGCATAGCCGGTACCGTTGGCCGAAGTTGTTTCCTTTATGTAATAAGCCTCAACTCCGTCGCGGCACTCGTAGGGATAATCGGTGTACATCGAAGTCCAGTATCCGCCTTCAAAAGTCATGCTCGCATCCGGCGCGGCTCCGAACCAATACATATCCATATGCTCTTCGTCGATGGGCTGGAAGGCCAGTGCTGAATAAACGTCGGCAGTACTGAAAGACGAGATATTTACAATCGCACCCTGACCTTCTCGTACGACTGTCTTGAAGCCCGCGCTGCTCAATGTGCTGGCATTTATGCCGTAATAGCCGTACAGGGTGTTTTCCATCGGAACGATGTCAAGTGTCTGACCGGTGACGCTCTTGGAGTTAGCTCCCTGACTCGAAATCGAGACTTTCGTCAGCTTCGTACCGGAAGTTACCCCCTCGGCAACATAGAATACCGTATTGGGCGACGCCTCCACAATCTGAGGACGATAATTATCGGAAATCTCAAATCCGTTGCTACCGGTATGGAACACTTCTGGATCGTTGTCAAGCGGCATTACCCAACGCATAAGGCTGTTGTCGATGTCGGTTGCTCCTGTAACAGTGATTTTATAACTTCCTTCGAGAGAAAGAACACGGTTGAACGCGCTGCGGATGCGGTAGTATTTTCCTTTCACGGGCTGTTCGCCGAGATTGCGGTAAACTGCCCGGAGAGTCATCGGAGCTTCAACAGTGAACGAAAAATCCACGTCACGCGACAACACAGTTCCGTCGCCAGTTTCCCAATGGTCGAAAGCAACCATCATATTGGGATTGCCGGGGGTTCCTCCGACTGCAATTTTATTTGTCTCCACAGTTGCTTTCACAACATCTCCCACCTTGGGAGCCGCAGGGTCAAGCACAACCTTGCCCACAGGAATATTAAGTTCGGTATCTACCGCATTTTCAGCGATAAATACGGCTGTATAGCTATATGTATTGTAGTTCGGAACCTGTGTATAATGAGTCTTTTTTGTGGTAAATTTAGCATCCTCACTCAACTGATTGCCCGACTCTTCCCATCTTACAAACCGATAGCCGGGATTTGCAATAGCATATATCGCGAACTGACACTCACAAGCCGTACCGCCTCCGGGATGAGTCCACTCTATGGTTTTTGTATCGGCATACTCATTCTCCGCAGGATCGGGGGCAGCCGTATGAGTATAGGAGAATAGACCCTTTTTTGTTGTTGCGTTCGCCACACAAACTTTTCCGCCGGCAGGGTCAGAAGATGTTACAATTACTCTTGTTCCGAAAGTAGCCGCCGAAAGCGACAGGCACATGCTCATGAACACCGCAATAAGGAAGAATGATTTAAGGTGTAATGATTTTGACATAGAAAGGTTGTTTTATTTAAAATTTGCACATAAGTTATTGATGCACAAAGTTAAACAAACGTTTGCGTTTACCCCCCCCGAAATGTTAATAAAATTTAAACGAATTAAAGTGAACAGTAGGTTTTGAGTGAAAAGTAAAAAGTGAAAAGTGAAGATAATAGTTTCATTCGCGGAAACCATTATCTTCACTTTTCACCTTTAACTCTTCACCCTGAATCTAAAGCGTGTCCATATACAGCGGGACGCAGTTCATGAGGTAGCGGCGGAGTTCGCCCCAGGGATAATATACCGACGGATCGCCCTTGCGGAGGGCCATAGGCTTCTCGTTGAGGTCGACACGGACATAGTACTTTCCGGAAGTCTTGGAGCGGAAAAGTATAAACTGCACATTCGACGCCATCGGAACAACATCGAAATCGCACCAGTGCTGTGCCACCGTGTCGAAATAATTTGTCATGTAATAGCATCCGGGAAGGCGCAGAAGCGACAGCAGGGGCATCAGCGTCTCGGCATGGCCGAAACGGAACACTCCCACCGGAGCACTCTCAGGCGATGCGATATAGGCATCGGTGGTCTCGATTAGGTCGAGAACAAGCTGAGCGGCAATATCAGCCGGAACTGACGATACGGTCGTGGCCGTGCGCTGGAGGTACTGGCGAAGGTTGAAGCACGACCACAGAGCGTTGGCCTCAGCCTTAGTAAGGAAGGTGGACATTTCCGACGGAAGCCCCATCGCCTTAAGTCCGGCAAGTACGTAGTACTCGACAAGCGCGAGCGAACGCGCCTCCTCATCGGATTTGAAAGGGAATCGCTCGCCAAGCACCTTGCGTATGCCCGTCACCGGACATGCCGAGGACATGTATTCGTCGTAAGCAGGCTTCCATACACCCTCCTTACGAAATTGAAGATAATCCTTGTCAACATCGAAAGGCCGCAAAGTTGCCGAATTTACACGTCCGGTAGTGGTGACGTAATTGATGCGGTTGTCCATGCGGTCGAGCTGATGCAGGAAACTGTACATGCTCATCATGGCGCGGGGCGAATATGAAGAACGCGCCTCAACCGTACCGCCCTCGGCGAAAATATCGGCGAAATTCAGAAACAGGCGTGTCGCGATAGTACCCTGCTCAGCCATTCCGAGCGAGTCGAGAGCGCCCCAGCGGTCGGTGCTCAGGGCAATGACTTTCTCGTTGAGTTTCGAGAGTTGACGCCCGAGCGGAGTGATTGTGCCCGCTGAATCGGCGCGTTCGAGAGCCGCACGCAGCGCAAGACAGTTCGACGCCGACGAAGGATACCTCGCGCCGTGCCGTCCCACATGATTCACGAACACAGCCCGCAAACTGTCGGGATACGGAGCCGGAAGAATATCATTGGGATACGGAGTGAGCGAGCCCTCGCATTGGGCAAAACTGTACGACGTGGCAACAGGGTCGGCACCCTCGGCCGCCGACGGCATCAGAATCAGAGCGCACGCCGCGGCAAGCGCTGTAAATATCTTATATTTCATAAGCTGAAAAGTGTTTACATTTATAACAAGTAGCCACCTGCAAAGTTAAGCAAGAATCGCATACAATGCAAGTGACCCGGTTTTCGTTTTGCATAATGGAAGAAAAACATTAACTTTGCAATTCAGGCCGCAGCCCGGCTCGCCGCGTCATGCGCAGCCCAAGATGGCCGGTCTGACAGTAAAATGAAGAATACGATTATACTGCGATTTGTCTTTCTGGGCATATTATGGCTGGCTCTCGTTGGCTTTATCATCCGATATTCACAGCCCTTTACCCTCTATCAGGGCTTTGTGATCGTGGCCTCGGGAATCATCATATTCGTGCCCATGTACAAGAAATATATCAGAAAAGGATGAACGATACTCCGGAAACCAAAACTGATACCTTGCTTGAGAGCATCAACTCCCCGGCCGACCTCCGACGCCTGCAGCCTGCACAACTGCCGCAGGTATGCGACGAGATTCGCCGCTTCCTCATCGACTCCCTCTCGGTCAATCCCGGCCACTTCGCATCCAGCATGGGCGCCGTGGAGCTTACCGTAGCACTTCACTATGTTTTCAACACACCCTACGACCGCATCGTGTGGGACGTCGGACATCAGGCCTACGGCCACAAGCTCCTTACCGGACGCCGCGAGGCTTTTGCCGGAAACCGCAAGATGGGCGGACTCAGCGGATTCCCTAACCCCGACGAGAGTCCGTACGATACTTTCTCCGCCGGACATGCTTCCAACTCAATCTCCGCAGCCCTCGGCATGGCCGTGGCTGCCGACCTGCACAAGGATGAGCCGAGGCGCAATATCGTGGCCGTAATTGGCGACGCATCAATCAGCGGAGGGCTCGCGTTCGAAGGTCTCAACAATGCCGCCAACACGCCCAACAATCTGCTTATCATCCTCAACGACAATGACATGTCGATTGACCGGAATGTGGGCGCGCTCAACTCCTATCTCGCAAACCTAACCACCTCTCCCGGCTACAACGACCTACGCTACAAAATCTACCGTCTGGCTCAGAAATGCGGACTGGTGAGCGACCGTCGCCGCGGACTTATGCTGCGTTTCAACAACAGCCTGAAAGCCCTGCTCACACGTCAGCAAAACATATTCGAGGGGCTGAACATCAGATACTTCGGACCTTTCGACGGAAATGACGTAGCCACCGTGGTTCGCGTACTCAAAGACATACGCGACATGGACGGCCCACGCATCCTCCACCTGAGTACGGTCAAGGGCAAAGGCTATGCTCCCGCCGAGGCCGACCCCTCCACATGGCATGCCCCGGGACGATTCGACCCCGCGACAGGCCGACGTGCCGAAAGCGAACCCAAAACGAAGCCCGTTCCTCCGAAATACCAGGACGTGTTCGGAAAAACACTTCTCGAACTTGCCCGCGCCGACAAAGAAATTGTTGCCATCACCGCCGCAATGCCCTCCGGAACATCAATCAGTATCATGCAGAAGGAGCTTCCGGCGAGAGTGTTCGACGTAGGCATTTCCGAAGGCCATGCCGTGACATTCGCCGGCGGACTCGCTCGCGACGGCATGCGCCCGTTCGTGGGCATCTATTCGAGCTTCCTCCAGCGCGGCTACGACCATATAGTCAACGACATCGCCCTCCAGCGCCTGCCGGTGGTGTTCTGCATCGACCGTGCCGGAATCGTGGGCGAGGACGGTGCCACCCATCACGGCGCTCTCGACCTGGCCTACATGCGCTCAGTGCCAAACATGACCGTGTCGGCGCCACGAAACGCGGAGGCTCTGCGCAACCTCATGTACACAGCCGCACACATCACCGAAGGACCGTTCTCGATCCGCTATCCGCGCGGTGCCGGAAAAACCGTCGACACCGACACGCCGATGCACAAGGTCGAAATCGGAAAAGGCGAACTTCTGCGCGACGGCTCGGATGTGGCCGTACTCACGATAGGTACCGTGGCCGATGATGCCGCACAGGCCATCGACAAGGCAGCCGAAACCCTCGGAATCAATGCCGCACATGCCGATATGATGTTCCTCAAGCCCCTCGACACAACTCTCCTTGAGCACATCGCAGCCAAGGACTGCCCGATAATCACCGTTGAAGATGGAACAATAAACGGTGCGCTCGGCAGCGCCGTGGCCGAATGGCTCACCGAAAGAGGCCTGTCGCGCCCACTTGTGCGGCTCGGTATGCCCGACCGCTTTGTCACCCAAGGCACCCCGGCACAGCTTCGCGCCCTATGCGGCTACGACGCAGGAGGCATTTTCAATGCAATAGCCAAGGTGTGCGCCGAAAAATGTGAAACAGTAGAATCATGAGAATAGTTATCGCCGGAGCCGGTGAGGTAGGCTCACATCTCGCCAAACTGCTCTCTACCGAAGAGCAGGATATTACGCTGGTCGACGAGGACGCAGCCAAGCTATCCGTACTCGACGCCAACTACAACCTCATGACCGTGGTCGGGAATCCGACATCATTCTCAGCCCTCAGGGAATCAGGTGTACCGCAGGCCGACCTGTTTATCGCCGTCACACCTTACGAATCAACGAACATAGTTTCCTGCTCCATCGCAAAGACCCTCGGAGCACAGACTACCGTGGCTCGCATCGACTCCTACGACTACATGAACCCCGACAACCTCAAGTATGTCAACCACATGGGAGTCGACAGGGTTATCTACCCTGAATACCTTGCCGCGCAGGAGATTATAACATCGCTCAACCGCTCGTGGGCCCGCCACTGGTTCGAACTCCACGGAGGTCAGATTATCCTCGCGGGCGTGAAGCTCCGTGAAGGCGCCCCCATCGCTGGCATGCAACTCAAGGATTTCGCCTTCACCAACCGCCACTTCCACGTGTCGGCAATCAAGCGCGACCATGAGACAATCATTCCCCGTGGTGACGACCGCATGCAACCGGGCGACATTCTCTACTTCACCACCACCCGCGATCACGTGAGCGACCTTATCGAACTCACCGGCAAGACCGAGCGGCGCATGCGCCGTGTGCTCATCATGGGCGGCAGCAAGATTGCGATACGTCTCGTAAACATGGCTTCCGACCGTTTCCGCTTCAAAATCATCGAGGACAATCTTGATATATGCCACCTACTGCCGCAGAAATGTCCCGACTGTGAGATTATCCACGGCGACGCCCGCGACACCGACGTACTTGCCGATGCCGGAATCGCCGATATGGACGCTTTCATAGCCCTTACTCCCAATTCCGAGGCCAACATTCTCACCTGCCTCACCGCTAAGGAAATGGGCGTGAAAAAGACCGTAGCCGAGGTGGAGAACATCCAGTTCATATCCCAGGCCGAAGGTCTCAACATCGGAACGGTCATCAACAAGAAACTGCTTGCGACGAGCACCATTTTCCAACTCCTGCTCGACACCGACTCATCCACATCGAAATGTCTCGCCTTGGCCGACGCCGAAGTGGCTGAGCTGGAAGTGCGTCCCGGTTCAAAAATCACGCAGGCTCCGGTCAAAGACCTCAAGCTGTCGCGCGACATGACTCTCGCCGGACTCATCCGCGAGGAGGCCGGAATGTTGATTACCGGTAACACGACAATACGCCCCGGCGACCGCGTGCTCGTGTTCTGTCTTGCCGGAGCGCTCCACAAAGTCGAAAAATTATTCAGTTGATCCGTCCACGAGCATGAAACGCCACCACCGAACACTACTTTTCAACGTGCCGATGCTTCTCAAAGTCATAGGCATCCTGCTCATCATCGAGAGCGTGTTCATGCTGTTCCCGGCCATCGTATCGGCCATTTACGGCGAAAGCGACTGGATTCCCTTCCTGCTCACGGCTGCCGCTACCGGCGCGGTGGGTGCCGCACTGACAATATGGATGCGCCCCACTCACTCCCACATGGGCAAGCGCGACGGCTTCCTGCTCACGGCCTCCGTGTGGGTGGTATTCTCGATTTTCGGCATGATACCGTTCATGTGCAGCACAAACCCGGTGGGGGTCAGCGATGCCTTTTTCGAGGCTATGTCGGGATTCACAACCACAGGCTCATCCGTGCTCACCGACATCGACAACATGAGCCACGGAATACACCTGTGGCGCGCAATGATGCAATGGATCGGCGGCATGGGTATAATACTTTTCACCCTGGCCGTAATCCCGATGCTAAACCATTCGGGAGGCATACAGATGTTCAACGCCGAGGTCACGGGCATTACCCACGACAAAATCCGACCGCGAATCAGCCAGACGGCAAAAAGCCTTTGGATGACTTATCTCGGCCTTACCGTGATACTTATAGTGCTGCTTTGGCTCGGGCCGATGAACCTGTTCGAAAGCATATGCCACGCCTTCGGAGCGATTTCGACCGGTGGATATTCCACACACGCCGAAAGTATCGCAGCCTTCAAGTCGGAATATATCGAGATTGTACTGATTATATTCATGTTTCTCGGCGGTGTCAATTTCGCGCTAATTTTCAAATGTGTGCGTGGCAATTTCCGCGACTTGCACACCAACGACGTCTTCCGCACCTACGTAGGCATAATTGCCCTGATGTTTGTGCTGTTCGTTATTTCAATCCTCTATGTTGGCGAGGCTCACACCTGGGCCGACATCACGGTCGAGCCGCTGTTCCAGATTGTATCCACAATCACCTCCACCGGCTTCACTGTGGCGAACTTCGAGAACTGGGGCACATTCGTGCTCTCGCTCACCTTCGTGATGATGTTTTTCGGAGCCTGCGCCGGGTCGACCAGCGGCGGCGCGAAAATCGACCGCATCCTCTATCTGTTCAAAAACGCCCACAACGAACTTTACCGCTGCATATTCCCCAACGCGGTGCTTTCCGTGAAGGTCAACAACAAGGTTGTCAATCCCGACCTCGTAAACAAAGTGATTGCCTTCCTGTGTATCTACATGCTTTTGGTTGTTGGCGGCGGCATGGCGCTCACAGCCTGCGGAGTGCCGCTCATCGACGCCTTTTTCTCGTCGTTCTCCTGCATATCCAACACCGGCCTTGGCGCAGGCATCACAGGTTTCGGAGGGTCATACGACCTGCTGCCGGACATTGCAAAATGGATTCTGTCGCTGCTGATGCTCACGGGACGTCTCGAGATTTTCACCGTTCTCGTGCTCTTTATGCCGTCGTTCTGGAACCGATGATTTTCACATAGGTTAAAAAGCTGAACCACGCGGCGCTTTCAAATGTTATCGTTTCATAATAACTTATGAAATTTCAAAAACAATGAAACGCCTGGAACGATACCTTAACATCTTTATGATTGCCTTGGTGGCCGCAGGCCTGGCAAGGTGCAGCCACAGCGACCTTTGGAATGAACTGCCCGACAAAATCAGCTACTTCATATCGCAATACTTCCCTAATTCCGAACTCAACTCAGTAACAGAGACCTCCGACAGCTATCATGTCCGGATCAACAAGGGTGCGGGACTTACATTCGACAAAGACGGCTCCTGGACCGTAATCGACGGCTACGGACTGCCGCTTCCGCAGGTACTTCTGTTCGACCAACTGCCCCCGAAGCTTTACGATTACCTTCAGGAGACCGAACAGCTCAACGAAGTTTTCAGCATGCAGCGCGACAAAGTCCGCTACACGCTCACACTGCTCGATTCCGATCTGATTTATGATATAGCTTCCGAGGAAATCAGCTCTCCTGCGGGTTCCGACACTCCTACGGCAAGGACGCAAGCCTCTTATCAAGCAGACTGACAAACTGATAGTTTTTCAGTCCCCAGCGCGGCTCCACAAGCATTTCCGGAGGCGCCTGGGCAAGAAAGCGCTCGATGGCGATATCCTTCCGCAATATGCCCACGATGCGGGCGCAAAGGTCGGCATAGCTCTCGGGCGTGAACCGGATACGGTCGTCGTACTCTCCCCGCTCCACTCCGCGTGCCAGCGGCGTTCCGTTAAGCACCTGAAGCTGATGGAACTTAACCGTGCTCACAGGTAAATCATTGACGCGGCGCACGGTCTCAAGCATCATTTCCTCGCTCTCGCCGGGCAATCCGAGTATGAAATGCAATCCTACGGGAATCCCTGCTCCGGCGACACGCCGGGTAGCGTCTACGGTCACATCCCACGTATGGCAGCGGTTGATTCGTGCGAGAGTCGCGTCATGGCTGCTCTCCGCACCGAATTCCACAAACACTTTCTTTCCACCCGATCCGGAATTTACATCGGCAAGCCACGTCAGAATCTCGTCAGGCATGCAATCGGGACGTGTGCCTATTATTATACCCACGACATCCTCCTCGGCGAGCGCATCGCTGTATGCGCGCCGCAACAAGGGCGCGGCGGCATGCGTGCCGGTGTACGACTGGAAATAGGCCAGATAACGCATGTGCGGATATTTCCGCGCAAAGAAATCACGGCCTTTCGCGAGTTGCTCCACTACCCCGAAATTACGCTTCTCCCAATCGGGGCTGAACGCTTTATTGTTGCAGTAGATACATCCTCCCGTGCCGAAAGTACCGTCACGGTTGGGGCAGCCGAGAGCAAGGTCTACTGATAGTTTCTGAACCTTTCCCTCGAAAAATTGAGAAAGAAATTCGGAATAATCCTTATAGTACGGATTCATCACACAGTGGCACAACGGTTCATGAGCATGGCATCCATCACAACCATGGCAGCCATGGCCTCGACAATTGGAACGGCTCTGGGAAGGACGCAGGGGTCGTGACGGCCTTTGGCATCAAGCGTCACAGGCTCGCCGTCGAGGTCAACTGTGTCTATCTTTCGAAGCAAAGTGGCAACGGGCTTGAAAGCCACTCGGAAATATATGTCCTCGCCATTGCTGATTCCGCCCTGGATGCCTCCGGAATGGTTGGTCGTGGTGTGGATGCCTCCGTCTTTTCCACGATAGAAACTATCCATGGCTTCCGAACCGAGGCGGCACGCGCCTTCAAATCCCATTCCGTACTCGAAACCCTTTGCAGCGTTGATGCTCAGCATAGCGGCGCCGAGCATGGCGTGGAGCTTTCCGGCAACAGGCTCGCCCAATCCCGCGGGAACACCTTTTATCACGCCGGTGATAATGCCGCCGATTGTGTCTCCGGCCGATTTCACCTCTCGGATAAGCCGTGTCATGCGCTCGGCTGTGGCGGCATGGGGGCAACGCACTATATTATCGTCGATCGCACGCAGGTCAAGCTCCGTGTAAGGTACAGGCACCTCGACCGAGCCTACCCGCGATGTGTATGCGAATATCTCTATTCCCATGCTCTCAAGAGCCTGCCGGGCCAAGGCTCCGCCCACAACCCTTGCGGCAGTCTCTCGGGCCGAAGAGCGTCCTCCTCCGCGATAGTCACGGATTCCGCCGTATTTGGTGCTGTATGTGTAGTCGGCATGCGAGGGTCGGAACACGTCGCGCATGTTTCCGTAATCAGCCGAACGGAAATCCGAGTTTCGGATTATAAATCCTATCGGGGTGCCGAGTGTCTTGCCCTCGAATACTCCGGAAAGCAGCTCCACCTTGTCGGACTCGCCGCGTGCAGTGGTGATGTCCGATTGTCCGGGACGACGGCGGTCGAGCTGGCGCTGCACGGCAGCCTCGTCAATAGTAACTCCGGCAGGCATGCCGTCGACAACGCCTCCTATGGCCGCGCCGTGGCTTTCGCCGAATCCGGTAAGGCGGTATATGTTTCCGAAAGTATTCATCATTGTTTTACAAGGTCGGCGGTGCTTGCGCCTGTGAATTTTATCAGGTCGGCAGGCGCGATTTCAATCTGGAGACCGCGTACACCTGCGCTGACATATATTTTTTCGTGTTCAAGCGCCGATTCATGAAAAAACGTGGGAAATGGCTTCTTCATCCCTATGGGCGAGCATCCGCCACGGATATAGCCCGTGAGCGGCAGCAGATCCTTCATGGGAATCAGGTCGGCCTTCTTTGCCCCTGCAACGGTTGCGGCTTTCTTGAGGTCAACCTCATGGTTGCCGGGGATGACACACACGAAGTACCCCGCACGCTCGCCATGGAGCACAAGCGTCTTGAACACCGTGTTGATGTCCTCGCCGAGGCTGTCGGCCACATGTTGCGCCGCAAGGTCGTTCTCGTCCACCTCGTAAGGCACGAGCGAATACTGCACCTTGGCGCGGTCGAGCAGACGTGCCGCGTTTGTTTTCTGAATCTTTGCCATCCCGATTATTCGTAGAGCATAAGGAAACGCTCGGCCTCAAGGGCAGCGCGGCAACCCATACCTGCGGCCGAAATAGCCTGCTGGTACTCGGGGTCAGCAACGTCACCGGCGGCGAAGACGCCTTCGACATTGGTGGCGGTACGGCCGGGTATGGTCTTCACATAGCCCTGCTCGTCAAGCTCAATCTGTCCGGCGAATACTCCCGTGTTGGGTTTGTGGCCGATGGCAAGGAAGAAGCCCTCGATGGCGATTGCGTACTCATTTTCGTTCTCGGTACCCTTGTTTGTCACCACGCGTGCTCCTTCAAGGAGTTCCGGACCAAAGAGGCTAACCGTATTGGTGTTGAAAAGAACCTCGATTTTATCGTTTTCCATAACACGCTTCTGCATCACCTTGGACGCACGCAGATAATCCTTGCGCACAATCATGTAGACCTTTGAGGCGAGATTGGCAAGATAAAGAGCTTCCTCGCAAGCGGTGTCACCACCGCCCACAACTGCCACAGGACGGTTGCGGAAGAAGAAGCCGTCGCATGTCGCGCAGGCCGACACACCCATGCCCATGTACTTCTGCTCATCGGGCAGACCGAGATAACGGGCAGACGCGCCGGTAGAGATAATCACCGTATCAGCGATGTAAGTGTCGGTACCGTTTACCTTAACCTTGAAAGGACGGTCGGAGAAATCGACTTCGGTAACGAGTCCGGGCACGATGTTGGCTCCGAAACGCAGGGCCTGTGCTCGCAGGTCTTCCATCATCTTGGGTCCTGCCACGCCATCGACGTAACCGGGGAAGTTTTCCACCTCTGTGGTGGTGATAAGCTGGCCACCGGGCTGGGGTCCTTCAATCACGATGGGATTGAGATTGGCACGCGAGGTATATATAGCCGCAGTGAATCCTGCGGGTCCTGAACCTATGATAAGGCATTTGGTACGAGTTTCTGACATAATATTTTATCTTAAATCAATTATTTCTGAGGCCGGGAAAAGTTTGGCATCGTAGCGGAAAGATGAAAGCGGGAGTTTCTTTCCGAAAGTCACCTTCGACACTTCGGCGCGAATCTCGTTGCCGTCGGTGAAAGTGACACTGAGTGCTGTCGGAAGCCAGGAGGACGTATCCACCGTGACAACCGCCTTCTTGATTCCCGAAGGCGAGCCTGTGAGCGGCGTGAGCTGCACGGCCTTTTTTCCGGCAGGAGCCTTGACAAGCATCGCCTTGTAATGGGAGGCGTATGAATTGAGCACCGTGAACGGATTCGTCTCCATAAGCTCGGCGGCGGTCGGTTCGGTGATGCTCACTTCCTGCGATGAGGAAAGCATGGTCCACTGCGTACGGCCATCATACCACACCTTTACCTGCGGCGTGTCCATCCGGAAGTAGGCCTGCTCCATGGTGAGCGTGCCGGCGATGGGACTTTGCTGACCGCGGATGATAAAGGCCACCTCACACATTCCTGCGGAGTTCAGTTTAGCCGCGCATCGGCTCATAACCGACGAAGCCGTGTCGGCGGCATAAGCGGTTGCACCGACAAGCGCAAACAAAAGTGCGGCAAATATAATGCGGTATGTTCGGGTTGCTGTCTTCATAACTTCCTAACACAAAGGTAAAGGATATGGTTTAAAGGCTCGACAGTATGCGTTCGATTTCGTCGGAAGTCATAAGCACCTGACGGGGTTTTGCGCCATCCGGCGGACCTACCACACCAAGCGAATACAACTGATCCATGATGCGTCCGGCCTTGTTGAATCCAATCTGGAACTTGCGCTGGAGCATCGAGGCCGAAGCGACATTCTGCGTACCCACAAAGCGTGCGCACTCGAAGAATTTCTGGTCGTTGCGCCCGATTTCCACAGTTGCGCCACCGCCATCCTCGGCCACGGGAGCCTCAGGCAGAAGGTATGCCGTGGGGAATCCGGTCTGACGGTCGATGTGTTCCACGATTGCCTCGATTTCCTCGGTGTCGATAAATGCGCACTGCACGCGTACCTCGCTTCCGTTGTGCGAGAAAAGCATGTCGCCGCGACCGATAAGGCGGTTTGCACCAGGACGGTCGAGAATGGTCTTTGAATCCACCATCTGCATCACACGGAAGGCGATACGGCCGGGGAAGTTGGCCTTTATCATACCGGTGATTACATCGGTCGACGGGCGCTGAGTGGCAAGAATCATGTGCATACCCACGGCACGTGCCTTCTGGGCAATGCGCGCGATAGGAACGGAGACATCTTTTCCGGCTGTCATCACAAGGTCGGCGAACTCGTCAACCACCACAACGATATAGGGCATGTAGCGGTGACCCTGTTCGGGATTGAGACGGCGCTGGCTGTACTTTCTGTTGTATTCCTCAAGCGACTTCGCTCCGGCCTGACTCAGCAGCTCGTAGCGGTTGTCCATTTCTGTGCAGAGCGAGTTGAGGGTTGCAACCACCTTCATCGGATCGGTGATGATGGCTGAATCTTCCTCGGGGAGCTTCGCCAGATAATGATGCTCGAGAGGACGGTAGAGACTGAATTCTACCATCTTGGGGTCGACGAGCACAAATTTCAGCTCCGAGGGATGCTTGGAGTACAGCAGAGAGCTGATAATGCAGTTGAGGCCCACCGACTTGCCCTGTCCGGTAGCACCGGCCACAAGCAGGTGAGGCATCTTGGCGAGGTCGGCAACGAAGATTTCGTTGGTGATAGTTGCTCCGAGCGCCATAGGCAGTGCAAGTTTTTCCTTGGCATTACTGAAAGCCTCGGATTCGAGCACGGCGCGTATCGACACAGTCTGAGGCTTGCGGTTCGGCACCTCGATACCGATTGTGCCCTTACCGGGCATAGGAGCGATGATACGTATTCCAAGCGCCGCAAGGCTCATGGCTATGTCATCCTCAAGGCTCTTGATTTTGGCGATTCGCACACCCTCGGCAGGCACAATCTCATATAGCGTCACAGTCGGGCCGATAGTGGCCTCGATGCGTGCGATTTCGATATTGTAACTGCGCAGGGCGTTGACAATCATGTTCTTGTTGGCAGCCTGCTCGTCCTCATTGATAACTACCGACTTGGGACGCTCCACAAGCAACTCTGTCGAGGGGAACACATAGCCCGACAGCTCGGCGCAATGGTCGTAAGGCTGGTCGAGTCCGATATGGTCGCCATCGCGTATAGGAGCAGGAGCGGGTTCATGCTGAGTCTCGGAGGCTTCTCCGGCATTGACAATCACCATTTCAGGCTCGTTTTTAATCTCCGGGGCAACTTCCGCTGCAGCAGATTCCTTC
Source organism: uncultured Muribaculaceae bacterium (assembly GCA_910589055.1). Taxonomy (GTDB): domain Bacteria; phylum Bacteroidota; class Bacteroidia; order Bacteroidales; family Muribaculaceae; genus CAG-873. The sequence continues at coordinate 133,190 of CAJURN010000001.1, forward strand.
GGGTCTTGACTCTCAACCTCATCAGCGGGTTCTGCCGGAACTGAAACCTTCACACTCGGCTCACGTCCAACGACTGTGAGAGGAATCTGAGGCCCTTCGGAATCAAATTCATCAAGCGAGGGAGCGGCGGCAACCTTGGCCGGAATATCTTCCTCAGCCTCCGCCGTGGGATTCACGTCGGTCTCATCCTCGTCGAGAGGTGTGATGGGAGCCGTAGCAGGAGTAGCGGCGGGAGCCGGGGCCGGAGCGGCTTTACGCCCGCGGGAAAGCACTTTGGGAAGGGCTGTGGCCGAAGCCTTGATAAAGCCGGATACGGGATTGTAGAATATGGCGAGCAATATTCCTGCAAGTACTACGGTGACAGCAAACGCACCCAAGGCGCCGGAATATGCCTGAAGTACCTGATTGACATAATATCCGTGATTTCCTCCTACATGGAAGAAGGACTCACGGTTGTAGGTAAACAGACCAACGATTATCGACACGGCAACGGCCGAGAAAAGGCTCTTGAACGTAAGCGACCAGAATTTGCACCGGCGAACCTTCATCAGCGCGAGTCCGACAAGAAATACATAAATCGAGATTATAAACGATCCGATTCCGAGCGTATCCACCAACAGGAAATTAGCCAGTTTTGCGCCGAACACGCCGCCGGCGTTCTGTATTTCATCCCCGGCCTGCACGGCTTCGGCCATAGTGCGTCCGAGAATCACGCTCTGGTCGGCACCGCCGTTCACCATAAACGAAATGGCCGTACCTATCATCACCACCGCAAGAACGCAAAGGAAGATGCCGAAAGCCAGATGAGTGCGCGGATCCACAAAGAATCCCCACAGCGACATTCCTCCGGATTTTTCTTTCTGCTGACGGCCATCGCGGCGCTGCTGAGGCTGTTGGCGAGGATTGCGGCGGCGTGGTTCTTCATCCTGACGGTTGACCTGCTGACGGCGGCCGGCATCGGCAGTCGGTCGGGAAGCCTGGCGACGCGCAGGGTCGATACGTCGCGAGCCAAGGGCCACGTCGGCGTAGTCGTCTTCTATTTCACGGGAGTAGTTCTGATTCATTGCAAGATTAGACAGATTAGAGAGATTTAAATGATTGGATTATTTCCGCGGGATTTTCCGAACGGAACACCGCGCTTCCGGCCACAAACACATCGGCGCCGGCCTGAGCCACCGCGGGAGCTGTGGCGGAATTGATGCCGCCGTCGACCTCGATAAGCGCTTTCGAGCCGCTGCGCACGATAAGCTCGCGCAGATTACGGATTTTGGCAAGAGTATGCTCGATAAACGTCTGTCCGCCGAAGCCGGGATTGACACTCATAAGAAGTACCATGTCAACGTCGGCTATGATATCCTCTAGCATGCACACGGGCGTGGCGGGATTTAGCGTAACACCGGCTTTCATGCCTGCATCGTGGATGCTCTGCACCGTACGGTGAAGGTGGGTGCAGGCTTCCTGATGGACGTTCATCATCATTGCTCCGCAATCGCGTACGGCTCCGACATAGCGGTCGGGGTTGACTATCATCAGATGCACGTCAAGCGGCAGCTCCGTGATGCCGGCCACAGCTTTGATAACCGGGAAGCCGAAAGATATGTTGGGTACGAAAACGCCGTCCATGACATCACAATGGAGCCAGTCGGCACCGGCACGTTCAACGGTTTTTACGGATTCTTCGAGCCTGGCGAAGTCAGCGGCAAGAAGAGAGGGAGCGACTATCATGACTGTAATCTGATTTTATTGTTTCTTTCCGCGGAAAGCATGGAAAAGTATATACACCACACACAGGGCGAGAATGACAAGCCCGGCAATCGTAAGATAGCCGTTGTATTTCTCAACGGCATCATATAGCGCTCCAAGGCTCACATGCTGCGCAAGCCACCATCCAAGGCCGCCGAGAACACCGTTCCACACGAGCGCTCCGAGACCGGTAAAGAGTGTGAAGGCCCAGATGTTCATTCGGGCAATACCGGCAGGAATGGAAATCAACTGGCGCACAGCCGGAATAAGTCGGCCGATAAATGTGGACACAGCGCCGTGACGGTCGAAATAAGCCTCCGCTTTCTCAACCTTGGCCTGATCTATCAGGCAGGCATGGCCGAGACGGGAATTTGCAAAGCTATATACGAGAGGGCGGCCGATAAGCAGCGCAAGCACATAGTTGATAAGCGCCCCCACGATTGCTCCGGCAGTAGCCACAAGCACCACGACAAACACATTCATGTCGCCCTTCTGCACGGCAAGATATGCAGCCGGAGGAACGACCACTTCCGACGGGAACGGAATGAAAGAACTTTCAATCACCATGAAAACAAACACAAACAGGTAGCTGGCGTTGTTTACAAACCAGTCGAAAAACTGTGCGGCGTCAAAAATCGCCGCCGGAATGAGCAAATCTGTCATAATTCAGTGGGGCGGAAAACTTGAATATGTATATAACAAACATTATCGGCATAATTGCCAATTGCAAATTTACGATTAAATGAGCGCAAAGCAAAATTTATTTTAGCTTTGTTCCGCTTCAAATTCACCTGACTCGCCAAGGCCGAAGAGAGCGAAATCGTAGGCCACGGGGTCTTCGGGACGAAGGCTGCGCAGAGCCGCGGTGAGTTCCTCGGCGGCCCGACGGTCGTTCTGAGTGCGCGTAAGCAAGCCTATACCGCGCGAAACGTTGCCCACATGCACATCCAGCGGGATATAAAGCTGCGAGGGCTTGAGAGCCGACCAACATCCTATGTCGACGATGCCATCGTTGCGCACGAGCCAGCGCAGAGCCATGTTGAATCGCTTAAGCGCCGATGTGGCAGGTTTTGCCGGAAGGCAGCGGTCGGCGCCACCGGTGCTGTGCGAGCAGGCTGCGTTTGCCTCGGCGAGAACTGCGGACAGCGCTTCGGCAAGATGCCAGGCGGGAGCTTCCGAAGAACATGCTCCGCAGGCACGGGCGAAGTCCTCAAGCGAGCCATGACGGCGGTAAAGCTCGCGCAGGCCGTTGAGATAATACAACAGATGGCGGCTGAAAAAAGTGCGGTGGATATTGCCGTCGGGGACGGTCGAGAAATCACCGTCGGCCACAAAGTTGTAAGGTTCATTCCCGAGCATGCCGAGCAAGCGGTCGGCGTTGCGGAGAATCATCGGTCGCTTGCCCCATGAAATCGTCGACACCAACAGAGAAGCGATTTCAATATCGCGCTTGTCGGAGAAACGCCTCGGAAACTGCACCGGGTCATTGGCTATGAATCCGGGTTCGTTGAAGCGCACCACCCTATCGTCAAGAAAACTTTTCAGATCATTCATTTTAAACAATTTAAGCCAGACCTTTCAGTCTCGTCCGACAAGCCGGAAAGGTCATATAACAAAAAAAGCCGCTTAAGAACTAAGCGGCTTACTTTATTTAGGGTGCCCGGTGGGGCTCGAACCCACGACCTTCGGAACCACAATCCGACACTCTAACCAGCTGAGCTAAGGGCACCATTTGTTAAAGCACTGCAAAGGTACGACTAATTTTTGAATCTGCAAGTATTCGGAGCAATTTTTTTCAAACAAAATAAAAAAATCACCTCCACAGGTCATAAAATCAACGGAAAAGAACCATCCCCCAAAAAAGAGTGTTATATTTACAATCCGTAACGTGCACAGAGCTGCACGATTTATAACCCTAACTAAATTCAACTTTATTTATGAAAAAATTGATTGCCGAAGGAGTAGGTACGATGTTCCTGGTTCTTCTCGCCTGCGGAAGCGCTGTTCTTGCAGGTCCTTCGATCGGTGGCCTTGGCATCGGTCTTTGTTTCGGTCTCGTACTTGTTTGCCTCTGCTACTGTTTAGGCAACATCTCGGGTTGCCACGTCAATCCCGCCGTATCATTCGCCATGTTCCTGGCAGGACGCATGTCCGGCAAGGATTGTGTGGGCTATATCATCGCCCAGCTCATCGGTGCTACAATCGGCGCAGGATTCCTTTACTGGTTCGTGAACATGTCGCCCGGCTTCAACTTCGGCGGAACAACCGCCGCTTCCGGCAGCTACCTCGCCACCAATGTGCTCCAGCCCGGCGCCACCGCAGGAATGGCTCTTCTGGCCGAATGTCTTCTCACATTCTTCTTTGTCCTGATTGTACTTGGTGCAACTGACGCCAACAAGGGCTTCGGCAAATTCGCCGGTCTTGCAATCGGTCTCGGTCTCGGACTTGTCAACATCGTAGGAATTCCCGTTGACAACTGCTCCGTCAACCCCGCCCGCAGCTTCGGCCCCGCAATCTTCGACCCCACAGCATGGGGTGATTTCTGGATTATGGTTGTTGGCCCGCTGATTGGCGCAATGATTGCCGTTCTCTGCTGGAAAGCAATGGCAGGCGGCCGCAAATCCGTTGAATAACAGAATTACATAAACAACAGAAACCGCTCGATTCCGGCCGGAATCGAGCGGTTTCTGTTGTTACGGGGATGCGGGATACTATTTCAGCACCTGCTTTGTAGAGCGCACGGAGCCGTCGGAAAGCACTTCGACCTTGATGCAGAGTGCTCCGGGAGCGGGTGCGGCAACCCGGATACCTGAGGCATCGTAGTAGCGCACGGCCACAACCTCCTTAGCCATATCCTCCACCACAGGAGCTTTCTCGGAAGCAAGCGCGGGCAGGAGGGACGAGATATCAACAGGGTCGATACCGCGGTGAGTCGGGGTTACGGGCTTAATTGAACCGTCTTCGTTAAATTCAAGACGGTCGATGCACACTTCGCGGTGTACCCCGGGGTCATTGGAGAGATAGTTGCGGTTGATGCGGTGGTAAACGATATACCATTCGTCACGTCCGGGAATCTTGAGCACGGAGTTATGTCCGGTGCCATAGATACGGTTGGATGAGTCGGAACGGAGTATCACGGAAGCCGACGCAACCGTAATCGGTCCCATAGGCGACGTGGAAGTTCCGTAGGATACATGATAGTTGGTGGAGCCTGTATCATCAACCGACCAGAGGAAATAATAGATTCCCTTGCGCTCGAACACATACACGCCCTCACGGAAAGCATAGGTGGAAAGGCTTCCACCGGCAGGAGTGATGGCCTTGGCATCGACGGGCGTGAACATATCGCCATCAAGGCGCGAAGCCACAAGCCCTCCGTTGCCCCAGTAGAAATACGTCTGTCCGTCGGCGGGGTCGGTGAAAACGTCGGAGTCGATGAGCTGGCCGGAGGTCACATTCTCGCTCACCATGGGATGACCGAGGTCGTAGAACGGTCCTGTGGGCGAATCTGCCACGGCACAGCCGAGAGTCTTGTAATTATAGTCGGGATTGTGTCCGCTGAAATAGAAGTAGTAGCGGAACGCGCCGTTTTCCCATTTTTCCTCGATACACGGTGCCCAGGCATTTCCCGTGGCCCAACCCACCTGCTCGGTGGAAAGGTCGAGGATGCACTCCTCACGCTGCCAGTTCACAAGGTCGGCCGACGAGAAGGCATAGAAGCGGTAACCGCCCCAGCCGGGATAGCCGTCGGAAGTGGGATAGATGTAGAAGCGTCCGGTCTTGTGGCTGAACATTACTTCGGGGTCGGCGTGGAATCCGGGAAGCACGGGGTTGGCCTCGACTTCCACTGTCACGTTATAAGTGGCTGAACGGTCGCCGGAAGATACGGTGTAGGCCACCGGTCCGGCGCTGAAATCCTGCGGTCCTTCAGGGCTTATCGAAGCTCCGGCAAGAGGAATCAGCATGGGGTCGAAAGAGGTAAGGTCAACACCGGGACGCACCGGAACGGAGACGTTAAGCCCCGAAACGCGGAAGTTGTCACGACGCACGTTCAGGTTGGCAGCTGAGGAAATTCCGATTGAAGTTCCGGCAGCGGGATAAGCCGCCAAAAGGCGGTCGCGCTCCTCAGCAGAGATTGTGAGAACGGTGCCATGACGGGGAGTAAACGCTCCTGATGTCGCCGTCTGCGCGCGCAAAGTGAATGTATCAAGGTCTTCCGACGAGCAGAACTGATAATATCCGTTGTTATAGCAGTCGTACATCAGAATCCATGTGTCGCTGTTGATAAGACGGAACATTCCGCCACCCTCGACAGCCACAGAAGTGCACTGAAGCGGTTTCGACGGATTCGTCCACTGGCTGCCTGCGGGCATGCCGGGAGCGGCTGTGATGCGCTCGGCTGTCACCTGACAGATTCCGCCTGTGCCTTCGTTCTTATAAATCATATGGTACAGTCCGGTACTGTAATCGTATATGATGTCGGCATCAATGGTGGCCGAACCACGGTCGTAGAGAAATTCCGGATCAGTGATGAAATCGGTGAAATCATCGTTGATATAGCAATAGTAGAGCTTGTCGTAAGGGCACTTGCCGTCGTTGGTGAGCAAGGAGAAGTAAGCCATATAGCGGCCATACGTACCGTCGGCATTAAGATAATCCGGATCCCATATGACCTCGGGAGCCCACACATGGGTAACGTTCTTCCACTGGGGGAAGCGGTCGGGGAAATGAATCGAGGAATGTGTCCAGTTCACGAGGTCGTCGCTGCGGAAGAGTACGAGTCCGCGGTTGGAGTCCCAGCCGTCGGCACAACGCATGTCAGTGGCAACCATATAGAACGTTTTGCCGTCCTCGCCACGGAGAATATGCGGGTCGCGAAGGCCTTTCTTCACCGAAACCGAATCACTCGCGATTACACATTTTCCACTGTTGAGCGGAGTGTAATTGAAGCCGTCGTAACCGATGGCGAAATAGATATTCTCATTATCATTCGAAGGGAAATATGTAAACAGATATGCTTTCATATTCTCATCCTCGGCCACCTTCACGGTGAAATCCTTCGTAGCCTCAGCCTTTCCGCGGATGGCACGGGCGGTAAGTGTCACTTCCTTCTTGCCCGCACCGTAATCAGCCACACGCATCAGGCGTCCGGCATTGGTGATGTAAGCCGGATCCGACGACGTCCACGTGAGTACACTACCCTCCGTTGTGCGTGTGGGCAGAACGAGGTCGCCGCGAAGATTATCGGTATTGCCTTTGAGCACGATTTCATCAAGGTCATGGGCTACACTTTCGGCATCGGTAAGAAGCGCGCGCACGGTCGCATCGTAAACATAATTTTCCGTCACATCGCCAAGAGTGGCAGTGGCTGTGAGTGTAAGATGGCCGTCGGGATTACCCTGCGCCGGACGGTTGACAACTCCGGCGTTGGAAATCAGCGACGCATCCGAACTGCTCCACACGGCCTTCACACCGTTGCCGAAATCGACAGGAAGAACTATGTTGGAGCGAACATCGCTGAAATCGAAGTTCTGAGCCTCAATCGTAGCCGAGAGCTGGCTGCGGGTCATGGCATCGTTCAGCTCCTTGATAGTGGCGGCATCAACTTCGGCAGCCACCTCGGCGGCTGAAAGCGCCGTGTCATAGATTCTGAAATCGGCATACATCGCGCCTTCGAGCATCACGTCGCCGGTATATGGCGAACGACCGAGCCAGTTGAGCGACGTATTTCCGAGGTCGGAAGGATGGAGATTGATTGTTGCACTATTCTTCAGAGTGCCGTTGAAATATACCGATGCGGTGGAACCTTTCTGCGTCACGGTAACGCACGTCCACTCTCCGCGGGGAAAACCGCTGCCCACCGATACGGTCTGCTCGGCGTTCCAACTTGTGCGGGTAATTGAATAACGCGACTCATTGGCACCGAAAAAGACATATCCGTCCGACGATGAATTGGCGAAGCAGTAAACAAAATTTCCGTTCTGTCCAAGAGCCGTCGCCGTGGGGATATAGAGAGTTGCCGAAACGGTGTAATCACCGCTTAGACCCGAAACTACCTTTCCGAGCGAAGAGCCGAAATCGAAATAGCCTCCGGCGGTGCCGAGACTGAGCACACTACGGCCTCCCACGGTCTCGAATCCTGCGCCACCGGCAGCCGTACCGCGGTAATTTCCGCTGACATCTGTCTCATTGGAGAACTTGTGTTGAAAAACGGGACTCGCGGCATCCACACTTATCGTCATCATCGACAAACATGCCGCAAGCACAATCTGCAATTTCATGGTTATAAAAAGGTTATGAGTGTATAATCCAATTATCCCTGCAAAATTACAACAAATACGCCTAACAATCAAAAAATATATCCACACACTAAACAGAAAAGCCGCCCCGGACAGTAATCCGGGACGGCAGATTATAAGAGATTTAAGCCTGATGGCTTACTTGATAAAGTACATGTTCAGTGAGCTTACGGAGGTCATGTCAAGCAGACCGCTGTAAACGCAGCTTACGATACCGAGCAGCAGTACACCTGCGATGCAGATCCAAAGGCCGAGACGTTCGCCGCAGGAAGAACGGAAGTTTGCAATCACACATTCATCCTCGCTGATGAACATCGCCTTCACCACAAGCAGATAGTAGTAGAGGGAAATGATTGTGTTGATAAGGGCGATAAGCACGAGCACGTAGATTGCCACGCTGCCCTGATTGATGGCGGAGGTGAAGATGAAGAACTTCGAGAAGAAGCCTGCGAAGGGAGGAATACCGGCCAGGGAGAACATGGCAAGCATCATGCAGAACGCAAGACGGGGATTGGTCTTGTACAGGCCGTTGTAATCATCCATCGAAACACGTCCGGTAGCGTTCTCGATAGCTCCGATAACACCGAAGGCAGCGAGGTTGGAGAAGATGTACACAAGAATGTAGTACATCATCGCAGCCACACCCATGGTGTTGTAAGCTATGATGCCGAGCATGATGTATCCGGCCTGGGAGATAGAGGAGAAGGCCAGGAAGCGCTTCATGTTGCGCTGACGGATTGCGAAGAGGTTACCGATGGTGATGGTGAGGATAATCAGGGCATAGAGCATCCATTCCCACACGTCGCTGTAAAGCGCACCGAACACCTGTGCGAATATCACCATGAAAGCGAAGGCTGCGGCACCCTTGGAGATTACCGAAAGGTAGGAGGTGACGCTGGTGGGCGCTCCCTGATATACGTCGGCGGTCCAGAGGTGGAAGGGAACAAGCGAGAGCTTGAAGCCGATACCGGACATCACAAATGCGATGGCAACGATAAGGAGCAGGCTGCGCTGGGTGGTGAGGGCAAAGTAGATGTGTTCGAAGTAGAGCGAACCGGTGAGACCGTACACGTAGGACAGACCGAGCATGAACACTGCCGATGAGAATACGGCTGTGAGGATATACTTGGCGGCTGCCTCGCGGCTCTCGTAGCGGTTCTTGTCCAGAGCAACCATGGCTGCAAGGGGAAGAGAAGCAGATTCGAGACCGATGAGGAACAGAAGGAAGTGGCGGGCGGAAATCATCATGTACATACCGAACAGAGTCACAAGCAGAAGCTCATAGAACTCGCCGCGGCGCATGTGCATTTCCTCTCCGTTGGCCCACTTGACCGACTGGATAAGTACGATGATAACACCGATATTGAGGATATTCTTGATTGCGGCAATCACCGGCGATGTCTCATACATACCGCTGAAGGCCACAACACTTGATTCAGTTCCGAGTCCGCAGCAGCAGAAGAATCCCACGGCGGTGAACACCGCTGTCAGAATGACAGTGAACGCGGGAAGCGCCTTCTGCGACCGGGCCGGCATGAACGTGTCGTAGAGGAAGACCAGGAGAAAAACGGCAAGTACGCCGATTTCCTGCTTCATGGCTAAAAACTGTGAGTAATCCATACTTTTTAATCTTTTCTATGGTTAGTTCAGGCCAAGCACGGCGAAAATCGCGGGGCTGAAGGTGAAGTTGATCAGATTGTTGAAGAAGTTAGGGAAGCAACCGATACCTGCAACGCAGAGGATGAGGGTAACGGTAGAGAGGCGTTCCCACCATGTGGCATCGGTGAGCTCACGGTGATGTTCGTCGTGAACCGGACCGAGAAGGAGCTTGCCGACAACACGGAGGATGTACACCGCGGTAATCACAATCGAGCAGCATGCGATGATTGTGAACACAAGGCGGAGCGAGCCTGCGCCGGAGAGGTAATCGGCCATACCCTGCTGGAATGAACCTACGAAGATTGTCATTTCGGCAACGAAACCGCTGAGGCCGGGAAGACCGAGCGACGCCATACCGGCAATCACGTAGCAAACCGAGAGATAAGGCAGAATCTGCATCATACCGCCCATCTTTGTGATGTCACGGGTGTGGGTACGTCCGTAAATCATACCGATGAGGGCGAAGAAGAGGGCTGTCATAAGACCGTGGGAGAGCATCTGCATGATAGCACCGGTCATTGCGGTGGTGTTGAGCATGAGGATGGCGAAGAGCACAAGTCCGCAGTGCGACACCGAAGAGTAAGCGTTGATGTACTTGAGGTCGGTCTTGACACATGCGCAGAACGCACCGTACACAACCGAGATACCCGTGAGGATAAGGAATATCCATGCGAGCTCGTGAGCGGCCTGGGGCATCAGGTAGATTGCCACACGGAAACATCCGTAGCCACCGAGCTTCATGAGCACACCGGCGTGGAGCATCGACACCGCTGTGGGAGCCGAAGCATGACCGTCGGGCGACCATGTGTGGAAGGGGAACATCGCTCCGAGAACACCGAAGCCCACAAAGGTCATCGGGAAGAGGAATGTCTGCCAGCCGTGGCTGATGGCGCCGTTCTTGGCAATTTCAAGAATGTTCCATGTGAGCTGGCCGCCTTCGGGTGCGGAGTGGTAGTAGATACCGATGAGACCGAGCATCAGGAAGGCTGAACCGCCCATAAGCATCAGGGTGAGCTTCATGGCCGAGTAGTTCTTGTTGCCCGAACCCCATACTCCGATGAGAAGGTACATCGGGATGAGGGCCACCTCATAGAACATGAACATTGTGAAGAGGTCAATCGAAATGAAGAATCCGAACACACCTGTCGACAGCAGGATAAGCCACAGGAAGAATTCCTTGGGCTGCTGGATGGTCCAGGAGGCGAAAGAGCCTGCGAATACAATCACCGACGACAGAAGGAGCATGGCGATGGAAATACCGTCGACTCCGACTGCGAGATTGATATTCAGGGGCGCGAACCAGCTCCATGAATCCACAAAGAGCATCGGCTCGGTGTTTCCGCTGTGACGGATTTCGAGATATTGGAGCAGAAGCACCACCGACAGTGCTGTCAGAGCGAGTGAGCCCACAACTGCAACGGCACGGATCTGCTTAATGTTTCTCGATATGGCAAGCCCGGCAAGCATCAGCAGGGGGATTACCACAAAATAAATCAATATATTTGAAAACATCGTAATTACTATATTTGATAAGGTTGCACCGTGGGATTATCAGAGAAGGCAAACTGCGGTGATGGTTCCGAGAAGAAGCGCTCCCACAAGGTAGTACCAGACATACATCTGAATCTGACCTGACTGGAGGGGCTTGATGGCTTCGGAAGCCTTGTTGGTGACAGTTGCCATCGCGTCCATAGTTCCGTCGATTACATGACGGTCGAACCATGCCAGCGGGCGGCATACACAACCGAAGATAATCTTATGGGTGATGAACATGTAGAGTTCGTCCCAGTAGAAGCGGTGGTGGCACCAGTCCCACAGACGCGGAAGGGCGTTCTTGAATTTCTCGGGCAGTGTGTTCTCGCGGGCATACATCACTGCGGCGAGGCCGATACCGATGAGTGCCACTGTGAGGCTGACTGCAGCTACACCCCAATCGAAGTGTGCCATGAAGTCGTAAGGTTCACCATTCCAGCTGACGAGCTTGCCGAAGGGAATGAATCCGGCCACGCAGGAAACTGCGGCGAGGATAATCAGCGGCAGCGACATTGTCCAGGGCTGGTCGTGGGGAGCATGATGTCCTTCGGCAACCTTGTGTTCCTTCCACCAAAAGATGAGGAAGTAAAGACGGAACATGTAGAACGCGGTAAGACCGGCTACAAGCGACATCCACAGGTAAGCAACCCAGTCGTAGCCGACGCAGGCGCTGAGGATTTCGTCCTTGGAGAAGAATCCGGAGAAGGGAATGATACCGGCGATGGCAAGACAGCCGATAAGGAATGTCCAGTGTGTGATGGGCATGTACTTGCGCAGACCGTGCATGGCTGTGTAGTCATTGGAACCGATGGCGTGGATAAGTGCGCCGGCGCCAAGGAAGAGCAGAGCCTTGAACATCGCGTGGGTGAAGAGGTGGAACATGGAGGCCATGTAACCGAGACCCTCATGGATTTCAGGACGGGCAACACCGAGCGACACCATCATGAAAGCAATCTGGGAGATTGTCGAGAAGGCGAGCACACGCTTGATGTCAATCTGCGTGCAGGCAACCATAGCGGCATAGAACGCGGTCAGGGCACCTACGACGGTGATGATTGTCAGAGCCGATTCCTCCATCAGGTAGAGGGGGAACAGACGGGCTACCAGATATACACCGGCAACAACCATGGTTGCGGCGTGGATGAGGGCCGAGACGGGAGTCGGGCCTTCCATCGCATCGGGGAGCCAGATATGAAGCGGCATCATTGCCGACTTACCCATACCACCCATGAAGATGAGAACAAGCGCCCACGTGAGTACCGAAGCACCCATGAACATCGGGGCTGCGCTGGTCTCGAAGATGTTGCGGATTCCCATGGCTGTATTCTCGCTCACCTGGAACACACCGGCCATGCCTTCGACAGGAGCGGAAGTGAACTGGGTGAAGTTGAATGTACCGGTATAGTACGAAAGCACGAGAATACCGATGAGGAAGCCGAGGTCGGCGAAACGGGTCACGATGAAGGCCTTCTTGGAAGCCGACACCGCAGAGGGTTTTACATAATAGAATCCAATGAGCAGGTAGGAGGATGCACCCACAAGTTCCCAGAAAATATACATCTGGAAGATGTTGGGAGCCACCACAAGACCGAGCATCGAGAAGCTGAACAGCGACAGGAAAGCGTAGAAACGCTGGAAGCCGTGTTCGTACACTCCGTGATGGTCGCGCATATAGCCCATGCTGTAAAGATGGACCATAAACGAGATTGTGGTGATTACCACAAGCATCATTGCGGAGATGGGATCCAGGAGGAATCCGATTTTGATAATGAGTTTTTCAGTGAAAGCCAGCCATGTCTGGTCGAAAATCAGAGCCTGAAGGCGGTCGCCGCCTTCGGTGATGAACTGGGCCGAGCCACTGAAGAAGTAATTATATGCCGTATAGTACGACAGCACGAGCACTGTGCCCATGCCGAGAGTGCCGAGTGTACCCGCGAGCTTATGCGACATCTTCATGCCCAGGAGACCCAGGAGAAGGAACATGAACAGCGGGATGGCCAGTATCAGAATAGGTATCGTAACATCCATAGTGCTTAAAATTTCATTTCGTTAAGTGAACGTACGTCGATATTCTTGGCCGCACGGAAGATATTGATGATAATCGCGATTGCAAGCGCGGTCTCGGCAGCGGCGATGGCGATGGCGAAAAGAGTGAAGAACATTCCTTCCATCGCATCGGGATAGAGATAGCGGTTGAAAATCACGAAATTCATGTCGACGGCGTTGAGCATCAGCTCCAGCGAGATGAGCATGGCAATCATGTTCTTGCGGGTGATGAAGCCGTAGACGCCGCAGCAGAACATTATCAGCGCGGGAACGAGGTAATATATAGCTGAGATTTCCATATTGTTCAACGTTTACGGGCAACTACTACGCCACCGATTATACATGCGAGTAACAACACACTCACCGCCTCGAACGGCAGAAGATACTGGCCTTCGCCTGTGCCCATCATTGTGGTGCCGATGGCGTCCATCGTGGGAGCGTCCATGGCGGGGAGCTTGGCAAACATCGCGCAGCGGCTCACGAGAGCATAGCCTGCCACAGCAAGCGTGCCCACAGCAGCTACAAGGCCGAGGAATCTTGATTTCGAGGTCAGACGCTCGGAATTGTCACCGGGCTTGCTCGTCAGAAGGATGGAGAAGACGAACAGCACGACGATGCCGCCTGCATACACGGCTATCTGCACGGCGCCGAGGAATTCATAGTCGAGCATGAAATACACAACGGCAGCGGCAAAAAGCGTGAAGAGCAGGTAAGTGGCGGCGCGGAGAATCTTTCGCGTCGTCACGGCAAGTACCGAGAAGACAATCATCGCCAGAGCGACGATAACATACAAGATGATACTTCCTACTGATTCCATATTGGTTTATTTATTTTCATTTTTATCAGTTTCGTCAGCCGCGGGCTTTGCGGGAGCGGCGGCATCGCCGGCCTGAGCTTCCTTGGCAGCCTTGAGAGCGGCGGCCTTAGCCTTTGCGGCGGCAATCTTCGCCTCACGTTCGGCTGCTATCTTTGCAAGCTCCTCGGGCGAGGGTGCGGTCTCTTCCTTCTCGGGAAGATAATTGAGCTGCTTGACGAGTTTGGAGCGGGTGAAGACAGCCTGCTCGAAGTCGTTAGAGAATTCGAGAGCATTGGTAGGACATGAAGTCACACAGAGCTGGCAGAAGGTGCAGCTTCCGAGGTCGTAGAGATACTTGGAGAGCTTTTTCTTCTTTGTTCCGGCGGGAGTGTCCACCATGCGTGTCTCCAGGGCGATTGTGCCGTTGGGGCAGTTACGCTCGCAAGTACCGCAGGCGATACACTTGTGGTTGCCTTCTGCGTCGTAAATCAGACGCAGCTCGGCGCGGAAGCGCTCGGGCACGTGACGGGTCTCGCGGTCTTCGGGATAGCGCTCTGTAATCTTAGGTGTGATGAATTCCTTGCCCGTAACCGACAAGCCTTTTACAAGACTGGCGATTCCGGAGCCTAATGTTGAAAAATAGTCTTTTACACTACCCATTGATTAAGTGTCTATTATAATTGGTTAATTTATTCGTTAAATCACCGCTCAGCATCAGTCGCGCACCTGACCTCCCACGATATCGAGAAGCTCGGTGGTAATGCTCTGCTGACGCAGTTTGTTATATTCAAGCTGAAGTTGCTCAAGAAGTTTCTGGGCGTTGTCGTTGGCGCTCTGCATCGCCATCACGCGCGCGGCCTGCTCGGAGGCGCGGTTCTGGCTGAACGCTTCCTGCATCATCGAAAGGAGATACATCGGAAGCACGGTGGCGAAGATTGTTGCCGCGTCCGGTTCGAAAAGATACGGACGTCCGGTGTCGGCAGCCTCACCTGCGATGGTTTCGGCCGACAGCGGAAGATACACATCAGCCACAGGACGCTGGCGTCCGGCGGAATGATAGTGCATGTAAGCCAGTTCCACAACATCAAGCTCGCCGTTGAGGAAGCGGCGCTGAAGATTGCGGCCAAACTCCTTGACGGCATCGCCTTCCGACTTTGAAGTAATCTCGGCCATGTCGCCGAGGCTCACCTTGGGGTCGGATTCAACGAGCTTGGAAACGGCTTTCGCCATTTTTTTGCCCACGGGAAGGAGTTCGATGCTGACGCCCTCACCGTACTTTCCGCGAAGTTCGGAAAGTGTTGAGAGAAGGAACTTGAACATGTTCACGTTGTACGCGCCGCACAAGCCGTCATCGCTACCGAACACAACCACAGCCACCTTGCCGACATGCTGACGGGCCTCGGTCAGAGGCGAGTCAACAGTGGCGTCGGATGAGAGCAGACTGGTGATGATTGTCTGGACGCAGTCGCGGAAGGGGGTGAGCCGCTTGATTACGGACTCGGCCTTGTGCATCTTCGCCGACGAAATCATCTTCATGGCGCCGGTGATTTTCTCCGACGACGCCACCGATCCGATTCGGCCCTTTAATTCTCTCAATGTTGCCATCTGCGGTTGTTTTCCTTATGATTTTCGTTGATGTTTATATCTCTGTTTGGCATGGTTCAGAAAGAGGCGGCCACTTCCTTTGCTGCCGAAGTGAGTTTCGCGGCGGCATCGTCGGTGAGAGTACCTTTCTTAATCACGTCGAGCACGTCGGCCTGATATTTTGCCTGAAGGAGCTGGATAAACTGTTTTTCAAACTCGAGCACCTTGTCGGCGGGAACGTTTTCAAGGAGTCCGTTGACACCGCAGTAGATTACGGCAACTTCTTCCTCGACAGCCATCGGATGATACTGGGGCTGAATGAGCAGACGTTCGTTCTTGCGACCCTTGTCGATGACACGTGCGGTCACGGGGTCGATATCGCCGCCGAATTTGGTAAACGATTCAAGCTCGCGGAACTGAGCCTGGTCGATTTTCAGAGTACCGGCAACTTTCTTCATCGCCTTGATCTGAGCGTTACCACCCACACGCGACACGGATATACCCACATTGATTGCCGGACGGATACCGCGGTTGAACAGCGCGGTTTCAAGGAAAATCTGTCCGTCGGTGATTGAGATTACGTTAGTCGGGATATATGCCGATACGTCGCCTGCCTGAGTCTCGATGATGGGGAGCGCTGTAAGCGAGCCACCACCCTTGACGATGGGCTTGAGCGGTTCGGGAAGGTCGTTCATGTTCGAGGCCACTTCCTGATTGTCGATAATCTTGGCGGCACGTTCGAGCAGACGGCTATGGAGATAGAAGATATCGCCGGGATATGCCTCGCGGCCCGAGGGGCGCTTGAGGATAAGAGAAATTTCGCGGTAAGCGACGGCCTGCTTTGAAAGGTCGTCATAAACGATGAGCGCATCGCGGCCGGTGTCGCGGAAGTACTCACCGATTGCAACACCCGCGAAGGGTGCGTAGTAACGCATGGAAGCCGAGTCGGAAGCTGTGGCGGCAACTACAACCGTGTAGTCAAGCGCGCCGTACTTGCGGAGGGTTTCAACTGTGGCGGCCACTGAAGAAGCCTTCTGTCCGATTGCGACATAAATACAATATACGGGTTTTCCGTTTTCGAAGCCCTTGCGCTGGTTGATGATTGTGTCGATGGCGATGGCAGTCTTACCGATCTGACGGTCGCCGATGATGAGCTCGCGCTGTCCGCGGCCGATGGGCACCATGGAGTCAACGGCCTTGATACCGGTCTGGAGCGGCTGATTCACGGGCTGACGGTAGATAACACCGGGAGCCTTGCGCTCGAGAGGCAGACGGATAAGCTCGCCCGCAACAGGGCCGCGTCCGTCGATAGGCTCGCCAAGCACGTTGATGACACGTCCGAGCAGACCTTCCCCGACGGGCAGGGAAGCAATCTCGCCCGTGCGGCGCACTGTCATGTTTTCAGTAACTTTATCGACGTTGTTGAGAAGAATAACGCCCACGTTACTTTCTTCAAGGTTGAGCGCGACGCCTTTCACGCCGTTTTCAAACTCAACCAGTTCGTTGGCGCAGACATTGTCAAGTCCGTAGACGTGGGCCACGCCGTCGCCGACTTCCAAGACGGTACCAACCTCCTCGAAGGCGACTTTTGAGTTGACGCTCTCGAGCTGCTGCTTTAATACTTCGGAGATCTCGCTGGGATTAATCATTTTATGCTTGTTAGCTTGCGGCTTTTAGAGGTTTAATAAGGAGGGTTCAAGAGATGAGACTGAGACGCAGTTGCTTGAGTTCGTTACGAACGGAAGCATCCAGGCGCTCGGAGTTGAGATTGACGATAAATCCGCCGATGAGGCCGGGGTCGACACGGGAGCTGTACTCCATGCTGCCACCATCGAGGTGAGCCTCGATGATTGACTTGAGACGCGCTTCCACGGCAGGCGACAGGGGCGCCGCACTCACAACCTCGACACGCGCGATGCGGTTTTCCTTCCGGTAATAATCGGTGAAGGCACGTGCGATTTCGCGCACCATGTCAATGCGTCGGTTACGTATCAGGAGCGTAAGGAAGTCGGTGTAGGTCTCAAGCGCGGTAGCATCCGTTGTGGCACCCTGCACAGCTGTGCGCAGGAGCGCTGTCTTATCCTTGTCGGTAACGAAAGGATTGGCAACGGAAGCGGCAAGTCCCGGCTCGGCGTCGAAAGCGCCCGAAAGCGCCTGCATCACCTTGTAAAGCTCGGGGTTGACCTTTCGCTCGGCTCCCACTTTGTAGAGCGCCTTGGCGTATCTGCTGGGTATTAGGCCTTGATCCATCAGTGAAATTTATTTTTTATTCTCAATCTCGTCAAGAAGGGTGTCAACAAGTTTTTCCTGAGCCTTGTCGTCGGCAAGCTGATTCTGAACAATCTTGCCGGCAATCTGAAGGGCGAACTCGCTGACCTGGTTGCGGAACTGATGCTGCGCCTCTTTCTGCTGCTGCTCGATCTGGACTTTTGCGTTGTCCATGACCTTCTGAGCTTCCACCTGTGCGGCGGCACGCGCCTGCTCGATAATCTGTGTTTTCATCTTATCGGCGTCGCGGAGCATGTCGGCCTGCTGACGGCGGGCATCATTGAGGTAGCTCTCAGCTTCCTGACGTGCGTTGTCGAGCTGTTCCTTGGCGTTCTGGGCATATTCGACACCCTTGTCGATAAGCTCGGCACGGGAATCGACTGTCTTGAGGATGACCGGCCAAGCGAACTTCCACAGAATCAGGAAAAGCACGCCGAAGGCGATGAACATCCAGAACACCAGGCCAAAATCAGGCGTGAATAGTTCCATTAGGTCGTTTTATGGGGTTGATATATTAAACGAACAGAGAAAGTACGCAAACGATGACAGCGAACAGAGCCACACCTTCCACGAGGGCGGCGATGATGATCATGTTGCTTCGGATGTCGCCTGCGGCTTCGGGCTGACGTGCGATGGCTTCCATGGCAGATGCACCGATCTTACCGATACCGATACCTGCTCCGATTGCTGCGATTGCTGCGCCGATGCTTGCGCCAAGTCCTGTGAGTGAGAGTTCTGCTAAAAGTCCTAACATAATCTTGTAGTGTTTAGAGTTGGAGTTATTTTTTATTTATTTGATTTCAATAATTCTTTGCCTGTGCGGCGGTGGGGAGGATGGCATTACGGATTTCCTTGCCGATGCTCTCGTGGGTCTCACCTTCTCCGTGAGCCTCGTGAGGCTCGTGCTGGGCAAGGGAGATGAAGATTGTGGAAAGCATGGTGAACACGTATGCCTGGATGAAGCTCACGAGCACGTCGATGAGCAGCATGAAGATCGAGAAAAGAAGTGACACCACTGTCGCGCCTCCACCTGCAACGGGATTGACCGCCGAGAAGATGAAGATAAGCAGCGTGAGCACAAGCACAATCATGTGGCCGCCCATCATGTTGGCGAAAAGACGGATGGTAAGAGCCGCCGGCTTGGTGAACATACCGAACACCTCGATGGCAGGCATGATTGGCAGAGGCACCTTGAGCCACATGGGCACGTCAGGCCAAAAGATTTCTTTCCAATAATGCTTGTTGGCGAAGATATTCGTGACAAGGAAAGTCAGAACAGAGAGCACCAGTGTCACGGCAATGTTGCCGGTAAGGTTGGCGCCGCCGGGGAATATCACCATAAGGCCCATCAGGTTCATCACAAGGATGAAGAAGAACACCGTCATGAGATACGGAGCAAACTTGGGAGCCTTGGGGCCGAGAGCGGGCTTGATTACAGTGTCGTAGATGAACACCACGACAGCCTCGACACCTCCGAGACCCTTGCGGGGAGCCTTGAATCCGTTCTTGCGCTGGAAATGAGCGAGCCAGAGCAGAATACCTGCCACCACGAGCACGGTGATGAAAAGCGCGCACACGTTCTTAGTCACCGAAAGGTCGAGCGGACGGCTTTCCTTGCCGTCGACAATCTCAACAATCTTGCCCTTGTGGTCGCTTGACGCTCCGGCGATGCGGAACTCGGCGTTGCCGTCGCGGTAGGTCTGTCCGTCGGTCACACGTGCCGAAGAGAACACATGCAGGCCGTCGGTACCGAACACAATCACGGGCAGGGGAATACGGTGGTGATGGTCGAAAGGAACTTCCCAGCCATAGCCGTCGCCAAGGTGCTCGAAAATGATTTCCTTGGGATCGAGCTTTCCGGACTCACCGCCTTCACCCGAAGAGGCAAACGCGCCGGGCGCAGCGGTGAAAACTGCCGCAATTATGGAAAGTATTGCTATGAAACGCTTCATTCTCATTTATTTAATAGATACACACCGACACAACATTATTATTCACATCGACAATTCCGCCTGTAATCTCGGCGGAGCCGTTGACACCTGCGGCGTCGACATACTTAACTGTGCCCGCCATTAAGGTCGAGATGAGCGAGGCGTGGTTCTGGAGCACCATGAACTCACCCATAACGCCGGGGAGAGTAACCTGAGTGACCTCTCCGGAGAAGAGCACTTCCTGAGCCGATATCAATTTCAGTGTCATACTTGTTGCGGAATAATTCAGCTTGGTGTGTAAACTATGTTTTCTTATTGTGGATATTTCGCCGCTGCGGCAATGCCTGCGCGGCGGAATCTTATTTTACTTCGGCAAGGAGTTTCTTACCCTTCTCGATAGCCTCGTCGATAGTACCGACATTGAGGAAGGCCTGTTCGGGATATTCGTCCATGTCGCCGTTGAGAATCATCTTGAAGCCACGGATAGTCTCGCTCAGCGGAACCATCACACCGGGAAGGCCGGTGAACTGCTCGGCCACGTGGAAGGGCTGCGAGAGGAAGCGCTGGGCGCGGCGGGCACGTGACACAACGAGTTTGTCGCTGTCGGAAAGTTCGTCAACACCGAGGATGGCGATGATGTCCTGAAGCTCGTTGTACTTCTGGAGAAGCTGCTTCACTGCCTGGGCTGTGTTGTAATGGTCTTCACCGATGATGTTCGGGTCGAGGATACGTGAGGTCGATTCAAGAGGATCGACCGCAGGATAGATACCGAGCTCGGCAATCTTTCGGCTGAGCACCGTAGTGGCGTCAAGGAAGCTGAAAGTGGTTGCGGGAGCAGGGTCAGTCAAGTCGTCGGCGGGCACATAGATAGCCTGCACCGAGGTGATTGAACCGTTCTTGGTAGAAGTGATTCGTTCCTGAAGTGCACCCATTTCGGAGGCAAGCGTAGGCTGATAGCCCACAGCGGAAGGCATACGGCCGAGAAGCGCCGACACCTCGGAACCAGCCTGGGTGAAACGGAAGATGTTGTCGATAAACAGAAGCACATCCTTACCGCCCTGGTCGCGGAACTGCTCGGCAACGGTAAGACCGGACAGAGCTACACGGAGACGTGCGCCCGGCGGTTCGTTCATCTGACCGAAAACGAGCGTGGCCTGGGAATTGTTGAGTTCTTTGACATCAACATCATGCAGGTTCCATTCGCCCTTTTCCATGCCTTCGCGGAACTTGTCGCCGTACTTCATAACGCCGCTTTCAATCATTTCGCGCAGGAGGTCGTTACCTTCACGGGTACGTTCGCCCACACCGGTGAAAACGGAGAAACCGTCGTGACCCTTAGCGATATTGTTGATAAGCTCCATGATAAGCACTGTCTTGCCTACACCGGCACCACCGAAAAGACCGATTTTACCACCCTTGCTGTAAGGTTCGAGAAGGTCGATTACCTTGATACCGGTCGAGAGGATTTCCGTACCGATTGTAAGGTCTTCGAACTCGGGGGCGGGCTGATGGATTGAACGGAGGTTCTCACGGTCAAGCTCGGGAAGTTTGTCGATTGCGTCGCCGAGCACGTTCAGCAGACGTCCTTTCACCTGGTCGCCGGTAGGCACGGCTATCGGACGTTCAAGGCTGTCAACACGCATGCCGCGGCGCAGACCGTCGGTACTCTCCATGGCGACACAGCGCACGGTGTTCTCGCCGATGTGCTGTTCTACCTCGAGAATCAGCATCGAACCGTCGGGGCGGTCGATTTTCAGTGCAGTGTAAATCGGGGGTACGATGACGCCTTCTCCTTCGAAAATCACGTCGACAACCGGGCCGATTACCTGGGCTATTTTGCCAAATTTATCGCTCATTTTGGGCTATTGTTGGGATGTTTTTAATCTTTTAAGAGGATGGCCGGAATCAGAAGTGCCAGCCGAATGTGATGATGAGAACCATCAGCACAAGGTTGAAGAGGTTGATGGGGAGGAGATACTTCCATTCCAGAGCCAGAAGCTGGTCGATACGCAGACGGGGGAATGTCCACTTGAACCAGATAATCACGAACGACAGCACGAAAGCCTTGCCAAGGAACCAAATGGTCGAAGGAATGAAGTCCATGATATGGTTGAAGCTTTCCCAACCGGGAATGTGGAAGGGCATCCAGCCGCCGAAGAAGAGAAGCGAGGCAACTCCCGAAACAACGAAGAGGTTGAGATATTCGGCAAGGTAGAAGAAGCCGAAGTGGATACCGGAATATTCTGTGTGATAACCTGCGGTAAGCTCGCTCTCAGCCTCGGGAAGGTCGAACGGGCCACGGTTGGTTTCGGCAGTACCGGCAATCATGTAAATCACGAACGCGATAATCGCGGGCACATGACCTTTGAAGATAAACCACATGTCGGACTGCTCCTGAACGATTCCGCCAACGGACATCGTGCCTGCGAGGCACACCATTGTGAGCACGGAAAGGCCGATAGAAAGCTCGTAGCTCACCATCTGGGCACCCGAACGGAGCGAACCGATGAGTGTGAACTTATTGTTCGACGACCAACCGGCAAGCAGGATACCAAGCACGCCAATCGAGGATACGGCGATGAGGAAGAAGATACCGATGTTGAAATCAATAATCTGAAGTCCGTTGCCCCAGGGCAGCACTGCAAACGTGAGCACCGACGCCACAATCACCAGGTACGGCGCGAGGGCGAAGAGGAAGCGGTCGATATGATTGAGGTGGATAAGCTCCTTGATAAGAATCTTGAACATGTCGGCCACACTCTGGAGAAGACCCCAAGGACCTACACGGTTCGGGCCAAGGCGGCACTGGAACCATGCGCAGATCTTACGTTCGTACAGGATGTAAAAAAGAGCCAGAAGCGAGTAGACCAGCAGGAGGACAACTCCGATGAGAACACATTCGACCGTCACGGTCAGCCACGCGGGCATCACGGAACTCAGGGCATTGTGAATCCAGTTGGTGATGAATGATAAGTCTTGCATGACGCTTTATTGTATTTTACTATATTTGGCTGTGAAGTATAATTTCTGGAGACTTGCGGATTTTATCAACGGTCCATGTCGGGGATGATGTAGTCGAGCGAACCGCCGATGGCGATAAGGTCGGCAATCTTCTGGCCGCGTGTCATGTGATCCACCGCACCTGCGAGAGGCAGACAGGGAGGAACAATCTTGAGACGGTAGGGCTTGGTGGAGCCGTCGCTTTCAAGATATACACCGAAGGCGCCGCGGCAACCTTCGACCATCTCGAACCAGCGTCCTGCAGGAATCTTCAGGAGTTTGGGCACCTTTACGCAGTATTCGCCGTCGGGAATGTTGTCGACGAGCTGGGCAAGAATCTTTGCGGATTCCTCCATCTCGCGCATACGCACCTTGAAACGGGCCATAACATCGCCTTCGGTAGCGAGTACTTCCTGAAAGTCGAGTTCGGGATAGATGCTGTAAGGACGGAGTTTGCGGATGTCGCAGGCCCAGCCGGAAGCACGTCCGGAAGGACCGGTAACGCCATAGGAAATCGCGTCTTCACGTGAGATATGGCCGATTCCTTCCATACGGTTGCGGGCGATGATATTGCCTGTGAACACCTTGTTATACTCCTTGATATTGGCGGGGAGAACTTCAAGCAGAGCCTTCACATCCTGAACGAAGTCGGGAGCGAGATCCTGCATCACACCGCCGATGCAGTCGTAGTTGAATGTCATGCGGGCACCGCAGGTCTTCTCCATGATGTCGAGAATCTGCTCGCGCACACGCAGAGTGTAGAAAAGCATTGTGGTGGCACCAAGGTCCATGCAGAATGTTCCGATGAAGAGACAGTGCGATGCGATACGCGAAAGCTCGTCCATCATCACGCGGATAACCTGGGCGCGGCGACTGATTTCGATACCTGCAGCCTTCTCGAAGAGCATGCAGAGGCCATGATGATAATTGTGGGCCGAGAAATAGTCGAGACGGTCCATGTAGTGGAGCGTCTGGGGATATGTGAGCGACTCACAGAGTTTTTCCACGCCGCGGTGGATGTAACCCATGTAGACGTCAATCTTATTGATTGTCTCGCCGTCGACAGCCGTGCGGAAACGGAGCACACCGTGGGTGGCGGGGTGCTGCGGGCCAATGTTCACAACGAAATCCTCGGGGGTGAACACTTCCACTTCTTTTTTCTCTACGGAGCCGTCGGCCTTTTCAACATATGTGTATGTTACGTCGCTGGTGCGTTCGTTTTCGGTTGAGATGGGATTGAGCTCGGGATTCATGTCATAATCCTTGCGCAAGGGATATCCCACCCAATCAATGTTGAGGAAGAGACGGCGCATGTCGGGGTTGCCGATGAAGATGATGCCGAAGAAGTCGTAGACTTCGCGTTCGAGCAGACAGCCTACTTTCCAGAGGTCGGCCACAGAGTGAAGCATGGGCTTCTCGCGGTCAGTTGCCTTTACGGTGACAGCCAGCATCTCGCCGGTGGCCGACGACATCAGGTAGTAGACACATCCGAGAGCGTCGGGCCAGTCCATTCCGACGATTGTGACAAGGTAGTCCATGTTTTCCTCGTCGCGGAGACTCTTGGCGAGGTCATGCCACTTTGCGTCAGCAATGGTAATCATTGTAATCGCACCTTCCTCGACGGTTGCCTCGGGGAAGTTCTTGGCTATTTTTTCGGTGATATTTGCCATGAGGGAAATTATCAGTCGTATGATTAAATGTTATAATGATTGGAGGGGAGGGTTATCAATCTTCGACACCTTCCACGGGATGGGCCTTGAGAAATTCTTTCTGGCTTTCCTGACGGTTGACACCGCCGAAGAAGCGTTCCACCTTGATTTTGCGCGAGAGCTGCATGATACCGTAGATCATGGCTTCGGGGCGGGGAGGACAGCCGGGAACGAATACGTCGACGGGCACGATGTCCTCGATGCCTTTCGCCACATGGTAGCTGCGACGGAAAGGACCGCCGGAGATTGCGCAGCTTCCGCATGCAATCACGTATTTAGGTTCGGCGAGCTGGTCGTAAAGGCGACGGAACACGGGCACCATACGGTTGACAATAGTACCGGCCACCATCATGAAGTCGGCCTGACGGGGCGAGGCACGCGCTACTTCCCAGCCAAAACGGGCCATATCGAAACGGGCCGCGCCGAGCGACACGAATTCGATACCGCAGCAACTGGTGGCGAAGGTAAGAGGCCAGATAGAGTTAGACCGCCCCCAGTTGATGAGCTTGTCAAGTGAACCTACGACAACGTTGGTTCCGCTTTCCTGAAGCTGTTTTACGAGTGATTCAATATACTCGTTGTCCTTGAATGCCTCATAGGGCATGCTTTTGGTAGTTACTTCCATTCAAGAGCTCCTTTCCGCCAGGCATATACAAGCCCGAGCACCAAGACACCGAAGAATACCGCGATACAAATCAATCCCTGGGCACCAAGCTCACGCATGCGGACAGCCCAGGGGAACAGAAATACGGTTTCAACGTCGAACATTAAAAATAGAATAGCGAACAGATAATATCCCACCTTGAACTGCGACATACTCTCGCCGCGTGTGGGAATACCACATTCATAAGCTTCGCCTTTCTGCAGATTATAAGAGCGAGGCGAAATCAGGCCGGCAATCCATAATGCCAGCGCAACAAGTGCCACGCCGGTAAGCAATGCTGTGATTGCAAGCAGGCCATTGTTGGTGATTCCAAAAATGTCTAATAATATCATATCGTCGTTGCTAATATTTTTCGGAACGTATAATGTCAGAAAATACGGAAACACTTGCATGCCAAATAATTGCGCCTGCAAATCACTGAGACATACATGGATGTCGCCGCTTTTTCAGCGCAAAGATAGTGATTTTCCCCCAATAATCCGAATTATTGTTAAAAACTTTTTGAGAATCTTTAGAGCATAAAAAAAATCCTCCACCCGGAAGGTTAGAGGATTATTACGATATTCAGAGAACAGATTATTCCTCCACTTCAAGAGGTCCGTCGAATGTCACGTGATAGAGAGCGCCACCGACAGTGCATCCGAAGGAAAGGGTCATTCCCTTGGCAAAGTCATATTCGGCCACCAGATCGGATATGGGATAATCCGGCTGGGGAGTAGAGCCCATGTAAGGTGTCAGACTTTCAGCGGAAAGTATCACCTTCTGTCCGGAAAGCACAAAGGGAATATCTTTGAAAGATATGTCAAGTGCGGGCATCTTTTCGGCGAACTGAGCGCCGGTGATGTCAATATTGGCTTTCATGGTCTTGAAATCCATGTCTACCACATAGATGCTTGAGGTGGACTTGAACACGTCGTTGTCAGGAGCGGTTGATTCCGTGGTTCCGGCAAGAAGCTGCACAGGAAGCGACGAGAACACTGCGACAGAGTTATTTACAAGGAAATTGGCAGTAAAAGCCGGAATGTACATCGACGAGCCGTAATAGCGGTCGAGCAGTTTAATCTCAAACGACGAGAACAGAGGAACGTTTCCGAATCCGGCGATGGTGGGAGTGAGCATAGTGCCGGAAATTTTCTTCCATCCGTAGGATTCGATTGTGAACGGAATATCGGTGAATGTCATCTTGGGATAGGTGACACCATCGGAAAGTTCAAAATTGGAAATCGAAACTTCAGCAGTCTTCTGGGTGTAGTTCAGCTTGATGTAGTAGCTCACCGATGTTGCCATCTTGGAGTCAACGCCGGGGGTTGAGGAATAGGCGAAACAGCTCGACAGCGTCTGTTCGGTTACGTAATCGCCGGGGTCGGAGCTGTTGCAGGACGCAAGACCTACGATTGCGGCCACGCCCATGATGATAGATTTGATTGTCTTATTCATTTTCTGTGTTGATTCATAAAGCGCTGCAAAGATATGTATTCGCCGCAACATCCCCAAAGCGCAGTACATAAAAAATCTTAACGCGCGAGCGACGCACGCAAGGTCACTCCGAACTCCACCGGGCGTCCGCGCTGCACAAAGGAATTTCCCATCGACATAAAATAAAATGTATTGTAACGGGTATCGGTGAAGTTTGTCACCCATGCCTTGAGCGACCAACGCCCTGTCGAGAAGCTGACAGAAGCCGAGGGAAGGCAATAGAAGGCCTGACGCAGAGTGTTTTCCTCATTCCAGCAAATCTCACCGGCACCTCTCGCCGACAGGCAAACCGACGGTGTCACTCCACAGAAAGACAGCGAGGGCACACGCCAGTCGGCCGAAATAAAGAAAGTGTTTTCCGGCGCGTATGGCACACGCTTGCCCCGGAAATCGGCACGGCCGTTGTTATACCGCCGGAACGTGGCCGAAGTATAGCCATAAGACATCCGCACCGACAGATCTTCAAGCGGACGCCACGAAGCTGTCAGCTCGGCTCCAAGGCTGCGGGTACGCCCGGCATTTGTCATGATTCGGCCTGTGACTGTTCCCGGAGGAAAAACCGTAAGCTGCTGATTGCAGCAATCAATAAGAAACAAAGCCAAATCCGCCGAAATCTTCGCTTTGGGAAACGACGCATGCACACCGGCCTCGTAATTAAAACTTTTCTCGGGACGGTAGCTCACTATTTCATCAAGGGTATAGAGCGACGACAGCCCCATCATCGACATTATCCTCTGCGACAACACATCCGAAAACATCTGAGTATTATATCCTCCGGCCTTATACGCCTTCGAGAAGGATACATACGGCCGGAAATCGCCCGCGTCATACTCCACGGCAAGCCTCGGAAGCAGTTCAACAAAGGTCTGCGACAGCCCGTCACGGTCGTCAATATTCACCGGCGTGTGCGAATAAAGCTCCGAAGTTCCGTCAGGCAAAAGGTGCCGTGTCGAATATCCCGTGTTGCAGCGGCTGTTGTACAACAACGACACATGCTCGAGGTCACACCTGAGTCCGGCCGAAAAATTCCATGCGCCGGTGTGCCACGAGCTTTCATGATACAGCGCCACACCGTAGGAATTATTATCAAAAGTGCTGCCGAGAGTAAAATTACGGGAGTCCCAACTGATAGGATATGTGCTGTTTATTGAATTTCGATGATCTTCGATAAGACTCCGGATTCCTGTATCCTTGAAGGTCACGGGCGCATCCATGTCGGTAAATTTCGCAAAAGCGAAAACTCCGCCGAGCCACCCATATGCCCCGCGAGCCCCACGGGTGAAAAGATCCTCCGACACATTCCATTCCCTGCGGGCCTGCGTGAGCGTGAAATAATCATCAGGAAGGAAATCCTGGTCGAGGGTCATCTTGTCGTCAAGATACTGCACAGCCGTCACCGATGTCACCACAACACGTTTTCCCGCCCATGCCACAGTGAGTCCGTCGGCAAAATGAGTTCTACGATAAGAGCAGGTATCATTATATGCGATAAGCCCGGTGGAAACATTCTCGTATGGATAACCCTCCTGAGAGTTAAGGCCAAGAGAAGCCGTGTTCGACACCGACAATCGCGCCGAAGGACGCCACTCGGTCTTCCACCTCAGAGAGCCGTGAGCATCCTGCCCTACCCTCTTTCCGGTAAAGGCATTGCGCCAGAAACCGTCGGTACGCCCGAAAAATCCTGCAAGACTCATCGCCATCGGCTCAGAAATCTTGCCGTACACCGACGCCGATGCCTTGACCGTAGACGCCCGGGAGTATTCAATCATTGCCCGGACACCCTGCCAGCGCATTGGCGACATCGTGAGAACATTTATCTGTCCTCCCATAGTGTTACGTCCGTTCAGCACCGACTGCGCACCTCGCAGCACCTCAATGCTTTCAATGTCGGCAATCTCAAAGTCGTAGGCATCCTTGTTGAGATACGGCACATTATCGACCGTCAACCCCACCACAGGCTGATCCATGCGCGAGCCAAGACCACGGACATATATCGACGAGGTCATCCTCGACCCATAGTCGGGCATATAGAAATTGGGGGCAATCTCTCCGAGAGCCTTCATTTCCGACAGGCCGAGCCTACGGGCCTCCACACCTGAAACGCGAGTCACAGCCTCTGCTATTCCCGATCCGGCATCATTCTTCAGCCCGCGGATTTCCACCTCGCGCAATTGATGCTGCGCACGCACTTCGGCAGAATCGGCCTGCGCCACAGCATCCACGCCGGAAACCAGGACAATGGCGGCGGAGACCACATAATATATATAGTTGCGGATTTTCATATTCGAGTCGCAAAGTTAGCCTAAAAAAACCAAAATATTTGCAAAATGGCTTGAACCGGGCGGAAAAACGGATAAATTTAACTAACTTTGCTAAAAATCCAATCAACTCCGCCAATGGCTGAAATACCTGCTGAAAATCCGGAACTGATAGCCCGACTTCGCGACGAGTCAACCGTGCGCGAAGCGTTCACTGAAGTGATAGCACTCTTCAGTGAGCCGCTCTATTGGCAAATCCGACGCATGGTACAGTCGCATGACGACGCCAACGACCTGCTTCAGAACACATTTCTGAAAGCATGGGCTTCTATCGACAATTTCCGCGGCGACGCCAAACTCTCCACCTGGCTCTACAAAATCGCCATCAACGAAAGCATCACATTCCTCGCCCGCGAAAGAAAACGCCTCAACATATCTCTCGACGAGCAGGAAGCCGGACTTATCAACACCATTGAAGCCGACACCGACATCGACGGCGACCGTCTCGCCCTAAAGCTCCGCGAAGCCATCGCAACGCTCCCTGAAAAACAGAGACTTATATTCAACATGAAATACTACGACGAGATGAAATACGACGACATTTCCGAGATTCTCGGCACGAGCGTCGGCGCCCTGAAAGCATCCTATCATCTCGCCGTAAAAAAAATTGAGCAATATTTCGATACCCACGATTAAACCCTGGGCCAATTCATCAGTCAAAGAATAAAATCTCCTCAACCCGACATCCAAGATGAAACAAGAAACCGACATACTCAAGCAAATCAACCGACGCGACGGAATGACCGTGCCGGAAGATTATTTTGCAGGATTTGCCGAGCGGATGGCCCGAGAGCTGCCCGACCGTCAGTCGGCCGCTTCTTCCGCTCCCTCCACGCGCCGCAGCCTGTGGGCTACCGTGCGTCCTTACGTGTATATGGCCGCGATGTTCGCCGGAGTGTGGTGCATGCTCAAGATGTTCACCATAATGTCAGGTCCCTCCGACCTCCGCCCCATGGACTCCAACCCCGTGCTTGCCGAGGCCTTCAGCAATGAAGCATTTTTCAATGACTACGTAAGCTCCGACATAAGTCAGTGGGACGTTCTTGACGAAATGATGGAAGACG
This sequence comes from uncultured Muribaculaceae bacterium, assembly GCA_910589055.1. Lineage (GTDB taxonomy): Bacteria > Bacteroidota > Bacteroidia > Bacteroidales > Muribaculaceae > CAG-873. The sequence goes on from CAJURN010000001.1 coordinate 163,280, forward strand.
GCTCACTTGACCCGTCGTTCAACGAAGACGATATCGCCCGCCTTTTCGAAGACGAATCCGACCTCATCGACAATCAGGAATCATTCATACTTCCCGACCATGAGCAATAAAACAGTACGCAACATAATCGCGGCAGCCCTGATGCTTGCAGTTGCCATCCCCGCGACAGCGCAGCAGCCGCAGAACCAGCTTCCCGACCCGGAAAACCGCGAGAAATACATCAACGAAGTACGCCGCTACAAGCACGACTTCCTTGCCAAAGACCTCGACCTCTCCCGTGAACAGCAGCGCGAGTTCTTCCCCGTGTACGACGCCATGGAAGACGAACTCATGAAAATCAACGACGAGACACGCGAGCTCGAACGCAAGACCACAACAAATGCCGAAGCATCCGATACGGAACTCGAAGCCGCGGCTCAGGCAATATTCTCCCAAAAACAGCGCGAGGGAGAAGTAGAGCTCCAATACTTCGACAAATTCCGGAAGATACTCAACAACCGACAATTATTACGCCTCAAAAACACCGAACGAAAGTTCACTCAGCAGCTCGTGCGACATCACAGGCGACTCCGTACCGAGAAGAACGCCGCCGACTCCGCACGCAAGCGGCAACAATAAAGTAATAAAACACGGGCTTCGCCGACTTGGGAACAGTCGGCGAAGCCCTTTTCCTTTTTCATCATCACCAACACGTTTCATCAACCCGCGCCAGCCATGCCCGTACGTACCCCACGCGAAACACTCGACGCATCAATCACCTCAGGAACAAACAAAATCAACCTCAGCCGCAACGCTTTCTCTTCTGGACGCTTCGCCGTCCTGAGCATGCTCGCCGGAGCATACATCGCCCTCGGCGGAATATTATCCATCATCGTAGGCTTCGGATTTCCTGAAATCACAGGCGCCAACCCGGCCATGCAACGCCTGCTCAGCGGACTCGTTTTCCCCATTGGCCTGATGCTTGTCGTTATTCTCGGAGCAGAATTATTCACAGGCAACAACGCCCTTCTCATCCCGCCACTGATGACCCGAAAATGCACCGTAGGCGATGTCGCGCTCAACTGGACCCTGGTCTATCTCGGAAACTTCGCCGGAGCACTTCTGTTCGCGTGGCTGCTCGTATATCTGCCCGGGCTCACCTCAACCGGCCCCTATCCGGAAGCCGTGCGCGCCATAGCCACGGCCAAAGTCTCCGCCGGATTCGGCACGATACTACTTAAAGGCATTGGTGCCAACTGGTGTGTATGTCTGGCCGTATGGCTTGCCATGTCGGGTCGACGTCTCGGCGAGAAACTGCTCGCATGCCAGATTCCCGTCATGGCCTTTGTCATATTAGGCTACGAGCACTGCGTTGCCAACATGTTCTTCATACCCCTTGGCATGATGCAAGGAGCCGAAATCAGCATCACGACCTTCCTCTCCGCCAACCTCCTGCCCGCCACAATAGGCAACATCATCGGAGGCGCCCTCTTCGTCGGCTGCGCCCACGCCTACATACACAAAGGAGCGTAAGCCTCCGGCTTGCGCAAAAAATAAATAATCCTTTAACACCATTATATCAATCGCAAGGTATTAATCGCGAAGTATCAATCGCAAGGTATTAATCGCAAGATATTAATCGCAAGGTATCAATCGCAAGCCGGAGGCTTACGCTCCTTGTACGCTCCTTGTGCACTCCTTGTACTCTCCATTATGAACGACATCGAAATAAAGCGGCGGAATCTACCTCATTGGCATCGAGAAAAATGCCTTCAGTTCGTCACATTCCACCTTGCAGATTCACTTCCGGCATCCGCAAGGCAGGACTTGTCAGCATTGAAGGCAACTTTCATCAAAGCAAACCCGTTGCCGTGGTCCGATGAAACAAGCACCCGATTCAACCGGTTATTTCCTTTGGCCGTCAATAACTTCCTCGACGCAGGATACGGCAGTTGTTGCCTTAAGCGCCACGACTGCGCATTGATTATGTCGCGAGCCATAGAATATTTCGATAAAAAACACTACTTGATACACCGATATGTCGTGATGCCAAACCATGTTCACGTATTGGTTGAATTAACAGGCTCATGGAACCTTTCACAAATATGCAAATCGTGGAAGAATTATTCCGCAGTCAACATAAACCGGCTCATAGGCAGTTCAGGACAGTTGTGGCATCATGAGTCATGGGACAGAATGATCCGGAACGAAAGGCATTACGACAATGTGGTTGAATATATCGAGAAGAATATAAGTTCGGGAGGGGTGATATGGAAGTAGCAAACAGCAACTGTTCCTTTGACATAGGCATAATTTCGCGTCCGGTAATCTTTTAATCGGTGTAAGTTGTTATGTAATAAAAGTACGATTGCATATTCACGTTTTAACGCACTCCGATTATGAAAAATCTTGCCGATACACTGTTTAAAGTCCGTGGCACAAAAGCTGCGCCTTACAGCGGGGCAATCCTCGTTGCCGAACCGTTCCTGACCGAAACACACTTCAACCACGGCGTGATTTCGATTATCGACTACGATGCGGAGGAAGGCGCCACGGGCGCCGTGATGAACAACCGCTCGGAATGTATGCTCGCCGAACTGTTCGACGACATCAACGTGCGCTACGACGTACCGGTGTACTGCGGAGGTCCTATGGGACAAGACCGGCTGTACTTTATCCACACGCTCGGAAGCGAGATTATTCCGGGGGCGAGGGAATATGCGCCGGGCCTATATATCGGAGGTGATTTCGAGGCTATTATAAATTACGTCAACGAAGGATACCCCACCGACGGAATCGTACGCTTCCTGGTAGGGTACAGCAGCTGGACTGCCGGACAGCTCGAGCAAGAGCTTGCCGACGCCTCCTGGGCTATGGCTCCTGAAGGCTCAGATATGCCGGATGAATTTCTCAGCCTCCACGGCGACCGCCAGTGGCACCGCGCGGTGCGCCACCTCGGCGAGGAATATCGCTCGTGGCGTCTCGTTCCGCGCAATCCGGAAATGAATTAATTGGTAAAAAGCAACTGATACATAATTGCGTCGTCGTAGTGGCGTCCGCGCCGTATCCATGAGCGCAGACGTCCGCAGGTCTTGAATCCCGCCGCCTGGAAAAGGCTGCGCGAGGCTTCATTATCAGCGCCCACAACGGCAGCGAGCTGGTGCATGCCTATTACATCACGGGCATGCGCGGCAATCATGTTAAGCGCCTCAAGCGCGTAACCATGCCGGCGCGCTTCCTCAGTAATATATATCCCCACGAATCCGCGACGGTCGCGCGGGTCATAGTCCGTGATGTCAACAGTTCCGATAACCGCATTGTCCTCGCGGCGCACAATCATAAGCCGCAGTTGGCGCTCGGCAAAAATATCGGCACTGTACGACTTCACATATTCCCACAACATATTGCGGGACATCGGAGCCGAGGCAAAACTGCTTTCGGTCTTCGTACTGTCGTTTTCAAAAATATAAAGCGTGTCGAGATCCTGGGGCTCGACGGCGCGAAGCTGTATCTTGTTTCCGGAGAGAAGCATATTAGTCAAAAATATTATTCAAAAGGTATTCGGTTGAGAAGGGAGCGGCCGAGGGTGATTTCGTCGGTATATTCGATTTCATTGCCCACCGACACGCCCCGGGCGAGTTGGGTGATTTTCGGAACGTCCACACCGCCACGGCGGCACGCATCCTGAAGACGGCGGAATATATAATAATTGGTGGTATCGCCCTCCATGGTGGCGCTGAGCGCGAAAATCACTTCAGAAATTCCTCCGGCCAGGCAGCGGTCAACAAGCGAGGCTATCTCAAGCATGTCGGGGCCTACGCCGTCGACCGGAGATATAAGACCTCCAAGCACATGATAGAGCCCGCGGAACTGCCCTGTGGATTCGATGCTCATCACATCCTTCACATTCTCCACCACGCACACCACCGAGCGGTCGCGCCCCGGCGAGGAACACACCGGGCACACATCGGTCTCGCTTATATTATGGCACACGGAGCAATATCGCACACCCCGGCGCAGATTGATTATAGCCTCACCTATGCCTACGGCCTCGGCCTCGTCGCGACGCAGCAGGTGAAGCGCGAGCCGCAGGGCGGTCTTACGGCCCACCCCGGGAAGGCGCGACAGAGCCGTGACGGCATTGTCGAGCAAGGCTGATTGAAATTCTTTATCCATGAGAGTTGAAAACCTGCCGCGACGGCACTCTAAAGGGCATGCGCTCGCGAAGGCAGGCACAAAGTTAGCAAGCAAATTCAATATACAAAAGTGTTTTTTTGTTGATTAATTAATATTTATGTAATTTTGCACCCTGAATACTGAATTCATCTCAAAAATGGAAGTAATCGAAACTACCTCCCGCCTGGCCGAAGTCCTTGACGGACCGCGCCGCAGCGGAAAAACGATAGGACTCGTTCCCACCATGGGAGCGCTCCATGCCGGACACAAGTCGCTCGTCGACCGTGCGCGCCGCGAATGTGACATCGTCGTGGTGAGCGTGTTCGTCAACCCCACCCAGTTCAACAACCCCGAAGACCTGCGCACCTATCCGCGCACCGAAGAAGCCGACTGCGCCCTGCTTGAGGCTGCCGGCGTGGACTACGCTTTCGTTCCCACAGTCGAAGAAGTTTATCCCGAGCCCGACACTCGCGTGTTCGACCTCGGCTCTGTGGCGGAAGTGATGGAAGGCGCCATGCGTCCGGGTCACTTCAACGGCGTGGCTCAGATTGTGAGCAAACTGTTTGCAATGACACAGCCCACCCGCGCCTACTTCGGCGAAAAAGACTTCCAGCAGATTGCAGTAATCCGCCGCATGGTCGAGCTTGAAGGCTTCGATATCGAGATTGTCGACTGCCCCATCAAGCGTGAGGACGACGGACTCGCCCTGAGTTCGCGCAACGTGCGCCTTACTCCCGAAGGTCGCGCCATCGCCCCCGAAATCCACCGCACACTCGCCAAGAGCCCGGCTATGAAAGAGTCCGGAATGACACCGGCCGAAGTCAAAGCCGAGGTTATCCGCATGATTGATGCCAACGACGGCCTCAAGACCGAATACTTCGAGATTGCCGATGCCCTTACCATGCAGCCCATCAGCCGCTGGGAAGATGCCGGAAAGCATGGAGCGGTTGGTTGTGTGACCGTGTTCTGCGGCGATGTACGTCTGATCGACAATATAAAATACTGACCCTCTCCCCTCCACAACAGCAATGTTCATACAGGTAATGAAATCCAAGATCCACCGTGTCACCGTCACCGAGGCACGTCTGGACTACATAGGCAGCATAACAATCGACGAAGACCTGCTTGACGCCGCAGGAATACTCCCCGGCGAACGCGTCTATATCGTCAACAACAACAACGGCGCCCGCCTCGACACCTATACAATTCCCGGCGAGCGAGGCTCCGGAGTAATCTGCCTCAACGGAGCGGCGGCACGTCTGGTACAGCCCGGCGACATCGTGATTATCATGAGCTACGCCACCATGACCCCGGAAGAAGCCAAGGAATTCAAGCCGAAAGTAATCTTCCCCGACACGGCCACAAACCGCCTGAATTAATTAACCCTCCCCCACCCACATTCCACTCCCCATCATGTTTGAAAAACTAAGCGACAGACTTGAACGCAGTTTCAAGATACTCAAAGGCGAAGGACGCATCACCGAAATCAACGTGGCCGAAACCCTCAAGGACGTACGCCGCGCACTCCTTGACGCCGACGTCAACTACAAGGTAGCCAAGACCTTCACCGACACTGTAAAGCAGAAAGCACTCGGCCAGAACGTAATCAACGCCATCAAGCCGGGCGAACTCATGGTGAAGATTGTCCATGACGAACTCACTGCCCTCATGGGTGGCGAAGTGGCGCCCCTTACACTCAACGGACGTCCGGCAATCATACTCATGTCAGGTCTGCAGGGTTCAGGTAAGACCACCTTCTCCGGCAAGCTCGCCAAAAAGCTCAAGGCCGAGAAAGGTCTGAAACCGCTTCTTGTTGCCTGCGACGTCTATCGTCCCGCCGCCATCGACCAGCTCAAGGTGCTCGCCGATTCCATCGGAGTGGAAATGTACACCGAGGAAGGCAGCAAAGACCCCGTGAGCATCGCCCGCAACGCCGTGGCCTATGCCAAGCAGCATAACTTCGACCTCGTGATTGTCGACACCGCCGGTCGTTTGGCCGTCGACGAACAGATGATGAACGAGATTGAAGCCATCAAGAACGCCATCAACCCCGGCGAAATCCTCTTCGTGGTCGACTCAATGACCGGTCAGGACGCCGTAAACACCGCCAAGACCTTCAACGAACGCCTCGACTTCAACGGCGTCGTTCTCACCAAGCTCGACGGTGACACACGCGGTGGTGCCGCGCTTTCGATTCGCTCAGTTGTCGAAAAGCCAATCAAATTTGTCGGAACAGGCGAAGGTCTCGACGGCATCGACGTGTTCCACCCCAACCGTATGGCCGACCGAATCCTCGGCATGGGCGACATCGTGTCGCTCGTCGAGAAGGCTCAGCAGCAGTACAGCGAGAAAGAAGCCGAGGAAATTGCCCGCAAGCTCCGCAAGAATCAGTTCACATTCACCGACTTCCTCAAGCAGATCCAGCAGATCAAGAAGATGGGTAATCTCAAGGATCTCGCTTCGATGATTCCCGGTGTCGGCAAGGCAATCAAAGACATTGAAATCGACGATAACGCCTTCAAGGGCATCGAAGCCATCATCATGTCCATGACTCCCTACGAACGCGAGCACCCCGAGGTAATCCGCGGCTCACGCGTACAGCGAATCGCCAAGGGCTCGGGCACAACAGTTGTGGAAGTGAACCGCCTTCTCAAGCAGTTCGAAGACACCCGCAAGATGATGCGCATGGCTACCACAATGAAAAATCCCGCCCAGATGATGCGCCAAATGCGCGGAAAAGGCAGAAGATAATTCAACAGTTCCAAGCCCCCAAAGCCCAACAGAGTTTATTAGTCCTATTAGACTTATTAGACCCATTAGCCCCATTAGTCACAGACCCAATCATCCCCCCCCACGACAAAATGCAGCTTATCGACGGAAAGGCCGTTGCGGCCACTATCAAGAAAGAAATCGCCGAGGCAGTTGAAGCCCGGGTTAGTCAGGGACATCGTCGTCCGCACCTTGCCGCAGTCCTCGTAGGACACGACGGCGGCAGCGAGACATACGTAGCCCACAAAATCAAGGCATGCGAGGAATGTGGATTCAAGTCCTCCCTCATCCGCTTTGAAAGCACACCCGAAGCTCCGCTGAGCGAGGAAGAACTTCTCAAAACCATCGACAAGCTCAACAACGATCCCGATGTCGACGGCTTCATCGTGCAGCTCCCTCTGCCCCGCCACATCGACGAGCAGAAAGTTATCGAGGCAATCCTGCCTGAAAAGGACGTCGACGGCTTCCATCCCTCCAACGTAGGCCGTCAGTCAATCGGCCTGCCGTGCTTCCACAGCGCGACTCCGGCCGGAATCGTAGAGCTGCTGCGACGCTACGGCATCTCGACACGCGGCAAGAACGTTGTCATAATCGGACGTAGCAATATCGTCGGAAAACCGCTCGCAGCCATGCTGATGCAGAAAGGCGACCCCGGCGACGCAACCGTGACCGTGTGCCACAGCGCCACTCCCGACCTTGGTGAGGTAACACGCCGGGCCGACATACTCGTTTGTGCCACAGGACGCCCCGCCTCCGTCACAGCCGACATGGTGAAGGACGGTGCCACGGTTATCGACGTAGGCACTACGCGTGTTCCCGACGCAAGCAAGAAATCGGGTTGGAGACTCTGCGGCGACGTTGATTTCGAAGCCGTCGCGCCCAAATGTTCCTTCATCACCCCCGTGCCCGGAGGTGTCGGCCCGATGACAATTGTTTCGCTTATGCTCAACACATTGCAGGCCGCCCAGGCCCGGTGAGCATGTTCCTGCCGCTGCTGATATCGCTGCTTGGACTTCTGTTCGGATACGACGAGGCAGAACTGGTCTTTGTGGGCGATGCGATGCAGCACCAGGCTCAACTCGATGCCGCCCGACGTCCCGGCGGAGTTTACGCCTACAAGGGATGTTTCGACTCAATAGCACCCATTCTCACCACCGCCGACTATGCGGTGGTGAATCTTGAAACGCCCGTCGGTCCCGCACCGCACACGGGCTATCCTTGTTTCAACGCCCCTGAAAGCTATCTCGACGCATTATCGGATGCCGGATTCGACCTGTTCCTCACAGCCAACAACCACACCCTTGACCGCCGTGCCAAAGGTCTGCGAAACACCATCAAAGCCCTTGATGCACGTTCTCTGACCCACATAGGCACTTACGACTCCGACTCGGCGCGCCTGCATGCGCTGCCGCTTGTTGTGCCCGTCAACGGCATACCAATCGGATTTCTAAACTACACATACGGAACAAACGGAATCACCCCAAACGACGGAGTTGTCGTGGACTACATCGACCGGGAGGTCATCAGCCGCGACGTGGCGCACACCCGGCTCAAAGGAGCGGAAATCGTGTGCGTGTGCATCCACTGGGGCGAAGAATACAAGCTCTTGCCCAACAAGTCGCAGACATCTATGGCCGATTATCTGGAATCCTTAGGCGTGGACATGATTATTGGTGCCCACCCTCACGTGATACAGCCTATGGAACTAAGGCCTAACCGCTACTTCCCCGACAAAAATGTTTTTCTTGTGTACTCCTTGGGCAACTTTATCTCAAACATGAAAACGCCGGACACACGCGGCGGAGCACTCGCACGGGTACACATCGTAAAACCCAAAGACGGCAAAGCTGAAATTACGGAAGCATCACACACCTTATTATTCACCATCCCCGGCGAAGGCGGGAAAAGCAACTTCCGCGTAATGCCTGCCGAAAAATGCAAGGAATCAGGCTGGAAAGCCCGTTGCGACGAATTTTGCCGTCGCGCCCGCGCCATCTTCTCCCGCCACAACATTTCCGTGCCGGAAAAAAGGGAAAGGTGAAGGGTATAATTCGGAAATCCGGGATTTCCAAGTGAAGATAATAGTATTATTCGCAAAATCATTTTTCTTCACCTTTAACACTTCACTTTTTACCCCTCATCAATGGCTATTCCTGCGGCCTTGAACATGCGTGAATAATACGACGCCTTATCCTCAAGTTTCATCGGAAATGCGCGGCTCGTCGAGGGCATGCGCCAGATATTCAGCCCTGAAGCATCCGTGAGCATCTCGCCCATTTTGGGCACAGGCGTTGCCGTAAGCTCGGCAACAACTCCCGCCGCCTTTTCGCCCGTAGTTGCCACCGTATGGCACTCCGGCATCTGTGCCAAAAGCTCATGCAGCGGGACCGGCTCCAGAATTTCAAGGAACTTGTCGGAGGCGTTACCTTTCAGGCGACGCACCTTGCGTGCCGTGTCATTGAGTGCGATACCCTTCTCAGCGAGCAATTCCTTTATTGCCGGAAGATTGAAAAGGCGCGCCCGGCGGTCATACAGCGCATCGCGGTCGCCGAAGAATATCAATCCCATCATAAACCAGAAATCATTAGTCCGGTTGGGATAATAAAAATCCATGCTCCAACGATGTTGTCCCGGAGGAAATGTTCCCATGATAAGAATCCTTGCTCCATCCGGAACAAACGGCTCCCAGGGGTGAGTCTCGATATGCAACGATTCAGATTCCATACTTAGAATTATATTTGTACATCTTACTTATCTTATAACGTTGAATTTCAAACATTGGTACAAGTCATTGGAATGAACTTACATTTTTTTGCATCTTTAGGAAATAATGCCTAACTTTGCGAATCCTAAACAGAAAATAGAAACCGCATATAAACAGTTCTTGTCTCATGAGATTTTCCGGACTATCAATCATAGCCTTGATGGTGGTTATCGCGTCCTCTTGCGCCACACCCAAGAAAGTAACTTACTTCGAGGATGCCGAAACAATTCCGGCAGAAATTCTGTCCCGTAACACACAATCATTCGACCCGATAATCTCTCCGGGAGACCTGCTCAACATCGAAGTGACAGGCGCGAACGTAATCGCCGTAGCGCCCTTCAACCGCGGCAGATATGTTGATGCCGATGGTAAAATCTCCACAATCAACCGTATCTCATCCAACACAAGCAACACATCCAACGAGACACTCACCGAGTACTATCTCGTGAATGCAAACGGTAATATCGACTTCCCTATCGTTGGCACAATTCACGTAGGCGGTCTCACAAAAGCTCAGGTTGCCACTGAAATCCAAGACGCTATTTTCCCCAAATACCTCACCGAAAAGCCCGTTGTTGACGTTCGTCTGATGAACTTCCGCGTCACAGTGGCAGGCGCCGTAAAAAGCCCCGGCGTGTATCAGTCGAAAAACGAGCGTATGACCTTCCTCGAGGCAATCGCGATGGCAGGCGACCTTGACATCCGAGGCGACCGCGAGAACATCATCCTTTACCGTACAAATGCCGACGGCACACGCGAAGTACACCGTCTCGACATCCACGACAAGAATTTCCTTCTGTCACCCTACTTCACTCTCCAGCAGAACGATTTCATCTACGTTGAGCCGAACAAATCACTCAAGCAAAGTTCATGGCAGCTCAACCCGGGAGTATCCGCAGCCATCACAGTTGTCGGCGGTATTTCATCCGTGGCATCACTCGTAATCGGTATCGTAAACCTGACCAAAAACTAAGTTATAAACCCATATATGGTTAAGAATTCCAACGGCGCTTTTTCCGACGAGGATAACAACGCCCCCCGCGAAGAGACTTTCGACACAATGGCCCTGTTGCTTGACTATCTCGCCCATTGGAAATGGTTCCTTTTAAGTGTGGTCGTATGTGTGGCACTCGGCACATACCATATCGCAACAATCATCCCCACCTACGACGTGGCTGCCTCTCTCTTCCTCCAGCAGGACAAGAACCGCATGCAGAACGCCATGTCAATGTCTTCCGAAGACCCGCTGATTGCGATGAAGACCTACATCGACGAGACCGAGCTGGAAGTATTGAAATCAAGAAACAACGTTATCAAAATCGTTGACTCCCTCAACCTCGCCTACTCTTACTACTCGAAAGGACGCTTCCGCGACTACCCCCTCTACGAGAACAACGCAATCGTGGCGTCATTCGACTCCCTTTCCCTGCGCAACCTCAAATCGCCCATCTATGCAACAATCACTCCCGCATCTGAGGGCAAATATGATATTAAGGTAAACACAATCTTTGAGCAGGTAGAAGAAAACAAAGAATTCGAGAATGTTGCCCTGCCTTTTGAAGTGGAACTTTCACACGGCACCCTCACCCTCTCGAAGTCACCCGTGATGCCCGACCTCGAAGGCACCGAAAAGATTGTTATCCAGAATCCGCGCTCGGTTGCAGCAGCGATTTCGGGAGGACTCTCGCTCGAATTCCCCAAAAACACCAACAATATTGTCCGCATCAACTATCATACACCTATCGTGAAGCAAGGTGTGGACATCATCAATACCCTGATTGACTTCTACAACCAGCAGATTATCGACGACAAGAACCGCTCGGCCGTTCAGACCGAAGCCTTCATCCTTGACCGTCTCGTGATGATTTCAGACGAACTCAAGGACGTCGAGAACCGACTCAAGGAATATCGTCAGGCTCACAACATCACCGACCTCCAGCAGCAGGCATCCCTCAACCTCAGCCTCAAGAGCAATTACGACTCACAGGTATCCAAGGTTGACGCCGACATGCGAATCCTCGATGAAATCGAACGTATCGTGTCAACAGCCGATACTTACGAAACTGTTCCCTCCGCCGTTGACGACCCCACACTTACAACCGTTATCGAAGGCTACAACCGCAAGATTCTTCAGCTCAACCGCACTCTTGAAGGAAGTACAATCGACAACCCGCTCGTAGCGCGCATGCAGGAAGAAATCGGTCGTGAGAAACTTCGCCTTATCCAGAATATTTCCGCAGCAAAACGCGGCCTCAACACTCGCCGCAACTCCTACGTTGCCCTCGAAAACCGCAGTTCAGGCCAACTCGCCTCGCAGCCTTCGGTCGACAAAGGTCTTCAGGAAATCTTCCGCGAACAGCAGGTAAAAGTCAACATCTATACCTTCCTCCTTCAGAAACGTGAGGAAATCGCACTTCAGAAGACACTTGCCACCAATACAGCCCGCCTTATCGACGACCCCGTAGGCAGCGGCCCCATTTCACCCCGCAAGACAATGCTTCTCGGAATCGCCTTTATCATCGGTCTGCTTATTCCGGCTGCAATCATCTTTATCCGTCGCATGCTCTTCCCCGTGTTCAAAGACCAGGAAGAACTTGAACGTCTCACCGACCTTCCCATTATCGGAGAAATCTGCAAGAATCCGGCAAGCGAGAACAGCGAACACAGCATCGTTATCCGCGAGAACGTATCATCACCTATCGCCGAACTCTTCCGCCTGCTGCGTAACAACATCGGATTCACAAAAATCAGCGGCGACCGTAAGGTTATTCTCGTCACATCATCCGTATCCGGCGAAGGCAAGACTTTTGTGGCAGTGAACCTTGCAATGACATATGCAATCACAGGCAAGAAAGTCGTGGTAGTGGGTATGGACATCCGCCGTCCGGCTCTCGCCCATCGCTTCGGATTCTCCAACCACTCAGGTGTGACAACATTCCTTTCCGGACAGGAAACCGACATCCACAAGCTCGTGCATCAGTCGAAAGAGAATCCCAACCTCTACGTTCTGCCCGCAGGTCCCGTACCACCGAACCCCAACGAACTTCTTATGTCGCCCAATATGGAGCACATGATGGACCAACTCAAGAAAGAGTACGACTTTATCATCATCGACTCCGCTCCTATCGGCCTTGTTTCAGACACGTTCCTGATTGTGAAATACAGCGACATTCAGCTCTACGTTGCACGTGCCGGATTCTCCAGCAAGCGCTCGCTCAAGCTGCTTCACAATGCCGTGGCTCTGCATAAATTCTCTTCAATCTATCTCGTGCTTAACGGTGTTGACATGTCATCCGCGACATACATCTACCGCCGCTACGGAGAATACGGCCACTACGGCCAGCAGAAGATTGGCTACGGCTACGGCTATTCCAGCGCCAAAGAAAAGAAATAGGCGTAATCCTACACGATATAGAAAAGCGCAGCCTCAAACTCAAATGCGAAGCTGCGCTTTTATTTTCCATAATCTAAGCAACAACTTAAAGTTAAAAAAAACAGGAAATTTTGTCCCCAATAAATGTATGTTTGGGGTAGATAACATCAATAATACATAAATCCAATGAGTGAAGAAGCGAAAATTGCAAAGGGAAAAGAAGCCGTCGCTCTGTTCGATAACTCGGAAAAGCTGTTTTCCGAGTTGAATGAACCGAGTACGGAATACGGATTTAAGCCGGAGGAGTTTCTTCCCAAAGCGTATGACTACTTAGTTGAAGCGGAAAAACTCTCGTCTATAATTGACAGTATCCGCAATGTGGAAGGACTTGAAAGTGCCAATGAAAAGGTGCAGGTTTTCAAACAGCATTTCCAGTTGGCAAAAGAATGGTTTGTAAAAGCATATTATATCTTGCTTGTACATCAGAATAATTATGTAAAACACTGGACTCCGGTTATAAAGGAATATTCAGACACATTCAAAAAATACTCTGACACGGTAGGGAAGAAGCCTAAGTTTGACAAAATCAAAATTTTGGCTATCGTACTTGGCATATTTGTCGCCATAATGTATCTGAATTCTATCTTCAACGCGTGCTCCGGCCATTCTTCAGACCCATACGGAGATTATTATAAGACAGTAGAGGAATACAATAATAACTATCGAAAATGAGCAGCAGTATTTCATTCAGTGACCCTCGTACAAGTGTGACGGAGGTATATATCGAAAAGGCCGGCACCACCGGAAAAACCTGTTATGAGGTACTTTATAAGGTGAAAGGTCATTCCGGGGCACACGGCAAAGTGGCATCATACGTGAAGCCCGGATCTCTAAGCAAGTCAGGTCCCGACAAGTTCACCTTTGAATATGATGAAGGCGGACGTGAAACTGCCGTTGTTTCGACAAGTGGTGTAACAATCGGTGGACAAGGTTTTAGCGCAACTTCGATGCCGTCTTCCGGCGAGGCGAAAGATAAAGTGTCAAAATCTTCATCAAAATCAGCACCAAAGAAAAAAGGGACAAATGTAATAAAAGCTATATCAGACTGGGACAAACGCACTCGCGAAGAAAGCGAGAGAGCGACGGCAGAGGCCGGAAACAAAATGGAAGAGTCTGCAAATGAACTCTCCATGGCCGATTACGACGTCGAAGCAATGAAAAACAATCTGGAGGCTTGTGATGACTATATCAGAGCATGGCATGCTTACCATAAAAACGATAAAGACAAGGAATACAAAAGAGTCAAAACCCGTTATTTGAGATATTATGCGGCTATGATGGTTGCGAGCGATAATGACAAAAAGCTCAAGGCACGTTACCAACATGATTTCGATACATATTTCAATGAAAGTATGAAGGAGATGGAGGCAAAATCCAAACCGGCTCCCGCTTCGTCCGAAATACCGGGTTGGGTAAAAGTTACCGGAATATTCGTTGTATTTTTCGCTCTGCTATGGCTTCGTAATTTGATTTTCTAATTCGCTGATAATACAACGATAGCCGCAAAGCTGCTTTTATCATCAGCTTTGCGGCTATTGTCATATTATATATGCTTTTTTAGTAATTATTGGCTTTGCGTTCGAACCAGCCTTGATCCATGCCGCATACGGGGCAGCGTTTGGGGGCTGACTTGGCAGAAATGGTGAAACCGCAACGGCGGCACATCCATTCAACAGGTTCTGCCTGCTCGAATACCTGACCGTTTTCCATGCGTTCAAGCAACTTGATATAGCGCTGCTCGTGCATGATTTCCACCTTGGCAATCATCTTGTAGAGATTGGCAATCTGGGGGAAGCCTTCTTCCTGAGCCACTTTGGCGAAATTCTCATAGAGGTCGCTCCATTCCTCGCGCTCGCCTGCGGCGGCTTCGGCAAGGTTGGTCTTTGTGTCGCCTACAACACCGGCGGGATAACCTGCGGTGATGGTGACTGTACCGCCTTCAAGAAGGGCGAAGAACTGGCGGGCATGGCTGAGCTCCTGTTCAGCAGTTTCAAGAAATACTGCCGCAATCTGTTGGTAACCTTCCTCGATTGCCTTCTGGGCAAAGAGGGTATAACGTGAACGCGCCTGACTTTCACCTGCAAATGAGGCGAGAAGGTTTTTCTCTGTACGGGTGCCTTTGATACTTTTCTTTTCCATATATTTAGAGGGTATGTTAAAAATTCTACTTACCCTTAAAACACCCTTGCGGCAGGATTGTTCAACGCGTGGCTTTTCCGGCAGCGGTAGCGTCGAGAATAAAAGGCACCGGCTCGCGCATCGCAATCACTCCTTTATTGCGGAAGGCCGTGAGCTCGGCCAAGGCCTCCTTCATTTCCGGAGTCGACGCAAGCACGATATAATAATACGGCTCCGATGTCTGCACGATAAATGCACCGGGATATCCGGCGTCGACAAGGCGCTCGCGCAGGGATTTGGCATTGAACACCTGCTTGAACTGCCCCACCACCACGCAGTAGCGGCGAAGATTCTCACGGATTCCACCTCCGTCGGGAGTTACTTTCACAAGCTGGCGGCGAAGCTCCACTTCCGAGCCGTCGGGGGCTGTCACGGAACTTTTCTGAATCTCGCGACGTACCTTTCCGTATATGGTCGAGTCAATGTCCTCGCTGTTTTCGCGGCCTGCCATGGCTTTTTCGTAGGCGGCGCGGTAGTTGGCCTCGGTTGTCTTGCACGAAGGCAGGAGTGCGCAGAGAATGGCACAGGAGGCTATGATGAGTGTGATTTTTTTCATAACGATACCGGGGGATAAGCGTCGGGGGTGCGGCCTCGCGTCATCGACGGATTGGGACCCATTTCAAGCTCGAGTGTGCTGCCCGACATTATGTCGTTGTGTGTGATATAATTTTTATCGTAAGGCTGTCCGTTAAGGCGCGCCGAAACCACGTAGATATTCTCAGGCGAAGCGTTGCGGGCGATTACCGTGAAGGTTCGTCCGTTTTCAAGTTTGATTTCGGTGTGCGGGAATACGGGGCTTCCAAGGGCGTAGACCGGAGTGGCCGGGCACACGGGATAGAATCCGAGAGCACCGAACACATACCAGGCCGACATCTGCCCTGCATCGTCGTTTCCGGAGAGACCACCCGGAGTGGCAAGATACTCCGTATTCATGATATGGCGCACCTGCCTCTGGGTTTTCCAAGGCTGTCCGGCATAATTATAGAGCCATGCAACCTGGTGGCAAGGCTCGTTGCCATGCCAGTAGCGGCGGTGCGAGAACATCGAATCGAGTTTTTCTACATACATTTCCCTTCCTCCCATCGCTTCCATAAGTCCGGCCTGGTCGTGGGGCACATACCATGTGTAGTGGCACGGAGCACCTTCGGTAATGCTTTTTGAGAAGGTAAACAGCGCATCCACCGAGTCAAAATTACCGTCGGCATGACGGCCGCGCACGTATCCTGTGCCGGGATGGAACACATTGCGCCAGTTGCCCGCACGAGCCTCAAGACTATCCGCATCGGCATTGAAACCCAATGAGCGCGCCACACGCGACAGGGCAAAATCATCGAAGGCATATTCGAGCGTGCGCGACACCTGCTCGCGGCGATGGTATGCGTCGGGCACACTGTCCTCCAACGGAATGTAGCCGTAGGTGAGATATGACTTCAATGCCCGGCGTCCCATGCCATCCTTGTATTCGGCCTCGGTGGCAGGAGATTCGAATGCATTGCGGCGCATGCCTTGATAAGCCTTCTGAATGTCGAAATTTCGTACACCTTTGACCCACGCATCAGCTATTGCCGCGGTGCAATGGTCGCCAATCATGGCCGATGTATAGCTGTTCCAGCAGGGGAAAATCGGAAGCCATCCGCCTTGCTCGTATTTGTCGACGAGCGACTGCATCATTTCGCCGGAAGCCGTCGGCTGAAGAATCACCAGCAACGGGTGCAGTGCACGGTAAGTGTCCCACATACTGAAATCTTCGTAATAAGTGGTGCCGGGACGTGTGTGCATCACTTCCGTACCGCCGGCAAATGACGGATATGTTCCGCCCACGTCATTAAATGTGCGCGGCAGGAACGACGAGCGGTACAGAGCGCTGTAAAACTTGGTGAGCTCTTCGGATGTACCGCCCTTTACATCAATCTGTCCGAGACACTTATCCCATATTGCCGCGAGTTCACCGCGCGTACGGTCGAAATCGTCGTGAGGTATCTCGGCTTCAAGATTGGCCTTTGCCGCCGCTATTGAAGTAAATGAGGATGCGGCCTTTACGGTGACAGTTT
The DNA here is from genome assembly GCA_910589055.1 of uncultured Muribaculaceae bacterium. Lineage (GTDB taxonomy): Bacteria > Bacteroidota > Bacteroidia > Bacteroidales > Muribaculaceae > CAG-873. The sequence goes on from CAJURN010000001.1 coordinate 180,630, forward strand.
CGTCGGCTTTGACATCAAATTCGATATATGCCCCGGCCTGCGGAACGTCGGCAATCTCCGTTCTGCCATGAATTGCAACATCACCGCTGAACACTCCGAATCCTGTCACACGCAGGTTCTCCGGCCATTCCACGACAAAGTAGCCTGCGAATCCTGCTTCGAGTCCTTTGCCCTGATAGATGCGGTGGACGGGGTTGCTTCCCGTGATTGTGTGCGTCACGGGGTCGATGGTTACGCTTCCCATGGATTCATCGCTGTTGGGATTCACCACAAGGTAGCCTTTTCCGGCTTTGTCGTAGGTGAAGCGGAAGATGCCAGAGCGGCTGCGTCCTGTCATTTCGGCGCGTATGGCTTCGTCGGGAAGATAGATGCTGTAATAGTCGGGGCGCGATACCTCACTCGCCTTGTCCATGCGTGTGGCACGGCTTGCAGGCGTGTATCTCGGCGTACCTGATAGAGCCGTCAGCGTCATGGAGCCGTAGTCCTGAGTGCATCCTCCCACAATCCAGTGGGAATTGCGGAAGCCCATGAGCAGGCTGTCGGCGAAATAATAAGGAGCAACGCACTTGCGCTCGGTGTCGCGGGTCTGTGCCGTCCAGAAGTTCATGCCGTGGGGTTCGAGAACGGCCGGAAGTGTCTGGCCCAATTCTTCGGTACCTTTCCCGAAGAGTCCGGCGGTGTGGGCTTCGCTGTTGGCCGTGCCAATCCGAGGTTCGACATAGTCCAGAGGTGTATGCGCCATTGCAGGCAGGAGCATGGCGACGGCACATAATGCAAGTGCGGTTCGTTTCATTTCTGAAAAAAAAATGGTTATGATAAAAAAATGACAAAGGTGAAGAGCGGAAGGAGCGGATATGCCTCACCTTTCACACTTCACCTTGGTATTATATGGGGGTGCTTGAAACGGCTTGATTAAGCCTTCACGCGCTCAACGTAAGAGCCGTCGCGGGTGTCGATGCGTACTTTATCGCCGATGTTGCAGAACAGGGGCACGCGTACTTCAGCACCGGTTTCAACGGTAGCGGGCTTGAGGGTGTTGGTAGCGGTATCACCCTTGATGCCGGGTTCGGTGTAGGTGATTTCGAGCACTACGGAAGTGGGCATCTCGCAGGTGAGGACAGTGTCGGAAGCGGCATGTACCATAGCTTCGCAGATGTCGCCGTCCTTGAGGAATTCAACGCCTTCGATGCTTTCGCCGGGAACGATGATTTCTTCCCAGGTTTCGGTATGAAGGAAGTGGTAGCCCATGTCGTCCTTGTAGGAGAACTGGTAGGGGCGGCGTTCGATGCGAACTTCCTCAACTTTCACGCCTGAGTTCCAGGTCTTGTCGAGGATACGTCCTGTCTTGACGTTTTTGAGCTTGGTGCGCACGAAAGCCGGGCCTTTGCCGGGTTTCACATGCAGGAATTCAACGATGAAGAAGTAGTTGCCGTCGATGTCGAGGCACATTCCGTTTTTAAAATCTGCTGTTGTTGCCATAAATATTTTTAGAGGTTGTATTTAGTTTGAAATCAGGGTAATATCGCACCCGACGGTTTGTATCGGGGACATTCGGCCTACAAAGTTACGAAACTTTGTCGTCATTCTGCAATTCCGTGCGGCATTTTTTAGCTGCGATTGGCGTTTTTTTCCGATGTAAATCCTTAACTTTGCTGATAAATTAACGTAGCACATCCTTACAGCCGATGAATGAGCAAGCATTGAGCAGCATGTACTTAAAGGACACGGCCTTTCAGGACCTGATGCAGAGGCGTATTTTCAACGTCCTGCTCATCGCGTCCACCTACGATGCCTTCATGATGGAGGAAGACGGGCGTGTGGAGGAACAGCTCTACAACGAATATGTGGCCCTCAACCTTAGCTCACCTCCGCGTGTGACCCGTGTGTCGACCATCGACGAAGCTCTCGAGGCCATGCGTGCCAAGAGCTTTGACATCGTGATTGCGATGCCCGGCGGAGACCTCTCGGAGACCTTCGAGGGCGCGGCTCGCATCAAGGACGTGTATCCCTCGGTGCCGTTTGTGGTGCTGACACCTTTCTCCAAGGAAGTTTCCCGACGTCTCGAAAACGAGGATCTCTCGCACATCGACTACGTGTTCAGTTGGCTCGGCAACATGGATTTGCTCCTGGCTATAATCAAGCTGCTCGAGGACAAGCTCAACCAGAACGACATCACCGACGTGGGCGTGCAGATGATTATGCTCGTGGAAGACTCCGTGCGCTTCTATTCGTCGATTCTGCCCCACCTTTACAAGTTCCTTCTCAAGCAGTCGCTCCTGTTCTCAACCGAGGCTCTCAACCAGCATGAGCAGATGCTGCGCATGCGCGGACGACCCAAGGTGATGCTTGCCCGCGACTACGAGGAAGCCGTGGAGCTGTACGAGAAGTACGGACGAAACATGCTCGGTGTCATCAGCGATGTGTCGTTCATGCGTGAAGGCGTCAAGGACTCCAAGGCCGGTCTGAAACTCGCCAAATATCTGCGTGGCCGCGACCCGTATCTGCCCATCATCGTGGAATCGTCGGAGATTGAAAACGCCGATGCCGTGGGCGAATTCGGAGGTGTGTTCGTTGACAAGAATTCAAAGAAACTCTCCGTTGACCTCGGTGACGCCATCCTCTCCAATTTCGGTTTCGGCGACTTCATCATCCGCAATCCCGAGGACGGCAAGGAAATCATGCGCATCCGGAATCTGAAGGACATGCAGAAGAATATCTTCAACATTCCCGCGGAATCGCTGCTTTTCCATGCCTCATCCAATGATATCTCGCGCTGGCTCTATTCCCGCGCCCTCTTCCCCATTGCCGACGTCATCAAGCAACACCGTTTCGAAAGCATCGACGAGGCTCCCGTGGTGAAGCAACTTTTCTTCGACCTCATTGTCAAGTACCGCAAGATGAAAAACCGCGGTGTCGTGGCCGTGTTCGAGAAAGACCGTTTCGACCACTACTCCAACTTTGCCCGCATCGGGCAGGGCAGTCTCGGCGGCAAAGGCCGCGGCCTGGCTTTTGTCGACTCGATTATAAAGAAGAATCCCGTGTGCGACAATTTCGACGGAATCACAATTTCGATTCCGCGCACGGTTGTGCTCTGCACCGATATCTTCGACGAGTTCATGACGGCCAACAACCTGTATCCGATAGCGCTGAATCCCCTGTCGTCGGACGACGACATCCTTCAGGCCTTCCTCGCGGCAAAACTGCCCGAGCGGCTGCGCGAGGATTTCTTCGCCTTGTTCGATGTTGTGGACAGGCCTTTCGCCATCCGCAGCTCCAGCCTGCTGGAAGACTCCCATTATCAGCCGTTCGCCGGAATCTACTCCACCTACATGGTGCCTTATACGCGAGACCGCGACCTGCGGCTGCAACTGCTTGTGCAGGCAATCAAGGGCGTGTATGCGTCGGTGTTCTATCGTGCGAGCAAGTCCTACATGTCGGCCACGAGCAACGTCATCGACCAGGAAAAGATGGCCGTGATAATACAGGAGGTCATCGGCGAGGACCACGACGGATATTACTTCCCCTCGTTCTCGGGCGTAGGCCGTTCGCTCAACTACTATCCACTCGGCGACGAAGAGCCGGAGGATGGCGTTGCCGAGATTGCGGTAGGACTTGGAAAATATATTGTGGACGGAGGACGTGCGCTGCGTTTCTCGCCGCTTCATCCCGAGCATGTGCTCCAGACCTCGACACTCGACCTGGCTCTGCGCGACACGCAGACAAAGTTGCTCACACTCCAGTCGTTTACCTCTGCGGCCGACTCATCCCATGAGGCCGTGCGCGTCGACGACGGCTACAACCTCATCGAAAAATCCGTGCAGGACTTTGCCGGAACAGGCGCCTTGAAATACATGGTGTCGACCTACGACCCCTTCGACGGTTTCATGAAGGACTATGAGGAAGGACGTGGGCGCCGAGTTGTCACATTCGCCAACATCCTGCGCGACAAGGCCCTGCCGCTTGCTCCGGCCATCGACTTCATGCTCAAGCAGGGGCAGATGGCAATGCAGCGGCCCGTGGAAATTGAATTTGCGGGAAACATTAACTCACGTCCGACCGAGGCAGGCATCAAAGGCCACCTCTACTGGCTCCAGATACGCCCGATTATCGACAAGAAGAATCTCGTGGTCGACGATGTTTTCGACCATCCCGATTCCGACCTGATTCTGCGTTCCGAAACCGCTCTCGGCCATGGCATGATTGCCGATGTGAACACAATCGTCTACGTCCGCGCCGAGAATTTCGATTCCCTGCGCAACCGTGAGATACCAGAGATTCTCGACCGCATCAACCGAGATTTCGCCGAACGTGGCGAAGGCTATATACTTATAGGCCCGGGACGTTGGGGCAGCTCCGACCCCTCGCTCGGCATACCCGTGAAGTGGCCCGAGATTTCCGCCGCGCGCCTGATTGTGGAAGCCGCCCTCGACGGATACCGCGTCGAACCGAGCCAGGGAACCCACTTTTTCCAGAACCTCACATCCTTCGGTGTGGGATATTTCACGGTTGACCCGGGAGCCGCCACCGGCGGAGGATTCTTCGACCGGGCATATCTTGACTCTCTCCCTGCCGAATACGAGGATAATTTCCTCCGCATCGTGCGCTTCGCCGAACCTCTCTCGATAGCCATCAACGGCCGGCTTGGCCGCGGCATGGTACTCAAGCCCGGAGTCAGTCCTCAGCCTGCCGTTCCGGACGAGCCATCAATAATAACACTATCCTAACCATCAGCACTGATACCACCCTACATGAGTTTCTTCAGTTCATTGAAACATGCCTTCGGATTCGGCGACGCACCATACGCCGAGTATGAGAACGATACCTTGCTCGACGATGCCGCCGACTCGGCGAACGCTCCGGCCGAATCGTCAGCGGAAACCGCAACGGAAGCCGCCGGAACTGCCGACAGCACCATGCCTGAATTTGACCCGCAGGCGCGCGAAAAGATTTTCGACGGCGTGATTGAGGTGTTCAACGCCTCAATGCCGGAATTCCTGCGCAAGTCGCTCGATGCCGAAAAGCAGCGGGAATACCTTTTCAGCGTGATGGACCAATCGCTCAAGGATTATCTCGGAGGGCTGATGGTGCACGCCCAGACTTATGCCGAATCGCAGATGCGCCGCCGCAGCGATGCCACAAGTGCCGAAATGGACCGCCTGCGCGACCAGACAAAGCGTCTTGAGCAACAACGCACATCCATCAAGGAGCAGCAGCTCAGTTCCGACCGCCAGCGCCGTGCGCTTTCCGAGCGTGTCAAGGATCTCGAAGGACAGGTTGCCTCCCTCGAGGCCGAACGCGAGCAGTTCCAGCTCGAGAACATGAGCCTCCTCAACAAAATCAAACTCAGCGACGTACAGCCCGGTGTCATCGACGAGCTCAACTACGAAGTCGAGCGACTGCGCCGCGAACTTGCCGCTGCCAAGGAGGGTGCGCCTGTCGAATCCGCGCCTGCTCCTGCCGATACGGAAAAAATCGAAGCCCTCGAACGCGACAATCAGACTCTCCGCCAGTCGCTTGACCTCCAGAAGGAACAGCACAAGACGTCGCAGACGATGATAAACGACCTCCAGCACGAACTTGTGGCCGAACGGAAGGCCCGCGAGGAAGCCGCTGCCGAGGTGGAGGAAGCGCGCAAGCTGATTGCTGAAATCGAAACCTTGCAGAAGCAGATGGAGGCCGTGGGAGAACTCATAGCCAAACGTGATGCCAAGATAAGCAAGCTCCGTGCATCCAACAAAGACCTGCGCCGCAGGCTCACTGCCGCCGAAAATGCGGCACAGGCCGCAAACCGCTCGGCGTCATTAGCTCAGATGACAATGGAGATAGACGCCGGTGAGCCTAACCTCTTCTCCGTGGAAGAACCGGCTCCCGAAGCCTACGGCACTGCGCAGGAATCTTCCCCGGAGAATCTTGTAACCGACACACCAGCTGAATATACATCCGCAGCTCCTGCCGACGCACCCGTGCGCGAGGCCGAGATGCTCACAACCGAACCGTTCAGCCCCGATGATCTTGACGATGATTTCGAGGCCGCCGACTGGTTTGTATCCGTTCCGCCGCGCGGCACAACCCTGCGTTCCGAGATTGGCGAGAGCGATTTCGGCTATCACGAACCGCCCAAAAAGAATCCCAAGAAGGAAAATGACGCCCAGCTTTCCCTTTTCTGACCTTCACGGAATCCTTTCGTTGAATTAATTGTTTATCCATTTGAAATGAAAAAGACCGACATATCAACCATATCCAGCCTGCCACGCAGGATTTTCATACCCGCCGCCATGCTCGCATGCTCAATTATGCCTGCCGTGGCCGCAGCTCCGGTATCTGCCGCAAGTGAACTGAGAGCCTACACCGCTCCCGAAAGCTCACCTGCCAATCCCGGCGAAATGACATTCATGCCCGACGGAAAACAGTATGCCGAACTGTCGCAGGATCGCAAGAAAATCGTGCTCCGCGATATCCGCACGGGGCAGGAAGCATCGGTGCTCTTCGACGTTGCAAACGCCCGCGAGACAACGCTCCACGCCATCGAGGGCTTCACGCTGAGCCGCGACGCATCCAAGATTCTCGTATGGGTAGGTTCGGAGTCGGTCTACCGCCGCTCCACCACGGCCTCGTATTATGTGTATGAGGTACGCAGCCGCCTGCTCAAACCGCTGTCCACAACCCACAGCGTGCAGCAGTCGCCCCTGTTCTCGCCCGACTCGCGAATGGTGGCTTTCGTGGCTGAAAACAATATCTATGTCGCCAAGCTCGATTACGGCACTGAAGTGGCCGTTACGACCGACGGCGAACGCAATTCGGTTATCAACGGTATTCCCGACTGGACCTACGAAGAGGAATTCGGACAGACATGCTCGATGACATGGGCTCCCGACAACCTCACGCTCTGCTATCTCCGCTACGACGAGAAAGCCGTGCCCACCTATACCCTCCCCATCTACGAGGGCACATGCGACGCCCGCAAGGACTTCGCGCTCTATCCCGGCGTGTTCAGCTACAAATACCCCGTGGCCGGGGAGACAAACTCCACAGTGAGCCTGCACAGCTACGATGTGGAAACCCGCAAAATCAAGGACATCACACTTCCTGACTCAAAAATCGAGTACATTCCGGTGATTAAATACGGTCCGGACGCGTCGTCGCTCATGGTTGCCACACTCAACCGCGACCAGAACCGTTTCGAACTGTACAAGGTTAATCCGAAATCAACCGTTGTAAAGAGCGTCTACGTCGACGAGACCAAAGGCTGGATTGAGGAAAAAGCCTATTGCGACATCACATACGGCGAGACGGAATTTGTGGTGAACAGCACCCGCTCGGGCTACAACCATCTTTATGCCTACTCATATGCCGGAGCGCTCGTGCGCACTCTCACATCCGGCGACTTCGATGTCACCGACTACTACGGTGCCGACGCATTAGGCAACTACTACTACCAGTGTGCCGCCCCCACGCCAATGGACCGTACCGTTGTCCGAGTTGACCGGAAAGGAGTCAAAACCGTAATCTCAGTATCCGACGGCACAAATTCCGCCGAATTTGCCCCCGGCATGGATGTGTTCCGCCTTTGCCACAGCGACATCAACACCCCTCCGGTCTACACCTTGTGCAAGGCCGACGGCGGCAAGAGCCTGCGCGTGATTGAGGATAACAGTGCTTACGCATCCCGCACTGCCTCCATGAAGGCTCAGAAGGAATTCTTCACCATGACTTCGGCCGGAAACACCCTCAACGGCTACATCGTGAAGCCCCGCGACTTCAATCCGTCCAAGAAGTATCCCGTGATTATGTCACAGTACAGCGGCCCCGGATCGCAGTCGGTACTCAACCGCTGGAGCCTTGATTGGGAACAATATTTCGCCAACCATGGTTATGTGATTGTATGTGTCGACGGTCGCGGCACAGGTGGCCGAGGCACGGAATTCATGTTCAGCGTCTACAAGAATCTCGGTTATTACGAGACTCAGGACCAGATTGCCGCAGCCCGTTATGCAGCCTCGCTTCCTTACGTGGACGCAGCCCGTATCGGTATCTACGGCTGGAGCTTCGGTGGATATGAGTCGCTGATGTGTGCCACAGCCGAGGATTCTCCTTATGCAGCCGCAGTAGCAATCGCTCCCGTGACCGACTGGAAGTACTACGACACCGTGTACACCGAGCGCTATATGCTCACACCTCAGCAGAATTTCAAGGGCTACCTTGATTCGGCACCCCTCTACCGCGCCGACAAGCTCGCATGCCCGCTTCTGCTAATGTACGGAACGAGCGACGACAACGTTCACCCCGCCAACTCCCTGCAATTCGTGTCGCGCCTTCAGAGCAAAGGCCTGCTGTGCGACATGTTCGTATTCCCCAACATGAACCATTCCATCAACGGCTGCGACGCCCGTTCGGTAGTATGGGCAAAAATGTTTGATTTCTTCAACCAAAAACTATAATGTCAGATAAAACACCCAAGACCCATCCCGGAGCCGTGCTCGTGTCGATGAGCATCGACTGGGCGATAGCGTTCGGCGCAGTGGCAGTGCTTCTGATAGCATCGCTGCTTGTATCGCCGCTTCTGCTGCCCTTCATAGGCTTCCTGCTGGTCTTTGCCATAACTTCCTATATCAAGTCCGACAAGATGTACGGACGCGGTGCTTCGCCGCTCATTCTGATTGTGGGCCGGATTGCGGTTGGATGGTCGTCGGTGATAATGCTCGCCATAAACATCCTTTTCACCCCCTGGCTCGTGGGTCGTGTGCTCCATCTTGAGCTGTACAACGACGAAATCCCCTTCATCACCTCGCTCGTGACCTTCCCGGTGCTTGCCGTGGTGTGTGCCGTGACACTGTTCCGAGCAGGAAACATGCGCCACTTCGTCGAGGCTCGTCAGCGCAGGGGTGTATTCTCATCGGACACCACTCTCACCACCATCTACTACCGCGAGACGCGCTATCAGACACAGGTTCTGTTAATCCTGTCGCTCGTAATTTCCGCGGCTGAGTATTGGTACTACTTCACACGCTACATCAATTCCAATCTCAACAGCCCCGACCGTTTTTTCTTCATCTACATGCCGGTGGCTGTGTACATCCTCTCGGTTGTATTCATGTTCGGACGTTACGGCTCCATGATTCCGGTGTTTGAGCTTCTTCGAGGAGCCATGCCCGAAAACAGCACCGTGCTCCGTTATCTCGTGTTCTGCGGCGATGAGATTCTTCTGCGCAAGAATCCGGTCGGAAAGCTCGACACCCCTGCCGAGACGGTTCTCAACCGTCAGGGACAGCTTCCCGAGGAAGAAGCCCGGCTGCTCTTCACGGAAATGACAGGAATGTCGGATTTTGGAATAAAGTATATGTTCACCGGCTCGGGATTCGCTGCCGGTCCGGACATCATGCTTTACTCGGTGTTTGTGCGTCCCGAAGATAAGGAAAAGATGATTTCCGACTTCTCCGACGGTGGAAGCTGGCACAATCTCTACTCCCTCGACGCCGCCCTGAAAGATGGCTCGGCAGCTCCGGAGCTTGCCAATGAAATCTACCGCATCTACACCATCACCATGGCCTGGAAGACCTACGACCGCGATGGACGCCGATTGTATCCCATCAAGCACTATCGTCCCACCTTCCGCCTCCGCGACCTCAAGGACTGGACTGTGGACTACGATGACCTGTCGTGGTTCGGCGTAGCGGGAAACAATGAGGATCGCCCGTTCTTCCGTCTGAGGAAGCTCTGGAACCGCCTTACAACAATGTTCAACTCACGTATCAACGCCCGAGGATGATGTCAGCACCGGAACTGCTTGTTATTCTCGGCCCCACCGCGTCGGGAAAGACAGCCGCGGGAGTCTCGGTTGCCAAGGCACTCAACGGCGAGATTATAAGCGCCGATTCACGGCAGATTTACCGTGGCATGGACCTTGGCACGGGCAAAGACCTCGAAGAGTACGGCGATGTGCCGTATCATCTTATCGACATCGCCCCTGCCGGATATAAGTACAACCTTTACGAATATCTGCGCGATTGCGAGACCGCCATGGCCGACATCCGGAGCCGTGGGCGCCTGCCCATGCTCGTGGGAGGTACCGGGCTTTATATCGAATCGGTGCTGAAAGGGCTGAGGCTCCCCGAGGTTCCTGAGAACCGTACCCTCCGCGAGGAGTTGGCCTCGCATACATTGCCCGAACTGAAAGCCATGCTTGAAGGGATGAAACGCCTCCATAACAGCACCGATGTCGACACGGCTCAGCGGGCTATACGTGCCATAGAGATTGAGACTTATTACCTCGAACATCCCGATATGGCTGAGCAGGCACGCCCTCATCCTGTTGAGAACGCGCTTGTGGTAGGCCTCGACATTTCCCGTGAGGACAGACGACGCAAGATTTCATCACGGCTTCAGGCACGACTCGACGGGGGCATGGTGGAGGAAGTGCGCGCACTGCTCGATTCCGGAATCCCGGCCGACGACCTGATTTATTACGGCTTGGAATACAAATATCTCACGCTCCACGTCACCGGACAACTCGATTATGCCCAAATGAAGGAGCAACTTGAAATTGCCATACATCAGTTTGCCAAGCGTCAGATGACGTGGTTCCGCGGGATGGAGCGACGCGGATTCAACATCCATTGGCTGCCTTACGACATGCCATACAACGAAATGGCCGACGCCATCCGGCAACTTGCAGCCCGGATGTAGGCAATATCCGATTACCACACTCTCCCCGCCCATGAAAACGTACTCCCGCCTACTTTTACTTGCTTCTGCCGCATTTTTTGCAGCAGGGGATGCCAGTGCAGCCTCGCCTGTGGTGCTTCAGCGCGATACGATTCCCGACGCTCTCAGGGAGCTGTCGTATCATTTACGTATCGCTCCGGAGCTTTCACGGGAGACCTTGCTTACAGTGCGGTGGGGATGTCGCTTAGCCGAATCTGACAGCATTGGAGAGTTGCGTCTTGACATGCGTATTCCGGCCACAGTGCAGGACGATGCCGTGCTCAAATCAAAATGCAGTTATAGCCTGACGCTGAATACAGGCGACAGGGATTCACTCATATCCTCGGACTCGTTCAAAACTAATCTGGCATTGTCCCCGGCAGGATTCTCGGTTGTCCTCAATCACTCCCGTGGAGGCACTGCGGTGGAATTTGGAGGTGAAAAGGCATCCGCCGAGGTAGAACTTAATCCGCAATGGACGCCTGCGGTCTACATCCTTGCCGAGAGTCCGCGACAACTGAACGTATCACGCAAGACGATGCGTGTGTCGGAGCGTGAGCCTGTGCGGATGTGCCGCTTTGCCGACATGGGTGAACTCGAAACATATCTCAAGGCGTCCGTTGACCCTCACGAGGGCTTTTGGACCTATCTTGACCGCGACATGAACCACGCCACCATATCCTTAGGCGGCAACTATATGCTTGCGACGGTAAAGGAAGGCGATGCCTACGACATCATCATGATTCAAGGTGCAAAGGCATACTCCTGCGACTGGCCTGCACTGCGCGTAAAGGGTCGGCTCCGTCCCACCGTCTTCATGCACCATTTCGACCTTGACTGGACCGACGCATCCGGCAGCGCCGTCAACGCCGAATCCTCCGCAACAATCATCGACGGCACCATACTTGCCCTCACTTTCCCCCTGCTCAAAACTGCTGTCCGCTTCAGCAAATATCCCGTCAGATAGCTGGGTTTCTCAGAACTGGAAGTAGATGAAAGGAGCGACGTCTTCGCCGCGGAGTTCGAGAACGAGCTGCACGGTGATTACGAAAATAAGCAGTTTGACCCACCACGGGGAGGATACGAACCACTGCCCGGCTTTGTCCCAGAAACCGTCGGGCATCGCGTGGGCTACGATTATGACGCCCATAAGTACGAGCCATAGCATACGTGCCGAAGCAAAAGCCGGGAAATATGACAGAGAGAAGTCATTGAACACGTTGCTCACCACGAGCCACGAGTCGCCCCATGAATCGGCACGAAAAAATACCCACAGCAATGCCACAAAACTCATTGTAACAAGCCAAAAGAAAGCCCGGCACACAGGATTGTCCGACCAACGGCCAAGATAAGGCTTCGAGGCCTTGTGCACTGCGAGCCCGAGACCGTGCATACCGCCCCAAAACACGAATTTCCAGGCTGCACCATGCCACAGGCCGCCTATCAGCATGGTTGCGAAATTGTTGATATAGGTGCGACGGGTGCCTTTGCGGTTTCCTCCCAATGGGATGTAGATATAGTCGCGAAGCCACGATGACAGCGATATGTGCCAGCGGCGCCAGAAGTCGGTGAGGTTTCCGGCTTTGTAAGGGAAGTTGAAGTTCTGCGCCAGTCGGAAACCCATTATCATGGCTATGCCGATTGCCATGTCGGAGTAGCCCGAGAAGTCGCAGTAGATCTGCATCGTATAGCCTATTATGCCCATGAGGGTCTCGAAGCCGGAATATCCTGTGGGCGACTGAAATATAAGGTCGTTGTACTGGGCAATATAATCGGCTATCACGGCTTTCTTGAGCACACCGAGGATAATGAGCCACAGGCCGAGATAGACCTCCGAAGTGGTGGCATGACGGTTCTCCCGGATTTGCGGCAGGAAGTAGTCGGCACGAACGATAGGGCCGGCCACAAGCGCCGGAAAGAACGAAAGGAAAAACGCGTATTCAATCCATGTGCGCGTGGGAGCGACACGCTTCTTGTACACGTCGATTATATAGCTGACCGACTGGAATGTATAGAATGAGATTCCAACGGGCAGAATCAGGTCGAGGGGCTGGAAATTGCCCTGTACAAGCGCCGATATGTTCCAAAGGAAAAAGTTGGCGTATTTGAAGTAGGCGAGTATTCCCAACGACGCCGTGAGCGATATTCCCACATAGATCTTACGCAGCCGTATATAGGGCGTCTTCATCATCAGCCGCGACAGCGACCAGTCGAGCACAGACGTGGCAAACAGCAGAAACACAAACATTCCGCTGCTCTTGTAGTAGAAATAGAAGCTGAACGCCGTAACAAAAAGCACCATCTGCCACATGCGTCTCTTCAAAAGTGAGTAGACGGGCAGAAACACAAGGAACAAAGCCCAAAACGTGCCGCTCGAAAAGAGCATCGGCTCATTTTCGATATAAAGCAGGCGCGAATATATATTGTGTAGAACGTCGGTGAGCATGGGGAAGCTACTTCTCGTCGGGCTGATGTACAAACACACGCGTGGCACTACCCGACTGCACGGCAGGAACGGAAAGGCGAATCGGATGCGCCGCATGCAGGGGCATCCAACGTACCACGCTGTCCATCCACAATGCCGCCGAGGCCGAAGTGGGATGCGCGCCGTCTTTCTTGCGGTCAAAGCTCATGCCGTCGCTAAGGAAGAAGCAGCCTTCGGCAGCCTTGGATGCGACAAGCCGGTTGATACCCGTATCGGGCTTCCAGTTGGGAGGGCCGATCCACACGTAAGGAATATTTCCGATGTCGGAAATGATATTGGCTACATACTGCGAGCGCTTTTCCTCGATGCGGCTCACGAAAAGCTCGTTTGCTCCGAGACAGACAAAGACGAACGTCGGTTTTATCCTGCGGATATAGTCTCGCAGGCGGTCGGATTTGCCCCAGCGCTCCGAAGTCGAGCTATACCATATTACGGTGTAGAGCTTGTGGCCGTTTGCCTCGCAATAAGCGGCAAGCCGCTTGGAAAGGCCTTCGAGCATAGAATCGCCGATGAAAAGTATGGTCTGTGCAGCGGTATCAACTTCCGCCGGAATTGACGGGCGTTCAAGCGGCAGGCTACATTCCTCGTCAAGACCCGACGAGACGTGCAGCGTATCCTCACCGGAGTCACGGGGCGCGAAAATGGCACTGTGGATTCCGGAGGATTTGAACGAATGTCCGGCCACCTCAATGCTGTCGAACGACGACAGCACTGTGAAAAACACAAAAGCCACAGCCAGCAGGCTCCAAAGTCCCAGATAATTCCTTTTCATCGCCGGACGTGTCAATACGAAACAACCATATACTCACCCGTACGTCCCGGGCCGACGTAATACACCCTAAGGCCATAACCTCTTTCTGCCGCGGTGCCCGACACGGGATGGCCTGCCAGGCTGAATACGTCGTAAGTGCTGTGGCACTCAGGACACTCGGCAAGCATGGTTTCCTTGTCGATGGCAACACGTACATTGCTCCGGCACTCCACGGGGCACGCAAGGTCGTAGGCACGCGGCGAACCGTAGACGTCCATGAGCAGCAGCACGCCGCCGAAACCGGTATAAGTAAGCGCCGTATATGGATACTTTGCAGGAATCCGCTCTTCGCGTATGAATCGCGCCCAGTCCATAGCACCTCCGAGACCGTAAGTGTTCCATTCGGCCACTGTGTTGAACACGAGATTGACCGCCACAGGAGGTATGCGGTCATCGTCGAGACGGTGACAGGAGGCAGGAATGAATCCGGCTATCAGCGACAGGCATAAAGCACGCCAGCCCATCCTCCATGCAGGGCGGATGAGCTGTTTAAGTGTGCGGCTATGAAACTTTTTCATACGCGCGAAAATAAAGTCATAATCAGGCAAGACGCGCGAAAAGTGCTCCGAACTGGTCGGCAGCCTTCTGCATTGTCGGGCCGATGAGCGGACGGAGCATCGCGGGAATCTCGACTTCGATTTCGCCCGTTACCTCACACGACGAGGCATCAACGGGACGGAAGTCAACATTCATACCCATGGGCACAGGCGAACCCTCGGCGTTAAGCACAAGACGGTTGTTGCTGCGCTCGGTCACGCGGAGTGTGATGTCGCCCACCTGAGGGGTCTTGATTTTGATATAGTCGGTGCCGAATTCAACGTCGCCCACCTTGGCACGCTCCTCCGCTGTGAGAGCGTCGAGGGAGTCCTGAAGATGAGTGAAGTCGCTGAATTTGGCGGCAAGTTCCTCGGCCGGACGGTTGACAACCACCGGCTTTGATTTATATTGAGCCATAAGATGTAATCTTGTAGTTAGAATTATCGCACGGGAACCCAGTTGGCGGGGTCACGGCGCCACTCCTGAAGAGTGTCGATGTCTTCGGGGCAGATGTAATTTGTTTCCAGAGCAACCTCAAGCATGGAGTTGTAGTCGCTGAGCGTGATGAGTTCCACTCCGGCTTCCTTGAAGTTTTCTTCTGCGATGGGGAACCCGTAGGTGAACAGAGCCACCATACCGACTACCTCACAACCGGCAGCACGTATAGCCTCTACAGCCTTGAGAGAGCTTTTACCTGTGGAAACGAGATCTTCCACCACTACAACTTTCTGTCCGGGAGTGAGATTGCCTTCGATGAGGTTTTCCAGACCGTGATCCTTCGGGGTCGAACGCACGTAAACGTAGGGAAGTGAAAGAGCATCGGCCACGAGAGCACCCTGTGCGATAGCACCGGTAGCTACGCCGGCGATTGCATCGGCATGTCCGAAGTTTTCAAGCACAAGACGAGTGAGCTCGGTCTTGATGAAAGTACGGATTTCAGGATACGAAAGCGTCTTGCGGTTGTCGGTGTAGATAGGGGAGTTCCAACCGGAAGCCCACACGAAAGGATTCGCGGGCTGAAGTTTTAACGCACTGATTTTAAGCAATCTTTCTGCCAGAAGGCGAGCTACCTTTTTCATGATTGTATGGTTAATGGAAAGCGTGTTGATTATTTCATGCAAAAGTATGAAAAAAAACGCACCTTTGCGCAATCTTTTACAAATTTTAATTGGTACACCCTGCTTATCATTCCGGCTTTATCGCAAACTCGACTGTAAGCGGATAATGGTCGGACCACTTTTTGCGTCCCTTGGTGATGTCGAGCGGTTTCATGTCGCCACGGTACAGAACATGGTCGATGCAGAAGTAGAATCGGTTGTCGTTGTAGGTAATCATGGGACCGAACCCGATTTCGGGATACACGCTTTTCATCTTGCAGCCCTCGAGTTCGCGTATGGCGTAACATCCGGGGCCATCGTTGAAATCGCCGCACACAATGGCATCCGGACCGCCGTAATGGCTCAGATAGCGGAGCAACTGCCTGCACTCACGCGCACGCGCCACATTGGCCGCCGACAACTTTGACAGCAACTGCGATTTCACGCCGTGCAGGTCGGAGCGAAGATTATCCGAAGTCTTGAGCTTGGTGAGGTCGGTGTAGAGACTCTTGTCGGCCTTTGAAAGCCCGATTGACTGGAGATGCACATTGAACAGAGCCACCCTGCGTCCGTAGATTTCGAGTGAAAATGCCGCCATATCGCCACCAATGCCGTGCGGTTTGAAATCAAGGTGGATAGGCTCCACAGGAAACTTCGACAGCAGCACGAGCGCATGTCCGCTGCAAACCAAATGCGGATAAATCCGCTGTATCGAATCCATCTGTACGGATGTGATATTGGAGTGCTTATCCTGCTTGAGAGCATACAACTCCTGGAATACAACGATATCCGGTTTGCGCCGTATAATATCGTCGACAATAGGGTTGGGCGCCAGCGTATCGCCGACAACATGCCCCGGTATCTTCCAGAAATTCAGGTTGGAACAGTTATAAGTCATCAAGGTAAAGCTCTTCCACCCTTCCGGTGGCTCCGGCTTGAAGATACGCACGTTCAGAGGACAGTTGGTGAGCAAAGGGCCTGCGCATGCGAGCATGAACGCGCCCGTAACGATTGCCCCTCGACGGAATATAAACAACTGGATAACAAGCAGAAGAAATGAAGCCGCCATCCATATGGGAAACGACAGGGCAATGACCCCGTAGATGCCGCCTTCCGACAAGGGGGAGATATTTCCGGCATAGCCGGAGAATACCATCGCCGCACCTGCGAGCACATCAAGGACCACAAAAAACGTATGCCAGATCCGGGTCCATACGCTTTTGGCATGTGATTCGGGCTTTTTCTTTATTCCGGAGGTCTTTTTCCCCCGGGAGGGTATATCTTTGGAGAGTTGAAGATGTTTCATGACTTTTTTAACGTTGCCGAAAGATAGAAGAATCTGCGGCGCTCCCGGTCGCTCAATGAAGAAAATCCCGACTGCGTTATGCGCATCTGCAATGCGTCGAGTTCTCTGCGTATTTCGTCGGAAGAATTATTCCTGCCGGACGGGCGGAATGACTTCTTCATTGACAAGGCGCATGCGGCTCCGGCAAGTGCACCCCCGATATGGGCAAGACCTCCACCGGCATTGTCTCCCGCAAGACCTATCAGAACAATCAGGAGAAAAACACATGCAGCCGTGCGCAGCCCCACAGTCCTGCTTCCTGGATAGAAACTTAGCCTGACATGAGGGCACAATATCGCTGCCGCCACAATCACCGCCAAAACGGCCGCCGAAGCTCCCACAAGTACGTTGGAGCGCCCCATCATCAGGCCGAACACGGAGGTGTACACTACCGCTCCGGCAAGTCCTCCGGCAAGGTAAATCCATATCAGACGAAGATTGCCGACTGCAGAAGCGAGCACATTGCCAAACACAACCAAGGCCAGAAGATTGAACAC
Source organism: uncultured Muribaculaceae bacterium (assembly GCA_910589055.1). GTDB lineage: Bacteria > Bacteroidota > Bacteroidia > Bacteroidales > Muribaculaceae > CAG-873. The sequence continues at coordinate 198,103 of CAJURN010000001.1, forward strand.
AAGATGCAAGGGCGAACTGTGGAAAAACATGTAGGTCACCACCGTCCACGGTTGCGACATGAGTTCCCCGAAATCCGAAGGCAGGGCGAACATTCCTGCCGCCGAAAAGCCCGAGAGCCATTCCACGCCCGACGACAGCCCCGTGGCGAGAACCGACAGGAGATTGACCGCCACATTCACGATAAGCAGCAGCACTACCCCACGGCTGAGGTAAGGTGACTTATCCCGCGAAAAGAGATTCATCGCGCGTCAGAAAAACCAGCGGTTGTTGAACACTCCGCGACGCTTCCAGTACACAAGCAGCAGGAAGCCGAAAATCATACCGCCGAGATGGGCGAAATGAGCCACATTATCGGCAACACCGCCAAGACCGTAGACAAGCTCTATCACGAAATATCCTATGATAATCCACTTCGACTTGATAGGCACGGGAATGAAGAAAAGATAGATAGGCTGGTTGGGGAAGAGGTAGCCGAAGGCAAGAAGAACGCCGTAGACAGCTCCGGAAGCTCCGACAAGGGGCGAATTTACATAAGCATTGAGCAATCCGAGGTCGGGGTCACTGTAATTCATGTGCTGCTGAAGTATCTCCCAGCCGCGGGTGAGCACTTCCTGATAGGCTTCAGGAGGCAGGATAGACACAAGGTCGTGTACGCACCAGGCATACACTCCGAGCTGAACGAGTGCCGCACCTATGCCGCAGGACAGATAGTAGAACAGAAAACGTGCCGAGCCCATCGACCATTCAATAGTACGGCCGAACATGAACAGCGCGAACATGTTGAAGAACAGGTGGGTGAATCCGGCATGCAAAAACATGTAGGTAAGCAACTGGAAGGGCTTGAACGCCGACGATGTGAAATAATACAGTGCGAAATGCTGCGTGAGCAAGCGGTCCATCGAAGGCACAAGCGCCATCACCGCCCATAAAAGTATGTTGAGAATCAGCAGATTCTTGGTGACAGGCGGAATATTTGAGAATATCGAATTATTGCGGAACATAGTCAAACCTATTTTTGTGCAAAAATACGAATAAGTGAGAGCAATGCAAAATTTATTTTAGCATTGCCGAGCAAATGCTCTATCGAAAAACATCGCGACCTGCACGCAGTCCGTGGCTGCGTGCAGGTCGCACTATATTTTTGACAAAGCCTGAGATTATCTCACAAGAGCCTTGACGGAGCTTTGGGCACCGCGGACAACGTAAATGCCTGCGTTCAGACTTACGGTGGCGGTGACGCCGGGGGTCACTGTGCCTGCGGCAACCTGGCGGCCATCAGCCGCATAGACGGCAAACGGCTGTGCTGTCGCGGATGAAATATGGAGTTCGCCGTCGGCAGAAGCGACATCAAGGTCACTCTCCGATGTTCCGAAACCGTTCACTCCTGAGAAGTAGAGCTCGAAGGGATTGGAAAGACGCGATTCGCCGTCGTCGTACACCGCAGTAACATGGTAAACGGGGTGGGAACCCGCGTCGGGAAGGTCGGTATAAGTAGATTCGGCAACAGGTGCGTCATTGAGTTTAACGCCGTCGCGATATACGTTGAATCCAATCACCTTGACCTCGGTGGAAGCGCCGCCTGCGGGCTGATAAGTGATGTCATCAAGCAGGAAGGCCACACAACATTCCGAAACATAGCCAATGGCGAAATATTTCGCACCGGCAGGGAGGTCGAATGAATATCGGGTCCATTCGGCGCTGATTTCGTCGTACACACCACCTTCAGGCAGGTAGTTGAACGAATTGATATCCGAATCGGTGGTGGAGTACATCACGGCGATGTTTTCAAGATAGTAGTCATCGTAGCTGCGACCCATGAAGGTGACAGTCTGTGCGTCTCCCGAAAGTTCGGGAGAGATTACCCAATCGTCGTTATATTCGTCGTTCCACACAGCCATCAGACACTTCGAACCGGTGTATGCGGCGAATGATTCGTCGATTCCGGTTGCATCGAGCACCATGTAGGCGATGTCCTCGCCCGTACCGAGATGCGGCAGGGATGCAAGTTCCATTTCATTAGCGGGGGTATCGTCGAGACTCACAAATTTCCAGTCGCCGGCGCCGTCAATGGCGAAAGACTCATATGTCTCGAAGGATTCGGTCACGGCACCTGCTGCGCGGGATGCGGGAGCGGCTGCGGGAGAGGTCCATGTAAGTTCAACTCCAGTTGCAGTCTCGCTGCCGGAAAGGTCGCCGACAGAAGCGTTTGCAGAGTAACGGATTGCGGACGCCACGGCATCGGAAGTGTTGTTGGCGTCGTTAGAGTCGCCCGCACATTCCACTGTGGCGGCATAAGTGAGGTTTTCGCCATGGAAAGGAGTGAGCATTTCCATGAACACGACACTTTCCTCAGCTCCTGCTGCGATAGCGCCAAGCACACGGTTTGCAACAGCCTCGCCGTTGCGGGAGAGAGTCACTGTCGCGCCCGACACCTCGGACGTTCCGAAGTTCTTCACCTTCGCAACAAGTTCGGTGGCGGCATGAGTGGCAAACGATTCCGGCACTTCAAGAGATACGATTCCAAGGTCGATGGCAGGAGTAGCCTCGGCCAAAGTGATTTCAGTTATTGCGATTGCGCTGCGGTATTCCTCGCTGCATGCGTGGAAACCGATGTAATAGATGCCGTCGGCCGGCACGCTCACACTTGCTCCGTGGCTTTCAGGGAGCAAGGTTGTGATTGCCATGGGCGCCATCACCTGCTGAGTCATTGCCGAAGCCTCGGGTGCCTGTCCGAGATAAATCTCGAGCATGGGTTCATCACCCTCGTAATCGGTCAGGGATGAGAATCCGAGTCGATATTCCCGGCCTGCTTTCAGAGCCATGGGCGGGGTCATGAGCCAGTCGTTAGCACCGTTTCCGGATGAATAGGGATAGACTGCGGCAGGAATGAGCTCGTCGGTGGATTCGATGTAGAATTCCCATTCGCGATACCATTCGATGCGGTCGCCGTCAAGGTCGAGAACGGTAAAGAGCGAAAGCGCGTCATCGTCCTCGAACGTAGCGGTGTAAGGCAGCGACACCGAGCCAAGGCGCCAGATATTGGAGCTTACCGGCATAAAGGTGGTTACGTCGTACACCATCGCGACATCGTAGGAGAAGACGGTCATTTCTTCGGGCACGTCCATTGCTTCGCTGAAAGATGTGCCGTTGAGACCCTCGGCCACCTTGATGCCATCAGGCTTGCGAGTGACCGTATATGTAATCTTCGCAGGGTCATAATATCCGCCGTGAACGCTGCCTGCAGGAGCTGTCCAGGAGAGATTGAATCGACCGTCGGCATACATAAGAGCCACATTGGAGATAGCTTCGGGGCTGTCCTCGCCAAGCCATGTCGTGAGCTTGGTCTTGGGGCTGCGTCCTGCGGAGTTGTTGAGCATCAGTTCCACATCGTACATCGCAGCCTCCGCAACGGAAGCCGGAGCAACAACCTTCTCTCCATAGGCAGCCGTTCCCTGAGCCAGAAGCGAACCGTTGGCACGGGCAAGATATGTCACTGTGCCCGATGCGGGATTGCCGTCGAATGTTGTTGCCGGAACGGTAAATTCCACAGTTCCGCTGAGCGAGCCGTTCGGGAAGTTGAGCACGAGATCCTCAACCTGTGCGGGCGCACCATCCTCTGCGGCAGGGCCGGGAATAAACATTCCGCCCAAGGCCTCGCCGTCCTCAAATTCATACAGGAACGTGGCCTTGGCCGCAGCAATGTCCACGGCGTAAAGGGAACTTTCATTCAAAGGAAAGTCGAAATACTCGTCGGGATTGGGAACCGAATTAGTCACCACGACATAGAAGATACCTGTGCGCGGGTCAATCGCACCGGTGGAGCGGTTGGAAGCGGTAAAGCCAAGGTTGCCGAGCTTGGTCGAAGCTCCGTTGACTTTGTTGACCGCAAACAAATCGCCTGCCATATCCACGGCATAGAGATTGCCGCTGCGGTCGACGCTGCACGCAATCCAGGGCACCTCGATGTCGGCGATGGCAAAGCGCTCGCCCGTACCTTCGTCGAGAGTTCCGAACACCATCGGGCCGTTTTCGTCGTCGCCGTTGAAGCAACCGTAGATTTTGGCCGTCACGGGGTCGTAGGTCATATCCGTGGCAACAGCCGATTGGTCGCCGTCGCGGAGCGAGCTTGTGGTTATCCACGTGTCGGGATTTATTATGTAGTGGGTCACTTCCACCCATGAGCCGAAGTTGTACTCTTTGGTGCAGAAGTAGAAATCATCGGTCATCGCGCCACCACCGGAGGCATCAATATCCGGATCCTGACGCACGACCGTGCGCGAATACTTGTCGGTTGAGAACCTGTACATTCCCGGCTCGTCGAAATTATGTTCCTTCCAGGAATTCGTACTGTACACAGAAGCGTAAAATTCCACCGGAGCCACAGTTTCAGCCGCCAGAGATGCGGATGCAAGCATAGTGGCCGAGGCAATTAGCAAGAATTTGTTCATTTAGTGATATTGGTTAGTGATAAAAAATTGACAAGACAATGTGCAACAGCTTGCACGGGGTCAAAATTAGACATTTTCCGGCGATAATCACACATCAGCAAAGGATTTTCTTTCATTTTGCACATAATTTTCGACATTCAACGCACACCGATGCCAAATTGCGTCATAAATAGTATAAAATTGTTAAAAATTCAGATGTTTTTCATTCATATTGTTGCATTTCTTAAAAATGCTGCGTACTTTTACCGACACCAAGATTACTATTCCTTATTTGTTATCATTCCCCTTGAAACAACTATGAATAAAACTGATTTAATCAATACCATCGCAGAACGTACGGGTTCTACCAAAACTGAAATCCGATGTTTGCTCGACGAAATTCTTGAAGAAATCTCCGACCGCCTCGCCGACGGTGAGAAAGAGACCCTCTCGGGCTTCGGCACATTCACAGTAACAGAAAAGCTGGCGCGCACAGGCATAAATCCGCGCACGAAGGAACTCATTGTGATTCCTCCGCACCGGATGGTGAAGTTCCGCACCGGCAACGACCTTCAGGATCGCGTCACCGGCACGGATTAACAGATATTATAAAACACCCTCTATATCTGAAAAATATTTGCCGGGGCAGGCTTGCCGTAGTTGAGCTTGTGCATGAGCACGGCCATATCCACCAACGGCAGAGGATGACGCGCCAACGGAGTTCCGGCTGTGCGCACGGCTATTATACCGCGCAGGGCGCCCACGGCAACACTCAGCATCATCATCATGAGCCGGGAGCCAACTATGGCTTCCTCACCGGTCATGCTCACGTGTTCTTTCAGGTTCTCCACCTCAAAGGTGGCGAGGATGGGACATGCCATCAGTCGTGTCTTGATGTAGCTCATCACGGCTGAATATGAACACGTAACGATAAGGCTCACCGTGGAATGTTCGAGGTCGGGCACAACGCGGAAGTTGAGATCCACGCTCACGGGCAGCGCGCCCAACCGCCGTATGGCACGGCGGTTGATTACGCTTGCATGCGGCAACTCCCTCAGGGAGAGCAGGCTGATATTTGTTTCGGCGTTAGTCACTGTATATTAGATTTTAGAGTGTTATAAATTGTTTTCAACGTCTCAGAACGCTGTTTAGTTCAGTTTTTTCACCGTCACACGGTCGATAATCGCGTGATTGGTGTTGATGTTCATATTTGTGTTTTCAGGACGGTAATCGAGCGTCAGGGTATGCTTACCGGCCTTCAGAGGCACACGTACTGTGTTTGTCGTGCCCCAGTCGTTCCAGTTGGCAACACCACGCTGAGGCATCACAACCACCCCGGCACGCTTGCCATCGACACTCAGAGTGCGGATAGCACACTTGTTTTCTGTGTTGACAGGCCCGTTGCCGTTGGCATAGCGGAATGAGATTCCATATTCACCGTCGGCAGGTACGTCAACTGTGAGAGACACAGGGGCTGTACTGCGGTCAAGTTCCACGAAACCTTTGCCACGATAACCGCCTACGGCTTTTTCGGGCTGATACGAGACTTCCGAAGATGAAAGCACAGTCACCTCGCCGGGGAATTCGGCAACGACTGCTGTGTAATTTGTCAACGGCTCGGAAGCGAAGGACTGCACGCCGTCCGTGCTCACACCTATAACCTGATATTCGCCGGGAACAACTGCATCGAACGAGCACTCTCGCGTCTCGGCAACGGGCTTGCCGTCGCGAAGCACGATATAATGGCCGATGTATTCAATCGGATGCCAGGTGAGCAGATTATTGGCAGGCACGCCCGGGCCGTCAAGTTCGGGACTGTTGGATAGAGTGGCTATGGGAGTCAGCGGCGCCTTCACGTTGGCGGTGCGGTTGACTTTGAGCGGAGCCATATCATTGTCGGCCATGGTGATTACGATGTTCTTCTTGCCGCGCGCATCAGCCGGAATGAAAGGATCGGATTTCTTTCCGTTGACTGTAAACGACTTGATCTCATTGCCATAGCCTCGCACCGTGATATTGAGCACGGCATTGCGGTAAGGAAAGTTCTCGAGCTTGCGCTCGCCCGCAAGAGCCTTGGGCACAACGGGGTGGAACGCGAGACCGTCCTTTGTGAAGTCGATACCGAACAGTATCTTATGAGTGATGGCGATGTTTCCGGCAAGACACCAAAGCATGTTCGAAGAATTGAGTTCGGTTGCGATGTCGCCGTTGTCGAGACGGAAATTCTCCTTGTTCGTGGCAAAAAGCGCAGCCGGACGGAAAACGGCTCCGATGGCTTCCATAAGCCCCTGCTCGTTGCCTGTGGCGGCATTAGCCATTGCCCTGTAAGCGCCCACCCAGGGCCAGAGGGAATTATTGTGGTAAGCGGGCATGTCGGCAATCTGAGGGAAGAAAATGGCCGCGCCGAAAGGTGTCACGGGAACGTTTTCGGTGATTGTGCGCGCACGTTCATCATCGGCGACTCCGTAAAGCACTGCCAACGACTCGCCGAGCGTTTCCTCGCGGGGATTGACAATTGGATTGTTGCGCCCGTAAGTGTACATTGCGTAGTAACCCTTGTCATCAAGCCACAGACGGTCGTTCACGGCTTTTGCCATCGCATCGGCCATGGCCTCGTAACGTCGGGCGTCCTTGTCGGTTCCGAATTCTTTTTCAAGCTCGGCCAGGATACGCAGTGCCTGAATGTGCACAACCGTGGTATTCAGCGCCTCGGAATCGTATATATCAACGGTCTCCATCCAGCGCGGATAGCTCTGCTCGCGCCAGTCGATAAACGAAGTCTCTCCCTTGACAAGTCCTGAGGGGGAATATACGGTAAGGAAGTCGTCCTCAAGCGAATTTTTTATGATAGGATAGATATATCGGAGCCATTCCTTGTCGCCGGTGACTTTATATACCTCGTATGCGGCCAAGGTCCAGATCTGACGGTCGGAACTGACGGGCCATGCGCCGCCCGAGCCGGTGTCCTGCACGATGCGGCCCGTCGGAGTGACCTTGCGCATGAGCGAAATCCTGGAGGCCTCAGGCTGCATGTAGGCCATCGACAGGAGGATTGAATAGCTTACGTCGCGCGTCCACACGCCTGCCCACTCTTTGCCGGTGCGGAGCGTAGTGTCGGGTTCGACAGCATTTACCATCTCGTCAAGACCCATATTATATATAGCCGCGTGCAGACGGTTGGGCGTCGTCAGGCGCGGATAGGATGAGATATCATTTTTCAGCTTCCACTGCTGCTCCACGGGCATGTAATAGCCGGGCTGGGCATGGTAGGTGGATATGATTTCAAATTCGCCGGGAGCGGTGGCGAAGTACTCGCCCTGGGTGATAGTGTCGCCGTGCCAGCGGTAGGCATCGGTGCTCACGATGTCGGAGGCGGAGGCAAGGGATGTTCCGGCCACTGTCGCCGCGGTTGCGAGAATCAGGAAAGGCTTGATAGTTTTCATGTTTTTATATGCTGTAAGTAAGATGATTATTCGATAATACGGAGTTTTATGAATTCCCGAGTGGAGGGACCGATGGTAAAGTGTGCCGACGTGCGCAATCCGGGAATCCACATGATTTCGTCATCACGCGTCAGAATCCATGCGGCGCGCTTCTGTGCCGCGGAATATTTTGCATCGGAAAAAATGTCGCTCACAAGCTTGGTGCCGTTCATTCCGTAGGGTGCCATGCGGTCGCCACGGCGGCTGTGACGCAGTTGCCATCGGGGAGAGCCGTCAAGTGCCGACGCGTCAATACACACTTCCATAGCTCCACGACCTCCGGGGCGGAATTCGCTCACATCATGCCGTGATACGGCTATATTGACAGGCCGCAGGATATCGCGGTCAAGGTCGATGTCATAAGCATCAGGCTCGTGCATTGTTGATGCAGGACGGTTGAGCGTAAGACGTCCGCGGTCGAGTTCGGCAAAATTCCCGGAGCCGTCGGCGGCCTCGAAACGCAGTCCCGAACCATGTGCCGAACGAAGCATGTCCTGCGTCTGGGTGGCGTTGAAACCTGATTGCCGCAGCATTTCAAACAGCATGATACCGGCATGTCTCTGCGCCGACAATGCGGCAAGTTCAATGACGATGCCGTCTTCGCCGCTGCGGAAGGGAGCACATGCCGCAGCAATAGCCTCGTCGTAGAACCCGCGCACCGGCACGAGATTGGAAATCGTGCGCAGCAGGCCGTCGGTCGCCCCCGGAAACAGCTCTTCCATCAGGGGGAAAAGCGTGTTGCGCAGGCGGTTGCGGCGGTGAGCGTCGGAGGCATTACTGCTGTCGGTCACGTAGGTGAGGCCTTTTGCGGTGAGATAGTCCTCGATTTGCTTGCGGGACACTTCCAGGAATGGGCGCACGACATTACCGTTGCGCGGTTTCATGCCTGTGAGCCCGGCTATTCCCGTGCCACGCAGAAGATTGAGCATCAGGGTCTCGGCCTGATCCTCGCGATGATGCCCCACGGCAACAGCTTGCGAGAAATCCCGGTCGAGAAGGTCGGCAAACCAACGGTAACGCAGCTCGCGGCATGCCATCTCCACCGACTCTCCGGTAGCCTTCATACGCTCAGGTACATTGAAATCCTTTACATAAAGGTCAACTCCGAGCAAATCGCACAGCGACTCGCAATGGCGCATGTCGCGCATGGATTCCTCGCCGCGCAGATGGAAGTTGCAATGAGCCGCGATACAGTCGAATCCCAATTCGATGAGAGCGGAGAGCAGTGCCACCGAATCGGCGCCACCGCTGAGCGCCACCACAACCGGAGCGGCATCCTCGCCACGGCGAAGCATGCGCTCGCGACGGATAAAAGAATCCACCGCGTCAAGAAACTCCTTGGTATTCGGGTCACGCAATCTCATGATTACAAAAGTACGCAATATTTTTTGAGATTTGATGGGTTGAGGTGGTTTTATGTACTTTTCGCAAGATTTTTCCGTTGGGATTACATGCTGATACTTATCGCCGAATCAAAGACAATGACTCCTTGCGACTGCCCTGTGAGTCATGACGACTACACAAATCACCGTCCCGCGCTCGAAAACATTGCGCGGGAAACCATGGACGCGCTTAAGAATACCGACGCCTCCACCCTTGCCCGAACCGTGAAAATCAGTCTGCCGATGGCTCAGAAGCTCGTAAGGATGATTTACGATTTCCCCGACAAAAGCTCCGGAGCACAAGCCATCGAGGCTTATACGGGAGTCGTGTTCAAGGCTTTCGAGTACAAATCGCTTGACAGCGCCGGACAAGAACGCACTTCCTCGCAGGTGCGGATTATTTCCTCGCTTTACGGCTGGCTGCGTCCCGACGATATCATCAAGCCTTATCGCTTCGACTTCACCACACCGCTTTCTCCCGACGGCTCTACTCTCGCTGCCGGCATGCGACCGCATGTGACAAACTGCGTGATGGAATATCTGCGCGCCCGGAATTGCACCGAAATACTGAATCTGCTGCCGGGAGATGCAGCCAAGTGCATCGACTGGAAAATCGTTGAAAAGGAGGCAAAGGTGTACCGCGCCGACTTCCGCGAAATCGTTTCCGGCACAGAAACCAAAACGCCCAATTCCAACCGTCTCAAAACACTACGCGGGCGACTTCTGCGGCAGATTGTACAAGACAATCTCACAAGCGCCCAATCGCTTTTGGCTCTTGCATCCGACTGCTACATATCCGACCCACAGCCCGAGCCCGACGGAACAATCACCTTCACGACAGCATAAAAAAGGAGCCAAGAGAATTGTACCTATCCAACCTCTTGGCTCCTTGATTTTTTAATTTGCAATTCTCCGTTATCCGCAGTGGAAATGATTGCGCACCATCTCGAGCATGAGTCCGGGGTCGCGCAATGCAGCCTTTGCGGCTTCATCGTCCTGCGAACGAAGGCGTGCGGCAGCTCCGGCAATCATTTCAGGCGAGAACACTCCGCGCTCTTCAAAAACAGGTGCGGCCTCCATAAGCGCCACAGCCGATTCGTGGCAGCTTGCAGGCAGCGTGGCGAGCGTGCTCAGACGTGCGGCATTTTCCTCACTGTGGATGTTGACATCAACATAGGTGCGCTTCGCAACCTCTTCCGCATCAGGCATCTCGAATCCGTGGCGCACTGCCACCGCGAGTCCTGCAAGGAGCTGATAGAGGTCGGCTGAACCGTCGGCCGAACGGATTTCGAATGTCTGCTTGCGCGCAGCGTCCACACCCTCCATCGAGGATGTTCCGGGATTAGCCACCGATGCCATGTCGGCATTTGCGGTCCAACCCAGCGGTACGCGAACGAGCACGGAGCGGTTGCGGTCGCCCCAGCACACATTGGTAGGCGCTTCCTGATGCGGCACAAGGCGGAAGTAAGACGTGGGATTGGTATTGCCGAAAGCCGTAAGCGCGGGTGCAAGCTCCATCAGTCCCGCTATGCCCTTGCGTGCAGCAGCACTGAGACTACGGTCGGCGGCAAGCATGGCGCTCGAACCGTCGGGGTTCATCAGGCGCATGTGTACATGCAGGCCCGATCCGGCCTTGCCTGTTGTAATCTTGGGAGCGAATGTCACCTCCAGACCCATGCGGGCGGCCAGGTTGCGAATAACCCACTTTGCGAGCATGAGCTGGTCGGCTGCGTCACGGGCATCCACTGGCAGGAACTCTATTTCATTCTGCTCGTACACGAGACCGTTGATGGTGAAGTTACCAACTTCGGAGTGGCCGTATTTGATTTGGCCGCCTGTCTTGGCGATATAACTCATGCAGCGGGTACGGAAATCGTTGAACTTGGCAAACGGTCCGGATTCGTGATATCCGCGCTGGTCGGTTGCTGGGAAAGAACCCGTATCGGGAGCTATGACGTAGAACTCGAGCTCGCCCATAGCGTGGAAATGCAGTCCGGTAACGGCAGTGAACTCGCGGCAGGCCTTGTCGAGAGTGTACTCCGGCGCGCTTTCAAGCGGATTGCCGTCCTTATCAAAGAATGAGCAGAGCATCGTAAGCGTGGGAATCTCTGCGAAGGGGTCGACGAAAGCCGTGCGGTAGCGCGGAATCACGTACAGGTCGGAACTTCCCGCACTGATAAAGGGGAAGAGCGACGACCCGTCGACGCGCTCGCCAAGAGTCAGTATGGTTTCAAGATACTCAAGGTCATTTACGATGAAATTGAGGGTTTTCAGACGTCCGTCGGCTGCGGGATACATGAAGTTCACCATCTCGATTCCTTCCGAGGTAATGAAGTCGATGATATCGGTACGGGTAAATTCCGCGGGGGCTTTCTGAAGCCGGGCCACCACGGCGTTTTTATTGAGTGCTATTTTCTTATCCATTGGAATATGGTGTTTATAATAAGATAACTTTTATAAATCTGCCCTAAATTATACAAAAAGAAAGCACGCAGTGTTTCCGTTAGAGAAATTTAACAGAAAAATATCTGTACGGCTGTAACTTTTTACGGTTTGAAGCGTCTAAATGATAGATACAGTTTGAAAATCTATAAGACATAAATTGATTGAAAGATGAATTGCATCCCGCTTCCGCAAGGACGGATGCGCATGCAGGCCGGATCCGCGATGGAGTTCCGGCCTGCGTGTGTTATGAACCTTACGTGGGGGAATTCAATTATAAATTGTAACTTTGTAAAAAATATGTCATCATGATAATCGCATCACAGAAACGTAAGGAGAACATTGCCGAGTACTTGTTGTACATGTGGCAGATTGAAGATATTATACGCGCCAACGGTCTTGACCTTGACAAAATCAAAGCTAATGTGATAGGTCATTTTCCGGCCGACCAAGAGACTCTCGACCGAATGGCCGAATGGTACGAGTCGCTCATCGACATGATGCGACGCGAGGAGGTGGAGAAAAAAGGCCATCTGCAAATCAACCGCAACATAATAGGCCAGCTCGCCGACCTCAACAATCGTGTTCTTCAAGACCCGCGTTTCGCCGATTACAGCCGCGAGTTCTACAAGACACTCCCGTATATCGTTGAACTTCGTGCCAAGTCGGGCAACGAAAAAGCAGGCGAAATCGAAACCTGCTTCAACGCCCTCTACGGCACCCTTCTCCTGCGTCTCCAACATAAGGAAATCTCACCGGAGACCCTTGAAGCCGTAACGCAGATAGGAAAATTCATCGCCCTCCTCGCCCAATACTTCCACCTCGACGAGGAAGATAAGCTCTTTAAAGAGGATGAAAAGGCGGAGGATATGGGGTGAAGGGTTAAAAGTGAAAGGTGAAGATTAATGTTCTTTCAGCAAAAACATTTTTCTTCACCCTTAACTTTTCACCCAACATCAACCGAATCCTCATCTTCACTTTTCACCTTCCACCCTTCACCCTGTATCAAATGCCAAAGGGCTACTTGCTCTTTACATAGTTGGACACGTCATCAAGGGTGAGTGTGCCCTCTAATAGTATCACAGCGTCGTCGGCCACGAGTACGAAGCGGTTCAGGCCGTTCTTGAGCTTGGCCTGATAGATGCTCACGTTATCGCCGTCGTCCTTGACTTTCATCAACAGGCTGTATCCCTTCTGCGACACCATTTCCTGTGCCGCTTTCAGCAATTTAGGTTTCGCGGCATCCGTGTCAGCCGACACAATCTCCATGCCGTCGAGTTTATCGGCTATGGTAGCGATTTCCGCAGGACCATCAATTTTCATCGCCCCTACCATGCGGAGCATCGCTTTGGTAATGTACACGGTGGACATTCCTTTTTCATTCTCGCATTTCTGAAAAAATGCACTCTGGGCATTTGCGGCCACTGCGCAGGCCACTATACATAAAGTGAGTAAAAAACGGCGTATCATATCTTCTTGTCTTTTATATTTCTGGTTATTAATATTTGTGCCTGAGCCTTTGCGGCTTCGGCTGTTTCAATTCCGGCACATCCTTTCTCGAGTGCCGAGCCAAATAAGGATAGTGCCCGGTCGGCGGAAGCATATATTTCTTCCGGAGTCATTTCGGCGGGGAGAGTATGCTGCGGCGCGGTGTGGCGCATAACCACCGTTCCAACTCCGATAAGCAATGCCACTGCGGCGGCCAGAGGTATGTAACGTCTCCACGGGATGTGTCTGCGGCGTTTTTCGGTTCGCCCTTCTGCGGCCAGACTGTCGATAAGCTCCGACATACGTTGCTCCACTCCGGGGGGCGGACAGCGGAGAATCATGGTGCGGACGGTAAGACGGTCGGTAATGAACTCGACAGGAAGATCCCTACGGTCGAGCAAATCGAAAAGTTCCTCATCCGTTTCTTCAGTATCCTCGCCAATATAGAACTGGTCGAGTAGAGTCCTGAGTCGTTGTATTTCTTTATCTGTCATATTCATTTCGTTTTATAAAGTATTCTCTCACGGCCTTTCGGGCACGGCTTAAAATCACTCTGATGTTACCACCGCTCAGATCCAAGTCTCGGGCGACGTCTTCGAGCGGCTCCCCCTCGAAGCAATGCCGGCGGACAATCTCGCCGTATCTTCCGGGAAGCGTGTCAAGCACCCGTTCCACAAGTTCAAGGCGGTCGCGCTGTTCGAGCCGTCGCTCATCTCTGGCATCGTCGCCCTGCTCGCTCATCTGCGGCAGAAAGCCCGGGCACCGCGACGGGTCGGAGAGCATGGCAAGGCAGCGGTTGCGCGTCATAGCCACACAATAGGCTCTGAGGTTTTCCACCGAGGCAAGACTCGCGCGGCGCTCCCACAGCGACGTGAACACGTCCTGAAGGGCATCCTCGGCCTCGGATTCATCCCCGAGCATCCGCAGCGCCACGCCATACATCAAGCGGTGATGCGGCAGGAACGTTTCCTTGAACTGTCTCGCGTCCATAATCTCAGTCGGCCATTTCGCGGGCTATGAGTTCCTCGATTTTCTTACGGCTGAATTTGCCTGAAATCTCAACAAGGTCGTTGCCCGACATTATGAACAGACGTCGTAACGTGTCACCGTCGGCATCCATCCATATCTGGGTAAGCTCGCCGTTGTCGGTGGCGCGCAGAAGCAGTTCCGATGCCGACGACAGTTCTTTCACCCGTCCGGCAACTCCGGCTTTCACGGCATCATGGCAGCCGTCGAGGCTCATGACGCGCAGGCCGGTCACCTTTCCGGGAATGGGCACTCCTTTAATTTCACAAGCCTTTGAGCCGAGCATAGCCAGCATGCGGGGAATCTTGACATACTCGACCCCGGGGTGGTGGCGGAATTCGTTGAAGACGTCACCGATTCCTGCGGCAGAAAGACTCATGCCTGCTGCAGCGGCGGCGAGAATGGCAATTGTAAGAAATCGTTTTGTTTTCATAAGAATTTAAAGATATATGTTTTTAAGATTTTAGATTATCCTTTAATTACTGCGGCTTTTGTGCCGCTCTGTATATGAGAGTATGATACCCCCTGAAAAGTTACACTTGCATCAAAAAAAATTTTTATTCGTAACTTTGCAGCCGTTTTCAACACCCTCTTGATATGTGGATAATACTTGCCATACTGTCGGCTCTCGGACTCGGATTCTACGATGTGATGAAGAAAATATCCGTGCGCGACAATAATGTACCTGCCGTACTTTTTCTCAACACCATTTTCGGCACGCTGCTTCTCTCGCCCGTGCTTGTCGGCGGACTTATGCACGGCGACTTCGGCCTCGGGAACAGCATCCACGGCCATATGCTCATCGGACTGAAAGCCGTGATAGTGCTAAGTTCATGGATTTTAGGCTACTTTGCCATAAAGCATCTGCCACTTACAATCCAAGGGCCCATCAACGCCTCACGACCTGTTATGGTGCTCGTGGGCGCAGTGCTGATTTTCGGCGAAAGACTCAACGCCCTCCAATGGGCAGGCATACTACTGGGCTTCGCATCGCTGTTTTTAATCAGCCGCATCGGCGCCGGAGAAGGCTTCTCGCTGCGCAATAGCCGGTGGTTGTGGATGTCGATAGGCGCCACGGCTCTGGGAGCGGTGAGCGCGCTTTACGACAAATTCCTGCTCACGCGCTTCCAGCCCCTCGAAGTGCAGGCGTGGTACTCGCTGTATCAGGCCATTATCATGGGACTGCTCGTGGTTGTACTACGCCGCAGCGGCCACAGCGGCCCGACATTCCGCTGGCGCTGGGCCATCGTGGGCATATCGGTGTTCCTCACCGCTGCCGACCTCGCCTATTTCCACGCGCTGTCGCTCGACGGCGCCATGATTTCGGTTGTGTCGATGATACGTCGCGGCAGCGTGCTCGTTTCGTTTGCCTACGGCGTTGTCGTGCTGCACGAGCGTCAGGTAGGCCGCAAACTCGTGGATCTGGCACTTTTGCTGCTCAGTCTGGGCCTTCTCGTGGCAGGTTCCTGAAATATTTGATTATTCAGCGGATTTTGAGTAATTTTGGCAGGAGCCTTAATTACTCTCGCATCGCTCGGCAATGCTCAAATAAATTTGGCATTGCGCTCGCTTATTCGTAATTTTGCATCCTGTTTGAGCCGCGAATCCGGCGAAGATATTATTCTAATTTACACAACAGTAATTCTGAAGAATGAACGTACTTAAATTCGGGGGTACATCCGTGGGAAGCCCCGAACGCATCCGCCACGTGGGTCGCCTTGTTTCCGACCGTGGCAAGAACATAGTCGTGCTGTCGGCCATGTCAGGCACCACAAACACACTGGTGGAGATTTCCGAATATCTCTACAAAAACAATATTCCCGGCGCACAGGAAACCCTGAACGCGCTTGAAGCCAAATACGACGCCGTCGTGACCGAGCTTCTGGAGACGCCCCGCGGCCGCGCGCTTGCCAAGAACGCCGTCGACCGCAGTTTCGCCATCATACGTTCGTTCTTCAGCGATGACGCCACTTTCACCGCCGAAGACGAGAAAGAGATACTTGCCCAGGGCGAGCTGATTTCCACCAATCTCATGCACGTGCACCTCGGCGAGCGCGGCATCAACTCGGTGCTTCTTCCTGCGCTCGACTACATGCGCACCCTCGAGAGCGGCGAACCCGATATGGCTTTCATCCGTTCCAAGCTCCGCCTGCTTCTCGAACTCGAACCCGAAGCCGACCTCTACATCACCCAGGGCTATATCTGCCGCAACTCCGAAGGCCGCATCGACAACCTCCAGCGCGGCGGCAGCGACTACACCGCCTCAATCATCGGCGCGGTGCTCGACCTCGACGAAATCCAGATCTGGACCGACATCGACGGCATGCACAACAACGACCCGCGTTTTGTCGACGACACACGTCCGGTAAGCTCCCTGCACTTCGAGGAAGCTGCCGAGCTTGCATATTTCGGAGCCAAAATCCTGCACCCCACATGCGTGCTCCCGGCCAAACTGCACAACATTCCCGTGCGCCTTCTCAACACCCTCGACCCCGAGGCCAAAGGCACAGTGATATGCAACACGCCTCCCGACCGCACCATAAAGGCAGTGGCCGCCAAAGACAATATCACAGCCATCAAAATCAAGTCGGGGCGCATGCTCCTGGCCTACGGCTTCCTCCACAAGGTTTTCGAGACATTCGAGAACCACCGCACGAGCATCGACATGATTGCGACATCGGAGGTAGGCGTGACGGTGACAATCGACAACGATGCCCGTCTCGACGCCATCATCGACGAGCTGAAACACTTCGGCACCGTCACCGTCGACCGTGACATGGTGATTCTGTGTGTCGTGGGCGACCTCGAATGGCACAATCTCGGATTCGAGGCCATGGCCGTGGAAGCGCTCAAGGACATTCCCGTGCGCATGATTTCCTACGGTGGCAGCAACTACAACATTTCCATGCTCGTAAGAGCCGAAGACAAGGTGCGCGCACTGCGTCAGCTCAGCGAGAAACTTTTCAACAACCGCCAATAACAACACGTTTCCAATATAGAATGATTACAGTCAATAACTTAGGTATTCAATTCGGTAAAAAGCCTTTGTTCCAGGACGTGAACCTAAAATTCACTCCCGGCAACTGCTACGGCATCATCGGCGCCAACGGTGCCGGAAAATCCACCCTCATGCGCATCCTCAGCGGCCAGCTCGCCCCCACTCACGGTACTGTGACCCAGGGTCCGGGCGAACGTATGAGCGTGCTTGAGCAGGACCACTTCAAATTCGACGACTTCACAGTGCTCGACACCGTACTTATGGGTCACACCATCCTGTGGGACATAATGAAAGAAAAGGAAGCACTGTATGCGAAGGAGGATTTCTCCGATGCCGACGGCATACGCGCATCCGAGCTTGAAGAAAAATTCGCCGAACTCGAAGGCTGGAACGCCGAAAGCGACGCTGCCGCACTCCTGAGCGGTCTCGGAATCAAGGAAGACCGCCACTACATGCTCATGCGCGACATGAGCGCCAACGAAAAGGTGCGCGTGCTCCTTGCCAAGGCTCTTTTCGGCAATCCCGACAACCTGCTTCTTGACGAACCTACCAACGACCTTGACCTCGAAACCGTGGCTTGGCTCGAACAATATCTCTCCAACTTCGAGAACACTGTTCTCGTGGTGTCGCACGACCGTCACTTCCTTGACTCGGTATGTACCCACACCCTCGACATCGACTACAACCGCATGCAGCTCTTCGCCGGCAATTACAGTTTCTGGTACCAGTCGAGCCAGCTCGCCCTGCGTCAGCAGCAGCAACAGAACAAGAAAGCCGAGGAAAAGCGCAAGGAACTTATGGAATTTATCCAGCGATTCAGCGCCAACGTGGCTAAGAGCAAGCAGACAACCTCGCGCAAGAAGATGCTCGAGAAGCTCAATGTCGAGGAAATCCAGGCATCATCGCGCCGCTACCCCGGAATCATCTTCACGCCCTCGCGCGAACCCGGCAACAAGATTCTCGAAGTCAAGGGTCTCACCGCAAGCGTCGACGGCGAACTCCTGTTCAAGGACGTCAATTTCCAAATCGAAAAGGGCGACAAGGTGGCCTTCCTCAGCCACGACCCGCGTGCGATGACAGCCCTGTTTGAAATAATCTCCGGCAACCGCAAGGCCGATGAAGGAACATACGAATGGGGACAGACAATCACAACGGCCTACCTCCCGCTCGACAACTCGGCGTTCTTCAACACCGACCTGAACCTCGTTGACTGGCTCTGCCAGTTCAGCGACGACTCCAGCGAAATCTACCTCAAGGGATTCCTCGGCAAGATGCTCTTCTCGGGCGACGATGTGCTCAAAAAGGCATCGGTGCTTTCCGGTGGTGAGAAAATGCGCTGTATGATTGCCCGCATGATGCTCCGCGACGCCAACACCATGGTACTCGACTCGCCCACCAACCACCTTGACCTTGAATCCATCCAGGCCTTCAACAACACCCTCCAGTCGTTCAAAGGCAACATCCTCATGGCCTCGCACGACCACGAATTCATCCAGACCGTGTGCAACCGCATCATTGAGCTCGGTCCGAACGGAATCATCGACAAACTCATGGACTACGACGACTACATCACCGACGAACGCGTGATGGAAGCCCGCGAAAAAATCTATAACCACTGATAATCATGGTAAAGCATATTGTAACTTTCAAACTCACAGGCACTCCCGAGGAGCGCCTTAAGGTAGCGCGAAAATTCAAGGCTGCCCTCGAGGCTCTGCCCGAACAGATTGAAGTGCTCCGCAGCATCGAAGTAGGCATCAACGAAAATCCCGCCGAAAGCTGGGATGTAGTTCTCACCGCCATAGTCGACACCATGGCTGATGTGAAAACCTACGCCGAACACCCGGCTCACGTTGCCGCAGCAGGATTGCTCGCCGGACACAAAGACTCCCGCGCCTGCGTCGACTACGAGTGCTAACCGTTGATATGACGGTAAAATTCCCGGAACTTCTTCCGCGGACCGAATACAGTGAGAACGTCGCCCTTTTCTACCGAAACGGCGGCGTTTTCTTCTTTTTTGAAGTCGATAATCTCCAGATGTCCCCGTTCCAGACCGAGCACATTGCGCCTCATAGTCTTGCGGCAGGCGGCCACAAGCGTCAGGCCGAAAGTTTTCTCAAGGTCAAGCCCCCGGTAAGGCACACCCACAAAATAATCGGGCGTGCAAAAGCGCAGCACTGAATAATCATCATCCACAGGCAGGCTCTGAATCTGTGTACCGAGTTCCATTTCCGACGACAAATCTGAGGCGGCACGCTGCTCCGGAGTGAGAATACGGTCAATCTCGAAACTCTCCAGAATCGACTCATGCAGTTTGTCTATGGCACGCGCATAGATATGCCGCACCCCGGCCTTCTTCAGCAAAGCCACAGTGCGTATGCTGGCTCCGAAATTCTCGCCTATGGCAACAATCACGAGGTCGACATTATTAAGCGGAAGCACCTGCAGGGAAGCCTCCTCGGTGGAGTCGATATTATAGACAGTCGAAATATAATCCTTCACCGTCTCGATGTGCGATTCCACCTTATCGGCACCAATCACCTCATGTCCCATCGACGTGAGGTCAAGAGCAAGATTCGCCCCATAAATTCCAAGTCCAATTATTATATAGCGCACGATTCAAACCTTTTTTCCTATATAACAACCCACCCCACCCAAAAGTCAACCCGATAGATAAGAATTAATAATTAGCGCCACAACAAATCGCACTATAAAGTTGTATTATCATAAATAAAACATTATATTTGCAACATGATTAGCAAAACTGATGTTGAAAAATTTCTTGCGGATTTCAGCTTGAAGGTCAAAATCTTCGGCATCCGCTTCCGTGATGAAAGAGCAAAGAACCAAAACAGTCTTCTTGAACTTGGAATAACTCCTAACGAGAGACTGAACGTAATCATGCAATTGAATTGCTATGATTACTCAGAAGGTCCCATTGTAGACTTGCTCAATAATCAGGGTGAAATGTGGGTTTTCGGCAAAGATGTCAAAGGTAACGAAGTGTATATTAAAATCACACTCGGAAAACCGAATTCTCATACTATATGTATTTCGTTTCACAAGGCGGAACATCCGATGTCTTACCCTTTAAAGAACAGTGAAAAATGAGAAATAACGAATTGGCACAAGGCGAACGATACTTTCAGGAAGTAAGAAACGCAACATTCCGTAAGGAAGAATATCAATACATACACACCGGAATCATTGATGAAGCCGGAGACACATGGACTACAACCGAACTTGACGAAGCAAATATATTTCAGGTATATAACCAATATCGCGCCAAACACGGGATTCCTTTTCCTGATGAAATCGTCGGTCTGAGAAAGCATTATGGTTTGTCCGCAGCAAAGATGTCACAAATCCTCGGTTTCGGGATTAACCAATACCGGATGTATGAGGACGGAGAAATCCCGAGCATTTCCAATGCCCGCACAATCATAGCGGCACGCGAAAAAGATGTTTTCATGTCTTTTGTGAACGCATCCCGCTCGGAAATGAGCGAAGCGGAGTTCAACCGTATAAAAAACAAGGTTGATGACGCCAAGGGCGATTACACCATTAAGGGCACTCCATCTGAAAAAAACGGTTTCCGCTCTCTATCCATAATCAAAATTGCCGAACTCGTAAAGTATCTTGTAAAATCAATGGGGCCGACTTTTGTCACAAAAATGAACAAGCTCCTTTTCTATGCCGATTTTATACACTATAAGACTCATGGCTATGGAATTACCGGCTTAACCTACCGTGCGTTACAATTTGGTCCCGTGCCTGAAGCGTGGGGAAAAATATATGGCTCTCTTCCGGGTGTCAATATGGAAGAGTTTGTTTATCCAAGCGGACAAAGCGGAATTCTTCTGGAAATAGAATCGT
This sequence comes from uncultured Muribaculaceae bacterium, assembly GCA_910589055.1. GTDB lineage: Bacteria > Bacteroidota > Bacteroidia > Bacteroidales > Muribaculaceae > CAG-873. The sequence continues at coordinate 219,225 of CAJURN010000001.1, forward strand.
CGGAAGATGAAAGTTCATTAAGCGACCAAGAAATTGAAACAGCCGAACGAGTGTGTGATTTATTCTCAAAAGCAAGTGCAGGCGAGATTTCTGACATAAGCCACAAGGAAAAAGCATGGATTGAAAACCACAAGCATCGCTCCGACATATCCTATCAGCTTGCGTTCAATCTTAATGTCGATTAATCCTGCTATCAACCTTACCCTTAATTGGAAAGAGTAAAGAAGATAGCGGAAATGTGAGTGCGCGAAAATTTCCTTGCAACAATTTCAAATATCGTTTTTTTTGACTATCTTTGGCAGGTATATACTTGTCCCATTTACAACTAAACCTGTTTCTTATTATGGAAAAGTTTCTTTCTTCTATCAAAAACGGATTAAAAAGCATAATGAGCAGCCCGGATGACGGAAACGGCTCCGTCTCCAATGCTAAAAATAATAAAGCTGCAAAAAACTCGCGCCAGCATCTTCTAAACCTTATTGTAGCTGAATTTGAAAACAGCATCGAGATGCAGTCGACCGATATGGGACTTGCCTTCAACGGATTTTTCAAGGTATATATCTACAACTCACACTTCAACTTCTACGAATCCACCTTCCAACTCACAGTTGGTGAGGCGATGGTGAAATTCTGCCGCATAATCAACAAACGGCGTACCGCATACGGCTCTTCGTTCAAGATGCCCCTCAACTACTGCCGCTTCGAGCTTATCCGCATGCCCGACCCTCAGACAGACGGCACCGGCAACACTAACGATGAGATCGGTTTCGTAGGCTCATTCTTCACCGACCCCAAAGACGTTGTATCATCCGACCCGGAAACCTCGGGCAGAAGCACGGAACATGTGATGACCGTCATCAACCGCAGCGGCCAGGTAGTGAACCGCGCCGTAAACATGGCCGTGTTAAGCTCGGTAAAGGCTCTCAACCGCAACCGTTTTGAAGTAAAATTCAACCTCAATGACCCGCAGGCCCAACTTCAGGAAGTGGAGAAAGCCGGAAAGTCGGCTGCGGCTTCCCAAGCCATAGCTGAAAAAGCTCCTGAACAGGCTCCGGCTTCCCCAAAAGGTCTGTCCCTGACAGCCAAGAATTTTGACTTCATATCGGGAGCGGCCAACGGACGCATTTTCAACATGACTTCACCCCGCCTGCGTGTGGCAGGCCGCAACCATGCCGCCGCATCCGACGATGCACCCGTGCTCCGCTGCGACTCCGACGAGGTGATGAACTACCATTTCGAAATCAAGGACCTCAACGGCTCATACTTCCTCACTCCCGTGGGAAAAATGACTCTCAACGGCCGCGAGCTCCAGTCGGGAAAGAATTATCAGATTAAGGACGGCGCAAAGCTCGTTCTCGCCGGAAAATATGAAATAATTTGCTCGTTATGAAAGTGATATTCGTTGTGCTGTTAGCCGTGATGGTGGCCTACCTCGTGGGGCAGCAATGGTACACAACCAAAGGTTCCGACAAGAAATGAACGATTCCGAAACAAAGCCCAAGTGCGTATATGCCGGTGCCACCGACATGGGGCGCCGCCGCAAGAACAATGAAGACGCTTTCGTGGCTGTCCCCGTATGGGGAGGCCGTCACTTCCTCTTAGCTGCAATCGACGGCGTAGGGGGCTATGAAGGCGGAGAGATTGCTTCGTCCATAGCTGCCGAGGTACTTGTCGAGAGTGTGGAACGCTCGTCCGACCGCAGTCCGCTCGAAGCCATAAAATCGGCCATGGCCGAAGCCGGAAACGCAATTTACAGCCGCAAGAGCGAGGCTCCGCTGCTTGCCGAGATGGGATGTGTGGCAACCGCTGCCATCATAAGCGAGGAGGACATGACAATCAGCATCGCCCATGTTGGCGACTCGCGCCTATACAGCTTCTACGACGGAGTGCTTACCAAACTGAGCCACGACCACTCGGTAGTGGGCATGCTCGAAGACAGCGGCAGCATCAGCGAGGAAGAGGCTTTCTCGCATCCGCAACGCAACATCATCACCCGCGCCCTCGGCAACGAGACCCATCAGCCCGACGACCCCGATTTCATCGACGGCTCCATCGTGCCTGTGCGAGAGGGAGAGCAATTTCTTTTCTGCTCCGACGGTCTCACCGACATGGTGATGACTCCCGACATCCGCAAAGTACTCGCCCAAGGACTCGATCCCGACAGCGAAGTCATGACTCTAATCAACATGGCAAACGAAGCCGGAGGCAAGGACAATGTGACGGTGGTGATAGCCCGCGTGGGCGAACTTCCAAGCGCCGAAGCGGCATCCGAGGGCATTTCAACAATCCCCGGACTCAGGACCGAAATCCCGGTTTCGGATAGTTCAGAATTGTCGGACAAGTCAGACAGAATCCCTACGCCCAACATCCCCCGCGCCCGTAGCCGAGAACGTGCCGACAGCCGCATGCGCATCACGGTGTATGTTCTGTCGGTGTTCGCCGCATTGCTCGTGGGATTCTTCCTCGGATTCTTCCTTCGCCCGATGTTCGACCGCACTCCGGCTCCCGAGGTTCCCGCGACACCGCTTCTTCCAGCTTCCGGATTGGCTGAGACAGATTCAATTCCCGCCGACAGCATAAATCCGTTCTCTCCCGACTCCGACACCCAAACCCAGAACTAACCATGGCTGTAAAGACACGTTTCAGAATTTCCCGCCGGAAAGCCCTTGTGGGATATGTATGGTTCGCTATCCTGTTCTGTACAGGTTGTAGCATCATCGAATCCAATTTCTCACACGAATTCGAGGAAGCCGAAGGCAATTTGGCCGAAGGTCGCGCCGTTCTCCTTTCCAAAGACTTGTCCGACGACCGTCTTGCAAAACTCTTTACCGACGGCGAATATATATCAGACCCTCGCGATGCAAAATTTGCCGCCCGGAAAATCATTGAGAAATACAGGGAGGACGGACTTCCTAACCTCGGAGCCATCAACAAAATAAAGATTCCGGCTACCGAAGCCCTTGAAAACGGAGGCGAACTCTTCCGCGAACGCGTCACATCCGACTACGCCAAACTCGGTCAGGACGGAGCATGGTATAAAGCCGTGAGCGGCAACCTGCCGACAACATTCGGCGATGCGGCCTCCGGAAAGTGTATTACAGTCAAGATAAACCCCGACAAGGAAAATCCTGCACCCGTGGCAGGAGTCCCGGTAAGAATTCTCCGCTGGCAGCGCAAGACCATCGAGGACGACACCAATGGCAAGAGCGCGACGGTAATCGAGCCTGACACCCTTGGATTCGTAATGACAAACGCCGACGGAATCGCCAAAATCCACCTCGAAGCCGGTCAGTCGTACAGCGTACTGCCCATACGCCGAGGATTCCAGTACGGACGCGAGAAAGGAACTACAAAAACGGGAACCCTTGAGAAAGACGAGACATTTACATTCGCGCAACGACATCACACGCTCTCTCCCCTCGATGCCTCAGCCTACCGGAATATCCGTGACGACCGTTCTCTGCTCGTACGCTCGCCGCAGATGTTCAAATGCAAGCTCAGGATGTGGTGCGGACTGTTCCTTGGTGCATGGTTGCTGATGCTCATATTCACATTTGCCAAAGACAACCGTCTGCGCAACGTCAACCGCGAAGGCATCTATCCGCGAGCAAACACCGACTACCTGCTCATGATTACCGTGATGACCCTCACGGGCATAAGCGTGCTGATGCTCTTCGGCATGTTCAAACCGCTCACCGATACCTTCTTCGGCGTCACGGCGTCCAAAGGCGTCCTTCTTGGTCTCGGTGCAATGTTCGTGATGTCATTGATTAACTACAACTTCTTCTACAACGGCCGCTCAAGCCTGAACCGCCTGTGGGGCTGCAAGAAGCCTGTTATCGGCTTCGACCTGCGGATACTTCCGCTTGAAAGCAAGTTTCCCGCCTACGGACGCCTGTGCGACAAGGTTGAGAATGTGCTCGGAAGAGGGGTGCCGTATCTCATTTTAGCCATTCTTCTGATGGTTGCGCTGATGCTGTTCGGGGCCGGTCCCGAAGGCAGCGACGCCAAGGTAAATCTCGGCCCGATGCAGCCCAGCGAACTGTGCAAATATCTCGTGGTGTTCTTCACGGCGGCCTACTTCACCAAATTTGCCGAACAGATACGACTCTTCTCCCAAAGCCTCACTAAACTTACAACAGGTCGATTCCTCCGCTACGTAACCGGCATACTCATCGTAATCGTATTACTGATGGGAATGTACTACGGCGTCAAGGACCTCGGCCCCGGCCTGATTGTGGCGTTTACGTTCATCTTCCTCTACGCCATGGCGCAGAACGACCTCACCTACATGTTTGCAGGCGTGGCAAGCTATGCCGTGTGCCTGATTCTCGCGTCGTTCATCGCTTCTGCCCTTTCCATTGATTCCGGCGGCATCATAGTACTGTTCACCCTACTCTGGCTTGTGGCATGGATATGGGTATGGATGACCTCACAACGCCGAATCCACGAGAGCGCGATATTCATGAATTTCGTCATATTCCTGTACGCCTGTCTTGGAAAAGTTCTCGGAATCTTCAGCGAAACCCTCGGCAACCGCTTTGCCGGACGTACCGCGATGATGTGGGACGGAGCGTGGAACAACACCTCCAACGGCGGCGACCAGATAGCCCAAGGCCTGTGGAGCCTTGCAACCGGAGGAATCGACGGTATGGGACTCGGCAGCGGCTCTCCGTCGCTCGTTCCCGCCGGACACACCGATATGATGTTCACCACATTTGGCGAAATCTTCGGCTGGGTGGGCATCGTTCTCGTTGTCACCTGCTTTATCCTACTTGTGGTGCGCACGATCTGGGTCGCACGGCAGGCCGGATTCCCCTTCCCCTTCTATCTCACCCTGGGCATAGGCATAGTTACCGGAGTACAATTCCTCTTCATCGTTCTCGGCTCGATGGGGCTCATTCCCCTCAGCGGTGTGGCGGTGCCCCTGCTCAGCGCCGGAAACACCGGGTTGGTCCTCACCATGGCAATGTTCGGAGTTGTTATGTCCTGCTCCACCCTTGTGGCCGTGCAGGAGCGCGACGAGAAGATGGAAAGTTTCAACCGCTCGCTCAGCTACATGCGCCGCTTCTTCGTGTTCGGCGGACTTGTTGTGATTATCGGTGCCTTCTACTATCAGGTCATCGACCGCAACGATACACTTATCCGCCCGGCGAGAGTCAACAATACGGAAGGTGCACGCGTGCTGGAATACAACCCCCGCATCGGACAGGTTCTCTCCGAACTCCATGCCGGAAACATCTACGACCGCAAGGGTGTGCTTCTCGCCACAAGCGACCGTAATGAATTCAAGAACGACGATGTGGTGAAACGCCTTCGCGATGCCGGACTATCGGGTGCGGAAATACGTTCCGAAGCCGCTAAGCACAAGCGCCGGTACTATCCCTTCGGCAACCATACGCTGTTTATGCTCGGCGACTATAACACGCGCAAGGTATTCAACTTCTCAACCTCGAATCCTACGGGCTATCTGGCCGAGAGCCGACACCTGAGCGCACTGCGAGGCCTTGACATACCGGCGAGTGTGACCGCCGACTCATCCTCGACATACAGACCCAACCGCTTCATGCCTGCCGAGGGCAGAACCGCAAAACTGACCCAATACGATTACTCGGAAATCCTGCCTTTCCTCGGTATGGGTGTCAAGGACAACATGCTCATCAAGGAACACAACGAAAACCGCAGCGAGCGCGACCTCACGCTCACTATCGACGTGCAACTCCAGATGGCACTTCAGAAAGCGATGGCGGAGAAAATCAAATCCGACGCCAACTACCGCAACAAGCCCAATCTGCGCGCATCGGTGGTGGTGCTCAACGCACGCGACGGCGACCTTCTCGCCTCGGCCAACTATCCTCTGCCCGAGCAAGACAGTATATACATGCTCAACGACCGCAAGATTTACGCCGACAATCCCGCCGAATTGCTCCCCGGCAAGCATGCCCCAATCACCGAACGCGACCTCGGTCTGACATTCCAGACAGCTCCCGGTTCAACCGCCAAAGTAATGTCGGCCATGGCCGGACTGATGGGGCTCGGAGAGGATGCCGACAAGCTCCGTTACTATAATTATGCCGATGAAATAGTGCACCCCACCGCATATTGGTACGCCAATCCCAACGTACGCATGCGCGAGGCTATTTCCCACTCCTCCAACAACTACTTCATCAGCCTTATCCACGACAAAGACCTGTACGACGAGCTTGACTCGATATACAGCACCGTAGGCGTGCGCATGGGCGCTGCCACACCTTATTTCCTCGACCGCAGCGAGTTTATCGACCACGGCAAATACACAGCCATACTCGATGACAACCGTCGTCAGGCTCTTGACATCTACGAGAACTACATGACGAATATCCGACCGAAGAAAAAGGTAAAGATGAACTGGGGACCCACACAGCTTGCATGGGGTCAAGGTCTCATAACGGCCACTCCGCTCACAATGGCTCGCGTGGCTTCAATTGTGGCTAACGACGGACAGCTTACCCCCACACGCTACATCCTCAAGGAGGGCGATACGAAGTTGAATCCCGAAAAGCCCGTACGCCTGCTTGATAGCGATGAAAACAAGCTGCTCAGAAGCTACATGCAGGATGAATCATCGCTGAAAAGCTCACTGCGCAACGCAAGAGGCATTGGCGGCAAAACCGGTACGCCGGAACGCTATGTGTCGCGCAAACGCTCCGGAGGGCGGAACGGCGTTGTAAACGATGCCTGGTACATCTTCTTTGTTGAATCCGCTACGGAGAAGGCTCCTCTTGCCGTGGCCGTACGTCTCGAGCGCAGCAAAGGCAGTATGTCGGGGCTTGCCGTGAGCATGGTTGCCGATGTCATTCTTCCCGTGCTCGAACGCAACGGCTATTCCGTCATAAACCGCGATTCCAACAAAAACGATAAGAAATCAAAGAAAAAATAACATACACGATGAAAGGTCTAAAAAAATGGTTCGGCGACTTTTTCAATGCCGACGGCAAAGACGAGGAATTCGAAAAAGCCAAGCAACAGGAACAGGCTTCAGGGACATCGGCAACTCCCGTTGAGCCGAAACCTGAACAAGAAGCGCTTGCCCAACCGGAAGTAAAACCTGAACCCGAAGCTAAACCGGAATCCGAACCTAAACCAAAAGCAGTTGCTGAACCCAAGCAGGAACCCCAAAAGCAGGAAGCCCGAGCCGAAGAAAGCCCCATGACCGCCGCCGAAATGCGTATTCATGTAATAGAAAAAATCTTGGACATGAATAAAAACGCCATCGACGCCCAAAACCCCAACCTTGCCAAGATGATAATATGGCTTGAAGGGAACGAGCGCACCGATGCCATGTACTTTGCATGGGCCGATGATAAATTCCGTTCCGGTCTCAACCTGCGGCTGAAAGAAAACCTGATGGCTCATCTTGGAAGTTCCGGCCGCGACATAATCTATAAACCCGCCGATGAAATTCCTGAGGATGCCCGGAAAGTCACCGACAGAGTCTATCTCAGCTTCGCGCCTGAAAGCAGACAAGTGAAAAAACAAGGCGACCATGCCCTCATCCGCGTTCTCTCCCCGGCGGGAGTGAGCGGACAGGACTCTTACGAGATTGACCCGTCGGTAGAATCCTCGCTCTACATAGGCCGTGGTACCGGCGACGGCACCGCTGTAAATCATATCGCACTTGATTCCTCGCTTGCAGCAAATGTGAGCCGCCGACATGCCCGAATCGTATTCGACAACGGACGTTATTTCCTCCGCGACCTCGGTTCGAGCAACGGCACCATACTATGCCGCGCGGAAACAGAATTTACCGTTGACCCCGAGCCAACCCGCGTCACCTACCCTCTTCAGGAAGGCGACACAATCATCCTCGGCGGCCAAGTCCGCCTCCACTTCTCCTTGAAGGAATAGGCTATTATAGGTAAAGGAAGGCAAGGAAGGCAAGGAAGGCTATATAGGCAAAGGAAGGCAAATAGGTAAAGTAAAGGCAAGGGAGGCTATATAGGCAAATAGGTAAGATAATAGCGTCTGAACTATGGCCTTTCATGTTTTGTCGTCCAATGAAACTGTGTAGCAGTGTCACAATGAATGTGGGGACGTGCCAAAGGCACGTCCCCACATTTCACATTATAATATGCAAGAAAGGCAAGATAATAGTTACAGACGCTATTACCTTGCCTTTTTACCTTTTTGCCTTTCTAACCTATATTGCCTATATTACTGCTTCTTGAGCTTGAAGCCCATATAGATGCCGTCGTAGGAGGAGAGAAGGCTCGATATTGTGGAAAGTGAGTTGATTTTCACTACTGATGAAACCTTCTCAAGAATTGCGATGAGCTTGCTGGCGTCGAAAGTCAGCGTGAGGGTCGAACCCGACTTCACTGCCTGAGCGTTGACCTTGCCGAGACTTACCTTTCCGAAGGCGCTGAAAGAGAACACGAGGTTGTTATCCTCATCTTTCTCGATTGTGCCCTTGAGAGTGCCGAACTTCATCTTCATCGTGAAAGAATGGTCTTCCTCTACCGTAAGCACAAGCGCCTCAAGACCGGCCTTGGAATAATAGGGCTTCAGTTTGGCTTCAACTGCCGCAGAAGCTCCTGCACCACCGATTTTCTTGAGGGCATCGTCGGATTTGAAACTCACGGCAGGTGCCGAGTAGTTCCATGTTCCTATGATATCATCCACCGAGAAATTGCTTGTGGATGTAAGATTTGTAGCGATTCCGCTTATTGCGTCAAGAATACCGCTCCCGGAACTTTGTGAGCTTTCCTCACTTGAGTTGCTGCCTCCGAGAAGGTCCTTGAGATCGAAAGAGCTTGCGTTTGCTCCCATTGCCAACACGAGGGTGAGTGCGGCGAGAATAATTTTTTTCATGTGCTATGTGTATTTTTTTTACATCCGGAATGGCTTCCTGCAATCAGACACGGTTGGATTCCGCGATTTCAGTCATCTTGTTCTCGTCGCCTTCCTGTTCGATTTCTTTATCGACTGTCTGCCAGATTGAGTTGTTCGATTTGTATTCCGGCACGATATGCTTCATTTCGGACACGATGTCGTGGCCCGCACCCTTCATCACAAACTCACGCAGGCGTTCAAGATGCTCCATTACGTCCTTGTAGTCGTAGATACGCACCTTGGCAATCATGATTTTCTTATGATGTGTGGCGGTTGTGTGCTCCTTCTCGTTGAGAAGTTCCTCGTAGAGTTTCTCTCCGGGGCGCAGACCGGTTTCCACAATCTTGATATCCTCACCAGGCTTGAGACCTGACAGGGAAATCATTCTCACGGCCAAATCCCAAATCTTGACGGGCTTGCCCATATCGAAGATAAAGATTTCACCTCCGTTACCCATACATCCGGCCTCGAGCACGAGCGAGCATGCCTCGGGGATTGTCATGAAGTAGCGGATGATGTCGCGGTGGGTGATGGTAACAGGGCCACCTTTCTCAATCTGCTTGCGGAACAATGGTATTACAGAACCGTTTGAACCGAGAACATTGCCGAAACGTGTGGTGATGAAGCGTGTCGACGGACGGTCGGACTGCTTGCGCTGGTGGAAGAAGAGCGACTGAACGTAAATTTCGGCGATTCGCTTCGATGCGCCCATCACATTTGTGGGATTCACGGCCTTGTCGGTGGAAATCATCACAAACTTCTCCACACCGTACTTCACGGAGAGGTCGGCGATGTTCTTCGTACCGAACACGTTTGTCATAATCGCCTCCGACGGGTTGCGTTCCATCATGGGCACGTGCTTGTAGGCGGCGGCATGGAACACATAACGCGGACGGTATTTCTCAAAGGCATGTTCCATACGTCCGTAGTTGGAAATATCGCCGATGAAGAGGTGGATTTTAAGTTCGGGGAATGTTGATTCGAGTTCGAGCTGCATGTCGTGCATGGGAGTCTCGGCCTGGTCGAGCAGCACGATTTCCTTAGCGCCCAGACGGGCTACCTGACGCACAATCTCGCTACCGATTGAACCGGCCGCACCGGTAATCATCACAACCTGATTGGTGAGCACTTGCTCGATAACGGGATTCTGGGTGCGGATGGGTTCGCGACCGAGAAGGTCCTCGATGCGGATATCGTGGACGTGGGTCGAGAGCGCAGGCATTGTCTTGCTGTTCAGGTCGAATTCCTCAACCTGGTTCAGCATAAGCAGCTTTATGCCGTTCTGCAGGAACACGTCGGCAGTGCCACTGCGCATAAGCTCAATCTGAGTGGAGAGGAAAAGCAGCGTGTCGCACTTGTAATAATTGAAAATCTCCTTGACCTCATCAGCATTGAAGGGTATGATGGGAATACCGTTTACCGTAGTGTCAACCTTGCGGGAGGTAAGGCTCAGAAGAGCCACCGGGTCGAAACGTCCTTCAAACTCGCTTTTGAGAGCCGAAGCAAGGAAGAATGAGTTGATTGCCGATCCGAGTACAATCACGCGTTTCTTATGCTGTGCCACTCCGGCAACCGTGATATACAGATACTTGATTGCAAGGCGCATCAGCAGCATCAGCGTAAACGAGATAACCGCAATGATGAATATGTTCCAGAGGCTGAAATAGAAATGACCCGAAACAAAATAGACAACTATTGACGAAAGCACCAGCAGAGCCGACGACACAATGGTAAGGAGCACCAGCTTGTAGGTGTCCTCAATCACCGAAAGGCGTATGATATAACGGCTTGTTCCGAGAACGATTGACATTAAGGCATACACGCAGAAGGCACACAAACACTTGGCCGGAGCCGTGAGCATCGGAGCTGTGCCTAACCAGGCGGTGTTGGAGCTGAAGGCGTAAGTTACAATACAAGCGATTGCAATCAGGAACAAATCGGCCACCATTACCATCCATTTAGGACTCGGAGAAGCCAAAAACGCGCGTATAAGCCCCGAATTGGCTAATGCTTTCACAAATTTCTTTTTCATATCATTGAAAAAAGTATAAGTTCAATCCCTCGCAATGCAAGAGGACACAAGAGTGACTTGATGATTGGTTAAGATTATATAATTCGCACAAACTGACTGCAAAGTTACGCAAAATTTACGAAATTATACAGTGCCCGCTTCTTTTCTTATCGTTCACTTGCTCACGACTGCCTATAAAAAAAGTCTGTCTCCGAAATCGTGGAGACAGACTTGAATTAAGAAACCGTTTAAACAGTTTCTAAGAGGGTGTTAATAAGTTGTATCAGCGCAGTACTGAGAGAGCGGCCTCATAGTCGGGCTCGCTGGTAATTTCGCTCACGAGATCGCGGAATATCACGTTGCGGTTCTCGTCAAGGATTATGACGGCACGTGCAAGAAGACCCGACAGAGGGCCGTCGACAAGGAGAAGACCGTAGTCCTGAGCAAACTGGGGAGAGCGGAAGGCGGAAGCCACAGTGACATTCTCGATACCTTCAGCCGTGCAGAAGCGACCCATCGCGAAAGGAAGGTCCATCGACACGCACACAACCGCCGTGTTTTCCAATCCGGCGGCTTCCTTGTTGAAGCGGCGCACAGAAGCGGCGCAAACAGGAGTGTCAAGGCTGGGGAACACGTTGAGAACTACTTTCTTTCCTTCAAAATCCTTGCAGCTGACTTCGTTGAGGCCTTTGCCTGCGAGGTTGAAACAAGGAGCTTTCGATCCCACTGCGGGAACCGATCCATAAGTGTGGCACGGAGTGCCGTTGAAATAAACTGTTTCCATATTCTATTTATAATTGTTATATCTTGCCTTTTTACCTTCTTAGCCTTTATAACCTTACAGAAGTGCAGCTTGCTGAATTTCAGTTTTCACTTCATTCCTGCGAGGGTAGCTTTCTGTATAACAAGCGCGGGCAGGTCATTGTTGTAGCCGTTGATTATATCACTGACCGTACCATCCTTGGAGCAGAATACAAGCACGGGGGTGATAGCGCCTACTCCACAGTCACGGGCAGCCCCGGTTGCCGACATGAGCACAAACTCTCCCGGCTCGGGGCGGGCGATGATTTCATCTATATCATCGGCTCGTTTGTTGATAAACGCCCACACGATTTCGGTAGCCACAGGTGCGCGTTGAAGCGCGGAACGAACCTCGCCAATGACTTTAGACGTCGAGGCAACATCGGCGTCAAGGAACACTACAACAGTGGGCGCGGCAAACGGGTCGCCGCTGCGGCGGAAATACCTCTCGCCGGTGGGCGTCGGGGCACTGATTTCAGGCAGGGGACGACCGGGGAGAGTCTCAAGCGAGAAGGAATTTTCCCTGTACTTCTCGAAAGCGCCCGAATGAAGCGACATCAGCGTATCGAGGTCGATGCGGCAATTCGCCGGGGTGTTTGTGCCGGAATAGCTCACGCTCACACTTTGCTCGCTTATCTGGTCGGGATTGTTCTGATACTCAATCGCACGAGGCAAAAGCGTCTCACGGTCGAACACCATTGAGAAGATAATACTCGTATAACCCATTGTGCGCTGACATCCGTCGACCACCACGGCAGGCTGCCCGGCAACGACGGTGTCGGGATGGAACTTGTACTGCCATGCCTCGTCGGCAATCATGGCATCGAGTTTATCACCGAGAAACTGCGGAAGCAGGTCGGCAAACTGATTCTGATACTGCACACCACCCGACGCGAACCCCCGCGGAGCGAACGGCGTCATGTCCCACTCGGAGTGATACTCCTGAAGGCGCTTGTCGCGGAAGCGGAAATGCGTGCCCGAGAAATATGCCGAAAAGCCCTCGGCAACGCCGGAGGCGGTAGGCAGGCTCCATTCAATCATGTAATTGCACGGAGCGAGCGTATCGCCAGGAGCAGTATCTGCCGAATGAAGGTTGACGGTGTATTCCACCGGCTCGGAGTGAGTGGGCAGATAAACCCGGTATGTGCAGGACGAGTTGTAGCACCCTGCATCATGCAGATGCTCGGCGAGCGACTGCATTGTCACCGCCGCTCCCGCACAGTGCGCCAAAGACATAAGTCCGGCAGCTATAATAAGTTTCAGACGCATAATCGAAGTGATGAATGATGAATGTTATACATCATCTATAACGCGCGCCCGTGCGATAAAGTTCACCTTCACCTAAAAAGTGCATAAAAAAAGCTGCGGCCTTATCCAAGACCGCAGCGATTTCATATCAGAACTGAGCAAGTATTATTCAGAGCACTTGGCGCTGATGAACTCGCGGTTGAGGCGGGCGATATTGCTCAGAGGAATGTTCTTGGGACATTCGGCAGCACATGCACCGGTGTTGGTACAGTTACCGAAACCGAGTTCGTCCATCTTGCGCACCATTGCGCGTGCACGACGTTTGCGTTCCACCTGACCCTGGGGAAGGAGAGCGAACTGGCTCACCTTTGCGGAAACGAAGAGCATTGCCGAACCGTTCTTGCAGGCAGCGACGCATGCGCCACAGCCAATGCAGGTAGCGGAGTCCATGGCAACGTCGGCCACTTCCTTGGAGATGGGGAGGTTGTTTGCGTCGGGAGCGCCGCCGCAGTTGAACGACACGTAACCGCCCGCCTGCTGAATCTGGTCGAAGGCATTACGGTTCACCATAAGGTCGCGTACAACGGGGAAGGCAGCCGAACGCCAGGGTTCGATTGTGATAGTGTCGCCGTCGTTGAACTTACGCATGTGGAGCTGGCAGGTTGTGATGCCCTGTACGGGTCCGTGGGGATGTCCGTTGATATACAGGGAGCACATACCGCAGATGCCCTCGCGGCAGTCGCTGTCGAACACTACGGGTTCCTCGCCTTTCTCAACAAGCTGCTGGTTGAGCATGTCGAGCATTTCGAGGAAGCTGCTTCCGGTGGAAACATTGTCGAGATGGTAGTTGACGAACTGTCCTTTCTCTTTGGGACCACGTTGACGCCAAATTTTCAGATTTACGCTGATAGTATGTTCCATTTTGATGTGTAAAATTATTTGGTAGACCGCCTTGCCGGGTTAAGCTCCGGCAAGGTAGTCCGCGTGGTTATTAGGACTTGTAGTTACGGGTCTGAACCTGAATAGCCTCATACTTGAGGGGTTCCTTGAGAAGAATGGGCTTTTCGTTGTCGCCGGTGTACTTCCAGCAGCTTACGTACATGTACTCGTCGTCGCGGCGGGCAGCCTCGCCGTCGGCGGTCTGGTACTCTTCGCGGAAGTGAGCGCCGCAGGATTCGTTGCGGTTGAGGGCGTCGATAGCCATCATCTTGGCAATCACGAGGAAGTCCTCGAGACGGAGAGCCTTCTCAAGCTCGGTGTTGAGGTCGTCGGGACGGCCTACGATACGGAGGTCGGAGTAGAATTCCTTGCGAACTTCTTCGATTTCCTCGGTAGCTTTCACGAGGCTCTGGAGTGTACGTCCCATACCTACGAGGTTCCACATCACATGGCCGAGACGCTTGTGGATTTCATCGGGGCTCTTTGTACCCTTGATGTTCATCAGGCGTTCGATACGTGCGCGGACGTCGGCCTCAGCCTTGTCAAATTCGGGAGCGCTTGTGCTGAAGCGGGGCACCTTGATCTGGTCGCTGAGGTAGTTCTGCATTGTGTAGGGAAGCACGAAATAACCGTCGGCGAGACCCTGCATGAGGGCCGAAGCGCCGAGACGGTTCGCACCGTGGTCGGAGAAGTTACATTCGCCGATTGCGAAAAGACCCTTGATAGAGGTCTGGAGTTCGTAGTCAACCCAGATACCGCCCATGGTGTAGTGGCTTGCGGGGAAGATCATCATGGGAGTTTCGTAGGGGTTGTCATCGGAAATCATCTGGTACATGTCGAAGAGGTTGCCGTAGCGGTCGCGTACGGCGTCCTCACCAAGACGCTGGATGGCGTACTTGAAGTCGAGATATACTGCATTGCCTGTACCTACGCCGTAGCCTGCGTCGCAACGTTCCTTGGCGGCACGGGATGCGATGTCACGGGGGCAGAGGTTACCGAAGGCGGGATAGCGGCGTTCGAGGTAGAAGTCGCGGTCTTCGTCGGGAATATCGGTAGGTTTCTTCTTGCCTGCGCGGATAGCCTCGGCATCTTCTTTCTTTTTGGGAACCCAGATACGGCCGTCGTTACGGAGCGATTCGCTCATAAGGGTGAGCTTGGACTGGTCTTCGCCGTGAACGGGGATACATGTGGGGTGGATCTGGGTGAAAGCGAGGTTGGCGAGGTATGCACCTTTCTTGAACGCCTGCACAGCAGCGGAGCCGTTGCAGCCCATGGCGTTGGTTGAAAGGAAGAACGCACGGCCATAACCACCGGTTGCGAGTACTACGGCATGTGCTGCGTAGCGTTCGATTTCGCCGGTGATGAGGTTACGCACGATGATACCGCGTGCACGTCCGTCGATGATAACGACGTCGAGCATTTCACGACGGTTGAAGGAGCGTACGGTGCCTTTCTGAATCTGACGGTTGAGCGACGAGTAAGCGCCGAGAAGGAGCTGCTGGCCGGTCTGACCTTTGGCGTAGAATGTACGGGAAACCTGAGCACCACCGAACGAACGGTTGGCGAGCAGACCGCCGTATTCGCGGGCGAAGGGAACGCCCTGGGCAACGCACTGGTCGATGATGTTGTTGGAAACTTCGGCAAGACGGTAAACGTTGGCTTCGCGTGAACGGAAGTCTCCGCCCTTTACTGTGTCGTAGAACAGACGGTAAACGGAGTCGCCGTCGTTCTGATAGTTCTTGGCAGCGTTGATACCGCCCTGTGCAGCGATTGAGTGAGCGCGACGGGGGCTGTCCTGGATGCAGAAGTTATATACGTTGAAGCCCAGTTCGCCGAGAGTGGAAGCGGCGGAAGCGCCTGCAAGACCTGTACCAACGACGATGATGTCGAGGTTACGCTTGTTGGCGGGGTTCACGAGGTGCTGGTGAGCCTTGTAGTTGGTCCATTTCTCAGCGATAGGACCTTCGGGAATTTTAGAGTCGATCTGGAACTCCGGAAGTTTGGAGGATTCGATGTCTGCGAAGTCCTTCATGATGGGGGTAGAGTCAATCATACCCTCGATGTTGAGTTTCTGTGCCATATCTCTGAGTTATTCTTGATTGGAATTGGTATCTTTATTCTGGAGGTTCTTGGCGTAAGTGATGCTCTGGTCGATCTGACCTACGAAACGTTCGAGAGTCTTCACGCTCTTGAGAGCTACACCGGGGCACTGCTTTTCAGCGTTTTCGATGATAACGCGTGCTTCGTCGACATAAGCGGGAGCTTCGTTGACGAGGAAGTTGATCTGAGCTTCCTGCTGTGCGGCCATGTTGCCTTTTTCAACACCGTTCATAGCGGTAGTGCTTGCAGCCTCGAAGTTTTCGAGAAGGCCGTCAGCCTTTGCTTCCCAGAATTCGCCATACTGAGCCTGGAGTGTGGGATCTTCGAGGAAGAACTTGTTGGAAGCCTGAACGCTGAACAGAACAGCCTGTGCGATGAAGAGAAGCACAACGATGGATGTCCACCAGCAGCCGATGGTCTTGAGGCGGTTGATCCAGATGTTGTTGTCCCAGCCAATAGTGTGGAACATCGACCAGAAACCGTGGTTCATGTGGAACCAGAGGGCTACGAAACCGATGATGTAGACAACGGGAGTCCACCACTGTTCGAAAGCGAGCTGGAGGAACAGAGTACCGAACGCGGGAGAAGCGGGCACGCCGTCAACTGTGGGCAGTGCGGTAAGCTCGTGGGAAATAAGTTCCTGAAGCTGCATTTTGGCCCAGAACTGGGTCATGTGCACCACGAGGAAAGCCACGATTACGATACCGAGCACGAGCATGTTTTTGGACGACCACTCTACCTGTGCGGGACGGCTGTTGACAGCATAGCGGTCGGCGCCACGGGCCTTGCGGTTCTGCAATGTAAGCCAAACGGCATAAATAATGTGGATGATGAACAAGGCTGCAAGACCCATGGAGGCAACCAGAGCATACCAGTTAGCTCCGAGGAACTCGCAAATCATGTTGTAGGCCGCAGGCCACAACAGAGCCACAGAGTTCATCAGCACGTGAAAAGTTACGAATAGGACCAGACATACGCCCGTGATAGCCATCACGAACTTCCTTCCTATAGATGAGCTTGTTAACCACATAAGGATGATTGATTTAGATTAATATATGAAATTGTTTGAAATCATTGCAAGAAACCGCCCCCGACCGGAGCCGGGACGTATTCCAGTGCAAATTTAGCGTAAATTAAGGGATGACACAACAATTACGGAAAAAAATCTTTAAAAAAGATACAAACTATTGCACAGGGTTTGTTTTTTGTGTAAGTTTGCCTTTAGAAAAACGTTTCACATAATTTAATTAAATACAGATCATGTCAAAAGTTACAGTTGTAGGCGCCGGTAATGTGGGCGCTACTTGTGCAAATGTCCTGGTAACTACCCAGGTGGCCGACGAAGTTGTTCTCCTCGACATCAAGGAAGGCGTTTCCGAAGGCAAGGCAATGGATATCATGCAGACCGCAAGCATCCTCGGTCTTAACACCCGCCTCAAAGGTGTTACCAACGATTACGCCGCCACCGAAGGTTCCGACGTGGTTGTGATCACTTCCGGTATTCCCCGCAAGCCGGGTATGACCCGCGAAGAGCTCATCGGCGTCAACGCAGGCATCGTAAAATCCGTTACCGAAAACGTTCTCGCCCACTCTCCCAACGCAATCATCGTGTGTGTCAGCAACCCCATGGACACCATGACTTACCTCATCCACAAAGTCACCAACCTTCCCAAAAACCGCATCATCGGTATGGGTGGCGCACTCGACAGCTCCCGCTTCAAATATTTCCTGAGCCAGGCTCTCGGCGCAAACGCTACCGAAGTTGAAGGCATCGTTATCGGCGGACACGGCGACACAACAATGATTCCCCTCACCCGCTTCGCTGCATACCGCGGCATCCCCGCATCCACACTGATGTCGGCTGAAGAACTCGAAAAGGTAGCTGCCGACACTATGGTAGGCGGTGCAACCCTCACCAAGCTCCTCGGCACTTCCGCATGGTATGCTCCCGGTGCTGCCGCAGCACAGGTTGTTGCTGCCGTTCTCGGCGACCAGAAGAAACTCATCTCCTGCTCCGCACTCCTCGACGGCGAATACGGCGAAAAAGACCTCTGCATCGGTGTTCCCTGTATCCTCGGTCGCAACGGTATCGAAAAAATCGTTGAGTTCAACCTCAACGACGAAGAAAAAGCACTCTTCCACAAGAGCGCCGAGGCTGTGCACAAGACCAACGCCGCATTGGCTTAAACCTTGACACGCACATCCGCGTTTAACTAAACAAGGGAGCAGACCGGGAACGTCCCCGATTTGCTCCCTTGCTATTTCAACGATATGAAAAAAATCAGACTTATACTCACCGCGGCAGCCATAGCCACTCTCGCCCTCGGGGCATGCACAGCAAAAAATGAAAATGCGCGCACGACCGAGGATGAAGTTGCCGCGACTCAGGAAAGCGTTCCGGCCGGGGTAATCGACCTCTCCGGCGTGGACAAGGACGCCGACGGAATTTACATTCTTGAAAACGGCCTCACAATACAGCCGGGTATGCAATGCGACCGCCCGGTAGTAATCGACTTCAACGCCCCGTGGTGCGGACCGTGCAGGCGTTTCGCCCCCGTATTCGAAGAGGCCGCGAAAAAATATGGCGACCGCATCCACTTCGTGTCGGTCAACACCGACAACGTGCGCGACATGATGCAGAATTTCGGGCTTCCCTCGGGCATCCCCACCGTACTGGTAATCCGCACCGACGGCACATATACATCTCGCACCGGACTCGGCGACATCTACCCTGCGGAAAAATTCGAGAAACTAATCAAAGACAATACAGGAATCTGACATGGAGCTTAATCTCATTACCCACAACATCAAATCCCGCCTTGGAATAGCGGAGCTCAACGACATGCAGAAGGCCGCCGCAGCCGAAAAACTCCCGGCCACACTCCTGATGCTCGCTCCAACAGGCAGCGGAAAGACACTCGCCTTCGCCCTACCCTTCCTGCGCTCGCTTCGCCACCCCGACGGCAAGGTGCAGGGACTCGTGTTGGCTCCGTCGCGTGAGCTCGTACTCCAGATTTTCAACATAATCCGTCCCATCGCCACCGACTACAAGACCGTGGCCTTCTACGGCGGCCATGCCATGAGCGAGGAAGTCAATTCCCTGTCGGTGACACCCGACATCATCATAGCGACACCCGGGCGCTTGCTCGACCACATACAGCGCGGACAACTGTCGCTTTACGACGTTTCGACCCTCGTAGTAGACGAATACGACAAATGTCTTGAATTGGGATTCCACGACGAGATGCGCCGAATCTCCGGTCGTCTGAAATCGCTGCGTACGGTTATACTCACCTCGGCCACAAAACTCAGCGAACTTCCGGAATTCCTTGACATGTCGGCTCTCAAGACTCTTGATTTCACCAAGGGCAAGACCGACACCGCCGTGCCGAAACTCGACATCAAGCGCGTCGAGAGTCCCGCACGCGACAAGATAGACACTCTTGAGGCTCTGCTGCGTACGGTAGCGTCTTCCGACACGAAAACCCTTGTGTTCGTCAACCACCGCGAAAGTGCGGAACGAGTGTTCAATCTGCTCAAAAAAGCCGGATTTCCCGCAGGACTGTACCACGGCGGCCTTGAACAGCTCGACCGCGAACGGGCGCTGCTGATGTTCAACAACGGCTCGACACCCATTCTTGTATCCACCGACCTCGGGGCACGCGGCCTTGACATTGCAGATGTGAAATCCGTAATCCACTACCACCTCCCGCTCACAGCCGAGAACTGGACCCACCGCAATGGCCGTACGGGCCGAATGGGCGCCGAAGGCGATGTGTACGTGATTGTTTCGGAAGCCGACAATGTGCCGGAATTCGTCACTACCGACCATGACTACATGCCGCCGACCGATGGCGAAATCCCCGAATCCAAATGGACCACGCTCCACCTCAACGCCGGAAAGAAAGAGAAAATCTCACGCGGCGACATCGCAGGATTCCTGATTCAGAAAGGAGGACTCGGAAAGGATGAAGTGGGAGTGATTGATGTCAAGGACCATTCCTCATATGTGGCCGTTCCCCGCGGCAAGGCCCGCGACACAATCAAGGCTCTCGAGCCATATAAAATCAAGAACACGCGCGTGCGTATCACTCAGGTGCGCCCGTAGCGAGCACATAATCGAGACGCGAGGCGTCAAAGCGCACATCACGTCCCGGAAAAGCAAGGTCAAGCAGTCCGGAGCCAATCATTTCTCCGGCCTGGCCGCAAATCAGACGACGCCCCGTCGAATCCACAAGCCACACGTCATCGGCTACGGATAGCGCCGGGGCGATGTCGTGTGACGACAGAAGCACGCTCCGCCCGCTCTCCCGCGAAGCAACGCGCCGCAGAAGTCCCATGATTTCAAGGCGGCTCGCAACATCAAGGAAAGCCGTAGGTTCATCGAGAATCACAAGCGGAGTATCCTGCGCGAGCGCGCGGGCAATCATTACTTTCTGGCGCTCCCCGTCGCTCAGATTGGCAAGGAAGTTATTGGCCTTTGCAGACATGCCCACATCTTCCAAGGCCTTTGCGACAGCCTCGCGGTCGGCGTCCGACATTCGCCCGAGCACGCCGGTATGAGGCTGACGCCCAACGGCGACGGTTTCGCTCACGGTGAGTCCTCCTGCCATTGTCCGGTCGGTATACACCATCGAAAGCACGCGTGCAAGCCCCCGCCGGGAATAATCTCCGACACGTTTGCCCATTATCTCAACCGAGCCGGCCAAGGGCGCCTGCGCGCCGGAAAGCGTGCGCAGCAAAGTGGACTTTCCACTACCGTTAGCCCCCACAAGCACGGCAAGATGGCCGGCCTCAAGCCGCGCGGAAATATCAGCAATCACAGGGCTACCGCTAATGTAGCCGACTGACAGCCGGGTGGCTTCCAGTATTGAATGTAGCGTGGTCGAGGACATATCAGTTGAAATAAGCAAGTTTGCGGCGGTTGAGCAATACATAAATTATTACCGGCACTCCGACAAGCGGAGTTATGGCATTGACGGGAATTATTCCGCGCTCAATAGCCGGCGCCACACTGAGAATCTGACAGAAAAGCCCCGTGACAGCGCCACACAATGCCGTTGCAGGAAGCAGGCGGCGATGAGCCGAGGATTGAATGAGCATGCGCGCTATGTGCGGTACGGCAAGTCCGATAAAAGCGACAGGGCCGCACCAGGCCGTGACAACGGCAGTCAATGCACCCGACAGCAGGATAAGGACTGTGCGCGTGGCTCCGACATTCACTCCCGCACTCGTGGCATAACGGTTGCCGAGCAGAAGTGCGTCAAGCGGTTTGGCAAGGAGGAAGGACAGCAATGTAAGCACAACCACAAGCCCGGCAAAAAGCGGCATCGCCTCGGAACTGACTCCCGCGAATGTACCCATCCCCCACACCACATAAGAGTGTACACCCGATTGCGTGGCAAAGAAATTGAGCAAGGTGATAGCCGACGAGGCAAGATAACCGATTAATATTCCGACAATAAGGAGCACATCCGACGAGCGCACCACCGACGAGAACAACAGAAGCACCCCCATCACAGCCATCGCGCCAGCAAAAGCTCCACCAACCGTTGCCATACGCCCCCAAACTCCGAGCGCACCGCCGAAAGCGAGCATCACCAGCGCCACACCGAGACTCGCACCGGAGGATATACCCATTATCGAAGGGCCGGCCAGCGGGTTGCTGAATCCCGTCTGCATCAGCAGTCCGGCCACAGCCAGCCCCGTTCCGGCAAGAAGTGCCGTGAGAAGAGCCGGAATCCTTGTCTCGAAAAGGATTATCGACACCACGCTATCCTGCGGCACACTTCCTGCGATTGCCTTGAATATTTCTGATGCAGGGATATAAACACTTCCGAGCAACAGCCCGCAAGGCAGCAGAAGCAGCAGCGCGACGCAAAGCGAGATTATGACAATGCGGTAGCGGGTCATTTCATCTTTTTATAATACTTGAGTTCGTAGTCCGGCATCACATCGGGATGAAAAATCGCGACATAATCGGCGAGTATCCGTTCGGGATGAAAAGCTATATCATTGAAAATGGGACGTTCGGCACTGTTGCATCCATAGACATTTCCCGACTTGAAAGCCTTGAATCCGGCATTGAGGGGATTTGCCGAACGCAGGCTCTGCGGCGACACGTCGTAACCATAAGTGCGCATGATCCACACATCGGCATCCGAAGCGGCTGCAATCACCTTCGCCATGTCAAGGCTCAGCGAACCTGTTCCTTTCGTGGACGCCCACGGATATTCAGCACCTGCATCGGCGAGCATACGGGCCATGTAGCTCTCGCCCGCCGGAACGTACCACACGCCCGATGTCTCGGTTTCGGTGAGCACCTTCGGAGGCTTGACTGCCGACGAGCCTTTCTTGAAAACAAGGTCGGCATATCGGTCGATCACATCGGTAAAAATCGCACGCGCCTGCTCGCGCTTTCCGAACAATTCGCCAAGAAACAGAATCCATTCCGCACGCGATATGGGAGAATTTTCCATGTAATCGGCCATATAGACCTCGCGCACGGGAATCTTGTCGGAAACCACGACATTTCCGGTTTCCATAGGCGAAAGCAGCACTGCCTCGGCACGCGAGGCAACGAGTTTCTCGACCGAGGGCGACATCGACGAACCGCAATCGGTCACCGCACCCGACTTCAGAAGAGTTGCCACGGTATCATCCGCAGCGAAGTACGAGCCGTCGGCTACAGCCGCGAGGGCGTCCATCGCGCCAAGTTCGGCAAGCGCGGAAGTATGCACCGACGAAAACACGGCGGCACGCTCCAGCGGCACACGCAGAGCCACCACGCCCTTGGCAAGTCCTTCCGGCATCGCCGAGTCGCGCGGCACGAGGACGTAGCGCGCAAGATATTCTCCGCTTTTCCAGGGATTTGCAATGTCAGCACTTACGTAGCCACCATGGTCGGCCAAGGTGAGCAAGGAGGCATGACGCGTCAGAGTATCAGGCGCTGACGCCATATTTTCTACTCCGTCGGGCCACTGCTCTTCCTGAGGGGTTGTCTGACGGCGGCATGAACCGGCAAGCAACATCGCACCGGCACATAGAAATATAATTATCTTCTTCATTTGGTGCAAATGTACAAAAAAAAGCGGATGTGCGGTAGCTTTTCCGCACATCCGGCTTATTATAAGTTGCAATATCGAATTATTCGCCGTAAGGATTGGGGCCATACTGATTGTCGGGGCCGCTCTTCTTGCACATGAGCACAAGGTAAACAATGCCGACAACAAACATAAGGATTGCGGGAAGGGCAACTCTTCCGGCTACATCCATGTCGTCCATATGTTCGGCGACAACCGATGCGTCACCTGTAAGAATCGACATGAACTGACCGCCAAAACCGGCTCCCATCCATACTGCAAGAGCGAACTGAACCACATAAAATCCCACGAGCACCCAACCGCTGAGGTTGATGTCGTGAAGGCGGCGTGTTGCAATCGCGAGCGACGGAATGAGGGTGGCGAGGCCGAAAATTGTGCTCAGAATCGCTCCGAAGCTGCCGAGCCATGTCAGAACCATGCATACGATGAAAAGGAACAGAACTACCCACCAATATTCGGCACGGGTGGAACGGCCTTTGAAATTAGCGTAATTGGCGAAGAACATCTTTATCGCCGTAACAAAATCTACGTTCATTTTGATTAGGGTTAAGAGGTTAAAGGAAATAATTTTTCACAAAAATATACTTTTAATTATTTTTATGCAAAAAAATCTCATTATTTCACCTCGGCGCGAAAAACAAAGTGCTGATTCGGCGGCACAAGGTCAAGGGTGCCGGAAGTGAGACGCCCATTGAACATGACAGCCTCCGAAGCTGCGGCAGGAGCGGAAGCCGCGGGAAGCACCGAGTAGACTCCGCATGCGCCTTCCGCCACATATCTGTCGTGGAAACGGCGCGCGACATGTCCCATTGTCATGCGCAAATTCAATTCCACAACCACAGGCAGGACATCGTCGCCGTCAGCCTCGACAAGCATCATGTCAACGCCAAGCGGACCGGCGTAGGCCTCCCCTATGATTTCACAGAGCTTTTGCCGTATCACCTCATTGATTTTAAGCAGCTTATCGCGGTCATAGAATGTAGCGAGACGCGACAGAATGTCAGAGCCAGACATCAGTATATTCCCGGTATACGCCCCGGAAGCGTTGGTAGTGAAAAGCGACATACCGGCAGGGCGACATTCTCCGCCGGCAATTTCGAAAAGCATGGCAAAGTCGCAAAGTTTACGCTGATAGAACCGCTCGGCCATGACGGAACCCTGACGACGCACGATTCCGCAGACCTGACGGATATGACGCGCCAAAGAATCTCCGTCGACCCTCACAAGGCCACGGCCCGACGACGACCACGGCGACTTGAACATGGCCTGACCTGCCGAGCGCACAAAAGTCTCAATTTCATTCTGCGAATGAAGCTCCTCGGCCGGGGAGCCGATGGCGAAATCCAGAGCCACAGCGAGCCGATGCGTCAATTCGGCAGCGGTACGACGATGCGAAAGATTGCGTATTCCGGCAATCGCAGCATCATCCGGCAGTAGGTTGGATGAAAAGCCAAGCATGCGGAAGTATTCTCTCGAGGCCTTCGACCAGCCCCATGGAGCAGGCATGAAGCGTCCCGAGAAGTCGTAGGGAAACACGTCTACGTCTATGTCGAAGCGCTCCTGCATTGACGCGAGCCAACGGTCATTGACGCCTCCGCAACAGAAGCAATCGCCCGGAGCTGCGTACCAAAGGGGCAACACATCACCGGCACGACGAAGACGCACGGCGGCTTCGGGCGCGGTATAATTCGCCACATCGGCGGCGAGAGCCAGATCGTTTTCCGGAAAAAATAGATGTACTGAAGGCATAGTTATTAAAAAAATACGCCCGCGTCGTCACGACGCAGGCGCATAAGAAGGGGAATATAAATGTTTGGGATATGGTCTTTGATTATTCGGCAACCACTTCGAAGGGAATTTCAACAGAAACTTCCTTGTGAAGTCTAACGTTTGCCTTGTAATTGCCAACTTCCTTAACAGCTTCCTTGATTTCGATGATCTTGCGGTCAACGTTGAAGCCGAGTTTCTCGAGAGCTTCGGCAATCTGGATGCTGTTGACAGAACCGAAGATGGTTCCGGTGGCGCTGGTTTTTGCACCGATAGTGAGCGCTACTTCAGCGAGCTGAGCTGCGAGAGCTTCAGCATCGGCTTTGATCTTGGCGAGCTTGTGGGCGCGCTGACGCTGGTTTTCGGCGAGAACTTTAAGAGCCGAAGGAGTGGCGACAACGGCTTTACCCTGAGGAATCAGGTAGTTGCGGCCGTATCCGTCTTTTACTTCTACAACGTCGTCCTTGTATCCAAGGTTGCTGACGTCTTCTTTAAGAATAATCTTCATATTGAGTCCTTAGGCTTTAAGAGTTATTTCATGAGGTCGGTAACATAAGGCAGAAGGGCGAGGTGGCGAGCACGCTTTACAGCCTGAGCCACACGGCGCTGGAACTTCAGCGAAGTGCCGGTGATACGGCGGGGAAGGATTTTGCCCTGTTCGTTGAGGAATTTCTTGAGGAACTCGGGATCCTTGTAATCAACGAAGTTGATGCCGAATTTTTTGAAACGGCAGTATTTTTTCTTCTTCACGTCTACCGACATGGGAGTGAGATAGCGGATTTCTGATTGCTGTGCCATGATTTAGTCCTCCTTTGTTTCTACGGTTTCTGCCTGGGGTTGAGCAGCGCGGCGGTTGCGGCGCTTTGCAGCGTATTCTGCAGCGTACTTGTCCTGACGGAATGTAAGGAAGCGGAGCACGCGCTCGTCGCGGCGGTAAGCTGTTTCGAGTTTCTTAACGAGGGTGGGTTCACCTTCGAATTCTACGAGGCAGTAAAAGCCGGTGGACTTCTTCTGGATGGGATAAGCGAGCTTGCGCAGGCCCCATTCCTCTGTGTTCACTATGGATGCACCGTTGTCGGTGAGCACCTTAGAGAACTTTTCTACCGCTTCCTTCATCTGAGCATCAGACAAAACGGGAGTTAAAATGAAAACGGTTTCGTACTTCATTGTTAATAAAGTGGATTAATGTTTGGGTTGTTTTTTATAATTCGACCGCAAAGGTACGCCATTTTTTTGACTTAAACAAAAATTTTTCTTTATTTTGCATCGTGTTTCACAATATTACATAACAAGCACCCGAAAACATGGACATAGAACTCATACTTATAAATATATCCGGAAACGACCGTCCGGGCGTGACAAGCGCGCTTACCGAAATCCTCGCCAAATACGACGCTCAGATTCTCGACATCGGCCAGGCCGACATCCACCACTATCTGTCGCTGGGCATCTTGTTCAAGACCACTTCCGACGTATCCGGCGACATAATGAAGGATCTGCTTTTCAAAGCCTACGAACTGAACGTGAAAATCCGCTTCTCCCCTATCTCCCTGGACGCCTACGAGGAATGGGTGGGTATGCAGGGCAAAGACCGCTGGATTATCACAATACTCGGCCGCAGGCTCACAGCTCGCCACATCGCGCTCGTGACCGACGAAATCGCGCGGCAGGGACTCAACATCGACGGCATACAGCGACTGACCGGACGCATGCCTCTGCGCGAGAACGAGCAGCCGCAGTCGAAATCGTGTGTGGAATTTTCGGTTCGCGGCAATCCCGCCGACCGCTCCAGCATGCAGGACCGCTTCATGAAAATCGCCGCTGCCGAAGAATTTGACATTTCCCTCCAGGAGGACAACGTGTATCGCCGTTGCCGCCGTCTGGTGTGCTTCGATATGGATTCGACCCTCATCGAGACCGAGGTAATCGACGAGCTTGCCATCCGCGCCGGTGTAGGCGACCAGGTAAAGGCCATCACCGAACGAGCCATGCGCGGCGAGATCGACTTCTGCGAGAGCTTCCGCGAACGCGTGGCTCTGCTGAAAGGCCTCGACGAGAGCGTGATGCGTGAGATTGCCGAGAACCTGCCCATCACCGAAGGTGTCGGACGCATGATGGAAGTGCTCAAACGCACGGGCTACAAGACCGCCATCCTGTCGGGCGGATTCACATACTTCGGCAACTATCTCAAGCAGAAATTCGGCATAGATTACGTGTATGCCAACGAGCTTGAGATTGTCAACGGCAAACTCACAGGCCGCTACGTAGGCGATATCGTCGACGGCAAGCGCAAGGCCGAATTGCTCCGCATCATCGCCCAGGTGGAGAACATCAACATCGCACAGACCATCGCCGTGGGCGACGGAGCCAACGACCTCCCCATGCTCGCCACCGCAGGTCTCGGTATAGCCTTCCACGCCAAGCCCAAGGTGAAGCAGACCGCTCAGCAGTCGATTTCGACCATCGGCCTTGACGGCGTGCTCTACTTCCTGGGCTTCAAGGACTCGTTCATAAGCCAGTAAACCATTTCCGTGGCTGCGGTGTTTTAATTGCAGTCATAACTTTTCAACTATTCATTTCATTGAGCAGACCCATGAGGGCTTTAAAGTGCTTTCTGACCCTGATTCTTTCAGTGGCCGTCCTGACAATGCTCCCCGCGCCGTCCGCGATGGCGGCGCGGGAGCGGCATCAGTCGGTAGGGCTGGTGCTGAGCGGAGGCGGTGCCAAAGGTATCGCCCACATCGGCGTCATCAAGGCTCTTGAGGAAAACAACATCCCCATCGACTACATCACCGGAACATCCATGGGCGCCATAGTAGGCGGCCTGTACGCATGCGGCTACACCACCGATGAAATGATGGAGATGCTTCTGTCGAAGGATTTCGCCTACTGGTCGACGGGCCAAATCGACCCGTCCATGACTTTCTTTTTTATAAAGCCGGAAGCATCGCCACAGATGTTTTCCAAAATGATTTCGAAGAAGGATTCCCTCGAGAAAGCACAGACTCCTCCGGCATCGCTGATTCCGGCTTCCCCCATGGCTTTTGCCTTCATGGAACTTTTCTCGGCCTACTCGGCACAGTGCGGAGGTGATTTCAACCGCCTGTTCGTGCCCTACCGCAACGTGACATCCAACATGACCGACCGCTGCAAGATGGTGAACCGCTCGGGAAATCTCGGCGACGCGATACGCTCGTCGATGAGTTTTCCGCTCGTATTCCAGCCTATAACAATCGACGGCAAGCTATGCTATGACGGCGGTATCTACGACAACTTCCCCGTGGACGTGATGAGGGAGGACTTCGCCCCTTCCATCATGATTGGTGTTGACGTTTCCACTCCTTCATCCGGTCCTCCGACCTCGTTCATGGATCAGCTCGACCTGCTTGTGGTGCAGAGCGCCAACTATGACCTGCCGGCCGAGGAAGGAATAAAACTGCATGTTGACCTGAGCCGCTTCGGCCTGCTCGATTTTCAGAAAGCACGCGAGATAAGCGACATAGGCTACCGTCATGCAATGAACATGATGGACTCCATCAAGAGCCGGATACATGTCCGCGCCAACCCCGAAGCACGCAGGGTGGCACGCGAGGTTTTCAAATCGCGCACGCCCTATCTGCGCTTCGATTCGGTAGACGTTACAGGCGGCACCCCGCGGCAGAACGAATACCTCTCCTACCTGTACAAGCCGCATGAAGGCTCCGACACAATAGGCGTGACCGAGGCCAGAAAAGCCTACTACAAGGCACTCTCGTCGGGACGCATAGCAAGCTGCTCCGTAAAGGCCACACCCTACGACTCCACAGGTCTGTTCAGGCTCGCCATCAACACGAGCATCAACGACGGTTTCGACGTCGGGGCCGGAGGCTACATAACCTCGTCCAACAACAGCTACCTCTATGTGCGCGGAGGATTTTCTTCGCTGCGGTTCAGCACCGTCAACGCCAACATCCAGGCGTGGATAGGCCAAAGCTACATGGCAGGGATGTTCGACGGAAAGATTTACCTACATTCCGGAGTTCCGTCGGCCTTCGCATTTGAAGCGGTGGCGTCGCGGAGAAAATACTACGAGAACGACAATCTTTTCTTCAAATTCAACGAGCCTGTATTTGTAGTCAACCATGAGTTTTACGGAAAACTGAAGTGGTCCACGGCAGCCGGAAGCACCGGAAAAATCGACCTTGGAGTAGGCGTAGGGCATCTTTCCGACTCTTATTACTCCCACACGAGCATATCCGGCTCCGAAGAAGACAAGGGGCGCGACCGGGTGTGGTTCACCCTCGGCCAAGTGAGCGCCAACTATCTGTCCTCCACCCTCAACGACATCAACTACCCCACCGAAGGCTACATACGCCGGGCGTCGGCCTCCGCCGTCACCGGAAAAGCCGGAATCAAGCATCACACAGCCGACGACACAAGCCGTAAGCAGTCGTGGCTGTCGCTCGACCTTTCCACAAGACAATATTTCAATCTCGGCACCCATTGGGCGCTCGGAGTCGAAGGGCGTGCCTTGTTGAGCACACGCGGTCTTCTCTCCGACTATTACGCCAGCATCACCTCGGCGGCATCCTACTCCCCCACTCCCGCCTCCGACAATGTTTTCAACCCCGATTTCCGCGCCAACAGCTTTATAGCAGCCGGAGTAACCCCTGTATTCAAATTCAACGACAGCTTCTCAATCCGGCTCACCGGCCACGTCTTCGCACCCCTGCGTGCCATCCGGGAGAACGCGTCCACCGGACTGGCCGAGCACGGGCGATGGTTTGGAACTCTCGCAGGCTTCGGCGAGATCGACGCCGTGTACCGCCTGCCGTTCGCAAGCGTGGCAGCCTACTGCAACTACACACGCCATGCAGGCTTCAACGCCGGAGTCACCCTCGGAATCTACATGCACGCGCCCGGATTCCTCCGCTGATTTTGCCACACGGATATTTTTGCGTAATTTTGATGCAAATTTCTGTATATGAACAAGGTCATTCTTCTCGGAAATGTGGGTCGCGACCCCAAGATTCGTTTTGTCGAAACTCGTCAGGTGGCTGAATTCCCCCTCGCCACTACCGAACGTCCGCGTCCCGGCGCCGACGGCACACCAGAAATGCCCGAACTCACCGAGTGGCACAACATCGTGATGTGGGGCCGCGCGGCTGAATTTGCCGAAAAATACATCCGTAAAGGCTCTCGCCTGCTCGTCGAGGGCAAAATCCGCACACGATTCTGGGAAGACCGCAACGCTATCAAGCGCACAATCACGGAAATTTACGTCGATACCTTCGAAATCCTGCCCCGATAAGCCATGACTCCAGAACAGCGCCGCAACACAATCGAAACCCTGCTCGACGGCAGCGGATACTCCTGTGTGATTTTCAACAACGGCCACACAACCGTGTGCCACAGCAGGGGTGTGAAAGACCTGTACAGGCTGCTCACCGAATATCCTGACACGCTCCGCGGAGCATTTGTGGCCGACAAGGTGATAGGCAAAGGCGCCGCCGCGCTGATGATTCTCGGTGGCGTGGCCGAAGCGTACACTCCCCTCATCAGCCGCCCGGCGCTCGAGCTCTTTAATAAAGCCGGCATCGCTGTGGAATACGGCGAATGTGTACCCAACATCATCAACAGAACCCGCACCGGCATCTGCCCCGTCGAAAAACTCTGTGCCGACTGCCAGGATGCCGAGTCCTGCCTTCCTCTTATCAAAAATTTCATATCAACACTTCCTATCGTCTGAACCGCTCATGAACACTTTCTCAGCCTACCGCAGCTATTCCTTCACAACACCGCGTACCTATCTTGCCGCGGCAGTATTCATTCTTGGCAACATCGTAGTGCCCCAGCTCATCCACCTCGTGCCCGGAGGCGGACTCACATGGCTGCCCATCTACTTCTTCACCCTCATCGGCGCATGGGTGTGCGGATGGCGCGTCGGCCTGATGACAGCCATACTTTCGCCGCTCGTCAACTCTCTTCTCTTCGGCATGCCTGCGGAGGCCGCACTTCCTGCGATAATGCTGAAATCGGTGCTTCTCGCATTGCTCGCATCCTACGCTGCATACCGCACCACACGTCCGACCATACTTGCTTTGGCAGCCGTAGTTCTTGGCTACCAAGCGCTCGGCACCCTTGGCGAATGGGCAATCTGCGGCAGCTTCACCGCCGCCCTCTCCGACCTCACCACCGGTCTGCCCGGCATCGCCTTCCAGATTGTTGCAGGCTACGTGCTCCTGTCCAAAACGACCCGACGAGACTAAACAAGCACGCACACCTTCGCCTATGGCTCCGGTGTGCGTGGTTAGTACTGAATCTGCATCCTACGGACGCTATTTTTCCTTTACTTTAAGCGGCTCTGTCGGTCACTATTTCTCAGTGCTACCCTCGAAGCCCGCGAGGGATATGGCGTTGAGGACGGAGTCAGCTGAGGCGTCGCCGTGCACTGTCGCGGTGCCGTCGGCGAGGTTCACTTCCACTGATTCCACGCCGGGAAGTGCCGAGAGGGATTTTTCGACTGTGGCCTTGCAGTGTGCGCAAGCCATTCCTTTAACGATGTAAGTCTTGGTGTTCATATCTTCATTATTTATATTATGTGAGTGATTATGACCCCGGCCGGATATTGCCGCATACACGAGCAGCAGTACAAGCACAGCCGAGCAGATGGATTCAAATATTCCGAATTGAGTGTGGCATGCGTCAGACATCACAGCCGCTCCGGCTCGCGGAACAAACCATCCAGAGGGAAGCATAAGGTCAATCAGCAGCCCGAAAGCGATTGCTGTCACCACAACTGATGCCACATATATAGCTGTGGCCTTTCGTCCCTGAACCCGTGACAAAATAATAATCGAGGCGAAATTAGCGGCAGGTCCGGCCATCAGCAGCACGAACGCTATGCCCGGCGACAGCCCTTTCATCATCAGCGAAAGAGCAATTGGAATGGAGCCGGTGGCACAGATATACATGGGCACGGCAACTGCCACTACCGCCAGCATGGCAAGCAGAGGATAGCGGCTGAGCGACACAAAGAGCGAATCAGGCACAAAAACCGTGATGAGCGCAGCCACCACAAGTCCTATCACAAGCCACTTGCCAACGCTCGAAACCATGTCGACAAATCCGTAACGTAGTGCCTCTCCAAGGCGTCGGAAGAAGCCCGCGCGCGGCTCTTCGGCAGGAACAGCCACATCGCAGGCGCTTCCGC
This sequence comes from uncultured Muribaculaceae bacterium, assembly GCA_910589055.1. Lineage (GTDB taxonomy): Bacteria > Bacteroidota > Bacteroidia > Bacteroidales > Muribaculaceae > CAG-873. The sequence continues at coordinate 251,257 of CAJURN010000001.1, forward strand.
AACCCTGCACCTTTTCAGGCAGGGCGCGGCTCACCGACCATCCTCCGACAACCGAGCCTACAAGCGCAGCCACGGGACGTATGATTGCAAAGGGCAAGCCGAGCAAGGAATAGGTGGCGGCGATTGAGTCGACACCCGTCTGCGGAGTGGCTATGAGAAAAGAGGTGACAGCTCCACGCGATGCTCCGTTACGGCGCAACGACACCGCTGCCGGAAGCACACCGCACGAACACAGCGGCAATGGAATACCGAACAAGGCAGCCTTGACAACAGGTTTCCACCCCGGGCCGCTGAGATGGCGACTCATCATGCGATCGCTCACAAACACATGCAGAAGTCCCGCTATGAAAAATCCAAGCAGGATAAAGGGCGACATTTCATTGACAATCGCCAGAAACGAATATAATATATGTGTAAGGTTCATAATGATGTAACTTTTTTCTTTTTGCAAAGGTACATCATATCTCGCGCAGGAGCGTTACACCATTCCGCCACAGGCTTGCATAATTCCGCAATCACACCTCCGGCAGGCTCTTGCGTCCGGCGGCTCCGGAGCGCAGATACTCGGTGGGAGTCATACCCGTAACTTCCTTGAACTGGCGCGAAAGGTGCGCCGCGCTGGAGTAGCCGGTCATATCGGCAATTTCAGCCAGATTGGCGCCCCCGTAGCCTAACAGCTCCTTTACGTACTCTATTTTCTGCAAAATATGGAAACGCTCCACCGTACGTCCTTCGAGACGCGAAAAAATACGGCTGGCACGCGCGAAGTCCACTCCAACATGCTCCTCGACGCAAGCCGAGAGGTTGAAGCGACAGCCGTTGCCGTCGCGCACATGGCTTATCACCGCACGTTTCATGCTCTCCACCAACGCCTCATCGGCATCGGCTATGCGTTCGAAACCCTCACCCGCAAGGGCACCGTCGATACGCCGCAGCCCGTCGGCCGAAACATCGGCATCCTCTATTTCCGCCCGGCCAAGCGCAACGTCGCGCACTGCGAAACCGGCATCCGAAAGCGCTTTTCTCACAGCCTCCACACAATGGCGGCACACCATATTCTTGATAAGTATTTCCATGATTCTGCAAATATAATGATTTTCCCGACAATCCGCCACCGGCACCAAAAAGTTTCAATTATCAACATTTGGTTGCAGAAAAGCTACAAACACTAACCAAAACAACATATAAATTAACAAAGCATAGCCATGCCGCTAAAAAAACATAATAAAAAGTTGCATAATAAATATATTTACATTTACTTTGCACCGTTCATCTTCATCAACACAATTCACACATAGCAGATTCATTAATCACATACAATAATTTAATCCAGTTTTTTAATATGAAAAAACCTCTACTTCTGTTGCTCGCCGGCCTTGCAGGCTCCTCGGCTCTGATGGCTGACAACCCCACAATCTATGACAATGCCGTATTCCAAGGCCTTAGCCCCGATAACAGATATATCGTCTCCAACTACTATAGCTACATGGAGATTTTTGATCTTGAAACAGGCAAGACTTACGAATATTCCGGCGATGAGGGTCTCGCTCTTGCCAACGGCAACGCTCTCAGCAGCACAGGAATAATTATTGCCAGCCTATCTTCTGCAGAAGGAGCATGCTATTGGAAAGACGGAGAATGGCATCATCTCCCCGTTCTCGACGAGAATATGACAAATGTCGCCAGCGGAATCACAAAAGACGGCACACGCATCTGCGGTAATCTCGGCAATACCGAAATTAGCGTTGATGCCGAGGTTATCATGCAGGTTCCCTACTACTGGGATCTTCTGGAAGACGGTACATACAGCGCCCCCAAACCTCTGCCCCATCCCGAGCTGGATTATACCGGCCGTGTACCACAGTACATTACCGCCACCTGCATCAGCGACGACGGCAAGACTATTTTAGGTCAGATTCAAGAATACTCCGGCATGGGTAGCGCCGAAGCCATCATTTACACACAGAACGAAGACGGCGAATGGTCCTACTCCCTCCCCACCCGCAGCCTAATCAATCCCAACAACGTAGAACTGCCCGAGTATCCCGGCGAATTTGGAGAAAGCCAGCCCGATGCGAAGGATTTTCTGAGCGAAGAAGAGCTCGAAGCCTATAACGCCGCATATGAGGCTGCCGAACAAGCCTTCCAGGAAGGATGGCAAGATTATGTTGACTCAGGATATGATTTTACCAAATACCCCTCAGTCACATACCCCCAATATGCAGACTTCATGACGCCCGAAGAGAAGGCCGAATATGATGCCGCCATGGGTGTATACTCCGAAAAGTTCGACGAATGGAACGACCTTTACATGGCTTATACGGATGCTCTTTGGGAAATGATTGATTCCGGAATGATCTTTGAATACAACTCCATCGGCATGTCCGGTAACGGTAAGTATATCATAATGAACATCTCAATGGAAGACCCCGACAGTGACCCATGGGCATGGCCGCCTTCCTACATTTACACCCCCGTGCGCATTGAACTTGCAAATTCTGATGTAGTGAAATACGAAGGAGCAAAAGACGTCTATGCCACTCAGGTCTTTAACGACGGTCGTGTTGTAGTAAAGAGTATTCTTCAGGTACAGCCGGTGGAGACATATATATCTGACGCAAACACAAGCGAACTCACACCCATCACCGACTATATCGAGGCAAAACAGCCTACTATCGCAGCGTGGATGCGTGAGAACATGACCCACTCCATCGAAAAAGATGAATTTATATATGATGAAGACGGAAATGTTGTGGACGTGGACATCACCCTAGAGGATATATACTTCCCCGGCCGCGGTTTCATCAGCGAAGACGAGACTCTGTTTGTTTCCTGGACTGAGAACTCTTGGGACGAAGTATCTCCGCTTTACATCGGCTACAAATTCGACCTTACCAAGCCTGTGGCAGGTGTTGCCAACGTTGCTGTTGACGAAAACGCACTCACTGTAAAGGTTGATGCCGAAGGTACAATCTACCTCAGCGGAAAAGCCGCCAAGCTCGAAATCTTCGACCTCAACGGTCGTTGCGTACGCAACTGGGACAATCCTTCAGCTGCAACAACCACACTTCTCAACGGTCTTTATATCGTGAAAGCAACAGCCGAAAACGGAACAGCAACCGTTGTAAAGGCAGCTCTCTAAAAATATAATCACACAAACTAAAAAAACGCGCCACGGAATCCGTGGCGCGTTTTTTATTCATTTTTATATTGCCTCAGCGTTCATCGTTTTTCTTGAACGGACATGTGAATGATATGAACTCGTGAAGCTGCGCATCGGTGCAGCGGATTTCGGTTGAAAGGCGTTCGCCATAGGCCTTAAGGTCGCCGGGGTTCACTGTCGCTACACCCGATTCAACAGCGGCCTTGACTACTGCTGAAGCTACCTCCGGCAGCAGACGGCGGTCGAAAGGTTTCGGCAATATGTAATCAGGCCCGAAAGTGAAACTGCGCACACCGTAGAGCGCGGCAAGCTCAGGAGCAACCGGCTTGCGGGCAAGACGGGCGATGGCACGCGCTGCCGCGAGCTTCATCTCCTCATTGATTACCGACGCACGCGAATCGAGCGCGCCGCGGAAGATATACGGGAAGCCGAGCACATTGTTAATCTGATTGGGATAGTCGGATCGTCCGGTAGCATAGATAATATCCTTGCGCACAGCCATCGCGGCATCACGGGCGATTTCGGGATTCGGGTTGGCGAGAGCAAACACAATCGGCTTCGGAGCCATGGATGCGAGCATGTCGGGCGTCACGACATCAGCCACCGACAGGCCGAGGAAAGCATCGGCATCCTGCATAGCCTCGGCGAGAGTACGGATACCCTGACGGCGAGTGGCAAACTCACGTTTCTGAGGATTCAGATTCTCACGCTCATCGCGGATGACACCCTTGCTGTCGCACATGACAATGTTGTCACGTCGGATACCGAGTGCCATCAACAAGCGCGTGCAAGCTATGGCGGCAGCACCGGCGCCGTTTACCACGAGCTTGATATCGGCAAGAGCTTTGCCCTGGATTTCGGCGGCGTTGAGCATTGCGGCGGCAACAATCACGGCAGTGCCGTGCTGGTCGTCATGCATCACCGGAACGCCACACTGCCCCACGAGCGACTTCTCGATTTCAAAACATTCGGGAGCCTTGATGTCCTCAAGGTTTATTCCGCCGAAGGAATTCGCGATTGCCTTGACAATCGAGACAAACTTCTGCGGATCCTGCTCATTGACTTCGATATCATAAGCATCAATACCGGCAAAAATCTTGAACAACACGGCCTTGCCTTCCATCACCGGCTTAGAGGCCAGCGAGCCGATGTTGCCGAGTCCGAGCACGGCAGTTCCGTTGGAAATCACCGCCACGGTGTTTCCCTTGTTGGTATAATCATATGCCGCATCCTCATTATGGGCAATCTCAATCGAAGGATAAGCCACGCCGGGCGAATAAGCCAACGCGAGGTCTTCGGGAGTTGAGTAAGGCTTGGTAGGCACAGTCTCGGTCTTGCCGGGGCGTGGAAACTCATGATAGGCCAATGCGGCCGAGCGTAACATGTCAGTATCTTTTGCCATAGGTATGGTGGAATTATTGGTTTGAGTAATTTTTGTTACCTTATATAACAAATTCCGTGCCTGATGTGTTTTGTCAGTTCCTTGTCAGCATGTGTCAGGCCATGTCCGGAACAAACATTTCAGAAAAAGAATAAAAAAAATGCGGAAAGTTTGGTAAAATGCCGAAAAAGTCGTTACTTTGCACTCTGATTTGTGGCGCATCCTTTAAAGCGTCCGGGAAGATGCACCCGGATGTGATATGAGAACTGCGATGCCGGCCGCAGAATCTTGATGTAAATACAAAAACAAAAGCAAACGATAAACCATTAACAGCCATGTCAAAGATTTGTCAAATTACCGGCAAAAAAGCAATGGTGGGTAACAACGTCTCGCACTCGAAACGTCGCACCAAACGCAAATTCAACGTCAACCTTTTCAACAAAAAGTTCTATTGGGTAGAACAAGGCATCTGGATTAGCTTGACTATTTCCGCCGCAGGTCTCCGCACAATCAACAAGCTCGGACTCAATGCCGCAATGATTCAGGCAGCCGAAAAAGGCTATCTCTCCGAGAAGGACATCAAATTTTTAGGTTTCTAATTCACCCCGTAAACGCTGACAAAAGATGGCAAAGAAAGCAAAAGGCAATCGAGTGCAGGTGATTCTCGAATGTACAGAACATAAAGCAAGTGGAATGCCCGGTACTTCCCGCTACATCACTACCAAGAACCGCAAGAACACAACCGAGCGTCTTGAACTGAAGAAGTACAACCCCATTCTTAAAAAAGTAACTGTTCACAAAGAAATCAAATAATCCAAACTGAGATATGGCAAAGAAAACAGTCGCCTCACTTCAGAAAGGTGAAGGCCGCACATACAGCAAGGTTATCAAGATGGTGAAATCTCCCAAAACAGGAGCATACACCTTCAAGGAAGAAATGGTTCCCAACGACGCCGTTAAAGACGCCCTCAAATAAGAACACCAATTCTTTCGTCCGCCATCAGCGGACTGAAAAAAAATATACAGCGAGACGGCTGCATCAACTTCGATGCAGCCGTCTCTGCTTATTAGCCCCGTTAGACTTATTAGTCCCATTTAAATCCCCGCCATAAAATGCGCTGCGCGACAGTCTCACGATTGCCGCGCAGCTTCTAAACCTTAAAATCTAATCCTATGAAAAAACTAATTCAAATGTTTACTTCTTTCTGCTGTTGCGTACATGTATTACGCATTTTCAAGCCCGAAAGTTTTGTCCCGGGACACTTTCAGGGCCGTTTTTATCCTTTTTTTGCAGTACACAACCCTTATTTCACCATCGTTGGCATCATGAATATCTACACAAAACAAACGGCAACTTTTTTCAAAACCGTTTTGTTTGTGTTATAAAATAGATGTATATTTGCATTATTAATGATAGCACAATGGATGTAGCAATAAATCGAAAATCAACAATGTTTCGGCTCCGCACCGAATTATTGGAAAGGCTGAAACAGTTGGCTGCCAATGACAACCGCAGTCTCAACAACTATGTGGAAACCATACTCATGGACGTTGCATACCACACACCTAACGCTGCAACAATCTCTGCCATGAAGGAAGCGGAGGACGAGTCTACCCTCACAACGGTCGACATGGACAGTTACGACTCATTCATCAAGTCATTGACAACTGAATGAAAGAAGTAAAGAGCGGCCGACAGTTCAAAAAGGATCTAAAACGTTTTCTCAATCAACCGAAAAAAATTGAAAAAACTGTATGACCTGGTTGATAAAATCCGCAAAGGAGAGGATATTCCAAAAGAATACAACCCGCATATGCTGATTGGAAACTATGCCGGACACTTGGAATGTCATATTGAAAGTGACTTTCTTTTGATTTGGATTGATGAAACGACAAATATGATTAAACTCGTACGTTTGGGCAGTCATTCAGAATTGTTTGGCTAATTAATAAACAGCACACCGCCATGTCCTATTTCAATGTCACCATACTTGGCTGCGGGTCGGCCACGCCCACTCTCCGACACAATCCGGCAGCCCAGGCCGTAGAATACCGCAACCGCCTGTTCCTGATTGACTGCGGCGAGGGCACGCAGCTCCAGATGCGTCGCTTCGGCCTGTCATACGCCAAGATCTCCGACATATTCATATCCCACCTGCACGGCGACCACTTCCTCGGATTGCCCGGACTGTTGTCGACAATGGCGCTGCACAACGTGGAAGGTGCCGTGACGATACACATCTTCCCTGAAGGTGCCGACATACTCAAGCGACTGATGGCACTTTTCTGCCACCAAACTTCATTTGAAATCCGCTACGACATAATCCGCCCGGGAGAGACCCGCGTGCTTTATGAAGACGGCAATATCGAAATATCGTGCTTTCCGCTCTACCACCGCGTTCCTTGCTCGGGCTTTCTCTTCCGCGAGAAGCCCAAATCAAGACATCTGCGTGGCGACATGGCGAAATTCTACAACATCCCCCACTGGCAGATTCCCGCAATCAAGGCCGGAGCAGACTTCACCACCACCGACGGTACCGTCATACCAAATGACAGACTCACTTCCGATGCCGACCCTCAGATGAGCTACGCCTACTGCTCGGACACCGTGGCCGACCCCCGCGTGGCCGAAGCCGTCCATGGCGTGCACACGCTCTACCACGAAGCCACCTACGGCGACGACAGCGAACACAAGGCCGCTCCACGCGGACACTCTACGGCTCGTCAGGCCGCCCGCATCGCAAGTCAGGCCGGAGCCACACGACTCGTGATAGGACATTACTCCAAGATATACAAAGATTCGGAGGCGCTCGCAGCCGAAGCCCGCGAGGAATTTCCCGAAACCATCGCAGCCAACGAAGGCATGCGTATAGAAATGTAATTTAGAGGGTTAACATGCTTGACGACAATTATTTCATGGGCCAGGCGCTTGCCGAGGCGCGTAAGGCCGAAGCCGCCGGAGAAATACCTATCGGCGCCATAATAGTGTCGGGCGATAAGATTATCGCTCGCGGACACAATATGACCGAGACCCTGTGCGATGTCACCGCACACGCCGAAATGCTCGCGATAAGTGCGGCACAGACCTATCTCGGCGGCAAATATCTCGACGGCTGCACGATGTACGTCACCGTAGAGCCATGCACCATGTGCGCCGGAGCAATAGGATGGAGCCGCATAGGCCGCATCGTAGTGGGCTGTCGCGACTCCAAGCGTGGCTATTGCGGGATATGCCGCACCGAAGAAGCACCGCTCCATCCTAAAAGTATAATTTCTTTCGGCACACGCGAGCAGGAGTGCCGCGAAATCATGCAAGATTTTTTCCGTAACAGAAGATGAAGTATTTCCTCATAGCCGGAGAGGCTTCCGGCGACCTACACGCAAGCGAACTCATAAGGCAGTTGCGGCTCAAGGATTCCGAAGCTGAGTTTACCTTTCTCGGCGGCGACAAAATGGCCGACGCAGCCGGCACACAACCGCTTATCCACTACCGCGACATGGCCTACATGGGCTTTGCCGAGGTGCTACGACATCTGCCGCAGGTGGGACGCAATCTGAGCCTTGCACGACGCAGCCTGCTTGAAACACGACCCGACGCGCTCATTCTCATCGACTACCCGAGTTTCAACCTGAAAGTAGCCAAAACGGCTTACAAAGCCGGAATACCCGTCTACTACTATATATCCCCTAAGATATGGGCCTGGAAGAAATGGCGCATCAAGGACATTAGGAAGTATGTGCGGAGAGTATTGTCCATACTGCCTTTTGAGACTGAGTTTTACAGCAACAACGGTTTCGAGGCCACATACGTCGGCAATCCGTCGGTCGAGGAAATCGACCTGCGACTTGCCGCGACATCCTCGCGCGAGGACTTCCTCAAGCGCAACCGCCTGCGTGACCGTCCACTCATTGCCCTTATGCCGGGCAGCCGAGTGGGAGAAATCCGCAACAACCTTCCACTCATGACAGCCGCACTGCGCCAATTTCCGCAGTACCGCGGAGTGATTATCGGCGCGCCTTCAATCGACGACGAAATTTATGACCGCTTCCATGGCGACGTTCCCGGCGACAAAGTGCCCGTAGTCAGGGAGGCTTCCGCAACTGACGTGCTCGTGCATTGCCGCGGGGCACTCGTCACATCCGGAACGGCCACGCTCGAGACGGCTCTCTCGGGAATCCCGCAAGTTGCCATGTATCGCGGAAGCGGTTCCAAAATCGCCTACGAGGTAATGAAACGAATACTGAGCGTGAATTTTGTGACATTGCCCAACCTGATTGCCGGGCGCGAGATTATTCCGGAACTGCTAATGCACGAATGTACGTCCGAAAATGCGGCCAATGCTCTGTCGGGACTCTTGAAAGAAAACTCTCCGGCACGCAACGCCCAGGCCGAAGGCTACGCGGCAATGCGCCAAATCCTTGGCACACAACATGCAGCCACGACAGCCGCCGGGATAATCACACGTGAACTCAAACAATAGAACCATCCGCAACGTTTTATCAGTATAACAAACTTGGTATAGATTATGAAAAAATTACTCATTCTCATGTTTGCCTTTCTCATGAGCGCAGGCATAGCCGTTTCGGCACGGGACAATGTTTCCCACGATATCAGCGTGCTGCCTCAGGCCGCTGCAAACACAATAAGCAAGAATTTCAAAGCTAAATTCTCTTTTGTAAAAATCGACAGGGAATTCGGTCGCGTACACGAATACGAAGTCGTATTGTCCGACGGCTCTGAAATAACGTTCGACAGCAAAGGCAACTGGAAAGATATCGAGGCCGGTGCAAAAGGCCAGGTTCCTTCCGGTTTCATTCCCACAGGCGTTCAGGACTACGTGAAAGCCAACCATAAAGGCTCGCGCATCGTAGGCATCGAAAAAGACCGCCGCGGTTACGACGTCGAACTTTCCAACGGCATTGACATGAAATTCTCCACCGACGGATCATTCATCAAATACGACTGATTTCCGCTTTATCCAAGCGCTTTTTTCGTAGATATAAAATAAAGATGTAAATTTGCATCACAATCGCAAAATTACAAACCGCTAAACATATTTTATTATCTACGACTTATGAAAAAGATACTCGCGATTTTTGCCGCAGCGGTGCTTTGCATGTCTGCGGCAAATTCTGTTCAGGCTCAGAAATTCAATCTTTCAAAAGCCGCCAGCGGCCTGAAGAAAACAGCCCAGGCCGTAACTCTGACCGACGACCAGATGGTGCAGTACGTCAAGGAATACATCGACTGGATGGACACCCACAACCCCGTGCTTCCCGAAGATGACCCCTACACCGTGCGCCTGCGCAATCTCACCCAAGGGCTTACCGATGTTGAAGGCACTCCGCTCAACTTCAAGGTGTACAACGTTATTGACGTAAATGCCTTCGCCTGTGCCGACGGCAGCATCCGCGTATTCGCGGCACTGATGGACATCATGAGCGACGACGAACTTCTCGGCGTTATCGGCCACGAAGTAGGACACGTAGCCCACAAGCATTCTAAAAAGGCCTTCAAGACAGCCCTGCTCACATCGGCTCTCAAGGACGGCGTATCGTCAACAGGCGGCACCGCTGCCAAGCTCACCGACTCTCAGCTCGGCTCGCTCGGAGAATCACTCGTCAATGCCAACTACTCCCAAAAGCAGGAACGCGAAGCCGACGACTACGGCTACAACTTCCTCAAGCGTGGCGGCAAGAACCCCTGGGCAATGGCGCTTTCATTCCGCAAACTCAAACAACTCCAGGAAGAAGCCGGAGTGAAGAAATCGAGCAAGCTCAACCAGCTCTTCTCCACACACCCCGACCTCGACGCACGCATCAAGCGCATGGAAGAAAAAGCAACTTCCGAAGGCATCGCACAACCCGAAGCTGCCAAATAACAGCAACAATACTTACCTCAAATACCACAACAGCCCGCAGGACGATTCCCGCGGGCTGTTGCTGTATATAACACACATCTTCTTATTCAAGCACTACAACAAAACCGTTGATAGTGCTGTCGTTAAGCTCAATACCTTCATACGTACCCTTGTATTTCAACAGGCACGAGGGTGTAAGACCATGCCATTCCTCAAACTTCACCGGATTGCTCCAGTGCAATTTCACAGCATTTCCGGCAACACTTTCTTCCGACGCGAGATTCCATTGCTCACTCTCGATAGTTCCCTCAAAGCCCTCCGGCAATTCAGAATATCGGGTGGAAATCGTCATATTTACATCAAGACCCGAAGCGGATCCATTACTCGGAATCCAGGAAAATTTATCCTTGGGCAAGCGTAGGCGACCATCGGCGGTTGATTCCACCGTAAATTGCTCGTCGTACTTCTCCCCGCTTGTAGCCACAGATGTCACATGCACATCAAGGCTGGCAGCAATATCAATATCAGGAATGACATCAAACACAACAAAATGATTATTCTCAAGCGTTGGCTTGGAGACCTGCCGCCCCAATGAGTCCTCAACAACCGCATACAGCGTCAGCTTGTGGCTTCCATGGCCGTAATCAGCGGCATCAAGAACGATTCCCGACGTAAGAGGATAGTCATATTCCCCGACAATAATATCGTCAACCTCAAGTTTATAAGCTATGACCTTTGCCCCGGAGGGAGAAGAAACCTCAGTAGACGAATGAAGCTCAACCTCACCGCCGGCATCAACCCACCGGTTATAGTAAGCGGAAGAACTCACAAGTACATCCTCCGACAATAACGGCGGCGGGCAAACTTCGGGAAGCGGCTCCGGCTCATTATCCGAGCATGACGACACAATAGAAACAAGACAGATTGCAGATAGCAGATTAATTCTTTTCATAAGTAGGATGTATTAATTAGTTATCGTATTGATTGGTTTTTTATATGAGTAGGATTTCAATTGGCTTTGATGGCACAATGGGGTTCCATTGGAACTGAAAAGCCGGTTGGAAGGCTGCCATAGAAAGCTATAAGCAATACCTTAACTAATTGGTACATCCTACTTATCTATTGTGATTAGATTTGCGGACAAAATAAGACAATACGCCCCTAATCACAAAACACATATGTTTATTTAACATTATCTTTAACAATCACCTTGTATCCGAACATGCCATCGGAAACGCGATAGCGGAGCGTTGAGCCATAACGGATACGGTTGTAGCTCGCCACAGGCACCGACATCACTTTCTCATCCCCGTCGGCAAAACGCAGACGCAGCTTATAAGTTGTCTTCGTCGCACCCGAATGGACATAGCGCCGTCCCACGCGATGAGGCGTTGTGGACACTTCGGTAAACTTCTCAGCCACCTCCACTTCCTCGATGCGCTCACTTCCCGGGCGCAGATATGCGGCGTTCAAGCCAAGAAAAGCCGCCGCCCCAAGGCAGGCCCCGGCCACTCCGACAAGCAGCGCAGAGGCCACATCGCCCCACGAGCGTCCGAGCCAATGCCGGAACGAGCCCGTCATGCCATAGGCACCCATGGCAGCCACACAACCTACCAGCACCGGCAGCCACCATCCTATGACCGTGCGCACATAAAAATAAATCGCTCCAAACAACCCGCCCAGAGCCAAAATCACCAGCCCACCGGCCACAATCTTTCTCATAATTAAGAATGTTTATATTGATAAGCAAGGTGTATTAAAAGCCATAAGTAAAGCCTTTACTAATTTGTACATCCTACTTACAACTCAAAATTACAGTTTTTTCTGAAAAAATCGCTAATTTTGCGGCCGTAAATTTCATATGTGTTATGAGAACAACCGGAATTTCAGAAAAAGTATATTACATCGGAGTTAATGACCGTACTACACACAAATTCGAGGGAATGTGGCCCCTGCCGATGGGTGTGAGCTATAATTCGTATCTCGTTGCAGGTGAGGATAAAGCTGCCATAATCGACGGTGTGGAAGTGCGTCACGCTTTAAGTCAGATAAGCCATATAAAGGCTATTTTGGGCGACCGCAAGCCTGATTATCTTATAATCAACCACATGGAGCCGGACCACTCCGGTGCCATAAAAATACTGCGCGCGGAGTTTCCCGACATCACAATCGTAGGTAACACACAGACTCTCGGCATGGTTAAAGGTTTCTACGGTATCGACGACATCAATACCTTGCCTGTCAAGGATGGAGACACTCTCAGCCTTGGCGCCGACACAACTCTACGCTTCGCACTCACTCCCATGGTCCATTGGCCCGAGACGATGGTGACATATCTTGTCGAGGAACAGACTCTTTTCAGCGGCGACGCTTTCGGATGCTTCGGAGCGCTTTCGGGAGCTGTTCTCGACACGGACATGGATACAGACCCGTATTTTCCTGAAATGCTGCGTTATTACAGCAACATCGTGGGAAAGTACGGAACTTTCGTGCAGCGCGCACTCGCCAAGCTGAAGAATCTCTCGTTAAGTACCATATGCTCAACCCACGGCCCGGTGTGGCGCTCGCGCATCGGTGAGGTTGTCGACCTCTACGACCGTCTCAGCCGTTATGAACCGCTCGACAATGGCGTGACAATCGTATACGGCTCGATGTACGGCAACACCGAAGCAATGGCCGAAGCTGTGGCCGAAGGTCTTGCCGAGGAAGGTGTGCGCAAGATTTCATTCCTCAACGCATCGGTAACCGACCTGAGCTACATCATCGCCGAAATTTTCCGCCACAAGGGCCTCGTACTGGCCTCGCCCACTTATTCCGACGGACTTTTCCCGCCGGTCAATGCTGTGGTGGACGCCATCGAAACACGCGGAATCAAGAACCGCATCACAGCGCTCGTGGGCTCGAACACCTGGGCACCCCGCGCTGCAAAACTGCTCGGCGAACGAATTGACGAAAACGGTATCGAACGCGTTTCCGACCCGATTTCAATCAAACAATCAGCCACATCGACCGACCTTGAAAATCTGCGCGAACTCGGACGCACACTCGCCCGAAGGCTCAATTGCGAATAATCCCTACCCAAACGCGACACTTTATAATGCTTCCGACCATCCTACGGATGTGTTGGAAGCATTTAATTTTATTTAAAAAGCGTTAATCCTCAGTTATTTCGTGCGATTCCATCCCGTTGGCTTTGTACCTTTGTATATGCCCAATCTGAGATTCGAATCATACAGCTCTGCATGGAAAAACCGCTGGGATGAGTTTGTCGACGCCTCGCGCAACGGCACTTTCCTCCTGCGCCGCGACTACATGGACTATCACAGCGACCGCTTCAGCGACCGCTCGCTCCTCGTGTTCGCAGCAAATGAAGGCAAGGAAAAGCTCGTGGCGCTGTTACCGGCCTGCGCAGGCGATGACGATGAAATCGTGTCGCATGCCGGACTCACCTACGGAGGGCTGATTCTGCCCGTCAAGGGCTGCGACGGAGCATTGGTGACAGAAATCATGCTTGCCCTTGCCGACTATTATCGCAGCGCCGGCATACGCCGCTTCCGATACAAAGCAATCCCTCATATCTATCACCGCTATCCGGCGGAGGAAGACATCTATGCTATCTTCCGTGCCGGGGGCAGGCTCGTGGAGAGCAATCTGTCGTCCGCGATTGACCTGCGCAACCCGATAGCCTTCAACGAAAACAGCCGACGCAACATGCGCCGCGCCATTGACGCAGGACTGAGCGTGCGCGAATCGGAGGATTTCGCCTCTTTCTGGGGCATATTGTCCGACGTGCTCAGGCAGCGTTACGCCACCAGTCCGGTGCACACTCTCGCCGAAATAGAATTGCTGCACAGTCGCTTTCCCGAAAACATACGTCTTTTCATGGCCTACGACGGCGAATCCGCGCCCGTGGCCGGAACTGTGCTCTACTACGCCGGGCCATGCGTGCATGCCCAGTACATCGGCGCTTCGGAGAGCGGCAAACGGCTCGGAGCGCTACCGCTGCTGTTCAAGCACATTATCGACTCGGAATGTAAGGGAGCCGGATGGTTCGACTTCGGAATCTGCAACGAGCGCCACGGCCAATATCTCAACGAAGGCCTGCTGTCGCAGAAAAACGGCATGGGTGGACGTGGCATCACCTACAATATATTTGAAATAAATATCAACGATTAACATAACACTTCCGCATGAAAAAAACACAATTGGTAATTATGTCGCTGCTTCCGGCTCTCTCCGCAATCGCCGGTACAGCCGACGCCCCTCTGTGGCTCCGTGATGCGAAAATCTCTCCCGATGGAAAGCAAATCGCCTTCACTTACAAAGGCGACATCTTCCGTGTACCCGTAGGCGGCGGAGAAGCCGTACGTCTGACTTCACGCGACAGCTACGAGAGCAATCCCGTATGGAGTCCCGACAGCCGCAGCATCGCCTTCGCCTCTGACCTCTACGGCAACTCCGACGTATTCCTGATTTCCGCCGATGCCGGTGGAAAATGGACGCGCCTCACCTTTAATTCCGCATCCGAAATCCCCGAGACATTCACTCCCGACGGCAAGAAAGTGATGTTCAGCGCCGCAATCCAGGATCCGGCCTCGAGTGCCCTTTATCCGAGCGCACGCATGACCGAACTTTATGAGGTTCCGGTTGCCGGAGGAGCACCCGTGCAGATACTCGCCACCCCGGCGCGCTACGTATCCTGGGCGCCCGACGGAAAAAGTTTTCTCTATCAGGACGTCAAGGGCTTTGAAGACGAGTGGCGCAAGCACCACACCTCATCCGTTACACGCGACATCTGGCGCTACACCCCTGCAACGGGCAAGCACACCCAACTCACCGCACGTCCCGGCGAAGACCTCAACCCCGTTGACGCCGGACAGGACATATATTTCCTCAGCGAGCCTGCGAAAGCCGGAGCCAGCATAAACGTTTACCGCGCACCCGGTGGCGACCTTGCGGCTGCCACACCCGTGACATCGTTCAAGAAACATCCCGTGCGTTTCCTTTCCCGCGCCAACGACGGTACACTCTGCTTCACCTACGACGGCGAACTGTACACCATGACACAAGGCGGCAAGCCCCGCAAAGTGGGCCTGAGCATCAACGCCGACTTCCCCGACGAGACACGCAAAATCTCGGCATCTTCCGGCGCACGCGAAGCCGCTGCCTCCCCCGACGGAAAGTCCGTGGCACTGATTTATCGTGGCGATGTGTATGTGACATCCACCGACTACCGCACTACCAAGCAGATTTCGGCCACACCCGAGGCTGAGAGCGACGTGAGCTGGGGCGGCGACAGCACCCTCTACTACACTTCCGAACGCGACGGCCGCTACAACATCTACCGCGCCACCGTGGCACGCGCCGATGAAGAACCGGGATTCGTCAACGCCACCCTCATCAATGAAGAACCCGTGTTCAAGGCCGACAGCCACGAACGCACCGTGCCCAAACTGTCGCCCGACGGAAAATATCTCGCGTTTATCCTCGACCGAAACAAACTTGCCGTGATGGACACCAAAAGCGGTAAAGTGCGCGAACTCACCGACGGCAGCACCTACCGCCAGCGCGGGGGTCGCTTCTACTTCACATGGTCGCCCGACTCGAAATGGCTTGCCCTCGAGATGGTTGACCGCCGCCACGACCCCTACACCGACGTAGCCATTCTGAACGTGGAATCGGGTAAGCTCACCAACCTCACCAACAGCGGCTACTTCGACGCCGAACCCAAATGGATCTTGGACGGCAACGCCCTCATGTTCGCCTCCGAGCGCTACGGCATGCGCAACCACGCCTCCTGGGGCTCGGAAATGGACGTGATGTTCGTGTTCCTAAATCAGAAAGCCTACGACGACTTCATGCTATCCAAGGAAGAAACCGAGGTGAAAGCTGCCGAAGAGAAGCTCCGCAAGGCCAAGGAAGAGAAAGAAGCCAAGAAAGATAAATCCGACGCCGACAAGAAAGATAAGAAGGACAAAAAAGACGACAAGAAAGACGGCGTGGAACCCATCAAGGTTGAACTTGCCGGAATCGAAGACCGCATCGTGCGCGTGACACCCATGTCGACCGACCTGCGCGACTACATTCTTACCGACGACAACAAAAAGCTGATGTTCCTCTCCGGTGCCGACGAAGGCATGTTCCTCTGGACGCTCGACCTCAAGGAAGGCGACATGTCCATGAACAAGAAGCTCTCGCAGCGCGGAGGATTCGACACATCGGCCGACGGCAAGACAATCTTCCTCCTTGGCCCGAGCCTGTACAAACTCAACGGCACCACACCCAAGCCTATCAGCTTCTCGGCCCAGATGCAGCTCGACCCCGCCGCCGAACGCGCCTTCATGCTCGACAACATCGAGCGCGAGGAACGCGAACGCTTCTACACCAAGGACATGCACGGCGTCGACTGGGCACGTATGGTTGCCGACTACCGCAAATTCCTCCCCCACATCAACAACAACCATGATTTCGCCGAACTCCTGAGCGAACTTCTCGGCGAACTCAACGTGAGCCACACCGGCGGACGCTACTACGGCGGTTCAGGCTCAAACGCCGTTGACCGCACCGCATCGCTCGGCGTACTCTACGACATGAGCTACACAGGCCCCGGCGTACGCGTCGAGGAAGTGCTTGCCAAAGGCCCTGTTGCCGTGGCCGACTCCGCAATCACCGCAGGCACAATCATCGAGAAAATCAACGGCGAGGAAATCACCGCCGAGAATACCCTATCCCAGCTCCTTACCGACTGCATCGGCAAACGCACCCTGCTCACGGTTAAGGACGCTCCCGGTGCTAAAAGCCGCGAAGTGGTGGTGAAACCCTTCTCGGCCGCAGCGCAGAACGGTCTTCTCTACGACCGTTGGGTCAAGAACCGCCGCGACGACGTGGAGCGCTGGAGCAACGGACGTCTCGGCTACGTCCACATCAGCTCAATGGACGACGATTCATTCCGCAAGGTATATTCCGACCTTCTCGGACGCTATAACGACCGCGACGGCGTGGTGATTGACATCCGCTGGAACGGTGGCGGACGTCTCCATGAAGACATCGAAGTACTGTTCAGCGGCCAGAAATATTTCACCCAGGAAGTACGAGGCGAAGCCACCTGCGACATGCCCTCGCGCCGCTGGAACAAGCCTTCAATCATGCTCATGTCGGAAGCCTGCTACTCCAACGCGCACGGCACTCCATGGGTCTACAAGCACCGCAATCTCGGCAAACTCGTAGGCATGCCCGTACCCGGCACCATGACCTCCGTCAACTGGGTAACGGCACAGGATCCCACAATCATCTACGGTATTCCCGTTGTGGGCTACCGCCTTGCCGACGGCAGCGTGCTTGAAAACCAGCAGCTCGAACCGGACATCAAGGTAGCCAACTCGCCCGAGACCGTAGTCACCGGTGAGGATGCTCAGCTCCGCGCAGCCGTCGAAGACCTGCTCAAGACCATCGACAAGAAATGATCCCATACCGTTTGTTAGAACGGGTTGACAGTAAATAGTGAAAATAGAGGAGAGGTGTTTTGGCAGCCAAAACACCTCTCCTCTATTTTCGCTTTCACCCAATCTCCACCGTTTTTGCAGATTGCACAAATTATTCGTACCTTTGCACTTGTTTTTCCAACATATCAGTAACCAGCGCATCAGAAACCTGTAAGCAATCCACATGAAAATCATAGCCGAAAGCAGCAGTACACGCACCGAATGGGCACTCGTCGACGGAAAGGAGATTGTTGAACACGCCTTCACTATCGGGCTAAATCCGTTCTTCCAGTCCCGCCGCGAGATTTCGCACTGCATCCGGCTCGAACTCCCGGAGGCCTTTTTCCGCCGTCGTTGGGATCATGTGTACTTCTACGGTGCAGGATGTGCCAATACTGAGAAAAACAAAATCATGGAATCGTCGCTCGTGGCCCAGTTCAAGACTCCTGTCACAGTCGAAAGCGACCTTCTCGGAGCCGCCCGCGGCCTGTTCGTGCGCCAGTCCGGGCTTGCCTGCATCCTCGGTACAGGCTCCAACTCCTGCCTTTACAACGGTCATGAAATCGTGAAAAACGTGGCTCCCCTTGGCTTCATCCTCGGCGACGAGGGTTCCGGAGCCTATATAGGCAAAATGCTTGTGGCCGATATTCTCAAGGAAATCGCCCCCGAGAAACTGCGCTCAGCCTTCTTCGAAAAATTCATGGTTACGCCCAACGTCCTGATGGACGACGTGTACACCAACCCCCTGCCGAGCCGAACCCTCTCCACCTACTCTACCTTCCTTGCCGAGCATCTTGACAACGAATACGCCTACAACCTTGTGTATTCGGCTTTCATGCGCTTCTTCACACGCAATATCGCCTCCTACCCCTACCGCAGCCAGCCGCTTTGCTTCGTAGGCTCGACATGCACGCTGTACAGCGACATCCTGTACCGCGCCGCCAAGGATTTCGGGGTGGAGATTACGAAAATCCAGCGCTACTCCATGCCCGGCCTTGTGGAATTCCACGCTGCCGACTGACCCCGCAACAAATCGCAATTAATCTGAAAGAATCATAATCCGGGAATATTTTCCGCGGACGGAAGTGTTATGTTCTAAAGCGGGAAAAGGCTCCGAGCCCTTCCGCACATATCTTACTAATACGCTAAACACTAAGATTTATGGGATCAAATGCACTTCAGACAAAGCTGCTCGCAATACAGAAAAACATGCTTTCGTTCGCCTACAATCTGACTTCCAACCGCGACGACGCATACGATCTGTTGCAGGACACGACTTTAAAGGTACTTGACAATCAGGATAAGTACGTAGATAACGTAAACTTCAAAGGATGGGTTTTCACCATCATGCGCAATATCTTCATCAACCACTACCGTAAATCGGTGCGCCAGGCAACGGTAATCGACACCACCGACGACCTGTATCACCTCAACCTGCCGCAGGAATCGGGCTTCGACACCCCGGAAGGCTCGATTGCGGTAAAGGAAATCAATTCGCTCATCAACACCTTCAGCGACGACTTCCGCATCCCATTCTCGATGCACCTCGCAGGCTACAAATACGCCGAGATTGCCGAGCACACAGGGCTGCCGCTGGGCACCGTCAAGAGCCGTATCTTCTTCGCCCGCAAGCGTCTTCAGGAAAAGATGCGCAACTACGATTTTTAATCATCCACTTCGCCGCTTGCGTCAAGATAGCGGGCGGGTATATCCTTGGTCGACTTGGCTCCGAGGTCGCGCAGACGTGCCGCACGTCCCACGAGATTGCCGTTGCCGGAAGTGAGTTTTGAGAAAGCCCCGTTCCATGCGTCGCGCACCGAATTGATGGAGCGGTCCATACGCTCCATATCCTCAATGAAGCCACGGAACTTGTCGAGCATCAGCCCTGCCTGCCGCGCTATCTCAAGAGCGTTGCGGTTTTGCTTGTCGTGGCGCCATATCTGCTCGATCAGCTTGATAACCGACATCAGATGCGTAGGCGATATTATGAGCACACGGCTGTCGTAGGCCTTCTCCCACAGCGAGCGGTCAAGATCCATGGCGGCAAGGAAAGCGCCCTCGTGAGGAATAAACATGAGTACGAAATCCGCGCCCGTGCGTCCCACAAAATCCTGATACGCTTTCGAGCGCAGCTCCTCCACGTGCTTGCGCACCGACACAAGATGAGCCTTCGCCATATTCTCGCGCGAGTCGGCATCCGGAGCCTCCATCATGCGGAGATAGGCTTGAATCGAAACCTTTGAGTCAATTATAATCTTGCGACCTTCAGTGTAGTTCAGCACCACATCGGGCCGGAGCATGCGGCCTTCGTCGGTACTCACGGTTTCCTGCACGATATAGTCCTCGCCCTTGCGCAGCCCGGCATGGCTCAGAATATTGTCGAGAATCATTTCTCCCCACTGTCCCTGAATCTGCGGACTGCCTTTGAGAGCATCTGTAAGGCGGCGCGTCTCAGCTCCTATGGAGCGGTTGAGTTCGACAAGCTCGCCGATACGGTCGCGCAAGCTGAATCGCTCGTGCGACTCCCGGTCGTAGCGTTCGGTGAAATTACGGCGGAACTCATCAAGATTTTCCTTTACCGGAGCCAGCACCTCACGCAGGCGTCCCATATTCTGCTCGGCCAAGGTGCGCGAATTTTCAAGCAGCACCTCATTGGCAAGGGCGCGGAAACTCTCCCGCCCCTCGGCGGAATTGCGTTCGTTCTCAGCCTGAAGATGCGAGATGCGCTCCGTGAGCCGCGCTTTCTCGCCTACAAGGCGAAATATATAAGCCACCGCGCCAATCAAGGCACAGAAAACAACTGTAAGAAGTATTACCATTGTATTTTCCATAGAATATCACATTGTGCTGACTGCACAACTTTACTGTAAAGTTCGCACAAATTCCCGTAACAAGCAAAAAAAGTCCGGAAGAATGATAAAATCGTATCAGTTCCCGGCGTCTGTATCCTGTGCGACTATTCTTGCGAGGCAGTATAATTGTGTTAAAAATTCGATTTAGGGCTAATAGCAATATTTTCCCTATTTTTGGCAAAAATCATGTAATATTATGAAAATTAAAGAAATACCTAAAGTGTAAAATTTACAATTTTACGTTAATTGCGTTAAATATAATTAACGGAGGTAATGTTTATGTAACAGTTAGAAATTTTCTATTAAATTTGCGGATGAAAATACCAATGGATTATTACACCCGCCGGTCTGACCAGCCGATGTCCTTTCATTGAATATATATAACCAAAAATATAAACCAATCGCCTTAAATCAGCATTTCAGTATTATGTATTACGCTGTGAAACACGGAGTGCAATTACCTCCGCCAATTTCCGGATTTTTCCGTTCGGTAGCGAAATTCATTGTGTGCGCTATTCTTATGACATGCGCTACATCCGCTTTCGCTCAGTCGACAGTTACAGGTAACATTACCGACGAAGAAGGTGAGCCCCTTATCGGAGCTTCCGTTCGCATCGCAGGCAGCAATACCGGAGTAACAACCGATATCGACGGAAATTTCTCCATCGCAAACGCTTTCGGAAAAACTCTCCAGATCTCCTACGTCGGCTTCAAGTCGCAGGACATTAAAGCCGACAAGACACACCTTACTATCGTTCTCCAGTCGGATAGCGAACTTCTCAACGAAATGGTTGTCATCGGTTACGGCTCGATGACCCGTAAGGATGTTACCGGTTCAATCACAACTGTCAAGGCTAAAGACCTCAACGTGGGTGCCTACACCGATCCCGGCCAGCTCCTTCAGGGTAAGGTTCCCGGTCTCGTTGTTGTGCAGAACTCCGACCCCAACGGCGGTGTAAATTCAATGACCCTCCGCGGAGCATCCACCCTTAACGGCTCTACCGCACCCCTTTACGTTGTTGACGGTATTCCCGGCGTTGAACTCAACCTTATCTCCCCCAACGACATCGAGAGCATCGACGTTCTCCGCGACGCATCCGCAACCGCCATCTACGGTTCAAAGGCTGCCAACGGTGTAATCATCGTTACCACCAAACGCGGCAACGACGGTCCCGCACATGTAACTTACAGTGGTTACGTTGCATGGGAAAAGATTGCCAACGACCATGACATGATGACCGGTGACGAACTCCGCAGCTATGCAGCCGACAACGGAATCAAACTCGTGAATGATTTGGGAGCCAACACAAACTGGGCCAAAGAGGTTCAGCGCACAGGCTTCGCTCACAACCATAACCTCTCTATCTCCGGTGGCAACAAATCCACCAACTACATGGCATCTGTGAACTACATAGAACGCGATGCCGCTATCAAAGGTATTGGCAATAACCTCTTCACTGCCCGCGCATATGTTGAGACAAAGACTCTCAAGGATCGCCTGACACTTGCTGTCGGCGTCAACGGCAACGTCCGCAACGAATGGGGCGTAATGCGCAACGGCGATGGAAAGTCGGTGTACAATGCGATGTACTATTACTCTCCCCTCGTCCCTGTATATGACGAAGACGGCAACTGGTACAGCGATATGTCGATTTCTCAGAACTACAACCCTCTGACAATGATTTACGAGGATACATCCCGTGCCACTTTCAAGCGTTTCCAGGTAACAGGCAAGGCTTCTCTCAAAATCATCGAGGATCTCTTCCTTAACGCAAACTTCTCTTATCAGAACAAGAGCAAGGACTACAAGGATTACTATTCACACAAGTCCGAGACAAACAACCGCAACGGAGAAAGCTCCCGTGAGTCATTTACTGATATTGCCAAGTTGATGGAAATTTACGCCAACTATGACAAACAGTTCAATGTCGACCACAAACTCTCTCTTATGGCCGGTTATTCCTGGGAAGAAGAACAGAACGGAGAGGGCTTCGGCGCACGTGGCTACAACTTCTACGACGATACCCTTTGGTGGAACAACATCGGTATGGCCAACAATTGGGACACCGACCCCGTATGGGCAAAGGTCAAGGCAACAAAACGTATGATTTCGTTCTATGGCCGTGTCAACTATTCCTACGCCTCCAAATATATCGTTCAAGCTGCGGTACGTCGTGACGGTGCATCCACTTTCGGCTCAAACAACAAGTGGGCTACCTTCCCCTCTGC
This sequence comes from uncultured Muribaculaceae bacterium, assembly GCA_910589055.1. Taxonomy (GTDB): domain Bacteria; phylum Bacteroidota; class Bacteroidia; order Bacteroidales; family Muribaculaceae; genus CAG-873. Next base: position 274,224 of record CAJURN010000001.1, read on the forward strand.
ATCACTCGCCTGGCGTATCACAGAGGAAGCCTTCATGAAAGATCAGAAGATATTTGATGACCTTAAAGTACGCGTCGGCTGGGGTCAGAGCGGTAACTCGAGTGGTTTTGACATCTACACAGCACGCTTCTTCTACAACTCAGGTGCGCGTTTCGACTATGTAGATCCCGAAACCGGCGAAGTACACAGCTATAAGAGCATCAATGCAGCCCGCAACCAGAACGATAACCTCAAGTGGGAAACCACAACCATGCTTAACGTCGGTTTGGACTTTGCGTTCCTTAACGGTCGTATCAACGGTACAATCGAATACTACAACAAGGACACCAAAGATATGATCTGGGACTACGCTGTGTCAACAGCACTCTATCCTGTCGGAACACTTACCGCCAATGTAGGCCGCATGCGTAACCGTGGTGTCGAACTCACCATTAACGCAACTCCCATTCAGGGTCGCGACTGGAACTGGAGCACATCACTCAACTTCTCGCACAACAACAACAAGATTGTAAGCATTTCCGATCCCTCCGCAGGTTTCAATGCCGGTATTCTTGACCGCTACAACCCGAATCTTCCCGGTGCGTCCACCGCTTATACCCAGCGTATCATCGAAGGCCAGCCTATCGGTACATTCTATCTCCACGAATGGGCAGGTTACGACGAAAACGGTAACTCCACATTCTATGTCTACGACAAGGCAAACGAGGAAACCACCGGCGAACGTCTTCGCGACGAAAACGGTAACTTCGTAACCACCAATACCCCCGACCAGAAAGACCGCGTTATCGTAGGTAACGCTCAGCCCAAGCTTACAATGGGATGGAACAATACTGTCACATGGAAGAACTGGGATCTCAACCTCTTCTTCACTGGAGTATTCGGTCAGAAGATTTTCAACGAACCCCGTGCTTACTTCGGATATGTCAGCAACGTTGCTTTAGGAAAGAATGTCCTTGCCGACATCGCCGACTTCCAGGATCCCCGCGACGGATACTCAGCTTATCCTTCAGATCGCTGGCTTGAAGACGGCAGCTACTTCAAACTGGCTTCCGCATCTCTCGGATACACATTCCGCAACTGCTTCAACGGCTGGCTTAACGACGTGCGTCTCTATGTCACAGGCAACAACCTGTTCACTCTTACCAAGTACAAAGGACGCGACCCCGAAATCTGTCTTGACGGCCTTGAACCCGGACATGACACTCGTGCCGACCACTTCCCCCGCACCCGTCAGGTACTCGTAGGTGTCAACATCAACTTCTAAATCTAATCAGGAATTTTTAATCATCTGCAAAAACTCATGAAAAAATCATATATAAAGAGCCTGATTCTTTCGGGTCTTCTGGCTGGAGCGGCTTCCTGTACCGACCTTGACACCCCGATGGAAGGAAACTACACCCAGTTCCCCGACAATGACATTGCAGTCAGCGGTGAGTTTGAAGGCTGCTATACTTATCAGAGAAACGAAGCTTGGTTTGGCCGTAACTTTTGGGAATGTGTATTCCTGGGCGGTGACGAGGCTGTGGGAATCTGCCTGAACGGTGTGTATGACGACAACGGTCGTTATCGCGACGGCTCAATCCATAATTTCCGTCCCGACCTGCAGGGTGTGGGCCTTATGGGCGACATGCTCTCAGGTATTACCTACACCAACAGCCGTATCCTCCTTTATGGCGGTGCGGAAGGTACCGACCCCATCGTGGCTCCCCTGCGTGCAATCCGAGCATACTATACATTCTGGATGATGGAGCTTTATGGCGATGTGCCTATCCTCGACCATCAGATTGAAGAAGGCGAGACTGTCGACCGTCAGCCTCGTGCCGAAGTGGCAAAGTGGATTGAAAGCGAGCTTCGTGCTGCTATTCCTGACCTTACAGAAGCAAATGATGCATCCACATATGGCAAACCCAACAAGTGGATGGCACTCGCAACACTTGCAAAGCTTTACCTCAACTGGGGTGTATACACCAACGACATCCTCACAGTCGACAACAACACACCTAATCCCAAACTTGATGAATGTATCGAAATGTGTAACGAGATTATCAAGTCCGGTGTGTTTGAAGTAGGAAAAGGCTACCGTAAGAAATTCTTCCCCGACAACGGTGTACAGATCAAAGACTTTATCTATGCCGTAGAATTCGACCCTGAAAAATTCGGTGGCGGTACATGGAAATACGCAGGTGGTACTGAAATGAACCGCTGGTGGGATTTCCGTAAACAGACAATGTGCAAGCCTAATCTTTGGGGTTGGAAACCTTCTAACTCTATTGCAGGTATCTATATTCTCACCCCCGAGACTGTTGACCGTTTCAATCTTCCCGGCGACGAACGTAACATCATGATTGGTGTTGGTCCTCAGCATGCTTTTGATGTAGAATTCAACCTCACCGATGAAGAAGTTATAGTTTACAAGGATGCCCGCTTCAGAAATCCCTACGGACCACTGGATTTCAAAAAGGAATTCGAATTTGCCAATGTGTCGATGCTTGATGTCGGTTCAGAAGATGATATTGAAAACTGCCTTAAGGGTGCACGCCTGTGGAAATATCCTATCCGCGAAACAGACGATACCCGTTGGGGACGCTTCCAGTTCCAGGATATTCCCGTGTTCCGCTATGCTGATATTCTTCTTACAAAGGCTGAATGTATCCTCCGTGGAGGTAATGACCCGATGGGAGCTTCCGCAGCATCGCTCATAAATGAAGTACGCGATTGCGCATCCGCTCCCCACGTATCCGGTACTCCCACTCTTGACGAGCTTCTTGACGAACGCGGTCGTGAATTCATCATGGAGCCATGGCGTCGCAACGACCTTATCCGTTTCGGCAAGTATGAAAACTGCGCTAAATGGAAAGTTGCAGCAAGTCCTTCCACTATGGCCGACAAGAACAAACGTCTCTTCCCGATTCCGACCGGCGAAATGAATACAAATACAAACTGGAAACAGAATCCCTCTTATTGATAAATCCCCCGGACAGGAGCCTGTCTCCTGTCCGGAAAAATTAACCATAAATCAACCATTTTTAATAAACCAAAATTATGAAGAAAATGTACTTCAAATCAGCTCTTGCACTTGGCGTTATCGCACTTGCAGGAAGTAATGCAATGGCCGAAGGCTCTTGGAGCAACATCAACAGCCAGCTCAAGAATCCGGCATTTATTCCCGGATGGAGCGGTATGCTCACCGCAGCCAACGAAGGCGTAGGTGAAGCTTGGGATGCTCCTTTCGAGGTATATCAGGTAGTAAATAACGCTCCTGCCGGTCAGTACACCCTGACAGCCAACGCTTTCTACCGTTATGGCTCCAACGATTATGCAGTTGCCAATATGAGCAATGGTGCCAACCACTATGCATACCTCTTCCTTGGCGATTCAAAGGAAGCCGTAGAAGGTCTTTTCGATGCTAAGCAGGAAGGTTGCCCCAACTCTACAGCTGAGGCTTCCGCAGCTTTCGCAAACGGCGAATACCTCAATACTGTTACTTTTAACCACGAAGGTGGCGACCTCCGTCTCGGTATCGCGCTTACTGAATACCGTCAGGACCAGTGGTGCTGCTTCGACAACTTCAAACTGACAGGTCCCAACGGAATCATCAACCTCGTAAACGGCGACTTCACTGAAGGACTTGACAACTCACACAACGAAGAAATTTGGGACATGCTCAATGTTCAGGCTTCAGCTAAGACTCCCGATATCAACAAAGAAGGTGGTGCCAACGGTTGCTTCCGTAAAACCAATGCTTCTCCCTACAACTTCGGTCAGCTTGTAACCCTTGAAAAAGGTAAGTATCGTTTCGGCGTACAGTCTTTCTTCCGTTATGGCAACGGCAACCAGTCCGGTTGGTATATCAAACTGAAAGGTTTCGAACGCGTTGAAGGCGAAAGCGCTTATGACGTTCACGTAGCCGGTGCAGAAGATGCTTCTCTCTTCCCCCTTCTTTACGTAGCCAAGGCAGCAGAAAAGCCTCTTGATGCAAGCGAAGTTGCAGCATGTGAATTCTACAAAGAAACTCCCGTAAAGTGTATCTTCGACGAAGACCTCACCACTTATCCTGACAACGAACCCGAAACTGAGGCTGTTGCAGAAGGCGAACACGGATATGCTGACTCCGGTTACGAACACGAAGCTGCCGCATTATTCGTTGCAAATCCTGAACTCTACCGCAACTATGTAGAGTTTGAACTCGAAGAAACAACTTCTGTTTGGGTTGGTCTTAAGAAAGATTCCAACGCTCCTACACACTACTGGCATCCCTTCCGCGACTTCACTCTCGAGAAGTATGTTGGAGAAGCCGGTGTAAACAACGTTGTAGTTGCTGACGAAAACGCTCCCGTTGAATACTTCAACCTTCAGGGCGTACGCGTTGCTAACCCCGAAAACGGTCTCTTCATCGTTAAGCAGGGCAACAAAGTAAGCAAGCAGGTTATCCGCTAATCCTTGCGCCTGATATAAGGTGAAGGGTGGAAAGTGAAAGAGTGAAGATAATCGCTCATTCGCTTTTCACCCTTCTCTTTTTACCTTTCACTCTTCACTTTTCACTCTTATGTTTTTTGCTGTTTCGGGGAATTTGACTATTTTTGTTGCGGAAGGTGCAACACTTTGCACCAATGTTATTTATGGAAAAATTGATGCAGTATGTGTGGCAACACCGTCTGTGGTCGCCTGCCGGGATGAAAACTGTAGACGGCCGACGTGTGACTGTGCTTGACCCGGGACTGCTGAACACCGATGCCGGACCTGATTTTTTCAACGCCAAGATTGAGATTGACGGGAAGTTATGGGCCGGGAATGTCGAGATACACGTTCGCGCCTCCGACTGGCACCGCCACGGACACGATACGGACCCGGCATATGATTCGGTGGTGCTTCATGTCGTAGACCGCGACGACGCACGTATACATCGCCACGACGGCGCGGAAATACCGCAACTTGTGATGAGATGCACCCCCGATTTCCATAAGAAGTATTCCGATATGGTTGACCGTCCGCTTTCGTCGCTTGCATGCGCTGACGAAATCGGCAGTCTCTCCCCTCTTCATCTTCACGACTGGATTGATTCCCTGGCACTGTCGCGTCTTATCCGCAAGGCTGACCGCGTGCTTGAGCTTGTGCGCCGTTTCGAGGGTCATTGGGACTCGGCGATATATGTTGTGCTGGCACGAGCATTGGGATTTGGTGTCAACGGCGATGCCTTCGAGCGTCTGGCGCTGTCGCTACCGCTGCGTGCGCTACTGAAGCACCGTGACTCACTTGTGAGCGTCGAAGGCCTGCTCTTCGGTCAGTCAGGACTTATGGAAGGTCTCGACGATGGAGACGTCCACGACTACGTAAAACGGATGAAGGAGGAATATGCTTTCATGGCTAAGAAGTTCAACCTCTCGCGGCCAGCATCACTGGGATGGAAGATGGCACGTATGCGCCCGCAGAATTTTCCTCACCGACGCATCGCCACCTTGGCGGCACTTGTGGCGTCCGGCTTCAGAATCGGATATGAAATAATTGATGCACGCGATGAGCGTGAGGCTCGGGAGCTGTTTAACGTGCCTCTCACGGGCTTTTGGGCGGGAAGATACAACTTCACATCCGAAGGCGCCCCAACAGCCTGCGCGCTTAGCTACACTTCGGTAGGAATTCTGATTATAAATGTAGTTGTGCCGGTAATCTACGCCTATGCCGAGCAGACGGGCGACGACGCCATGCGCGAGCGCGCCATAGCTATGTTGCAGAGCCTGCGACCGGAACGCAACTCAATTACAGAACTGTTTGCCGCCGCGGGAGTGCGCTGCGACAGTGCTTTCTGCAGCCAAGCACTTGTGGAACTTCGCACCAACTACTGCAATCAGCGCAAATGTCTCTACTGCCGCATAGGGCATAGATTTCTTGCTGCTAAAGCAGCAAGAAATTAAGTAAAAAGTATTAAGTATGAAGTATGGGTCTTATAGGTCCAATAAGACCTATAAGACCTATTTCCTTGCCTACTTTGCCTTCCCTTGCCTATTTCACCTTACTTTGCCTTATATTGCCTATTTCACCTTCCCTTGCCTTACTTTGCCTTCCCCTCGCCTACCCTACACCATTTTAAGGAATCCGGCGGGGATGGGGGTGGAGAAATTCATGTCCTTCTGCGTCATGGGATGCACGAAGCGCAGGGTGCGGGCATGCAGGGCAAGACGATGTATGGGCGATGTTTTGGCGCCATAGCGGCGGTCGCCTGCGATGGGGTGGCCGGAGTCCTTCATGTGGACGCGAATCTGATTTTTGCGTCCTGTCTCCAAGCTCAGCTCCACCAGGGAGTATCCTCCGCGGGTCTTTAGCGTAGTATAGCGCGTTACGGCGAGCTGGCCTTCTTCGGGTTTCTCTACGGAATACACCTCATGGGCGGAGTTCTCGGCAAGATAACTGCGGATTTCGCCCTCTTCAGGGTCAAGCGCACCGTTTTCCACAACAGCCACATAGCGGCGTTCGAGCACCATATTGTTCCAGTTGTGCTGCATGCGCTCCTTGGCTTCAATGCTTTTGGCAAACATCATCAGGCCGGATGTGTGCTGGTCGAGACGGTGTACGATGAAAATCTTGTTTCTCGGATCCTTGCGCTTGAGATATTCGCGCAGGAGGGAGTATGCTGTGCCCTCTTTCTTTGAGTCAGTACCCATTGATAGAAGTCCGTAGCCCTTGTTCACCACAATGACGTCGTCGTCCTCATACACGATTTTAAGGCGCGGATTGCTGAATGTCTGGAACTCGCGGGAGGTGTTGACGCGCACGGTGTCGCCTGCGGCCAAAGCGGTGTCAAACTGCGTTGTCACCTTGCCGTTGACCTCCACCTGACGGTGTTTCAGATAGTCCTTTACGGTAGTCTTCTTGCGGTCGGGCATTGACGCGAAAAGGAATTCAAGAAGTTTTGCTTCTTCCGCGGGTTTGAATGTGAGTATTATGTCGGGGCGGAACGGTGCGTGGGGCTGTGTGCCGGGCTTTGCCGCCAAGGGTTTGCGTGATGCCATGTGTGTGGGGGAGTTATTTCTTGCGTTTTGATGCGCCGCGTTTCGGCTTGGCAGGAGCATCGTCGGCGCTCTTGATAATTGCCGACACTTCGTCGAACGACAGTGTGGCCGGGTCTGCTACCGAGCGCGGAATCTTGTAGTTGGTCTTGTGGCTGCAGATGTATATGCCGTAGCGTCCGTTGAGAATCTGCACCTCGGGGTCTTCGTCGAAGGTCTTGACAACCTTCTGAGCCTCTTCACGGCGTTTTTCCTCAATCAGTTCCACAGCCTGCTCGAGAGTAAGCTCGGCGGGGGCTATGTCCTTGGGGATTGACACGAATTTGCCGTCGTGGCGAACATACGGGCCAAAACGACCGATAGCCACAGTGACGTCCTTATCTTCGAAATCGCCAAGCGTACGGGGGAATTCAAAGAGTTTCAGAGCCTCCTCGAGGGTGATTGTGGAGAGCGACTGATGTTTGAGCAGCGAAGCAAAGCGGGGCTTGCGCTCGGTGTCGGTGCCGCCAATCTGCACTACGGGGCCGTAGCGTCCGATTTTCACCGAAACGGGTTCTCCGCTCACGGGATCGGTGCCAAGATTGCGTTCGCCGAATTTCGGACCGTTGCCGATGGTGAGCGCCTGGTCCACAGAGGGGTGGAAGAGGTTGTAGAAGTCGCCAATCTCATTTGCCCACTTGAGGTCGCCTGCGGCGATTTCATCGAAACGCTCCTCGATGCGCGCGGTGAAATTATAGTCGAGGATGTCGGGGAAGTATTCGGTGAGGAAGTCGTTGACAATCGTACCGATGTCGGTGGGCAGGAGTTTGCCCTTTTCAGAGCCGGTGATTTCGGTGCGTGTCTCGGCTGTAATGCTGCCGCCGTCGGCCGCGGAGAGTGTGAGAGTGGCATAGTTGCGCGGTGAACCGTCCTTCTCGCCACGCACCACGTACTCGCGCTGCTGTATGGTGGAGATTGTGGGAGCGTAGGTCGACGGACGTCCGATGCCGAGGTCTTCCATTTTCTTCACAAGGGAGGCTTCGGTGTAGCGCGGAGGATGCTGGGTGAAGCGTTCCGTGGCGCACACGTCGATGTAAGTCAGGCTTTCGCCGGAAGTCATTGCGGGAAGTGTCTCGGATGCTGCCGAATCCTGCTCGTCGTCGTGGCCTTCGATATATACTTTAAGGAAGCCGTCGAATTTAATTACCTCGCCGGATGCGGTGAAGGTTTCGCGGCGCGACGAAGGAATTATCTCCACAGTGGTCTTCTCGATTTCGGCATCGGCCATCTGCGAAGCTATGGCGCGTTTGCGGATAAGGGCGTAGAGACGCTTTTCCTGCGCCGTGCCGTCTTCGAGCGTAGTGCGGTCGATGTATGTCGGGCGGATTGCCTCGTGGGCTTCCTGCGCACCCTTGGAGTTGGTGTGGAAGCGGCGGGTGTGGAGGTATTCCGGTCCTATTTTTTCGGTGATTTCCGAAGCTATGGCTGTCAGGGCCTCTTCGGAGAGGTTCACGGAGTCGGTACGCATGTAGGTGATGTGACCGTTTTCGTAGAGGTGCTGGGCAATCATCATTGTCTGCGACACGGAGAATCCGAGCTTGCGCGCCGCTTCCTGCTGGAGGGTGGAAGTGGTGAAAGGCGGTGCCGGACTCTTGCGCAGGGGCTTCACATTGATTTCGCCTACGCTGAATGAAGCGTCGCGGCAGTCCTCGAGCATAGCCATGGCCTCTTTTTCAGAGTCGAGACGGTGGTTGAGCTCGGCCTTGATTACGCGTGCGGGGTCGGATGACGCGCCGTTGAAGCGTGCCGTTACCCTGAAGTAAGGTTCGCTCACGAAGTTGCGGATTTCATTCTCACGTTCCACAATAAGCCTTACCGCCACCGACTGCACGCGTCCGGCCGACAGAGCCGGTTTGAGTCGCTTCCAAAGCACCGGCGACAGCTCGAAACCGACAATGCGGTCGAGCACGCGTCGTGCCTGCTGGGCGTCGACACGGTTGATATCAATCTGCCTCGGATTGGCGATTGCATTGAGGATGGCTTTCTTCGTGATTTCGTGGAAAACGATACGGCGCGTGTTCTCGGGCTTGAGACCGAGCACCTCATACAGGTGCCAGGCGATAGCCTCTCCCTCGCGGTCCTCATCGGAAGCGAGCCACACGGTGTCGGCTTTTTCGGCCGCCTTCTTCAGTTCGTCGACGAGCTGGGTCTTGTCTTCGGGAATCTCATACAGGGGGCTGAAGCCGTTTTCAACATCAATGCTGAAACTTTTCTTTTTCAGATCGCGGATGTGTCCGTAGCTGGACATGACGCGATAGTCACTTCCGAGAAATTTTTCTATTGTCTTGGCTTTTGCCGGAGACTCGACGATAACAAGATTTTTAGGCATGCGTATAGTGCTTTTTGTGGTTCGAGCGACAAAATTAGAAAAAATCCTATATAATTAATGTATGTCGCCCGATAAAATTTAACTAAACTGCCAATTGTTCGGCTGTTCAGCCATTAAAACGCTTGAAGCGGATGCTAAGTTGTGGTGCGGAGCCATATTTCACGGCCTGCGCGCGCGATTATGAAAACTCCCGCCATTATGAGTACAATCATTGCCGAACAAGGCACGTCCACTATTGCCGACATCATAAGTCCGGCCACCGACGTGAGCAGCGATATCACCGCCGAAAGTATCATGATGGGGCGGAAACGGTGGTAGAAAATTTCGGCTGTCATCATGGGAAGCGAGAGCATCGACATCAGCAGCATAATGCCTACGAGACGTATGGTGAGCACGATACAGACGGCCACGAGCACTGTCATGGCGTAGGATATGAAGCGCGTGTGCATGCCTATGACAGTTGCGAAATCGCGGTCGAAGGCACACACCACTATCTGCCGGAAATACAGGGCGAAGAAAGCTATGAGTATTGCCGTGTAGATGCCGAAGGTCACGAGGTCGGCCACCGACACCGTGAGGATGTTGCCGAAAAGGAAGGCATTGAGCTCCGGAACATAGCCGGGTGTCATAAACACAAACAGCACACCCACGGCCATTCCGAGCGACCATATCACTGCAATAGCCGAGTCTTCCCTGAGCCGGAAGCGGCTCGACATCCATTCCACGCCCACCGACGAGAGCACGGCCACCACGGCAGCCGCGGCAATGGGGTTGATGCCGAAGAAGTAGCCCATACCGAGACCTCCGAAGCAGGCATGTGTGATACCTCCGGAAATGGCTACAAGGCGGCGTGTGATGATGTAGGTGCCAATAATCGCGGCACAGATGCTTATGAGCACAACGCTCACGAGGGCGTTGCTGAAAAAGGAGTATTGGAGTATGTCAAGCATATGATTTCAGACGTCTGTCATGATACAGACTTCATGGCACGGGCCTCGGCCACAATCATGAGAAGCTCCTCACGTATGGCCGACGGCAGTTCTATTCCGCGCAACTGTATGCTCCGCGCCCATCCGGCGATGTCGTCGGGGCGGAGGGTGAGCAGTATGTCGCGGAATTCATCTTCCTCGACGTCGGAGTAAGCGTCGGCACCGCGTCCGCGGAAGCGGTCGAGTTCCTCGTCGTCGTAATATTCTATATTTTCCGATACGGAAGCAAGCAGGGAGTCGCGTTCGCAGGTGATGTGCATACCGCAACATTCTTCTCCGGCATCGTCATCAGTTGCCGATGCGGCATCTTCCTCCCGCCCCGGTTCCGGAGCGGTGAGACGGTGGTGGATATACAGCGCGAGACCCACGCCCACGATGGCACAGAGAAGTATCAGCGCTACTGTCATTCTTCCGGTTCGATGGGTTGTACAGGAACGGCTGCGTCGACTATGCGGAATCCCGCACGCGTCAGGTCTTCCCAGAATGAAGGATAGGATTTATCAACCACACCTGCGTCGCGGATCACAATACCCGGAATGAAAATCGACGCCGGAGCAAAGGACATGGCTATGCGGTGGTCGTTCCAGGTGTCAATCTCGGGAAGTTCGGAAATCGGGTGGCGGCGTCCGTCCCAGCTTATCACGTTGTCGCTCTCGATGTCAATTACCACACCTAATTTCAGAAGTTCGGTGCGCAGACATTCAAGGCGGTCACACTCCTTGTGGCGCAGTGCCGAAACGCCTGTAAATCGGAAAGGCACGCCGGCCATGACCGATGTAACGGCCATTGACAGCACCGCATCGGGGATGTCGGACATGTCAACGTCGAGCCGCGAAAACAATTCGGGCGAGGCCGACAGCTCGGCGCCTTCATCGGTGTATTCGGTGACAACTCCAAGGCGCTCAAATATCTGCGCCACGGCGCGGTCGCCCTGAAGGGCATCCTGCTTCAGACCTTCGATTGTCACCCATCCGGCGGAAATCGCTGCAATCTCATACCAGAAGCTCGCAGCGCTCCAATCGGGTTCGGCATCATCGGCGGTACGGAGATACGGAGTGTTCGGCACATCCACGCTGTCGCGCTCAAGCACAACCTCCACTCCGCGGCGACGCATCATTTCGGCGGTCATGCGGATGTAAGGCAGCGAGGCGATTTCGCCCCTGAGGTCAATCCGCAAGGGATTCTCCATGGTCGGGGAAATCATCATCAGCGCCGATATAAACTGCGAACTCAGCCCGGCGTTGATTGCCACATCGCCGCCCGAGAGTTTCCGTCCGGTTATTTCCAGCGGAGGGAAGCCTTCACGGCCTGTGTAGCTTATTTTCGCACCCATGTCGCGCAGGGCATCCACGAGCGGCCCGATGGGACGGTTGCACATGCGTTCCGAGCCTGTGAGAGTGACGGTGCGGCCCGGCAGCGCGGCAAAAAGAGCCGTGAGGAAGCGCATGGCAGTTCCGGCCGCGCCAACATCGACGGTCGAAGTCGAGGGATTCTCGAGGATATGGCGCAGGATGGCAGTATCGGTGCAATCGGCGGTCTGGTCGGCCGGAAGAGTCACGACTCCCGGGGTAAGGTAGGCCATCACGAGCGCACGGGCGCTGATACTCTTGCTCAGCGGCAGGCGCACGGTGGTTTCAATGATTTCTTCAGGAGGGAATATACGGTAGTCCATGAGGTTCGGAGTCTTGAGTTACTTGCAGGATACGCAATCGGGGCATACTTCGGCAATGGCGCTCCGCAGATTTTCAAGCGCCTTGGCGAGTACCGAGCGGGGAGTGCCCACATTGAGGCGTGCGAATCCGTTGCCCTGCGAGCCGAACATCGTGCCGTCGTTGAGCGCAAGATGAGCCTTGTCAAGCAGCAGCGCCATGATTTCCTTCTGACACAGGTGCAGTTCGCGGAAATCAAGCCATACGAGGAAAGATGCCTGCGGAGCAATGAGTTTCATGCCCGGAATCTCGCGGGCTATGAATTCTGAAGCAAACTCGATGTTATCCTCCACATAGCGGAGCATCTGATTGAGCCAGTCCTCACCGGTGGTATAAGCAGCTTCGGCGCCGATGGTCGATATGAGCACGGGCGAGTTAAACTCGTTGGCCTCGAGCCATGCGTAGTACGGGTCGCGCAACTCGGGATTCTTGACAACCATCCATGAGCTTACGAGTCCGGGGATATTGAACGTCTTCGACGGTGCACCGAGCATCACACCAATTGCGCGGGCGTCGTCGCTCACGGCAAGGAAGGGGATGTGGCGGATATTATGGAGCATCAGGTCGCCGTGGATTTCATCGCTTACAACCACCGTCCCGGCGCGGCGGCACATGGAGGCCAGGCGTGCGAGGGTGTCGGCGTCCCACTGGATACCGATAGGATTGTGGGGGTTGCAGAGAATGAGCAGACGGGGCTTCTCGCGGTCAAGTATCTCCTGGAGGCCATCGAGGTCCATGCGGTAAGTACGTCCGTCAAAAATCAGGGGATTTTCCACCACGCGGCGTCCGTTGCCTTCAACAACTGTGCGGAACGGCGTATAGACCGGCGGCTGAATCACTACCGCATCGTCCTTATGGGTGAAGTAGTTGACAGCATAGGCGATACCTTTCACCACACCGGGCACAAATGTAAGTTCTTCGCGGCTCACGGCAAATCCGTGGCGGTGCATGTTCCAGTCGATAATCGACTGCCAATAGCCGTCGGAAGCCTCGGAATATCCGAGCACGGGATGACGGAGACGACGCAGCAGAGCCTCGGTGATTTCGGGGCACACTGCAAAATCAAGGTCTGCAATCCAAAGCGGAGTAAGGTCGTGGCGACCGAAAACGCGGTCGAGCCTGTCGATTTTTACGGCAGATGTGCCGCGGCGATCAATGACGCTGTCGAAGTCGTATTTCTTCATGGTTATGTTGGAGAGATGTCTTTTATTGTTTTACGCTCACAAAATTACGAATAAGAGAGCGCAAAGCAAAATTTATTTTAGCTTTGCCGAACGAAAAAAGCTCCCGCTGTTTCTTCGCGGGAGCCTTTCTCTTATTGGACTTATAGGTCTTATAAGACTTATGGGACTTATAGGCCTAATTAGTCTTATTAGACCCATTAGACCTATCAGGCCTATTGTGGCCTTATTACCTTTCTTGCCTTCTTAGCCTAAACAATCAAAGCTGGCTGTCGGGGTTAAGGTTGGCGCTTTCGATGTCTTTGAAGTAGCGGTAGGTGCTCACTTTGAGGTCGGCACAAGCGTCTTCATCGGCAACGATAAGAGCCTTGGCGTGCATCTGCAGGGCTGAGATTGTCCACATCTGCGAAATACCGCCTTCAACGCCGTGATGAAGCGCGCGAGCCTTGTTGTAGCCGTTGACAATCAGAAGCACGCTCTTGGCAGCCATGATTGTGCCTACACCTACGGTGAGGGCAGTCTTGGGCACGAGGTCAACGTTGCCTTCAAAGAATCGGGAGTTGGCGATGATGGTGTCCTGGGTGAGGGTTTTCATGCGGGTGCGCGATGTGAGCGACGAACCGGGTTCGTTGAACGCGATGTGTCCGTCGGGACCTACTCCACCGAGGAAGAGGTCGATACCGCCGTAAGAGGCGATTTTCTCTTCATAGCGACGACATTCTTCTTCGGGATTTTCGGCGTTGCCGTTGAGGATGTTGACATTTTCGGGGAGAATGTCAATCTGGTTGAAGAAGTTTGTCCACATGAATGTATAGTAGCTCTGCTCGTGGTCGCGGGGGAGATTGCAGTATTCGTCCATGTTGAATGTAACAACATTGCGGAATGATACTTTGCCCTCCTTGTTGAGCTTGATAAGCTCGCGGTACATGCCAAGGGGAGAACTGCCGGTGGGGCAACCGAGAACGAAGGGGTGTTCTGCGGTGGGGTTCGCCTCATTGATGCGTGCGGCTACATAATTTGCCGCCCAGCGCGACACTTCGGAGTAGTTGGGTTCAATAATTAGTCTCATGTGTTGTTTTGTTAATTAAAAGTGCAATTAAAATATTTGTGAATCTTAGAAAAGCCATGCAGCGGTGACGGTCCAGTACTTGTTTTTGCCGTCGATTTTTTCACCCGACCAGCCGGATACGGTCTCGATAGTGTTTGTGAGGCCGAGTCCGTAGGATGCACCGATCTGAAGGTGCTGGATAAGCTGTACGCCGACGCCGAAGTTCCAGGCAATATCGACATTTTTGTTCTTGTATGCTTCGGAAATGGCCTTTTTGGAGGCGAGGAACGCGAAGCTCGGTCCGGTGAAGATATAGGGAGTGAAGACTTTGCCGATTACGGGAAGTCCGATTTTGTATTTGATATTGACAGGAATTTCGATGTAGTCGCGCTTCTTGAAGCTGTTGTATGTGGTTAATTCATCGGGCGGAGTAGTACCACCAAGAACCATATCCTGTTTTGCAGAGTTGACACGATGTACATACATCACCGACGCATCGAAGCCGAGGTTGATAACAGGAATAGTGAATTCAGCCTGTACACCGCCTGTGAATCCTGCGCGGTTTTCGGAATTGAACAACGACTTGTCAAAACGCATTGAGTTGACGTTGATGCCGACACGCGGGCCGATTGCAAACTGTGCCATGGCGACACCTGAAATCGCAACAATCGCTACCAGAGTAGCAAGGAATCTTTTTCTTAAATTCATGATGTTGTGGGTTACGGGGTTATAGTCATTTTTAGGGAACACGCTCCGGCGGCGCGGACCGTAGGGGCGCATTATGCTGCAAAATTAGTATTTTTATTTTATTAACGTGCCTATTCGTGAAAAAATCTGTAATTTTGAATGTTGTCTTTATGAGATAATTTCAATTCTTAAATTCGTCCCTTTATATGACATCAGAAGAAAAACTCAAGATAGAAGAGAAAGTGGTGGAGATGCTCCGCACTGTATATGACCCGGAGATTCCCGTGGATATTTACAGCCTCGGACTAATCTACCGCATCGACCTTGCAGATGACGGCGCACTGACCGTGGACATGACTATGACCGCCCCCAACTGCCCTATGGCCGATTTCATCATGGAGGACACACGCATGAAACTCGAATCGGTGGAGGGCGTGACTTCTGTCACAATCAACATCGTTTTCGAGCCTGAGTGGACCAAGGACATGATGAGCGAGGAAGCCAAGCTGGAGCTCGGACTGTTGTAGCAATCAGTATGGACGCGCGCACGCGAACATATTTTATAAGCGACCTGCACCTCGGCTCGCATTGTGTTGCCGACAGGCGCGGGCACGAGCGGGCTGTGGTGGATTTCCTGCGTTCAATCCGTCACGACGCCAAGGCTCTCTACCTGCTCGGCGATGTGCTCGACTACTGGTATGAGTACCGTACGGTTGTGCCGCGCGGCTATGTCCGCTTTTTCGGAGCGCTTGCCGAACTCGCCGACGCCGGTGTGGCTATTTACTGGATTGTGGGCAACCATGATGTATGGCTCTTCGACTACCTCCGCGACGAAATCGGCATCACCGTACTCGACCCCAAGACGGGCGGTGTGGAGATGAACATTGACGGAACTGACTTTTTCCTTGCCCACGGCGACGGGATAGGCCGGCTCACTCCGGGAGTGCGCGCCATGCGTGCTGTTTTCCGCAGTAAGATTTGCCAGACACTTTATGCCTCCGTTCATCCCCGCTGGACTGTCGGGCTTGCAAACATGTTAAGTTCAGGCAGCCGTCGTCACGGACTGCGCGAGGAAGTGGCGGAGCGTACTCGCTCGATGGCTTTGGCGTCGATGCGGGAATTTGCTTCAGAATACTCCTCGTCCCATCCCGAGGTGCGTTATATTGTCATGGGACACCATCATGTCGCACTCGACGAAGCGGTGAGCACAGGCTGCCGGATGGTGATTTTGGGCGACTGGATCTCGCTCGAGACTTACGCTGTTTTTGATGGCAAAAAGCTCGAGTTGAAGCATTTTGAAAGAGACACTCAATGAATTAACAAGTATTAACGCTGTTCGCGTTTTGTATCTATTTTGTTCGCGAACGCGCGTAATTGCCTGATTCATTTGAAAGTGCCCACAACAAAGGAAAGGAAAAGCAAAGACATGTTTAAGAAATATATCGTAAAACATAAAAAATAGTTTGGCAAATGGCTAAAAAAGCATGACCTTTGTATCGCAAACCTAAAACAATCTTTTTTACCTTAGAAATTGTACCTATTGGAAACCAATAAAAAGGAACTCCGCGACGGAGTTCCTTTTTATTTTATCCCTACCCTATCTCAGAGAGGGGTATGTTTTCTCTAAACTTCAATCCAAATCAGCGCTTCCTGATAAAAATAAGCCGCCCCTCCGGAGCACGAATGAAGTGACAGCGGAGGGGCGGTTATGGGGATTCTTACAATGTTTCTTATCGGATGGGCTTGTATT
Organism: uncultured Muribaculaceae bacterium; assembly: GCA_910589055.1. GTDB lineage: Bacteria > Bacteroidota > Bacteroidia > Bacteroidales > Muribaculaceae > CAG-873. The sequence continues at coordinate 290,957 of CAJURN010000001.1, forward strand.
CCACGAAGGCTTCGATAGCTTCGTAAGAGGCAAGACCGAGGTCCTCGTAGAGACGTGCAGTGGCACGGTTACGCTCCTCGGCACGCTGCCAGAACAGACGGTCGTCATCACCAAGGAAGGGAGCATTTTCCATCTGGCTCTGGTGCTTGAGGATGGAGTTGCGCTTGAAGCGGAGTTCCTCGGGGCTGATAGGTACGGCCATTTCAATGTGGTCGATTTCCCATTCGGCCCATGCGCCGCGGTACATCCAGATACGGCAATCCTGCATCCAGGGCTCGTCTTTAAGCTCGTCGATGGCGGCAAGCACAGCGTCGGTACATACCTTGTGGGTTCCGTGCGGGTCAGCAAGGTCTCCGGCCACGAATATCTGGTGAGGTTTTACTTCTTCGAGCAGGTTGCGCACGATGTCGATATCTTTTTCAGAAAGGTCGCCTTTCTTGATTGTTCCTGTCTCATAGAAAGGCAGGTTGAGGAAGTGGACATTCTGAGGCTTAACACCGATGTACTGGCATGCGATGCGTGCTTCGCCCTGACGGATCTTGGTCTTCAGATAGCGTACTTCGGGAGTATCGACTTCGCCGGATGATTTTTTGGCAATGAAATCATGGATTTCCTTGCTGAGGCGGTTGTATTCCTCGGTGTTGATGCCGAATTTGTCGCCGATGGCGTCCATGAGCATCACGTAGCGCATCATGTCTTCGTCGCCTACGGCAATGTTACCTGAAGTCTCGTAGGCCACGTGTACGTCGTGGTGCTGGTCGACAAGGCGCTTGAGAGTTCCGCCCATCGAGATAACGTCGTCGTCGGGATGGGGCGAGAACACAATCACACGCTTGGGATAGGGCTTGGCGCGTTCGGGACGGTAGGTGTCGTCGGCGTCGGGTTTGCCGCCGGGCCATCCGGTGATGGTGTGCTGGAGGTCGTTGAAGATTTTGATGTTAACGGTATATGCCGAGCCGTAGAGGGCGAGGAGTTCACCGAGACCCCAGTCGTTGTAGTCCTTGTTGGTGAGCTTGAGGATGGGTTTTCCGGTCATGTTGCAGAGCCATACGATAGCGCGGCGGAGGAGTTTGTCGTTCCATTCGCAGGATGTCACTTTCCAAGGCTGGCTGATGCGGGTGAGATCTTCGGCAGCGGGGAGGTCGATTACCACTTTCACATGGGGGTGACCCTGAAGCTGAGAAGCGGGAACGGCTGTTGTCGAGGGGTCTTCCACGGTTTTGCGGATGATGGAAGCGCTGTTTTCGCCCCAGGCCATTGTGAGCACGCGGCGAGCCTTGAGAATATTGGCGATGCCGAGTGTGATTGCGGTCGAGGGAGCATCCTCGCATTTGTAGTCGCTGCTTACCTTGTGGCGTGTGTCGCTGCTGAGAAGCACGAGACGGCAGAGGCTCGAAGCGGCAGAACCGGGTTCGTTGAACGCGAGCGTGCCCATGCGGCCGATTTCGCATACAACAAGGTCAAGGCCACCGGCGTTAGCAATTGCCTGCTCGTAAGCCTGACAGTATTCGTACATCGTTTCCTTGGTAATCTGCGGGTCGATTGTACGGATATTTTCGGGTTTGATGTCGATATGGTTGAGGAATACTTCCTTCAGACGGGTAAGGGTCGAGGGACCTTCGGGGTTGAGGGGGAAGAATTCGCTGATGTTGAACACAATTACGTTCTCAAAATCTACTTTTCCTTCCTTGTAGAGCTTGATAAGGCTGGCATAGGCGCGGTGAGTGCTGTTTCCGGCACCGAGGGCGAGTACGCATTTGCCCTTCTGAGCCACGTAACGGTTGATATACTTTGCCATTTCAGCGGCAAGGAAGTCGGCTCCGTCCGATGCAGTCTCGAAAATACGGGTGTCGATTTTTTCCTCGCGCGATAAAGCGGCCTGTTCAATTTCGTTGTCGGGGTCGTAGTAGCGTTTAGGAATCCTGTCCAGTTTAATCTGAGAAGTCAGGTCTGTTTTCATTTTCTTATAGGTTAATTTAAAATCGATTCAGAGTTAGAAAGATTATCGGCGTCGCCGTTGCTTGGATGTGGCTCGGGAGTTCGCCGGAGGATATAGTTGCTGTTCAATGCAAAAATAGTATTTTTTTAGATGTCAACGGCGCTCTTTTTAGTTTTTAAACAACTATTTGCAATAGTAAAGACTCATGTGTATAAAAAAAGCCGCACTCACGCTGTGGGTGCGGCCTGTAATGTATTATCGGGAGAGAACTATGTTCTTTTCTTTGGCAAGGCGCCGCATGTTCAATATCGCATAACGCATGCGGCCAAGCGCAGTATTGATGCTCACTCCCGTGATATCGGCTATTTCCTTAAAGGAGAGATTTTTGTAATATCTCATCACGAGCACTTCCTTCTGCACTTCGGGCAACTCTTCCACGAGTCGGCGCACGTCCTCCTCAATCTGGAAGTCGATGATGGCGTCTTCCACGGTGCCTTCGGCCAGTTCCTTTCGGTTAAGGATGTCAATGTCGGCATTGTCGGTGGATATGGCGCCTTCGGTCTTTTCCTGACGGAAACCGTCGATTATGAGATTTCGGGCTATGCGGCATATCCATGCCGAGAACTTGCCAAGGTCGTTGTAGCGGCCTTGTTTAATAGTCATGATTGCCTTGACGAAAGTCTCCTGGAAGATATCGTCGGCTATATCCTTGTCTTTCACCATTTGCATGATGAAACCGAAAAGACGTGACTTATGGCGAAGGAGAAGCGTGTCGAACGCATCATTGTTTCCGTCGGCATAGGAAGCTACTAACTGCTCGTCGGTAAGCTTGTCTAAGATTTGCATTTCTATTCTGTGGTTTATTGATTAGAGTAGAGCTATGCGATAGGCGGAAGGGGTTTAAAGTGAATAATATAGTTAAGAAAGAGTGGTATTGAAAGATTGGTTTCTTACCGGGTTGATTGTTTTTGTTGATTAATAGATGCAAAGATACAAATTTATTGTGCGGCATCAAAGTTTTTCGGAGTCCGTTTTGAGTTATGCGAAGTCAACTGGCGGATGCGAATTTACGAAAAAGATGAATGAATTCAGCA
>CAJURN010000002.1:0-44091 GCA_910589055.1 uncultured Muribaculaceae bacterium
CCCTATCCGAGGCTGCATCAGACGATGCAGCCTCTTTTTTTTGCCCCTACCCGAAAGATTATTGGACCTATTAGACTTATAAGTCCTATGGGTCTAATAGGTCCAATAGGTCTAATGGGTCTAATGGGTATAATAGGTCCAATATGATTCTCCTCATCGTCGGGCGATGCTGAAATAAATTTGGCATTGCTCTCACTTATTCGTATTTTTGTGTGCTTGCTTGGGCGGGCATATTGTTTATGATTAAGTATCTTATTTGCCTTATAGTGCTGTTTCTGCTTGAAATGGCGTATTTCAAAATAGCGGAACGGCTGAATATCGTCGACCGTCCGAACTCACGTTCGTCCCATACGGTGGTGACGCTTCGCGGAGGTGGAATCGTTTTCCTCTTTGGCGTGTGGCTGTATGCGGCTGCCACGGGATGGATGTATCCTTGGTTTCTGGGTGGTCTGACTCTTGTTGGGCTTGTGAGTTTTGCGGATGATGTGCGTCCGTTGCCGTATCTGCTGCGCCTTGTGGTGCAGTTTGTCGCTGTGGCTTTGATGCTGGTTCAGTTTCTGCCATGGTCGGGCGCTACTGTGTGGATGTGGGCTTTGTGGCTTATAGCGGGCGTGGGATTCGTGAACGCATATAATTTTATGGACGGCATCAACGGAATCACGGGAGCGTATTCTCTTGCCGTTCTCGCTCCGTTGATTTATCTTGACCGGAGGCTTGACTTCATCGACATGTCTTTTCTGTATGTCGTGGGGCTGAGTCTGCTTGTGTTCTGCTTTTTTAATTTCAGAAAGAGGGAGCGTTGTTTTGCGGGTGACGTAGGGTCGATAAGTATGGCTTTTATTCTGTTTTTCGCGATTGCGCGGCTTGTCGCTGCCACGGGGGATTATTCTTATTTTCTTTTTGCAGGGGTGTATGGCGTGGATGCCGTGCTGACTATATGCCATCGCATAATGCTGCGGGAAAATATCGTGCGCTCTCACCGCAAGCATGCCTATCAGCTTATGGCAAATGAGCTTCATATTCCGCACATGGTTGTGGCCGGGGGGTATACGGCTTTACAGCTCGCTCTGTCGGCGGGATTGGTGTTTCTGAAAGATTTCCATTACCTTTATGCCGGATGTGCCATAGGGGCGCTTTCTGTGGCTTATATCGTGTTTATGCGGCGGTACTTTCATCTGCATGATGAAACGCAGGCGTAAAGTGAGCGGGTTTATATATAAAAAAACTCCGGGGGACGAATCCTCCGGAGTTTTTTATTATGGTCGGTACTGAAAATTAGAGCTGGGGACCGGCTGCTACGAGAGCCTTGCCTGCTGCGTTGTTTTCGTACTTCTTGAAGTTCTTGATGAAACGTTCTGCGAGGTCTTTAGCCTTGACAGTCCATTCTTCGGCGTTAGCGTAGGTGTCGCGGGGATCGAGAATCTTGGGATCTACGCCGGGAAGTTCGGTAGGAATTTCGAAGTCGAAGATGGGGAGTTTCTTAGTGGGAGCGCTGAGGATAGCACCGTCGAGGATAGCGTCGATGATACCGCGTGTATCCTTGATGGAGATACGCTTGCCTGTGCCGTTCCAGCCTGTGTTCACGAGGTAAGCCTTGGCACCGCTCTTTTCCATTTTCTTCACGAGTTCTTCAGCATACTTGGTGGGGTGGAGTTCGAGGAACGCCTGGCCGAAGCAAGCGGAGAATGTGGGGGTAGGTTCGGTGATGCCGCGTTCTGTACCGGCGAGCTTAGCGGTGAATCCGCTCAGGAAGTAGTACTTGGTCTGCTCGGGTGTGAGGATGGAAACGGGGGGAAGTACACCGAAGGCGTCGGCGCTGAGGAAGATTACGTTCTTTGCAGCGGGACCGGCGGAGATGGGGCGAACGATGTTCTGGATGTGGTCGATGGGGTAGCTTACGCGGGTGTTTTCTGTAACAGACTTGTCGGCGAAGTTGATTTTGCCTTCAGCCTCAACAGTAACGTTTTCGAGAAGAGCGTCGCGACGGATAGCGTTGTAGATATCGGGTTCGCTTTCTTTGTCGAGGTTGATAACTTTAGCGTAGCAACCGCCTTCGAAGTTGAACACGCCCTTGTCGTCCCAACCGTGTTCGTCGTCACCGATAAGGAGACGTTTGGGGTCGGTTGAAAGGGTGGTCTTACCTGTACCGGAAAGGCCGAAGAAGATAGCGGTATTTTCGCCGTTGAGGTCGGTGTTGGCCGAGCAGTGCATGGAAGCGATGCCCTTGAGGGGAAGGAAGTAGTTCATCATGGAGAACATACCTTTCTTCATTTCGCCGCCGTACCATGTGTTGATGATAACCTGTTCGCGTGAAGTGATGTTGAATACAACTGCTGTCTCGCTATTGAGGCCGAGTTCCTTGTAGTTGGTGAGTTTAGCCTTGGAAGCGTTGTAAACGATGAAGTCGGGAGTGAAGTCGGCGAGTTCTTCAGCTGTGGGGCGGATGAACATGTTGGTCACGAAGTGAGCCTGCCATGCAACTTCCATGATGAAACGAACAGCCATACGGGTGTCTTTGTTGGCGCCGCAGAAGCCGTCGACAACATAGAGTTTTTTGTCGGAGAGTTCGTCAACGGCAAGAGTCTTGCAAGCCTTCCATGCTTCTTCAGAAGCGGGCTTGTTGTCGTTCTTGTATTCTTCGGTTGTCCACCAGATGGTGTCTTTGGAGTTTTCATCGAGAACGATGAATTTATCTTTGGGCGAACGGCCGGTGTAAACGCCGGTCATTACGTTCACAGCGCCGAGTTCGGTAACGACGCCGCGTTCGAAACCTTCGAGAGTGGGAAGGGTTTCCTGAGCGAAGAGTTCTTCGTAGGAGGGGTTGTAGACTACTTCAGTAGTGCCTTTGATGCCGTATTTTTCGAGGTCTTTCTTGATCTCTGCTACACGGGCCTTCTTGATTTCTTCAATGTTGCTCATAATTGTTGCTTTGAAAAAATATTATGGTTTTTAAGTGATTTCGGAGTTTTACTTTTCCACATGCAAAGGTAGGAATTTTTTGGAATCTTTCTTCATATTATGGAAAAATTTCTTTATTAATTATTTTTAATTAAGCCTTGCCTTACCGACACGCGTGTTTACCCCGCGTTCCCCGGCTTGGACGCCACGGGGACAGTGGAGTAAACACGTAGTTTTTTTGTCGTAGAAGGTATGTCGCGGCGCATGTCCGCGCACCAGGCCCGGTTACTTTCATAAATGTCGTTGTCGAAGTTTCCGCTTATTCTTCTGGTCAGTGGCCCGGCGGCACTTTCAGCCATCCGCAACGTCAATCGGGGATTTCAATCCCGGCGTCATCCGTCCCTTGAATATCGGGCTTCTGACTTACTAACGCATCCGGCAGGGCGAATGTTTAAGGCAGTTGCGTTTCGGCGTAGATTTTTTGAATCACGAGGCTGCCGAGCGTCAGGCCGAAGATAGCGGTGGTGTGGGCGAAGGTGCCGTTTACAGCGGCTTTACGTGCCGTCCAGGTGTCGCTTTCTCCGGCTTGGGCAGGTACTTGGGCTTTGATGCGGTTGCTGAGACGCTCCGGAGAATAGACGCATTTGAATTTTCGCTTCGGGAAACGTCCCGAGCGTTTGAATTTTGTCCTGAGCGCGCGTGCGAGCGGACAGCCTTCTACTTTCCAGAACTCTGCCGTGGCGATTTTCGTGGGGTCGAGTTTCAGTGCCGCGCCCATCGACGAGTAGAATCCTTCGCGTGGGGCGGTAGCGGGGTCGGTGCATCGCAGGATAAGGTCGGCCTTGTTTTCGAGGGAGTCGATTGCGTCGATGGCGAAGTCGTAGCTTGGGATATTGAATGATTCAGCCGTTGTCGAATCGTATATTCCCCGTACGGCCTTTATGTCGGCCTCGGGATTTATGCTCAGGAGCCTGTCGCGCAGCACGTCAACTTTCGGTTGCCCCACTGTGAGGGTTGTGGCCTGGAGCTGGCGGTTGACATTGGTTATATCAACCAGGTCGGAGTCGACAAGGGTGATGTGCCCCACGCCGGAACGCACGAGTGCTTCGGCGCACCATGAGCCTACTCCGCCCACGCCGAAAACTATCACGCTGCATCGGCTCAGCCGTTCCATCATATCCTCGCCTGCCGCGAGTGCTGTCCGTGAAAATATGTCTTTGTATGCCATGTTGTAGTCGAAATGATAGAGAAATGATAAATTTTCGACAAATTTCTGTTAATGAAGATTAAATTTAATAGCATAATGTATTTGTCGTGGTTAAATTTTAGTTAAATTTTCAATTCCCTATCGACAAGTGCATTAAATAATGAAAAAATGTCCGTAACTTTGGACTGTGTTTTTCATAGTATTAGATTAAGATAAAGGTTTAAATGGAAAAAGAGAAGTTGTGAAACTTCTCTTTTTTTATTTTCACCGCCCTGCAACTGTTCAATCATTGGCGGGGCGGTAGATTATAGTAGCCGAAGGAGTTTCGTTAAAAAGTTTTTGAGCTGTCAGCCGCAGGTCGGTGGTAGTTACGGCTCTGCGCTCTGCCACGCGTGTGTTGATGTCTTCGCCGTGGATTTCAGCCAGAGCAAGCTCCTGAGCTTTGCCGAGATAGCTGAGATTGTTGAAGCGGAAAGTTGCTTCGTAGCGGTTGAACGTACGGTTTAGCTCGCGTTCGGTTGCAGCTCCGTCTTCGGAGGCCATTTCCCGCACGATTTCCAGCATCATTTCCCGCGCTTTCATCGCGTCGTCCATTCCCGGACGTGTAAGGCGCGCGTTTAGAATAAGCATGCCTTCATGCTCGCTGCCGGTGATAGACGCATCGGCCGATGCAAAAAGCCCGTCGGCCGCATTGACAGCAATCAGCTTGCGGTACATGCGCGAGGCATGTCCGGCTGCCAGAATATCGGTGAGGATGTCAGCTTCGAGGTAGCCCGGGCAGCCGTAAGCGGCCATGGGAATTCCGATGGCTACTGCTGTCGCCGGAACATCGGCGCGCACCTCTTCGATAGTGTCCTTGGCAGGGAAATCCGGTTTGGGCAGCTCGCGCTTCGCAATCTCGCGCGGATTTATGTCGCCGAACCATTTTTTGGCAAGTTCGCGGACACGCTCCAGCGTGACATTGCCGCACACGGTAAGCACGGCGTTGTTAGGTGCGTAGTGGCTGTAAAACCACCGGCGCACGTCCTCGTCTGTGACATTTGCGATGTGTTGAGGAGTCAAGCCTATCGTGGGCCACGAGTATGGATGTGTTCCACCATAAACCGCCTTTCGCAGATAGTGGGCAAGTTCGCCGTAGGGGCGGTTAAGGCATTGCTGTTTGAATTCCTCGATTACAACATTGCGCTGCACTTCCAGAGAGCGAAGATTGAACGACAGAGCAAGCATGCGGTCGCTCTCAAGGTGAAAGGCTGTCTCGATATTCTGCGCCGGAAGAGTATCGTAAAAGTTAGTGAAGTCGTTGCTCGTCCAGGCGTTGTTAGACCCTCCCGCATCCTCGATTTCCCCATCGAAATCGTCAACATTCTCAGACCCTCCGAACATAAGATGCTCGAACAGATGAGCCATTCCCGTAAGTTCGGGACTCTCGTCGCGTGCCCCCGTATCATAGAGAACGTCGACAGCCACCATGGCTGTCGACGGATCATATGAGTGGACCACGCGTAATCCGTTACCGAGGGTGAAACGGTTTACGTCGATGCGGTTTTCGGTCATTTCAGAATCTTCATGGAGATTATGCGGATGTCTTCCTTGGGACGGTCGCGGCCATCGGTCTCGGCTTTCTCGATACGGTCAACAACATCCATGCCGGAAACAATCTCGCCAAAAACGGTGTAAGCACCGTCGAGATGGGGTGCTCCGCCTACGCTTGTGTAGGCCTGACGCATTTCGGGAGTGACACTCTGAGTGGTATCTGCGGCCACGGCAGCCTCAGTCTGAGCCACGAGCGAGTCGCGCAGCGCTTCAAGTCCGGCACGGTCGCCGTTGCGCTGCATGGTGGTGATTTCGGCGCGGTGCTTCATTGCGAGCTCGTTGAACACGGCCTGCATGCGGGTGTTACGCAGGTGGTTTTCAAGCTGTGCAACCTCGCCTTCCGACATTTTTTTGCCGGTGACGATGTAGAACTGCGAACCCGACGACTGTTTCATGGGGTTCACCTGGTCGCCCTGACGCGCAGCAGCCAGCGCGCCGCGTTTGTGGAAATGCTTCGGGAACACGATTTCGGCATCAATCTTATAATCCGGGCCACCGGCTCCGAGAGCCTGTCCGGGAGTGGCTGTGCGCGAATCCGGGTCGCCTGCCTGAATCATGAATTCATTTATTACGCGGTGGAAGAGAGTACCGTCATAGTATCCTTCATTCACGAGTTTTACAAAATTGTCGCGATGCAGAGGGGTGTCGCCGTAGAGAAGCACGGTGAAATCGCCCATTGTGGTCTTGACCTCCACCTTTACCGAAGTGGTATCGGCGGGAGCAGTAGCAGTCTGAGTCATTTTAGGTGATGTTGATTCGTTATTTTCAGAAGCGTCCGCCGCGCCGGCCTTGCAGGCATAAGCGCCCAGCAGCATCAGCGGCAGAAGCAATGTCATTCGGAAAGTCATGGCAAAGGGAAGCTCGTTTGGTTGATATGTAAAGTTGCCGGAATTTTTCAAAGCGCACCCTCGGGGAAAAGGCGCTTGTAGATTCGGCGGAAATTGTCATCGACAGGGCAAAGCTCATTGGCACGCTCGCGGTAGTCGGCTCCGTAGAGCCCCACCATCAGGTCGGGCAGATACTTGTGCTCGCGGTCTTTGTCGATAGTCGAGGCCACCAGAGTGCGAATCGCCGGGGCATATCCTTCCGGGTCGATGGCATTGAGATAGCGGGCCGCGGAAGCGAGGAACTGGCCGTCGCGGTCGACATTCTTCATTATTTCCACAATTTCGTCAAGAACCTCGGGCGTACATTCGCCGATGTGATTTGCCAGATATTCGTATGTCAGCAGACCGTCAGGGTCCTGTTTCAATTTCTTTTTATCTTCGTCAGTCATAATCGGGAATTTTTATTCGATGGCAAAGATACGGATAAGTGAGTGCAATGCCAAATTTATTTGAGCATTGCCGAACGAGAGTATACATAAACAAGCCGCGCACACCTGAGCCTCAGGCAAAGGCGTGCGCGGAAAAGTTATCGGTAAACCGGTGTCCTGCAACACCGTCAACAGCTATATGGAAACCAAATGCTTATGGCTTAATGATTTTGCATGATTGGAAACGGCTGTTGTTGTCCTTCGCCGTAACAATATATATGCCGGAAGTCAAAAATCCCAAATCCATACTGCTGCCACTTCCGATAGTTGCTTCGGCAACTTTGCATCCGGTCAATTCGTAGACGCATATCATGCAGTTGTTGCAATTGGATGAAAGATTAACCCTATCACCGGATATATGAATGATATTGCCACTATCACCGATAGTAATGTTGTTTACTCCGCTTATAACGGGCTTGTTTTCCTCAATCCATTTGATATTACTCTTCAGGCAATCTGAAATATAGTTGAGTTTGTCGATTGTGGTCTTTGATGAAATATCCGGCCAGCGCTCGTAATTCTTTGCGTCCGCTTCCAATAAAGGCATAGCCTGAGATTCAAGATATGGGAAAATTGCGTTCAGTTTATCGGGATATATCTCATCCCATACTTCGTTGAATTTTATTTTGAATGATTCTGTTTCAAAAATTTTACCCATCCAGTGAACTTGTGCCCATTCAGGATGGTCGTAGATTACCCAGTTCTCTTTGTAACCGCACACAGTCGGATCCCATATCGGGCCGAAGTGCCATTTGGCGTCGGTTTGTTTATCTTTGTGTAGGTAGCAGCTGCCGTTGAAGGCATCGTAATCATGCAGCACCTCCCTTACAATGAAGTATCGGGCCAACGACTGTGCGTCAATATATTTAGTCCAGTCTTCATCATTTTCTTCGTCGGAATATACTGCGGCATTGATATTTGTAAACTCATCTATGAGCCATTGACGCTGCATGTCAGATACGACTTCCGGTGAATGATGGGTTATGCGTAATTTTATATTGTCTGTTTCCGTAATTGAAATCTGGGCTTCGTCATCATAATTGTCGATTTCCACCAGCCATCCGTAAGGTATTATTTCCGGATCTTCGCACAATTCATCCTGCTCAAAAATATCAAGTCGGTTTGAATCAATTTTTATGCTTTCCACAAGGAAATACAATCCTTCATAGCTTCCGTTCAGAATCAGTTCAACGGGAATAATAGCCGGATTCCACGGCATGCCTGCAATACGTCCAAGCTCCATACCCGCCATGGCATTAAGCCAGTCGGTATATCCTTGGTTGAAAGCAATCAAGGCAAAGTGCTTGTGTTTGGGCAAGCCGAGAATGGAAGTCTTTTTCTCGAATTTTAGTTTATATGGTTTTTTAGGCCAGTTCCAAGAGGAGTTTCCACGTCCTTTTATGGTAAGTTCAATAGGTGATTCTTCGGATCCTAATGGCTCATAAGCGCTATTTTCCGGAACTTCAACATATAATCCGGCAGGTATTTTGTTTTCTTTATCAACGATAGGTGTGGCGTCGACTGTATTTACATACACAACCGGGATGGTTCCGGTTGCCATCGTTGGCGGATAGTAAGGTGTCTCGTCTGTCTCTTTTTCGGCGGTGTCATTGTCGGAGACATCTTCCATGGCATTGATATTCACAGAAGGGAAAAACAGAAGCAACAGGGCGAAAATCAAGGAAGATTTACCCCCCTATTTTGGCATGTAAATACTTGGTAAGCAATAAATTACTCATGATGTTGTATTGGTTGGTTAAAAAATAATGGTTTCCTTTCAATTTATGCAAAGATAAACAAAAGTGAGTGCAATGCCAAATTTAATTGGGCGTTGCACTCACTTTTATGTTGCTCCCACTTTTATATAGTATGGTATGGGTTTTAATCAGGCTTTGGGGCAGAGGCGAAGGCGGAGGTAGGAGATTACGAAATCGGCGAGCTCTTCCATCGGCAGGAGGGAGGAGTCAAGGCATAGGTCGTAGCTCTCGGCGTGGCCCCAGCGCTTGTCGGTGTAGAAATTGTAGAAGTTGGAGCGCAGCTTGTTGGTCTTTTCAGCCATGGCACGCGCCTGCTCGGGCTGGACGCAGTCGTGGCGCTCCACAATCCGGCGCACACATTCCTCCATCGGGGCATGCACGAAGATATTTACCGTGTTGGGGACATCGCGCAGCACATAGTCGGCGCTGCGGCCCACAATCACACACGGCTCGGTCGAGGCAAGCTCGTGGATGAAGTCGCTCTGAGCCTTGTAGATGCTGTCGGAACTGATGGAACTCGGGTCGTTGAACCATGCCACAGGGTTGTAGCCCATCGAAAAGGGTATGAGTCCGGATATGAATTTGGGCATGCGCTCGTCGTTCTTCACGAAATATTCCGGATTGAGTCCGGCCTTCTGCGCCGCTCTTACGAGCAATTCCTTGTCGTAGAACTTGATGCCGAGCTTGTCGGCGAGCATGCGTCCTAAAGCCCGTCCTCCGCTTCCGAACGAACGGCCTATCGTGATGACGTATTTTTCTGGAAAATCATTCATGTGTGAGCAGGTATTGAATGAAAGGGCGCACCCGAGGTGCGCCCTTCCGGAAATGGGTTGTTATTCTTCTTTTTTCTTGCGGGTTGAAGCCTTGGGAGCTTTCGGCTCTTTGGCTTCGGCCTTGGGTGCGGCCTTGGCACGCGGCTTGCGCGTGGTCTTGGCTTTCGCCGGAGCTTCGGCGGGAACTTCCTCGCGGTCGCGGTGCTCGATATTGTATTGTTCGATGTTCTTGCGCATCGAGCTTACTTCCTTGTTGAGGGTCTCGATTTCCTCGGCCTGGTTGCGGATGGTGGTGAGAAGCGAGTTGAGTTCCTCATTCTCGATTGAGAGAGGATACTGCTCCTCGACGCGTACGATGAAGTCGGCAAGCACGTTCATATAGTTTGTAAACGCCTGGAAAGGTGTTTCATAGGGGCTGAAACTGCTGTGCGCGGCTCCGTCGGCCATGTGCTTGGTAGCCATGTAATAGAAGTGGTCGGAAGTCTGGAGGTACCACCAGTCCTGTTTCAGACGGCGGTCATCGCACAGGCGTACGCGTTCGGCCACGGAGTAAAGCTTGTTAAAAGCCTCGTTCTGAAGGCGGTTGCCGAGCCATGCGGAGGTGTCACGAGCCTCGTCGGCACCCGAAATCGGATGGAGAATCGAAAGTTCGCCAACGGGCTTGATTTTCGACACGGCTTCCGAGGGAGTGAGGAAGTCGATTCCGCGTTCGGCGGCGAAGCGGGGAAGCGCTTCGAGGAACTGGAATATGCCTGAAGTGGCGGGCTGGTGGTCGCCGAAAGTCTCAAGGTTCATGAAGAGGTTCACAATCTGCTCCTCGCCGGGAGTGGATGCAATCCAGTCGATATACTTGTCGGCGGTGAGGGGGAACTCCGACCAGGAAGTGTCGCTGAAGCGGCGTGCGATGTCATCGCTGAGTTTGGGATTGCGCAGGAGCAGCTTGAGCTTGGGAGCCGAAGCGGCTGTGTACACGTAGTTGGGCGATTTCCAACCGAGGATGTGCTTGGCACCTTCGGTGAGGGCGGCTTTGAATCCGAGAGCTACAAGCTGCGGAGCGAGCTCGTCGCAGTAGATGAACTCGGTGTTGCGCACCACTTTGGGTGTCACGCCGAAGAGCGAGTGGAGTTTTTCGCAGCACACCTTTATCTGATTGGCGAACTCATCGGGGTCGGCCAACGAAGCGAGAGAGTGGGCGTAGGGCTGAGCCACGAACTCGACGCAACGGGTGTCGGCAAGACGCTTGAGAAGGTCGATGAATTCGGGCACGTATTGCTCGAACTGTTCGATTGCCACGCCTGACATGGCGATTGAAAAGCGGAATTTACCGCCTCCGGCCTCCACCATTTTCAGCAGGGTCTCGGCGGCGGGGATATAACTCTGCTGCGCTATGCGGGTAACGATGTCATCGTTGAGGAAATCATCGTAGTAATAGTGGTCCTTTCCTATGTCGAAAAAGCGGTAGCGTTTCAGGCGGAAGGGCTGATGTATCTCGAAATTAAAACAGATAGCTTTCATTTTGATTGTCTGTGTTTTGTTTACGGGGTAAATTATTTATTTTCGAGCACCTTCTTGTAGATGTCGATAACCTTGCGGCCTGCCTTTTCCCATGTGATCTGGTTCACTTCGGCAAGTCCGTCCTCGCGCAACTGATGGTAGAGCGCGGGGTAGGAAATGATGCCGTTGATGGCGTCGGCCATGGCATCAATGTCCCAGTAGTCGGTCTTGATTACGTTGTCGAGAATTTCGGCGCAGCCCGACTGTTTTGAGATAATGGAAGGCACGCCCATCTGCATGGCCTCGAGAGGCGAGATTCCGAAGGGTTCCGAGACCGAAGGCATGATGTACACGTCGGACGCTGCAAGCATCTCGTACACCTGACGGCCTTTCTGGAAGCCAGGGAAGTGGAAGCGGTCGGCGATTCCGCGGTCGGCGGCAAGGAGAATCATCTTCTCCATCATGTCGCCCGAACCGGCCATCACGAAGCGCACGTTGTGGTTGTTCTTGAGCACCTTGGCAGCGGCCTCGACAAAGTATTCCGGACCTTTCTGCATGGTGATTCGTCCCAGGAACGTAACCACTTTTTCCTTGCCTTTGGGCATCTTGATGTCAAGAAGATCCTGGCTCAGAGGCACCACGGCATTGTGTACGGTCGTCACCTTCGAGGGGTCGATTCCGTACTTCTCAATCACGGTCTGGCGTGTGAGGTTGCTTACGGTGATGATGTGGTCGGCATGTGTCATGCCGTCGCGTTCGATGTTGAACACGGTCGGGTTCACATTGCCGCGCGAGCGGTCGTAGTCCGTGGCGTGCACGTGGATTACCAGCGGCTTGCCTGTCACCTGCTTGGCATGTATGCCGGCGGGGTATGTGAGCCAGTCGTGGGAGTGGATGATGTCGAAGTCGAGCGTGCGTGCTATCACTCCGGCGGTTATCGAGTAGTTGTTGATTTCCTCAAGGAGGTTGTCGGGATATTTACCCGAAAATTCGATGCAGCCCAAATCGTTGGTGCGCATGTAGTTGAAGTCGGCGTAGATGTGGTCGCGCAGACGGAAGTACAGATCGGGATCCATAACCTTGCCGATCCTCGACTCTACATAGTCGCGGTTGACATCGCGCCAGGCGATAGGAGTCTGCGACGTGCCTATGATCTGTGCGAAACTGCGGTCTTCGTCGCCGAAAGGCTTGGGAATGACGAATGTGATTTCCATGTCGCCACATTCCCACATGCCCCTGGTGAGGCCGTAGCTTGCAGTGCCGAGGCCACCGAGGATATGAGGGGGAAACTCCCAGCCGAACATTAAAGCTTTCATATCGAAGTGTTGCTTTTAGTCATTAATTAATATTGATTGAGAGTCTCACTCGGTGAGCTTTTTAAGATTGCGGAGCGTACGGAGCACCTCGGCCACGTTTGTTGCGTGGGACACGGCGCCGCGTCCGGTATAGGGCGGATTTCCGTCGTAGAGCTGCGACAGGGAGCCGATACAGCCTTGGCTCATTTCGTCCTCGAAGCCGATGAGCATGCGGTCGATATAGTTGACACCGCTCATGCCGAACACGCGCAGGTAGGCATCGGCGTAGAATCCGATAAGCCAGGGGCGTGCCGGGCCGTTGTGCATGGCTTCCTCGCGTTCGCGCGGCGAACCGAGATAGTTGGGACGGTAGCCGTAGCTCTTGGGCGAGAGTGTGCGCAGACCCTTGGGCGTGAGCAGCTCGCGGGTAACGACGTCGAGCACGCTCTTGCGCTGGCGGCGGTCGAGGGGCGAGTAGTCAAGGCCGATTGCGATTGCCATGTTGGGGCGCACCGAGGGGTCGGCGAAAGTTCCGTCAACGTAGTCGTAGAGATAGCCGCTCTCATTTAGGAAGGTGTTCACGAAGGGAGCCTTCATCTTTTCGGCGGCGTCGAGCCATGCCTGACGGCGTTCTGCCAGGGTCTCGTCGCCTTCGGCCAGTGCTGCGCCGAACATCAGGGCGTTGTACCACAGGGCGTTGAATTCCACAAGGCGTCCCGAACGGCGGATAACGGGTGCGCCGTCGAGTGTAGAGTTCATCCACGATGCCGCCTGATGGTAGCCGTCGGTTTCGAGAAGTCCCGATTCGGGGTCAAGATACAGGCGCGGGTCGCCGTTGCGCAGAATCCAGTCGAGGATGCTTGCCACGGGTTCGAGATATTTCTCGCGTGCGGCTCCAAGACCCACATTCTTGGCATATTGCTGTATGGCCCATGTTGCCCACAGGGGAATGTCGGGCAGGTCGATTCCGGCGATGCGTTTCGATGTCTCGCCGGTGTCAATGTAGCGCATGAGAGCCTTCAGAGCAGTTGCCATGATTGCCTCGTAGTCGGCGCGGTGGTCGATTGCGAGCGTAAGGCCGGGCAGGGCCATAAACGTGTTTCGTGCAAGAACCACTCCCCAGGGATATCCTGAGATTATATACATCGAGTCGCCGTGGCGCTGATAGAATTGCTTGGCCGAGTTTTTAAGACAGTTGAAGAAGCTCGTACGCGGAGTGCGGGATGCGATCTCCGTTTCGTAGAGCTTCTTGAGGCTGCGGGGCGAGACTTCGCTCACGCCTGCCGAGAAAATCACCGACTGACCTTTCTTGATGGGGATTTCGAAATATCCGGGCACCCAGAGGTCTTCGCAGTAGGGCACACCGCGTTCGAGGTCTTTTACGTACTCGATGCTGTTGTACCAGTTAGGCTCATTGACCCATTCGGCTTTGTGGCTGAACTGCATGTACAGGGTGGGGAAGCCGTCGTAGAGGCATGTGGCTACACCATTCTCAACCGGCTCTATGGCGGTGTTGATGCGGTCGTTTTGCACACACAGGCTGTTGCTCTCGCGGAAAGCGAGGAACGGGCGGAAACGCAAGGTTGTGGGGCTGTGAGCCTCCACGAGGGTGTAACGGATAAGAATTCGGTTTTCCTGCGAGATAAATATTTTCTCTTTAGTCAATATCACACCTCCCACGCGGTAGGTAAGACGGGGCACGTCCTCGCAGTCGAACTCACGTATATATTTGTGGCCGTTGGGACTGTACACGCCGCCGCGGTAGCGGTGGATACCGAGGTTGAACTGCGCACCATGCTGGATTACGGTTTCGTCAAGGCTCGACAGAAGCACATGGGGCTTGTTGTCCATTTCCTCGATGGGAATCACCAGAAGCCCGTGCTGCTTGCGGGTGTTGCATCCCGGCAGCGTCGTACAATGATATGCTCCCGCCTGATTGGTGCGGAGCATCTCTTTGGGCAGCGACTGGTCCAGATTGATGAGCAGGTTTTTGTCAAACTTCAGGTAGCTCATTTTGTGGTTTTAGGTTTTTGTTATGTTTGTTGATTAGTCTTCTAAATGGTATAAGATGTTCGATTATACGTGATTAGCTCCTGTGGCTCGCCACGGAGTGTCGCACGTGTATGTTTCACCAACGAAATTAACCCTTTTCGACAACACGACAAAATAATTTGCCGAAAAAGAAAAATGTTATTGAACATACTTCTTTAACCATTAACAGTAAAACAGGGGTTAAGGATTAAGGTTTAGGAGGGGATTAGGGATTAGGGATTAGGGATTAAGGATTAAAGTATATGGCTTATTAGCAGCATTGGATTTATAATCTACTAATCCATTAATCTCTTAATCTTTCCTCCTTTAATCCCATTCCGTCATTTGCATGTGGCTAAAGTAAAACAAGGCTGTCTCACGACAGCCTTGTTTCAATACACAATTATCTATAAAACAACTATTTAATGCTATGGCGTTGTTGGAAGTGATCGGAAACACGAAAACGTATCTGTTCTTGCGGCGTAGTGCCGTAGAAATAGATTCCGTATAAGCGGAGCAGTGACTGAATTTTTGGTGTGCACCTTCATCCGGAAAGCGTACGGAGAGAGGATACAGTATACTCAACTTTGGTCTCTAATCACATTGGTGTTGCAAAATTATAAAGAAAATAAATATTGTCAACTAAAAATTTGTTAAAATTCGTTGTCGCATCAGTTTTTCCATCCCATATAGCTGTTATAATGTCAAAAACTATTTTCACAGCTTCTTTTTATATTATGGATACCTCTAAAATCATTCCTTCCCATGCGATAGCCGATTGGCTGTTGGGGCTTATAGAAAAATTTCTCGCCGCCTTCGGGCTCGAACGTTTCAAATCCGTTGAGGAGTGGATTTATGCCGCCGTTGTAATTGCGGTATCATTCGCCGTAGGCTGGATTGTGAAAACCTTGTTGCTGTGGGGATTGCGTAAGGCCGTGGCTCTGCGCCACAATTCTTTCGGCGAAGAACTTCTCAAGCTCAGGACAATGGCTCATTGCAGCCATATAGTGCCGCCGTTGGTATTCCTCGCCTTCATTCCCTTTGCCTTCACTTCGGGCAGTAAAATACTCATCGTGCTCGAACGCGTGGCATGGATTTACGTGCTCGTGGCGCTCGGCATAGGACTGTCGGCTGTGATCTCGTTTGCTTACTATCATTATAATGTACATCGCAACACAAAGAATCTTCCGCTCCAGGGCGTGCGCAATCTTGCCGTGGGTATAGTGTGGATTATCATCACCATCGTTGCCGTGTCGGTGGCCTTCGATAAATCGCCGGCTACACTGCTTGCCGGATTGGGCGCCTTTGCGGCAGCCTTGATGCTTGTGTTCCGCGACAGTATTCTCGGTTTTGTGGCCGGAATACAGATGTCGCAGAACGATATGCTTCATGTGGGCGACTGGATTGTCGTGCCCTCAACGATTGCCAACGGTACGGTTATCGACGTTTCCCTCACGGCTGTGAAGGTGCAGAACTGGGACAATACAATCGTGACCGTGCCTCCTTACACGCTCGTATCCACCTGCCTGCAGAACTACCGCGGAATGAAGGACAGCGGCGCCCGAAGGATTGTGAAGGATTTTGTTATTGACGTAACCACCATCAAACCTCTCGACGGTGTTGCCGTTGACGCGCTTGTGGCGAAGTATCCGATGATAAAGACTTTTGTCGACAATCTCCGCGCCGCGGGCAAGACCGAGTGCAACAACGGCGGTACGGTTGCAGTCAACGGTACTCTCCAGACCAACCTTGGCCTTTACCGAGCCTACATAAGCCAGTATATCTACGACAGCCCCGATTTCAGCAAGGAGCAGCAGTTGCTTGTGCGCCTGATGGATCCCGTGGAATCCGGAATACCTCTGGAGATTTATTGCTTCACCAGCACAACCGACTGGGAAAAGTACGAGGCAATACAGAGTGCGCTTATGGAGCATGTGGCTACAACTCTTGCCGATTTCGGCCTGTCAATCTACGCTCTCGGCGAGGAAACCATCGACATCAACACTCCCACGGCCAAATCCACTGCCAAGATAGCTCCGCAGGCTCAGGCGTAATACGCAGCATTGCGCCTGAAAGGCTTCGGAACGCCACCGACTGTCTCTCGGGCAGCCTCGATGGCGCGGGAATAGTCGAGGTCGTGACGGCGGGCAAGTTCGCCCTCCCCGGCGGCCAGCCATGCCACGCGGAAGATGCCTGCGGTGACGGCTGTCTCCAAGGCCTGGCGGAAAAGTCCGCTGTCGGCAGGTTCGTATCCCTGAGCTGTCTCAAGTTCGAGAATATCGCCGTCGGCATCACTGATATTGCTGCCTGAAACGATTGGAATCAGGTCAATCAGCACGCATCCGAAAATGTCCCTCGCCACACGGCGCAGGGATTTTTCGTTTGCCCGGCAGAGAATCGCGGGGCGGGAAGCAACGCCTGTCGGGTTATCTGACCCGGCGGAGCGGGTTGCGGCGTGCAGAGCGGTCAGGGCATACACGCCGTCGATAATTGAAGTAAGGGAAAGTGCGGTTTTCATGGTATCAAACGGGAATTAGGGTGATGTTGCGGCGCACGTGGGGGCGCAGAATACGCATGGCGGTGTCGGTGGTGAGATAGAAGCGCGACGGCCTGCGGAAATTGAGCACGAAGCTCAATGCCTTGTTGAAGGGCAGATGGCGCGTTTCAATCTCATCTTTGACCTGACGGGCGAGTTCGAGCCATTCGTGTTGTCTCATGGGAGCGTCTTCGCGCAGGGTGTCGGTCTCAGAGGCGAAGATGCGACTGAGCACCTTTCGGGCGTGGTCGTAGGTGGCGAAGTGGCACGGCGGACGGCGGCTCAGAGCCATGTCCACGACCTGACGTGCGGTAAGCGTCTCGCCGCGCTGTTGGCATGCACGGATTATTTCGAGACATATTTTCAGAAAATATTCGTTGCGTCGGCGGTTTATGTTATCTGTGTCTTTCATGATTTTACTGCTGAGGCTTTGCGGTCGCGTTCGGAGATAAAGGAAGTGAAAGTTTCAAAAATGTCGGAAAGGGCTATTGTGGCGTTGCGGATCTGATTGTCGTAGAGTTCGGCGCCTGTCGAGCCGGAAGTGCTGCGTCCCATCAGCGCGTCGCCCACGCCCGAGATATTCTCCAGAAGTTTCATCTGGAGCGAGAGAAGCTGGTATGCGCCGGAGTTGGCGCCCGATGTCACAATCTGTTGCGGCAGGACGTTGGAGCGGCCTGTGATTGGAATCACACCGTCGGCCATGGCCCAGCAGAGCTGCACATCCTTCCAGTCGACGCCCTTTGGCAACTGGTCTTCCGGAAAGAGCAGAACGCCCTTGGCCGAGGAAGCCATGATGTGGTCGATCATCACGATAAGGCGGTTGATGTATCGCTGCTGGTCTATCACATCTTCCACGAAGGAGTGGATTTCGCCGTCGGTGAGCGGGTAGAGCTTGATGGCGAAGGGATGGCTGCCGTGGGCAAACGGGGAGTCGAAACTGTCGAGCACGCTGCCATCGGGAGCGAAGAAGCGGCAGCGCCACTTGAAGCCCAGGCGGTAGGCTCCGGAATCCGCACTTTCGCCATCTTCCGGCTCCACAGCGTCGAAAGTCCACACTTCCGCCACGCGGCACTTGTCGGGATGTCCGCCCGAGAGAAAACTCTCCGAAAGGTCGGCGCGGCCAAGTGCTCCCGACGATGCCGCAAAGCCACTGTGCGCGTTGCCGTTTTCCACGTCGTAGATTCGCCGCAGGCGGGTGGCCTTGGTGCGGTCGCCTCCGGCAAAGCGGTTGATAAGCTCGGCAACGGTCATTTCATGAATCATGCCGATAAGCTCGATATCCCAGCCGCGCGGGTCTTTGTACGGATTCACGAAAAACATTCTCGGGTCAACGTTGTCAATCCATACCCCGGTGCCGTTGAAGCGGCGCTCGCTCACGATTTTCTGCACGGCACAGCCCGAAATCAGAAATTCCTCAAGCAGGCGGCTGTCAAGCTCGCTGAGGCAGTTGGCCTGCGCTATTGCCTTGTTCTTTCCGGAATAGAGAGCCGTCTCGGCGCTGATGGTGCGGTAGCGCCCCACGATGGTCTTCACGAGCTGGCGTATCAGGTTGTTGACGTAAGGTCTCTTTCCCGAGCGCCGCAGCAGGTCTTCCTCGCGGCAGGGATTGCCGTCGGTGTCGGCCACGATGTCGCACCACTGGTCGCCGTAGGTGTAGTTCTTGTATCGTGTCCGTCGGGAGCGGAAGTCTGCCGCTCCCGCCCATGCGGCTTTGGCGGCTTCGAAGATATGTGTGTCTTGCATGGTATCAGTCGATTATTTGAGGTGAGGGTAGTGCCGAATCGTCAAGTATATAGAGGTCGGGACCTGGGTCGGTGACTGCAATCACCGATTGCGCTTTTCCTGCGCCGGGCCACGCATGTACCTTGCCGTCGGCCGAAAGCACGGCCACGGGAGTTTCCTCCGTCGCCGCCGTGTAGGGATTCATCTGCAATGCCGCCACACGTCTGTATTCGGATGCCGGTAGCACCGGTGCGGCACATCGCCAGTTGTCCATCGTCACCGAGAATACCCGTCGGCAATTGTCGGGCAGCGTGAGTATCGCGCCCTTGAAGTCGTACATCGTCGTGAGCAATACGCTGGCACTGATGTCTTCGGGTGCAAGCTGGCGGAGTTCTCCTGTGTCGAGCAGGTCGAGATACCATTTGCGGGCGTCGGCAAGCAGAATCTCGTCCACTTCCAGGCCGTCGGTACGTTCTATCGAACAGTCCGCCCGGGAGTGCCCGAGTCCGCCGGCCACGCGGCGGAGCTCAAGCATTTCCGTTTTGGTAAGGGTCACTTTCATTTCGCAACTACACGGATGTGGGCGTCGGGATAGCGCAGCACAAGGCAGGAAGCCTCGGTGAGCACAACGGCATCGGTGTTGCGCTGGCCCGAACGACGGAGGTCGAGCATCTCGGTGTGGAAAGGCACGTGGACATACTTTGTCATATAGTCCGGGTCGAGAATCATGCCGTCGTCCTGATGGCCGCACTGGTCGAAGATTTCGGAATGGATCACGTAGAGCGAGCCGAAGTTGGAACGGATTTCCTTGAATTCGATACCCCACTTGGTGAAGGTTTCGCCTGCGCTCACATTCTTGGTGTAGCTCAGCTTGCTCAGTTTCTCGATAAGCCCGGTTCCGGCAATGAGAATCTTGCGCTTGGAGCCTGCGTTGCCGGTGAAGGCCATCGCGCAGATGTCGATGAGCGTTCCGTCGTCGAATTTGCTGAAATCGGCCTCGAAAGTACGCGAGGTCTGATACCAGATACCGCCGGTGAGGAAGATGTTCTCGTTCTTGGCGGGGTCGAACATCACGGCACGGCGGCCGAAGAGGAAGTTCTTCTCCATGCCAAGGCGCATGTCGATGATTGCGGCTTCTTCCTGGTCGGAGAAGTTCCAGCCCACTTCCTTGCGTGCGATTTTTGCCATGGTGCTCTGTTCGACCTGCATCTTGAAAATCTGGCAATTGTTGAAGTCCTTGCGCGGAAGAGCCGAGAACTGTGCCGTCTGCACGTCAAGCTCGGTGGCCGCGCGCCCCATGCGGATGAGCTTGCTTCCGGCAGGGATGGCCGGAGTGGTGATGCCCGTACCTCCGGCCCAGTTCATCACCGCACCTGCGGCAGGAGCCACTTCAAGGCCGCCTGTGTCGGGCTTGCTCACAACATAGAGCACAAGGGGTCCGTCGGGGAGTCCGCTTGATGCGTCAGCCGTCACGGCAGGCACGAGTATCGTTTCCGAAACGTCGAAGATGGCATCGTCGTCGGTCTTGAGGATGTGGGTGTAAAGGCTGTCGGATTTCTTTGTGCCGATACCGCCTGCGAAGTCCTCCGAAACCGTGGTCTCGGTCTTCTTCGTGTCAACGGAATAATACTCCACTGTCATTGATTTGCACGCTCGCGAGGCTGCGCAGCGCGAAAGCTGGTCGATGGGTGTCGACATCGGGCGCACCTTCACGATGCGTTCGTCGATAGAGTTCTGAAGCAGTCCGGGAGCGGCCTGGTTGATAAGTTCGGTTGTAAGCGGAGTGCGTACTACGTGTTTGCCGCCACCGGCGCCATTGATTACATTGCTCATAGTGATTAGAAATTTATAAGATTAAGGGATTAAAGATTAAAGGATTTTTAGAAACTGTTTGAATTTATGTGATATAGATTTTGAGAGATATTGTCAGATGGATTTTTTCTTGCGATGAGGGCGTGTGGCAGTAGCCACTCAACCGAAGAGCATGAAAAAAGACGCTGACAAGAGCCTCAAAAGCATAGAAGGATAAATTTTAAACAGTTTCTTAGAACCGTTCGCCCCAGAAGCTGCCGCTCAGGTGTGAGAGGAAATTGGGATAGGGACGGCGTGGGTCTTCGTCGGGGATGTCGAGGTCGGGCTGGAACATCGCAGGCTCCTGCCGCAGTGGCGTCTCGGGCTTTTCCTTAGCCGCAGGTGCGTCGGGAGTTTCTTCGTTGACTTCGGGGTTTTCAACATTCTGCGATGGTTTCAGCAACTCCCGAAGCAATTCCTCGGGATTGCTACCCTCAGCCACGGCAGCGAGGATATGCGCCGTCTCAGGATTGTTGCTGATGGCCTCAAGCAACTTCCGGTTCTCGTCGCTGCCGTAGTAGGGCGGGGGAGTGGGTGAAGATGTTGGTGTGTTTGTCATAGTGTTGGATTAAGTTGTTCTTGAAGTTTGACAACGCAAAGTTAAATTGAATTTTGACAATAAAACATGACAAAATACAATTTAATGAAATTTAAGATTTCTCCATTTCGAACTTTGAAGCACCCCGTCGTGTTTTATTTACGTAAGATTCAAATGTTTATCACCATTATGCAGCGCGGAAAATTTTTTGAGAATATTTTGCCTGAGATTATGAGAGTCACGGTTCTCGTAGTCTCGGTGGTGCTCATCGCATTGATTTCTGTTGACACATTCAGCGACTCGGCCGATTTTCTGAGGCGCATAGGCCTGTACAGCCGCTTCCAGACGTGGATATGCTTCATCTACATGGCCGACTTCTTCGTTGAGCTCTTCGCCGCCCAACATCGCACCCGCTACTTCCTCACCCATCTCCTCTACCTCATCATATCCATCCCTTATTCGCTTATAATCAGCCGACTCGGAATCCATGTGGGCGATACCTTCGCCTACATCCTCCACTTCATGCCCACGGCGCGCGCAGCCGTAGCCCTGGCGATTGTGGTGAGCTACGTCTCGCGCAACAAAGTCATAGGCCTCTTCGCATCCTATCTGAGCATGATGGTGCTCGTGGTATATTTTTCCTCGCTCCTGTTCTACTCCCGCGAGGGTGGGGGAGTCAATCCCGCCGTGACCTCCTATTGGGTTTCACTGTGGTGGTGCCTTCTCCAGTCCACCACCCTCGGCGCATCCTTCTACGCCGTCACCGCCGTTGGCAAAGCCATAGCCATGGTTACCTCCGTGATGGGCGTGCTCATGTTCCCGCTCTTTACCGTCTACCTCTCCAGCATGGTAAAGAAATACCTCGCCTCCCACACCCTCCCCTCCAAAAAAAATTCATAAATCGAGCGAATGTGAAGATTTCTGTTGCGAGGTTTGCGACGGTTGTAAGTCCTTGATGGTATTTTTATTATCTTCGGGGCTTTAAATTAGCATTTTTTGATATGATGAAAAAACTGATTCTGTTATCCATTGCATTATGCTTTGGGTATGTTAATGTACTTGCCTTGGTTGGATACAAGTTCGACGTGGAAGACTTTACTTATACAATTAATTCCGATTATCCTCCATTCGCAACAGTCACATCTTATAATGGTGTGGAATCGGAGGCTGAAATTCCGGAAACAGTTCAATGTATGTATGGAAATTATACTGTCAATAGGATTGGGGAGGATGCCTTTTATAGATGTTACAATTTGAAATCGGTGAAACTGCCTGTAAGTTTGAAAGAAATTGAGCCATGGGCTTTTGGCGAATGTGCTTCTTTGACGTCAATAGATATTCCGGAAGGTACTGAAACAATTTATACGAGTGCTTTCTATTTATGTAAGTCTATGTCTGAAGTAAACCTCCCTAAATCTATGCGACGAATCGGGACATGGGCATTTGGTGGATGTACGAATCTTGAAAAAATTGAGATACCGGAAGGTGTGACTCATATTCTATCCCACACTTTTATCGGCTGTGAATCACTAAAGGAAATCTCTCTGCCTCAATCTATTCAGGTACTTGGAGATTCTGCCTTTTTAGACTGTCATTCTCTTGAAAAAATTAATTTTAATGATGGAATAAGTTATATTGGAGAAGCTGCATTTTTAAAATGCACTTCATTGAAGTCCGTACATATCCCGGCTGGAATATCGGCAATACAAGAAGCCGCCTTTTTTTCTTGTACTTCTTTAGAAGAGGTGATATTTCACGATAAGGTAGATTATATTTTAAATGAGGCTTTTGCCGGATGTTCGTCTTTAAAAAATATATCATTGCCTGAGTCGTTGTCAGGCATAGGAGAGTGGGCATTTTTTGAATGTTCGTCTCTTGAAAGAATTTATATTCCAAAATCGGTATCTATAATTGGCTCCCTTGCATTTGCCAAGTGTCAGAACCTTACAGGGGTTGATGTGGCCCCGGAAAATCAGTTCTATGTTTCGGTCGATGGTGCATTATTATCGCATGATAAGACGATGTTGAATTATGTACCCTCTACTGTAATCGAATATACTATGCCATCCTCAGTAACAGATGTAAGAGTGGGTGCATTTGCTTATTGTACAATATTGGAGAAGGTAAATTTTTCTCCCAAGACCGCTTTTATAAAAGAATTGGCATTTGAAAATTGCAGTTCCTTGAAAAGGATAGATATACCGAAATCCATATCGTTTATAAGTCCGGAGGCATTTGGTTTCTGTACGTCATTGGAAAATATCTATGTGGAGCCGGGTGGAAGCGGTCCGTATGTCTCAGTTGACGGAGTTTTGTTTGATACTCCAATTCATGAATTGCTTTGTGTCCCCGGCGGAAGGACTTCTTATGTAATTCCGAATACAGTCACGACCATTGGTCACTATGCCTTTTGTGGTTGTAAATCTTTAACCGAGGTTTTTATCCCGGAGGGTGTTACTCATATTTACAGAAGCGCTTTTCACGCCTGCGATAAATTAAAACAGATTGAACTTCCGGCTTCTTTGGATTTTATCTATCCTTATGCTTTTGCATACTGCTCAGGACTTGAGAAAATTATTTGTAAAGCACCTACTCCTCCATATTGTACTTCCGGCACGGCTTCTTGCTTTTATCGTATTCCGGACGAAATACCTGTTTATGTGCCGGATAATAAAGTATCTGAATATGCTCAAAATTCAACTTGGAAGTATTTTAAGAATTTCAAGCCTATTTCTGAATTTCAGTCGGGTGTCGACTTCTTGATTGATACAGATGATACCGCTGTTATATCTGTTTATGATATTAACGGTGTTTTTGTCGGTAATTCATTGGAAGGATTATCTGCGGGTATTTATATCGTTCGAAGTGGAAAGAATGTCAAAAAAGTATTGGTGCGTTAGTGTCTGTACTTATAAAAAATTTTTTTTTGTTTAATTTTGCGCTAATATTGTATTATGATTGTTTATAATATTTATGAAAGCAAAATATACATTACTGACCGCGTTCTTAGCCGTGGCAGTCAGCGCGTCGGCAGCCGGTTCCGTGCGTTGGCTTGAGGAAGTGCATAACTTCGGAGCCTTCGACGAAGACAACGGCATCGCAACCGCGAATTTCAAATTTATCAACACCGGCGATGAGCCTGTTGAGGTGACAAGCGTGCGCACCTCATGCGGCTGCACAACGCCGCGCTATTCTTCTCGCCCCGTCGCTCCCGGCGACACCGGTACAGTCGTGATTGAATACGACCCGAAAGGCCGTCCCGGACGGTTCAAGAAAAAAATATACGTGGACATGAACACCGAACCGTCCCGCACACGCCTTTTTATCGAAGGAGTTGTAATCGGCTCGCCTGCAACCGTGGCGCAGCGCTTTCCGGTGGAATGTGGACGCCTCCAGCTCTCGACGTCGGCGGCTTTGTTCGGTGAAATCACCAAGGGGAAGATGTCGACGCTTTTTGTCGACGGCTACAATCGCTCATCCGATTCCATAGCCCCGGTGGTCGACAATATGCCCGAATACATCGAGGTGGCTGTCAAGCCCGAAGTTGTAGCCCCCGGCGAGCAGACGTCGTTCATCTTCTACTATAACTCGGCAAAATGTCCTCAGTGGGGAGTGGTGACGGATTCCGTCACGATACGCCCCGACAAGGAGTCGACGGTCTCGCTCACAATCCCCGCAGTTGCAATACTCAACGAAGATTTCTCCAAACTCACTCCTGGTCAGCTTGCAAAAGCTCCACAGGTGCGTGTGGAAGCAGAATCCCTCGATTTCGGCACTCTCGCGCAGTCATCATCCGAGCCTGTGACAAAGACCATGACCGTGAAGAACATCGGGAAATCGCCCTTGAAAATACGTCGTATCCACACCGCTGACCGCGGGGTCTCCGTTTCAATCGACAAGGACACTCTCAAGCCCGGCAAGACGGCAACAGTCACAGTCACGGTAGTTCCCTCGCAACTCCCCGGTGCGTTGCTCAACTCCCGCATCACCCTCATCACCAACGACCCTGCCGCTCCCGTCAAAACCCTCCGCGCCGTAGCCGCATTGCAGAAGTAAGCTCCACCGCCCACCGTCCGTTTTTGTCCAAGCCGGGAGCTTTAGCTCAGTCCGGAAAAAACAATTGCCCCGATGCCGACTCAGCGGCACCGGGGCAATCTTGCAGAATTATATAACATTCAACCATAAAAGGCTTATTCAACGCTCACGCGGGCCGAGGCAAATACATTAAGCCCCAGAGCGTTGGCGATGTAGCGGACAGTTTTAGCCGCCTTTTCGCTCACGCCGCGTCCGTTAAGTTCGGGAGCGTAGGCCACGATGGCGCCGAAGCCCGGCATTACGGCTACTACACCGCCGCCGAATCCTGTACGGGCAGGAACTCCTGCGGTCATCATCCATGCCTTGATATTGTGGTGCATGCCGCGTGTACCCATCAGGGTAACGACCGAAGCGGCAATCTTTCCGTCGAAGGCAGGTTCGCCGGTGAGAGGATTACGGCCGTCGGCAGCTACTGTCGCGCCCATGTCGGCAAGCTGTTTGGCCGACATCCGCAGCGACAATAATTTGGTATAAAGGTCAATAGTCGTCGTGGAGTCGTCGTAGAGATAATACTCCGCTTCGGCGAGTTTGTTCACGGTGTCGGCATCCGCAGCCTGCTTTTTCAATGTCTCATAAAGAGCATCGTCAAGCACAGGCTCCGAACCCGCAAGGTCAACAAGCTGATTAAGAATCACCGAATATTTTCCTTCCGGATCGTTCTGCGGAACAACGGCGCTTACCGCGCGAAGTCCGTGCGAGCCAAGAGGAATGTCAGGTTTTACTTTCTTGGAATCCTTGGACTTGCAGCAACATGTGCCGCTTTTCTTTACAAGTTCTTCAGCCGAGTTCTGGCTCAGAAGAACCACTGATACGGGCAGTTTGGCAATTTCGCCGAGAGGGAACAGCGAATCAACATCACCCTTGTCGACACGTCGGCCATCGGTGAGCACGACACTTATGGCATACTCGCCTGCCTTCGTGGAGGTGACGCGCGAATCTACTGTTCCGTCGCTTTCCGACTTGAATTGCTGGTAAGCCTCTTCAACCGCCTTCTGGACGTCATTGAATGAAATTTTTCTTTCCATGATTATGGTATGTTTTTATGTTAGTTGTAGTACTTTTTGAATTACATACCATAAACGCCCCCGCCTCCGAAAAGGTTTAAGGGGATAGCGTTAGATATAGGGTGAAGGGTGAAATTTTAAGGGTGAAAAGTGAAAGGTGAAAAGTGAAGGAAAATGTTATCGAGTAAATAACCATTATCTTCACTTGGAAATCTTGATTTCCAAATTTCACTTTTCACCTTTCACCCATAATCTAATGCTCAGAAGCTATACTGCAGCATTGCCTCCAGGCGGTTGGCGCGGCCATGGTCGCCGTTGAAGTCCTTGCGTGTGCCGTGGAGATACTCAAGGCCGAAACGAAGGTCGCTCCACATGTCGTAGAACACATTCACCGCAGCATATTGGCCGTAGCGGTAAGCCGAGCCGCCGAGACTTTTGTCAACATCGCCGAAAAGCTGCGAGCGGCTGTACGACACTGATGCGAAAAGTTTTGGCGTGAAATTATACTGGAATCCGGCAGTCCATCCGGCGGCGCGCGGTGCAACCAATTTGCCATTTGTGTCCGGAGAGCCTACAAGGTCAAGCCCTTGGCCTGCAAAGTCATTGATATAATTTGATATGCCACGTCCGTAGGTGTAATGACCGAAGAATTTCAGGCCGCCCACAACGTTGGTGATGGCGCTGAGCTGCACGCCCCAGCCTGTCACAAAATGATTCCGGCCTGCAAGCTCGTCGCGGTAGCTCAACTCGCGCAGTATGCCCGACAGGCGGATGTGGCTTGCCTCCTCGTTCCATCCGTATTGGATATAGAGGGGAATATCGGGAAAGCGCTGTGCAATGGCGCGTGTGGCGTCGGTAGTGGTGTATTTGGCTTCGGGAAGTTCAACGGAAATGGCTCCCGAAAAACCGCGCCACGACGGAGTGCGGTACTGCACAAGCATGTTCTTGGCGGTAACCTGACCGGACGGACTTTGATCGTCTACTGTCGGAGCCATTGCAGGAGCATCCGAGAAGGTGCTTCGGGCCTTACCTAAGGTAAGATTGCCCACGCTTACGTAAGCCTGGTCCAGTTTGAGTCCGTAACCTCCGTTGTCGCCCGTGAAATTAGTCTGAAGATACACAATTACCCTGCCGAGACGTGTCTTTCGTGCAACCATCTTTAAAAACAAGGTGGAATGTTTGGCCGAGGCTCCGAAGCGTTGACGTTGAGCGGGGTCAAAAGGGGTAGGAATGTTATATGTTGCGAATCCGTCGTTGTCGATGGCTCCGTCCATGTCGTACATCGCCAGAGCCTTGACATAGCCGCCTATACCTAAGGCAACACGTCCCTGCTTGTCAAAGAACAGAAACCGGGGTGCGGCAGGATCCTGGAAAGCAAGATTCGTGCGGGAATACAGCATCGCGATGTGTTCACGGTGTTCAGGCGATTCCGGATTGCCCGAAAGAGTGATAATACGCGACGGAATCGAGTCGGAGGCCGTCTCTCCCACAGGGGAAGCAAGCAGTGCCGGTGCGCATAATAGAGCAAGAGCACAAGAAAGAATCAGTTTCATAAGATGATTTTCGGATTAGAAATGTTGTTTACGATTTTATAACACATCCGTCTCCGCTTAGGTTCCGTCAAAGCACAAAAAAACTCCGCCGGAAATCTCCGGCGGAGCCTTATCACGTGGCCTTATAGTCTATTTGCCTAAATAGCCTATAATCTTTAATCTTTTTAATCCTTAATCTTTTTTCTCGGGGTCAAGCAGGATTACACGGTAATTGCCCTGGTCGAGGAGCTGCTTCATGAAGTTCTGAACGTCCTCAACAGTGATTTCGTTGAGAGTTTCAACTGCGTTGGTGAAAGTCTGTACGCCGTTGATCTGGGTAGCGGCGATAGCACCTGCCCAGTCTTCGTTCTTTTCAAGGCTTTCGTTGGCGCTCTTCACCATGAATTCTTTTACGGGGTTGAGTTCCTCTGCGGTAACGTCGGAAGTCATGGCAAATACCATATCCTTGATTGCTGCGAGAGCCTCGTCCTTCATTTCAGGCTTCATGGGGAAAGGAATCTGAAGCACGGTGTTTGTTTCGCCGTAGCGGCTCAGAGAGCTGGAAGCACCGATAGAGTAGGTTGCGCCCATTTCCTCGCGGATCTTGTTGAGAAGACGCTTGGAAAGAATCTGGCCTGCGATAGATGCAAGCAGCTTGTTCTTGGCGGTGTAGTCGGTTTTGCCGAAGGTGGCGATGAATACCCACGACTGGGGTGTCTGCATTTCGGTGGTGTTGACTACTGTGTCGTTGCCGGGTGCGGGTTCAAATGCGGGATCGGTAACGATGGTCTTGGAAGCCTTGGCGGCATCGGCGGGCAGAGTGGCGATGTACTGTTCCATCAGGGGGAGGAATGTAGCCTCGTCGATATTGCCGGTGAACACGAATGTGTAGTCGGCGGCATTGGCGAGCATCTTGCGGGTGATGGCGAGGGTCTCGTCAAGTTTGGCGGCCTCGATGTCGGCGGAAGTGATGGCCTGCTTTGCGGGAGCCTTGAAGAGAGCCTTCATGAGGTTCTTGCCGAAGAGATATTCGGGGTTGGATTCCTGGTTGGCAACGATGCCCTTGATGGAGCTCTGCATTGCTGCAAATTCGTCGGCGGTGATGTTCATGCCGGTGAATGTTGCGTAGATAAGTTCCATGAGGGTGGGAAGGTCCTTGATGGTGGTGTTGCCTTCAACCTCACGCAGATATGAGTCGGCTGTGAAGCCTACGTTGGCCTGCTTGCCCTGGAGATACTTCTGAAGGTCGGAGTTGGTGTAGTCGTTCAGGCCGTGGCGGCTGAGGGCGTAGGGCATGAACTTGACGGTTGCGGCAAGTGCCGGGTCAACTGTGGAGGTGCCGTTGCCTACTGCGATTGCGTCGAAGTAGATTTCATTCTTGGCAAATTCGGTGGGCTTCACGATTACCTTGACACCATTGGAGAGGGTGTATTCGGTAGCGTTCCATTCTGCAAGTTTGCGGGAAGATGTGATTTTGCCTGCCTTGGGAAGGTTGGGGATAAGCGGGTCGGTACGCATCTCATCCTTGTAGGCTTCGAGTGTTTCGTCGTCAATGGCATTGACTGTGGCTACAAACTGCTCTTCGGTGGGAACAACATAGGTGTCGTTTTCGGGAAGGATGGCTACAACGATACGGTTGTCGTCGGTAACAAGCTGGGGCAGAAGGGTGTTGATTTGATCCACGGTAAATACGTTGGCGTACTGGTCGTAGAGCTGCTTCTCGACTGCGATGCCGGGAGCGGGAATGTTGTCAACGAACAGACGTACGTATTCTTTGGAATAGCTGTCGTTCTCGCGGTCGTCGCGGCTGTCAAATTCTTTCTCGATTGACGAAATGAATTCGGCACGTGCGCGTTCGTATTCTCCAACGGTGAAGCCGTGCTGTGTGGCGCGGAGAACCTCACGGTAAGCCTCAGCGAATCCGGGGAGGATGTCATTACCCTTGCCGGTCACGTTGAGTGTGAGGGCTTCCTTGGTCTTGGCAAGGAAGAAATCGCTGATATACACACTTGCTGACGCATAGTCGGTGTCGGGTTTCTTGGCAAGTTCGCTCAGGCGGTTGTTGAGCATGCGCTGAACCATTGTTGTCATGTAGTTCACAGCGAAGAAAAGCTGGGTGTTGCGCATCTCGCGGGGAACCATGGTCTCGGTTTTGAACATCATCATCACCTCACCGGCCTTCACTTCCTTGTCCTTGCCGATTGCATAGATGGTGCCGGGGGTGTCCTCTACTTCAAAGTAGA
The DNA here is from genome assembly GCA_910589055.1 of uncultured Muribaculaceae bacterium. GTDB lineage: Bacteria > Bacteroidota > Bacteroidia > Bacteroidales > Muribaculaceae > CAG-873. The sequence goes on from CAJURN010000002.1 coordinate 29,885, forward strand.
TGCGCTCCTTGGCGTTGGCGGGCATGGGGATGGGCGAGAAGATTTCCTTGATTTTCGATTCGATGTAGGTCGGGTCGATGTCGCCGACAACGATAATAGCCTGCTGGTCGGGACGGTACCATGTGTGGTAGTAGTCAACGAGTGCCTGTGCGGGGAAGTTGTCAACAACCTCCATTGTGCCGATAGGCAGGCGGTAGCCGTAGCGGTTGTCGGGGTAGATGGTGGGAAGAAGCTGCTCGAGAACGCGCATGCTTCCTACGTTGGAACGGCGCCATTCTTCATGGATTACACCGCGCTCGGCGTCGATTTCCTTCGGGTCGAGAGTGAGGTCGCACGACCAGTCGTGGAGGATAAGAAGACAGGAGTCCTGCACGCTTGTGCGGCTTACGGGCACATTGGAAATGTTGTAGACGGTTTCGTCAACCGAAGTGTAGGCGTTGAGGTTGTAGCCGAATTTCACACCCACCGACTCAAGCCAGTTGATGATGCCCTTTTCAGGGAAGTTGGTGGTTCCGTTGAAGCACATGTGCTCAAGGAAGTGGGCCAGACCGCGCTGATTGTCTTCCTCAAGGATAGAGCCTACTTTCTGGGCAATGTAGAAGTCGGCCTGACCCTTGGGGGTGGCGTTCTTGCGGATGTAATATGTAAGACCGTTGTCAAGTTTTCCGGTCACGAGAGCCGGATCCTGGGGAAGCTGTTGCATCTCCTGGGCCATTGTCATAGAAGCGCCGCTCAGAAGTAGCGTAAGCGCTGCAAGACCTCTTAAAATAAATTTCTTCATCTTGAAAATGATATGGTTGGAATAAATATTTTGCCAAATTTACGATAATTAGACGCACGCACGCACCGAAAATTACTTCCGACGGGTGAAAAAATGTTAAACGCCCCTCTCCACCCCTCTTCCCCTGCCGTGAAATGCCTAATTTTGCAAATTATGAAAACAGGAATTATCGTAGCGATGGAGAAGGAGCTGGCTCTCCTTCTGCCCAACATGGAGGATTGCTCCCATACAAGTGTCAACGGTTTTACCTTCCATTCCGGACGCATCGGCACCCGCGAGGTCGTGGTGATGCAGTGCGGAATCGGTAAAGTCAACGCCGCAGTCGGCGCCCTGACGCTTATCGACACCTTCCATCCATCCATTGTAATAAATACAGGCGTGGCAGGCGGCACAGGCCACGACGAAGGCAAGCCCGGAATCGGCGAACTCTTTCTTGCTCGCGAGATTGCCTACCACGACGTGTGGTGTGGCCCCGGTACCGAACGAGGCGAGGCTGCCGGCTGTCCCGCAAGATTCTCTTGCCCACTTCCCGAAGATTTCGGAGCGCGTCTCGGCGCCAAAGAAGGCCTTCTCGCCTCAGGCGACATCTTCGTGAGCGAACCCGACGATCTCGCCCGCATCAAAGCCCTCTATCCCGAAGTTGCAGCCGTGGATATGGAATCCGCAGCAATCGCCCAGGTGTGCCATCTGAAAGATGTACCCTTTGTGTGCATGCGCGTAATCAGCGACACTCCCGGCGACGGCGACAACATTTCCCAGTACGAAAACTTCTGGACCGACGCCCCCGCCCGCACCTTCGCCGCCATCCGCTCCCTCCTGCAACTCATTAGCTAAAGTAAAGAGATTAAGGATTAGAGATTGGAGATTAGGGAGTTAAAAATTAAGGGATTAACCCCGCCTCCACTCCTGCTCTCCTGTTCTCCTGTCTATTCATTCTTAATCCTTAATCCCTTAATCCCCAAGGTAAACATCCAACGACAGTGAAAGACCTCCAGCCGGTACGTGGAGCGGCGCTGTTGCGTCGCATGGTAGCCGAGGGCGAGCACGAGTGCCAGGACTTCAAGTACCTGATTTCCGACGCACGCAAGATTGCCCGCTCCGTCTGCGCCTTCGCCAACAACCGCGGAGGTCGCCTGCTTATTGGCGTTAAAGACAACGGCACACTTGCCGGAGTGCGCAACGAAGAAGACATCTACGTGGTCGAGCAAGCCGCAAGCCGATATTGCCGTCCCGCGCAGCAAGTGGAATTCAAGGCATACAGCGTCGATGCCCACACGGTGGTGATAGTCGCCTCCGTAGCAGCCGCGCCCTCACGCCCCGTGATGGCCTGCGACACCGACGGCTCGTGGAAAGCCTACTACCGCGTTGCCGATGAAAACATCGGCGCCCATCCCCTTATGGTCGAGGCATGGCGGCTCCGTGAAGAAAACACAGCCGGAGGGCTTGCGTTTTCCGAGCACGAAAGCCGACTTCTAAGCCTTATTTCCGCCGAAGACGCGCCCCACGACACACGCGAGATTGCCCTGCGCCTGCACATTTCCGAACGCCGCGCCGCCCGCATGATTGCACGCCTTGCCGCCATCGGCATCATCGAATTCAAATACCGCCACGGCCACTTCCACATCCAACCTGCAAGCGATGATTGAAAAATTTCTTGGAAAAAGTTGTTAGATTGGTCGGAAATGGATAACTTTGCAAAGTTTTTTCAGACTAAAATAGAACAATGGGAAAGTACACAGCTTTTAAGCTGCCCCTGAAAAGCCTCGGAGTTGGTACTCATGAGTTTGAGTATCACCTCGATAAGCAGTTCTTTGCCAATATGGAAAGCGCCGATGTTCACGACGCCGACCTGACGGTGAAGCTCGTTGTCGTGTATAACGGCGAGTATTATGACCTCTCTTTCAACATCACCGGTGAGGTGGTGCTGATTTGCGACCGTTGTCTCGACGATTTGCATTATCCGATTGAGACTTCCTACCACATTGTGGTGAAATACGGCGAGGACTACAACGACGACAGCGACGAAGTGCTTGAGATTCCCGACAGCGACAATTATCTCAACGTCGCATATATGATTTATGACACTGTCACGCTCGCGATTCCGATGAAGCATGTGCATCCCCTCGGAAAGTGCAACCGCCAGATGAGTGCCATGCTGAAGAAACACCGCGCACGCGGAGGCGACGAAGACGCCGATCTGGAAAACGACCTTATCGACGAAATCGACAACCTCGATCAGGAAGCTCCTTCCGACCCTCGTTGGGACGCTCTCAGAAAGCTCTCCGACACCGAAGACTAAGCCCTTCCACAACAGCCCTGCCGTCGGGGCTGAAACCAATAAAGCAAGCCTCCTTCCGGGCGGCGAGCGATTCGAAGAATATAGAAGAAACAAAGAAAAATAAAAGAAAATGGCACATCCTAAACGCAAACAATCAAAGACTCGTACAGCAAAGCGCAGAACCCACGACAAGGCAGTTGCCCCCACGCTGGCACTCTGTCCCAACTGCGGCGCCTGGCACATCTATCACACCGTATGCGGTGAATGTGGATACTACCGTGGCAAACAGGCCATCGTAAAGGACGAAGCTCTCTAATCTCTGACGTCAATCTTCTGACGTCGCGGAGTCCGATGCGGCATCGCTCTTGAGCCTTGCCTCGCCTGACATCCACACCCTGCGGCAGACAAGCTGCCGAGGTCTTAACGAATTTTCACGCTCTTCCCGGCGGCGCGACTTTTGATTCACGCCGCCGGGAAGAGTAGAATTTTATCCGATTCACACCAAAGAATTATGGTTAACGCACGTATTTCCGGCATTGCCTCCTACGTTCCCGACGACATTCTCGACAACGAGATGCTCTCAAAAATGGTGGACACCAACGACGAATGGATTACTACACGCGTCGGCATCAAGGAACGCCGCATCCTCAAGAAGGACGGTGCCGGATCGTCCTATATGGGCATCAAGGCCGTTCAGCGCCTGCTCGAATCAACCGGTACAAACCCCGAAGAAATCGAGCTGGTAATCTGCGCCACATCAAACCCCGACTACCGTTTCCCCGCCACGGCATCAGTTATCGCCTACGGCTGCGGACTCAAGAACGCATACGCCTACGACATCCAGGCCGCTTGCGCCGGTTTCATCGTGTCTCTTCAGGACGCTACCGGCTACATCCGCTCGGGAATCTATAAGAAAGTCGTGATTGTGGCTGCCGAGAAAATGTCCTCGATGGTAAACTACAACGACCGCTCCACCTGCCCCCTCTTCGGCGACGGTGCCGCAGCTGTGCTCGTTGAGCCCACCGAAGAAAACGGCGTCGGTGTTATCGACGGTGTTTTCCACACCGACGGTATCGGTCTTGAACACCTCCTCATGCGCGCAGGCGGTTCTGCTCACCCCATCACACACGAGGCCATCGAAGCCGGCGACAACTTCCTCTTCCAGGACGGTCGCAGCGTCTACAAACACGCCGTGATGAACATGCTCACATCCACCCAGGACGTGATGCAGCGCAACAATCTCACCGTGGAAGATGTCGATTACCTCATCCCCCACCAGGCCAACCTCCGTATCATCGAGGCCGTCAGCGGACGCGCCGGATTCCCCGCCGAGAAAGTACTCGTCAACATCGAGCACTACGGCAACACATCCGCAGCATCCATCCCCCTGTGTCTCGACGAATACAAGGGCAAGCTCCGCAAGGGCGACAAGCTCATCCTCACCGCTTTCGGCGCAGGATTCACCTGGGGCGCGATGTATGTCGTGTGGGATCTCTAATCCAGAATCACACCTTCCGGATGAACTTTTTTACGAAAATAGCATCTTTTCAGGTGCTATTTTTGTTTATATTCAGAACACCTTGATATAAAGGTTGTCATTGAATATAATCTAAAACACGACATATTATGAGTGAACTTAACACCAAAGAAACCACCGCGGCCCCTCACAAGTCGGGATTTGTAAACATCGTAGGAAACCCCAACGTGGGTAAATCCACGCTTATGAACGACCTCGTGGGCGAGCGCGTAAGCATCATAACTTCCAAGGCCCAGACCACACGCCACCGCATCATGGGCATTGTCAACACTCCTGAGTATCAGATTGTTTTCTCCGATACCCCCGGAGTGCTCGCGCCCAAGTACAAGCTCCAGGAAAGCATGCTCGGTTACAGCGAAGGCGCCCTCACCGACGCCGATATTCTCCTGTATGTCACTGATGTGGTGGAAGACCCGACCAAAAACGCCGACTTCCTCGCCAAGGTTGCAAAGGAGAAGGTGCCCGTTCTGCTGGTTATCAATAAGATTGACCTGCTCAAGAACAACGGCGAGCTTGAAAAAATCGTGGCACGCTGGCAGGAACTGCTCCCCAACGCTCAGATTTTCCCCACCTCGGCAAAGGAACATTTCAACGTCACCAACCTGATGGCACGTATCGTTGAGCTGCTTCCCGAAGGAGAGCCGTACTTCGGCAAGGATGCCCTCACCGACAAGCCCGCACGATTCTTCGTCACGGAAATCATCCGTGAGAAAATTCTGCTCAACTACGACAAGGAAGTACCTTACTCCGCAGAGGTAATAGTCGAGAAATTCGAGGAAAAGGAAGGCGCCATCCATATCATGGCGGTAATCTACGTCGAGCGCGACAGCCAGAAAGGAATCCTCATCGGCAAGGGAGGTTCGATGCTCAAGAAAGTCGGCACCGAGGCCCGAAAGGATATCGAGACATTCTTTGGCAAGAGAGTCTATCTCGAACTCTTCGTCAAGGTTGAACCCAACTGGCGAAACCGCGAGAACAAGCTCCGTTCATTCGGATATATTGAATAAAGAATCATATAACACATCAACCATAACAACCCCTTAATCGCATGGGACAACTTGTAGCAATAGTAGGACGCCCCAATGTCGGTAAATCCACCCTCTTCAACCGCCTTACCCAGTCGCGTACCGCAATCGTGGACCCCACGGCAGGTACAACGCGCGACCGCCAGTACGGCAAGGTCGATTGGAACGGAAAGGAATTCTCCATCGTGGATACCGGCGGTTGGGTAGTCAATTCGGAAGACGTTTTCGAATCTGAAATCAACAAACAGGTCGAGCTCGCAATCGAGCAGGCCGATGAAATCCTTTTCGTCGTGGACGCCATGAACGGCGTGACCGACCTTGACGACCATGTGGCCGAAATTCTGCGCAAGTCCCGCAAGCCGGTTATCCTCGTGGCAAACAAGGTGGATTCAAACGAGTGGGTCTACAACATTGCCGAGTTTTATTCGCTCGGCCTTGGCGACCCGTATCCCGTTTCCGCAGTCAACGGCTACGGAACAGGTGACCTCCTGGACGAAGTGGTATCGAAGCTCCCTGAAAAGGACCTTGAGGAAGCCGAGAAACTCGACGACATACCCAAGTTTGCCATCGTTGGCCGACCCAACGCCGGTAAGTCATCGCTCATCAACGCCTTTATCGGCGAAGACCGCCATATCGTCACTGATATCGCCGGAACAACGCGCGACTCGATTTACACCCGTTACAATAAATTCGGCTTCGACTTCTACCTTGTCGACACCGCCGGAATACGCAAGAAAAACAAAGTCAACGAAGACATCGAGTACTACTCGGTAATCCGCTCAATCCGTGCCATCGAGGCCAGCGACGTCTGCATCCTCATGATTGACGCAACCCGTGGTATCGAGACTCAGGACGTCAACATTTTCTCCCTTATTCAGAAGAATAAGAAGGGACTTGTTGTAGTGGTGAACAAGTGGGACCTCGTGGAAGACAAGTCCACCGCCGCCATCAAGCACTACGAAAATGCAATCCGCGAGCGCTTCGCTCCCTTTGTCGACTTCCCCATTATCTTCACCTCGGCCCTTACCAAGCAGCGCATCTTCAAGGTGCTTGAAACAGCCGTGCAGGTGTTCCAGAATCGCAAGCGCACCGTGCCCACCTCGCAGCTCAACACTGTAATGCAGGAAGACATCGCCGCATATCCGCCGCCAAGCAACAAGGGCAAATTCGTGAAAATCAAATATATCACGATGCTCAAAGGCTCGCAGGTGCCGACATTTATTTTCTTCTGCAATCTGCCGCAGTGGGTCAAGGAGCCTTACCGCAGATACCTCGAAAATAAAATCCGCGAACACTGGGATTTCTTCGGCACCCCGATCAACGTGTTCATGCGCGATAAATAATTGCCTTTTAGACGGAGGGTCGGACTTGTCCGACCCTCCGTCTAAGGTATTATAAAAGATTGGTAAAAGCGCGTCCACAGGACGCTGATTTAAGAGTAACCCCGTACACCGTAGGCTTTTAGCCGGAGGTGTGCGGGGTTGCTCTATCCTGCTGAATGGCGTGCGGAGGACGCCGATAACAGAGCAAACGCATATCTGCAACCTCCTCGCGTCCTTTATTTTGTACGTCTGTTTTTCGTAACTTCGACTTTATTTTACTAACTTTGCAGCTAAAAGAAATACAGTCATACAAGATGATAGATAAAATAAACGCACTGCGCGAGGAAATCGCCGCCCTTACCGCCGCCGACGCGGCCGAGGTGGAGGCTCTCCGCATCAAATATCTCAGCAAAAAGGGCGCTGTGTCGGCCCTTATGAACGATTTCCGTAACGTTCCCGCCGAGCAGAAACGCGAAATCGGTCAGGCTATCAACGAACTCAAGAATTTCGCAACCGATACAATCAACTCCCTCCGCGAAAGTGCCGGAAGCGGTGCCGCTGCCGCAGGTGCACTTGACCTTACGCGCACGGCTGCTCCCGTACGTCTCGGAACACGCCATCCCCTCTCGCTCGTGCGTGAGGAAATCATCGCAATCTTCCGCCGCCTTGGCTTCACCATCGCCGAAGGTCCTGAAGTGGAAGACGACTGGCACGTGTTCGAGTCGCTCAACTTCGCCGCCGACCATCCCGCACGCGATATGCAGGATACATTCTTCATCGGCCGCAATCCCGACGTGCTTCTGCGCACCCACACATCCTCCGTGCAGACACGCGTGATGACTACACAGAAACCTCCCATCCGCATCATCTGCCCCGGACGCGTCTACCGCAACGAAGCCATTTCCGCCCGCGCCCACTGCTTCTTCCATCAGGTAGAGGCTCTGTACGTCGACCGCAATGTGACCTTCGCCGACCTCCGTCAGACACTTCTCTACTTCGCCCGCGAAATGTTCGGACCCGACACCCAAATCCGTCTCCGTCCCAGCTACTTCCCCTTCACCGAACCCTCGGCTGAAATGGATATCAGCTGTAACCTCTGCGGCGGCAAAGGCTGCTCTTTCTGCAAGCACACCGGTTGGGTCGAAATCCTCGGATGCGGCATGGTGGACCCCAACGTCCTCGAAGCCTGCGGCATCGACTCCAAGGAATACAGCGGTTTCGCACTCGGTATGGGTATTGAACGCATCACCAACCTCAAATATCAGGTGAAGGACCTCCGCATGTTCTCCGAAAACGACGTGCGTTTCCTTGAGGAATTCGCTTCCGCCCGCTGATACGATTCCAGCCGATGAGAAAGGCCGAACGATACAGGCAGGTAATCGAGCGCTTCAGCCGCGAAATGCCCGTGGCCGAGACCGAACTCCACTACAAGAATCCCTTTCAGCTTCTTGTGGCGGTGATTCTTTCGGCCCAGTGCACCGACAAGCGCGTCAATATGATTACCCCTGAGCTGTTTGCCGCCTTTCCCACTCCGGAAAAACTTGCCGAGGCCGAGACTTTCGAGGTGTTCGAGTACATAAAGTCGGTATCCTATCCCAATAACAAGGCAAAGGCTCTCACCGGAATGGCTCGCAAGCTCGTGAGCGATTTCGGCAGTGAGGTGCCTTCAACCATGGAAGAATTGCTCACTCTTCCCGGCGTTGGCCGCAAGACTGCAAACGTGATTCTCTCCGTGGTGTTTGACCTTCCCGCAATGGCCGTCGATACCCACGTGTTCCGTGTCGCCAACCGCATCGGACTCACCGACGGAAGCCGCACTCCGCTCGAAACCGAGAAAACACTCACCGCCAATATTCCTGAAGAAATCATTCCGCGCGCCCACCATTGGCTCATTCTCCATGGCCGCTACGTGTGCCGCGCCCGGAAGCCCGAATGTGGCTCATGCTTCCTTGCCGACGTGTGCAAGTACAATGCCGCGCGCATTGCCAAAGCCGCGAGGGAGGAAAAGAAAGCGCAACAGAAAAAATGACAGGAGACAACCTTGTTCTGTTTATAATCGAGGTACTCGGTACCATAGCTTTTGCCATTTCCGGCATACGCCTCGCTGCGGCAAAGAGTTTCGACTGGTTCGGAGCCTATGTAATAGGCCTTGTCACCGCAATCGGCGGCGGTACATTGCGCGACGTGCTGCTTGATATTCCGGTGTTCTGGATGCAGACGTGGATGTATCTTGCCGTCACGGGGCTGTCGCTGCTCACGGTTATCGTGTTCCGCAAGGCGCTCGTAAAGGGCATGCGCACGCTCTTCATTTTCGACGCCATCGGCCTGGCGCTCTTCGTTGTAGTCGGTATCGAAAAGACCCTTGCCACAGGGTATCCCATGTGGGTGGCTATCGTGATGGGCATTACCACAGGCTCATTCGGCGGGGTTATCCGAGATATTCTTATCAACGAGGAACCGCTCTTCTTCCGCAAGGATATCTATGCCACGGCCTGCCTCGCCGGTGGAGTGGTGTACTGGATTTTCAACTCGATACCGGGCATGGCCGCGTGGATTCCGCAGGTTTCCTGCGCCGTGAGCGTAATCGGCCTGCGTATTCTTGCCGTGCACTACAATTGGTCGCTACCTATACTCCGCGTCGACCCTAAAGACCTTCCCGACCATGACTAAAGTTATTGACAAAGAAAAGACCCTCCAGTTCATAAAATATTGCATCGTGGGTGTGCTTAACACGCTCATCACGCTCGGTGTCATATATCTGTGCAAATCATTGCTCGGAATCAACGACTACGTGAGCAACGCGCTCGGCTACATCTGCGGCGTGGTAAATTCCTTTCTATGCAACAAACAGTGGGTTTTTCAGTCTAAGGGCGAGTACCGTCGTGAGGCGCTGCGTTTCATCGTCGGATTTCTTTTGTGCTACGGCCTGCAGTTCTGGGTGGTGTGGATGCTCAACAGCTCGCAGCTCGGCGACCTTATTTTCAATTTCTACGGACTGATTCTATCAGGCTACGGTATTGCGACACTGCTCGGCAACGTGGTATATACGCTTGCCAACTTCGTCTACAACCGCGTCGTCACTTTCCGCCAGCCTGCCTGAGCCTGACGGTAGATGCCGTGAGTTCGATTTCACCGCTTTCGGCAAGATTCCGCAGAATATCCACCGCCTCGGATGTGCATGTGGCGAAATGAGCGAGCACTGAATCCGTGTCGACTGCTCCGTCTGACGCATATTCTCTCAGAATTTCCATAAGTCTTTCCTTGATTCCTGCGCTGTCGGCGGAGGTTTTCTTTCGCGTCGCACGGCAGATGTCGCATGAGCCGCACGGCCCTGCTGGCGTCTCTCCGAAGTAGCGCAGCATCCTGTTTACGCGGCAGCCTTCCTCGCCCCAGATGTATTCCTTCATGGCCTTGATGCGGTTCTCGAAGCACTTGCGGCGTTCCTCGTAGACTTCGCGCGGAATGACAAGATGCCGCGACAGTTCGCGCGAGGTCGGGAAGTATATATAGGGGGTGCGGCTGAGCGGTATGTAGCTCACGACGTGCATTTTCGACAATTTCAGCAGAGCCTGATACACGTCGTCGGGCTTGATGCCGAGACGGTAGGCCACAAGACGCTCGCTGATATACACATAGTCGGCAAACAACCCTCCGTAGCACCGCATGATGGCTTGCAGCACGGCCTCAGTGTCGCTGTCAAGGCTGAGATAGTATATATCCTCACGCGAGGACAGAATCATGACCCTCGACCGGGTGGCAACCTCATCGACATATTCTATATAGCCTGTACGGCTCAGGATCGACAGGGCGCTTCGAGTCTGCGGCAGCGGCAGTTCAAAGCGTGCGGACATCACTTCAGGATTGAATTCGAATGTTCGGTTGTATCCCGCTCCCACGCCTACGTTGAGAAACACACACGTACTGTCGTACACTTTCAGAAGGAAATCCTTGGGCGGAAAATTCTCCGTTATGCGGCGGCTCAGGGCAGCCTTGTCGCCGTCGGTATAGAGCAGCACGGCAAACGACCGCAAGCCGTCGCGGCCTGCGCGACCCGCTTCCTGATAGTATTCCTCAAGAGTCGAGGGGATGTCGTGGTGTATTACCACGCGCACGTCGGGCTTGTCGATGCCCATGCCGAAAGCGGTCGTGGCAACTATGACCCGCGATTCGCCCGAGCGCCAGCGGTTCTGGAAGTCGTTCTTTTCCTCCGGCGAAAGTCCGGCATGGTAGTATTCGGCGGTGATGCCTTCGGCACGGATGTAGGTGCAGAGTTCGCGTGTGCGCTTGCGGGAACGGACATACACGATTGCCGGGCCAACGGTGTTGCGGAGCACGCGCATCATCGTGTCTTCTTTCTTGTCGCAGCGCCGCACAAGATACGAAATGTTGTCGCGCGAGAAACTCAGTGAGAAGACCGCCGGGTCGGAAAGCGACAGCTTGGCTGCGATGTCGGCCACGACCTCAGGCGTGGCCGAAGCCGTCAGGGCAAGCACCGGAACCTGTGGAAACAGAGTCCTTACCGTATCAATCTTCAGATACGACGGGCGGAAGTCGTAGCCCCATTGTGATATGCAATGGGCTTCGTCGACCACGAGAAGAGAAAGATTCCACGACCGAAGGCGCGCGATGAATGTCTCGCGTCCGAGGCGTTCGGGAGCCACATACAGCAGCTTGGCTTTTCCGGAGTGGCACAGCTCGCAGGCGTATTCCGATTCGGCGCGGCTCATTCCGGAGTGGAGACACACGGCGCGGATTCCGCGGTCGGAGAGGTTGTCAATCTGGTCTTTCATCAGCGAGATCAACGGCGTCACAACCACTGTAAGCCCCGGCAGCACGAGCGCCGGAACCTGAAATGTGATTGACTTGCCGCCACCCGTCGGGAGCAGGCCAATGGTGTCTTTGCCCGAAAGTACTGAGCGTATTATCTCCTCCTGGCGCGGACGGAAACCGGGAAATCCCCAGTATCGCTGGAGCACTTCGTGGATGTCGGTCCCGGCATTGCCGTAGCTGCTTGCTTCCTCGTACACTTCGTCCGAGAAATCATAGTAGCCGTAGGGGATGTCCGGGTCAGACATGTGTTATTCCATTACCGTGCGTATCTGTTTCACCATGAGCTGAAGCGAGGATGAAGCGTTCTGATGCTTGTTCTCCTCAATGGTGTAGCAGATGTTGAAAGGACGTCCCGAGTGGATGTGCTCGAAGTACTGGGCCATGTTGAAGGCGATGCCGTTGATGACGCGGCCGGAAGTGTCGTCGACCAGTTCGAGCTTGATGTGTTCGAGGTTGCGGCCAACGAGCTTGCTCGTGCCGAAGTCCTTGACACGTCGTGTGCAGAATGTCGGCTTTTGGTTTCCGGGGCCGAAGGGGTTGAACAGGCGCAGTGTTGACACAAATTCCGGAGTGATTTCCGAGAATGTCAGGAAGGCATCAATATCAATCTGCGGCATCATCTGCTCGGGCAGGATATTGGCAGCCACATATTCCTCGAAGCGCTGGGTGAAGGCGGGGATGTTCTCTTCCTTGAGCGAGAGTCCCACGGCATAGGGGTGACCGCCGAAGTTCTCGAGCAGGTCGCGTGCCGAATCCACAGCCTTGTAGATGTCGAATCCGTGAACCGAGCGCGACGAACCCGTGGCAAGGCCGTTGGCGAGCGTGAGCACAACCGAGGGCTTGTAGTAAAGTTCGGTCAGACGCGAGGCCACGATGCCGATGATGCCTTTGTGCCAGTCTTTGTTGTAGATTACGATTGACTTCTTGGGGGAGTGCATTTCGCCGCGCGCCTCGAGGATGGCGTTGGCTTCCTCGGTGATGCGCTTGTCGAGTTCCTTGCGGTCTTTGTTGTATTGGTCGATGGCGAGACTCTTACGCGCGGCATCCTTGGCATCGCGTGCCACGAGCAGTTCCACGGCCTCGCGACCGCTCTGCATGCGGCCTGACGCGTTGATGCGCGGCCCTATCTTGAATATCACATCGCTGATGGTAAGTTCCTTGCCGCCGAGTCCGCAGGTGCGTATGATGGCGCGCAGACCCATGTTGGGGTTGGTGTTGAGCCTTTTAAGACCCATGTAGGCCATAACGCGGTTCTCGTCGATCATCGGCACGATGTCCGCCGCGATACTCACGGCCACGAGGTCGAGCATCGACTCAAGTTCAGCCGTTGCAATGCCGTTGCTTATAGAGAAAGCCTGCATCAGCTTGTAGCCCACTCCGCAGCCCGAAAGGTGGGGGCAGGGGTAGGGTGAACCTTCGAGTTTGGGATTCAGTATCGCCACGGCGGGAGGGAGTTCGTCGTCCGGCACGTGGTGGTCGCAGATGATGAAGTCGATACCGCGCTCGGCAGCATACTTGATTTCATCAATAGCCTTGATGCCGCAGTCGAGAATGATTACAAGCTTCACGCCCTGCTCGGCCACGTAGTCGATGCTCTTGCGCGAGATGCCATAGCCCTCGTCGTAGCGGGTGGGAATGTAGAAATCGAGTTCGGAATAGAAATTCTGGAGATAGCGGTAGACGAGAGCAACGGCGGTAGTGCCGTCAACGTCGTAGTCGCCGTAAATCATGATTTTTTCCTTGGCGCCCATAGCGCGGTTCAGGCGGTCGACCGCCTTGTCCATGTCGGGCATAAGGAACGGATCGTGAAGATCCCGGAGAGAGGGGTGGAAGAACTTCTCGGCAGCGGCGATGGTGGTGATGCCGCGCTGAACGAGAAGGTCACTCACCGGCGGACAATTGGCGAACCGCCGGGCAAGCTCACTTCCTTGCCGCTTCTCCTCTGAAGTTATCGTGGGATAGTTCCATTTGCGTGTCATTTATCTTATATTTTTTATTTTTTTCTTATGCAGGAGGCGGACGGCATGGCCCGCGAGAGCTTATTGCCGCAGAGGAGGACGGTTTAAGCTCTGGTATTTAGTGTGTTGGCGTTCCTGACCGCTCGGTCGGGTACAAACTCCGCCAATATATATGCAAAAATAAGAAAAAAAACGCAAAGCACCTCTCCCGCGATGCTTAAAAATCGCTAAGAATAACGTTGGGGATTGGGTGAAAGGTTAAAAGTGAAAAGTGAAGGGAAATGTGTTGGAGGTTGGGGGGAGGTGTTTGAGGTTGGGTGAAGGGTTGAAAGTGAAAAGTGAAGGGAAGTGTGTTGGAGGTCGGGGGAGGTGTTGTGGATTGGGTGAAGGGTTGAAAGTGAAGAAAATAGCTCGTTGGCGTGATTAGCACCGGAGGTGCTTTATAATGCGAGAACCCCATGCTTCAGCATGGGGCA
>CAJURN010000002.1:44191-62808 GCA_910589055.1 uncultured Muribaculaceae bacterium
AAGCGCGGGGTTTTCTAATGAAAAAGCACCTCCGGTGCTTGGAGGTAAGGTGAAATGGGTGAAAGGTTGAAAGTGAAGGGACGTGTGCGTTGGCGCGATTAGCACCGGAGGTGCTTTATAATGCGAGAACCCCATGCTTCAGCATGGGGCAGAGTGTCACCCCGTGCTCCGCAGCCTCGGAGAGGCGTCTTATGGTAACGGATATTATGAGTCGTCTCACCGAGACTTGCGTTCGGATTAGAGCTTCGTATCCCCACGCTAAAGCGCGGGGTTTTCTAATGAAAAAGCACCTCCGGTGCTTGGAGGTAAGGTGAAAGGTTGAAAGTGGAAAGTGAAGAGAAATGCAATGGAGGTTGGGTGAAGGGGTAAAAGTGAAAAGTGAAGATAAATGTTTGGGAGGAAACTATTATCTTCACTTGAAAATTTTAATTTTCAAAATTTCACCTTTCACCTTTCACTCTTGCTTCTTAACCCAAATGTCCATCTGCGGGAAGGGGAAGTTGATTCCGGCGGCGGGGAGTTCCTTGTAGATGCGCTCGTTGATGTCGAAGAACACGCCCCAGTAGTCGGATGTGCGTGCCCAGGCAGTCAGACGCAGGTCAACGCTGCTGGCCGAGAGTTCTTTCACAACCACCGCCGGGTCGGTGATTACCTCGGGCTTGATGAGAGCCGACACGGCTTTGGCCGGGTCTTTCTTGGGCGAAAGTGCGGGCTCTTCGGCAGGCTTGTGGAGGATGCGCGCATCAGAGTCGACGATTTCGAGGAGTTTGCGGCGGGCAGTGTCTATATTGTCGCCGTAGGATATGCCAACAATCCAGTCGACGCGACGGTATTCCTCTTTCGACCAGTTATTGACCGAGCCGGTTGAGAGGCCTCCGTTGGGAATGATGATTGACTTGTTGTCGCCGGTGCAGATGATAGTGTGGAAAATCTGTATCTCGCGTACGGTGCCCGAATAGCCTTGGGCTTCAATGAAATCACCTATGCGGTAAGGCTTCAGCAACAGGATGAGCACACCGCCTGCGAAGTTTTGCAGAGTGCCGCTCAATGCCATACCGATGGCAACACCGGCCGAGGCGAACAGCGCTATAAACGATGATGTCTCTATGCCTAAGATTCCGATTACGGTCACTATCAGGATAAAGTAGAGCACAATCCTCACCATACTCAGCACGAAGGAGGCAATCGAGGTGTCGACATGGCGCTTGAGCAGGATGCCGCTCACAAGGTTGAAGATTTTGCGGATGATGAACTTGCCGATATAGAACACTGCCACGGCTATGGCAACGTTGATTACCAGCGACACGGCTGAAGCTATGAGTTTGTTCATCATTTCGTCGAAAGGAAGCGACGACAGCATCTGAAGCTCCTGGCGCACGGTGGGAACCGAGTCCGGAACGGCTACGGGTGTAGAAGGAATTTGTAATAACACGGTTGTATATGTAAGTTGTTGCGGTTTCGGGGAATCAATGGAAAAGGGCGCTCGCCACGTCGGCGTACCACGACAGGGTATTGTAATTGTTTGTCGTGGCGTCCTCACTGTCTTTCATCACGAAAGTTGCGAGGCCGCAATGCTTTTCGAGCGGCAGCAGGCGTGAGCCGTATGGCACGTAAGGCATCGCATCCTCATAGATGACTGTCTCGGCGAGTGCGGCATGAAATTCGGCGAGGTCGTTTTCGGCTCCGGGCCATTGCGGAGTGGCACCGTCAGCGCCCATGCAAAGAGCTTCGATATAATCGCTGAAATCGAAATGGAGGTTGGGTGCAGTCGGGTAAAGGTCCTGCAACGTATGCCCGGCAGGGTAGCCCGGAGCTGCTTTGCCGAAGATATTGCGCGATGCAGCGGCGAGTCGGTCGAGCGCGGATGTGTCAATAACGCTCATGGCGCAGTAATATCCGCTCATGCCATTGTAATAGCCGTATGTGTTGGATGCGGCTCCGATAAGGTCGGCTTTGCCGGAGGCGAAGAACGGTTCGATGTTGAGGTGATAAGGCATACCTGCGGCGGGCAGTTCAATCTGACTGCCTGCGATAAGTGGCACGGCGTTGCGGAGTTGGTAGGCCACCTCGACCGAGTTCATCAGGCAGCAGTCGAAGTAAAGCCATGAGAATTTGCGGCTTTCAAGCACCTCGGCCAGGGTTGTAACGTTCATCTTCTTGCCGCGGTCGTCGCCGAAGGATTGTACAATCACGTCATGTCCCGGCACATCGCTCCTTGTCTCGGGCATTTCCATGCCGTTCTGAATCCATCCGGTTCCGTGGCTCCAAAGCACAAGCCCGTAGTCGGCGGCAGGTGCATGGCTTCGCGAATCGTCAATCACCTGAAGCATCCGCTCGCTCTGAACGGCGTAGCGGTTATAGGGGTATGTCTCGAGGGTGTCGATGCGGTTAGGCAGAATCTCTATGAGTGTAGGCTCTCCGGCATCGTGATACACGAGTAGACGTCCTTTGTCGCCCAAGCCACCGTTATTCACGCCCTCCTGCATCTCAATCATGTCTTTGAGAGCCCAGGAGCGCAGGTTGTTGTTCGCCACCATGTACACGAGCACGGTGCGCGATTCGTCGGCAGGGGGTGGTGTGGGAGAGGGTTCGTCCTTTTCGCCGCAGGAACTGAGCATCGGCGCAAGCACGGAAGCAACCAACAGCGTATGTAATATATTGATGAGTTTCATATTAAGAATGGTTTGAATGTCAAAATTACGAAAAAATATCCATTCCCGTTGCGCGATACGGGTCGACTTTACAAGTTTTGAGTATTTTTTGTAAATTTGCAGGCTCTAAACATCAGTAATATGACTATTTCACGGAATCCGCAGGAGATTTCAATCTCTGATTTCAACTATCCTCTTCCCGACGAACTCATTGCCAAGCATCCCTTAGCCGAGCGCGACAGGTGCAAACTGCTCGTGCGCGACTGCGACGGAGCGGTCAGCGACCATGTTTTCAATGAATTGCCCTCGCTGTTGTCGTCCGATTCGATGCTTGTCTACAATAATACCCGCGTAATCAATGCCCGATTGCATTTCCGCAAGGCTTCGGGAGCGTCAATCGAGATATTCTGTCTTGAGCCTTGGCTCCCCGCCGATTATGAGCAATGTTTCGCATCCCGACATGAATGTACGTGGAAGTGCCTTGTGGGCAATTCCAAACGCTGGAAGGAGGGCGAGCTTACTCATATCGTAACTATGCCCGACGGACGTGAAATAGTGCTCTCGGCCACGCGCGACGGTTTCATGGGCAACGCCTCGCTTGTGAAATTCTCGTGGGACGAGTCGGCAGGACTCACATTCTCGGAAATTATTTCGGCACTCGGCGAAATTCCCATCCCGCCGTATCTCAACCGCGATTCCGAAGCCAGCGACGCGAGCGATTATCAGACCGTTTACAGCCATATCGAAGGCTCCGTGGCGGCTCCGACAGCCGGATTGCATTTCACCCCCGAACTTCTTGCTTCCATCGACGAGGCCGGAATTCCCCGCCGCGAGGTCACGCTGCATGTCGGCGCAGGAACATTTCAGCCTGTGAAAGCCGAACAGATCGGCGACCATGAGATGCACAGCGAGTTTATTACCGTGACCCGCGAACTCATTGACGAGCTCCGCACAACCGACCGTCAGATTGTGGCCGTGGGCACCACCTCGGTACGTACTCTCGAAAGTCTTTACCATATCGGTTGTATGATTCACGACGGACAGTGGGAGGGAGAACTCCCCCAATGGTACGCCTATTCTCCGACTCATCCCGCGTTGAGCCTTCGCGAGGCTTTGGATGCTGTGGCGCGTTTTCTCGACGAATCCGGAGAAGATATTCTTATGGCACGCACGAAGATTATCATTGCACCCGGCTATACCTACCGCATCGTGCGCGGCATGATTACCAACTTCCATCAGCCGCAATCCACTCTCTTGCTGCTTGTATCGGCCTTCATCGGCGACGGTTGGCGTGCCATCTACGACCACGCCCTCTCCTCCGGCTACCGCTTCCTCAGCTACGGCGACGCCTGCCTCTTTTTAGGCAAGTAAAGGCAACGTTAGGTAATGTAAGGTAATAATAGGCAAAAAAGGCAACGCAATAAATATTAGATAAAGTAAAAGGCAAGATAATAGCGCATGTAACTATTATCTTGCCTTTTAACCTTTAATAGCCTATAACTTGCCTATTTGCCTTTTGCCTATTAGTTCAGAGCCTTTGTGAGGTTGTAGTTGGCAAACTCAAGGTCGTTGGCGGCCTTCTGGGCGAGCTTGCTGTCGAGACGTACAGCCTGACGGAGGTTGGTGTTGAGCATAGCTTCGTTGTTGGTGCGGGCACCGAGAACAGCCATCAGATAGTAAGTGGTGGCGTCGGGGTTGTTGATGCCTGCGAGAGTAGTCTTAGCTTTGCTGTAATCCTTGGTGAGAATCTGAGCGAGGGCTGCGTTGTTGCTCTTGCTGTCGCCGAAAGCGCGTACGGCTGCGTTGGCATCGCCCTGCTTGAGGTAGTAGACGCCCATTGCTTCGCCAAGTTCGGGAACACCTGCTGCGCTGCCGAAGTACTGGTTGGCCTTGGTGTAGTTCTGGTTGAGCATTTCGATAAGGCCGAGGTTCATCTGAGGTTCGCCGTTCTTTGTGAGCGAGGATGCGCGCTGGAAGGAAGTCTTGGCAGCGTCGTAGTCGCCTGCAACGTACTGTGCGAGACCGAGGTTATTGAACGTGCGGTAATCCTTGGGATAAAGACGTGCTGCGGTGTCGTACACTTTCAGACGCTGGTTGTTGTCGTTGGTGAGGGTAGCGCAGTAGAGGATTTCCTCAACGGAGAGCTTGGAAGGATCGCTTGCGAAGAGGTCGAGGATTTCCTGGTCGCTCTTGCCGATTACGTCAACCGATGCTGTGATGCGGGAGTAACGGAGCTGGGGAAGAATCTGGTCGGCGAGCTGCTCGAATACGGAAGAGAGGTTACGGATTTCGCGTTCGCGCTGTTCGGGATCCTTGTACATTGAAAGAACGCTCAGGATGAGGTCCTTGTCCTGGATGTTGCTCTGAGAAACGAGTTTCTGGAAGCCTTCCCAGTCCTGTGCGGTGAACTGAGCTGTGAGTTCGCCGAATTCAGTGATTTTGTCTTTCTTGAGCTGACCGGTCATGTAAGACTTGGTGTTCTTCTCGCGGTTTTCGGCGAGTTTGGTGTTAAGTTCAACACCACCGTCGGGCGAAGCGTAGGAAGAAATGTTGATTTCCTGGAGAACACGGTTGTCGGCAGCGTCGGCAGCCTTGATTTCGTTGCGGAGTTCGGTCATCGCATCGGTTTTGAGCTGTCCGGCACGGATGTTGGCCTGGTTGATGAGGAACATGATGTCGGCGGCGTATTTTTCGTTGATGATACGCTGGAAAGCATCGGCTCCGATAGCGGGATTAACGGTGGCTGCATTTGCGAGAGCGGCAGTTGTGATAACGCCGTCGGCCACTTTCACGCGGGGAAGAACATACTGCTTCTTGCCCTGGGTTACGGTGAAGGCGAGTTCAAGTTCGCTCTTGATCATTTCGGGCTGGTAAGCGAAGCCAACGGGAATTGTGGCGGTACCGCCGTATTCGTAGGAGATTACGGGGCTGTTGCCGCGCACCTTCTCGCCCTGGAAGGAATAGGACTGTGAAGCCACTTCCTGGCCGTTGAACACGAGGTAGGGAGTAACGGTCACTTCTGCATTCTTGACAAAGAATTTGGCGGGGATGTTAGCGCTCACGGTAGCGGGCACTTTCTCGCCAACGACTTCAAGGGGGTTAGGATTGACGGTGAAGTAATCGGAGCTGAACTGTCCGAGCTTCTTTCCGCAGGAAGAGAGCGCCAGAACGGCACCTGCGGCCACTACAAAACATAGTTTCTGATTCATAATCTGTGATGATTGGGTTGAGTGTTTATATGTCTGCAAAGTTTTAGTGCAAAGATACGGATAAGTGAGCGCAAAGCAAAATTTATTTTAGCTTTGCCGAACGAGAGTATCTAAGCCGGTAGGCAAAGATACACTTTTTTTTCGGCAAAGGCACGCCGACCGACGTTTTTCATATTTTTTTTGTACTTTTGCCACAACTAACGTTTCAAAATAACTATTGACATCCATTTCACGCTGATGAGAAAGTGGCGAATTGAAGACAGCGAGGAGCTGTACAATATCCGCGGATGGGGACGGAACTATTTCTCCATCAATTCAAAGGGGCACGTTGTCGTGACCCCGCGTCAGGGCTATGCTTCGGTAGACCTGAAGGATATTATGGACGAGCTGCAGGTGCGCGACGTTTCCGCGCCTGTGCTTCTGCGCTTCCCCGACATTCTTGACAACCGCATCGAGAAAATCTCCAATTGCTTCAAAGAGGCATCCAAGCAGTACAGCTACGAGGCCCAGAACTATATGATTTATCCTATCAAGGTGAATCAGATGCGTCAGGTGGTGGAAGAGATTGTAAGCTACGGCAAGAAGTTCAACATCGGCCTTGAGGCCGGTTCCAAGCCCGAACTGCATGCCGTGCTCGCCACAAACATTGCCGAAAACGCCCTCATTATCTGCAACGGCTACAAGGACGCATCGTATATCGAGCTTGCCCTGCTTGCGCAGAAGATGGGACGCCGCATTTATCTTGTGGTGGAGAAACTCAATGAGCTCCAGCTTATTGCCGAAATTTCCAAGCGCCTGAAAATACGTCCCAACATTGGTATACGCATCAAGCTCTCAAGCACCGGCTCCGGCAAATGGAGCGAGAGCGGCGGCGACCAGTCGAAGTTCGGCCTCAACTCATCGGAACTTCTCGAAGCCATCGACATCCTCGAACGCCGCGGCCTCAAGGATTGCCTGAAACTCATCCACTTCCATATTGGAAGTCAAATCAACAAGATACGCGTAATCAAAAACGCCCTGCGCGAGGCAACACAGTTCTACGTGCAGTTGTCGAAACTCGGATTCGATATTGACTTTATCGACATCGGCGGCGGCCTTGGCGTCGACTACGACGGCACACGCAGCTCTTCGAGCGAGAGTTCGATGAACTATTCCATCCAGGAGTATGCCAATGACGCCGTTTCGGCCATCGTGGACGCCTGCTCGAAAAATGCTCTCCGCCAGCCGAATATCATCACCGAGAGCGGACGCTCGCTCACCGCTCATCACTCGGTACTCATTTTCGAGGTGCTCGAAACCACCGCACTTCCCGTGTGGAAGGATTCGCAGGAAATCGACCCCGACGCCCACGAGCTTGCCCGCGAACTTTATGACATCTGGGACCGTCTGGACCAGAGCCGACTTTTCGAGAGCTGGCACGATGCACTGCAGATCCGCGAGGAAGCGCTCGACCTGTTCAGCCTCGGCATGCTCGACCTGAAGACACGTGCGCAGATCGAGAAACTTTTCTGGAGCATCGCTCGCGAGGTTGGCGACATCGCTCATTCGATGAAGCATGTGCCGGAAGACCTGCGCAAGATTGCGAAGATGATTCCCGACAAGTATTTCTGCAACTTCTCGCTCTTCCAGTCGCTGCCCGACACATGGGCAATCGACCAGCTTTTCCCTATCATACCTATCTCGCGTCTTGACGAGAAGCCCACACGCACCTGCACAATACAGGACATCACCTGTGACTCCGACGGTAAAATCAACAATTTCATCTGCTCGCAGGGAACATCATCGGCCTTGCCCGTACATCCGCTCAAATCCGGCGAGCCTTATTATATAGGTGTGTTCCTCGTAGGTGCATATCAGGAAATCCTCGGCGACATGCACAATCTTTTCGGCGACACCAACGCCGTACACATCAGCGTGTACAAGGACCGCTACGAAATCGACCAGATTATCGAGGGCGAGAGCGTCGACGAAGTGCTCGACTACGTGCAGTTCAATGCAAAGAAACTTGTACGCAACGTCGAGGCCTGGGTTACATCTTCGATGAAAGCCGGAACAATCACTCCCGAGGAGGGACGCAACTTTGTGAGCACCTACCGGGCGGGACTTTTCGGCTACACCTATCTTGAGAAGGAATAGTGCGTTATTTCATCCATCTGAGCTATCGCGGCACGGCTTTCCACGGCTGGCAGAGCCAGCCTAATGCCGTGAGCGTGCAGTCAACAATCGAGCAGGCGCTGTCGACTGTATTGCGGCGTCCCGTGGCAATTGTTGGCGCCGGACGTACCGATGCCGGAGTGAACGCGCGCAAGATGATTGCCCACGTTGACCTGCCTGACGATTTCGATGCCGCTTCGCCGCGCTTTATCACCGCACTTAACAGCTTGTGTGGCCGCGATATAGCTATATACTCGTTTACGCCTGTGGCAGCGGATGCGCATGCCCGCTTCGATGCCACTTCGCGAACTTACCGATATTTCGCCCATATAGGGAAGAATCCTTTCAAGGGAGAGCTGTCGTGGCAGGCACCCGCAACGCTTGATTTCGACGCCATGAACCGTGCGGCGCAGATGATGCTCGGGCGCAGGGACTTCACTTCGTTCTCGAAACTCCACACCGACGTCAAGACCAACATATGCGACCTGCGCGTGGCCCGTTGGGTGCGCGAAAGCGAAGATTCGTGGTACTTCGAGATTACCGCCGACCGATTCCTGCGCAATATGGTGCGCGCGGTGGTGGGCACGCTCGTTGAGGTCGGGCGCGGAAAAATCGCTCCTGAGGATGTGATGGAGATAATCGCGAAAAAAGACCGTTGCAGCGCGGGCACGTCGATGCCTGCCGGACCGCTGTTTCTCTGGGATGTGACTTATTGACGCTCGAGCGGAATCTCGATGCGGAAGGTCGTGCCCTCACGCGGCACGGAGCGCTTCACGAATATTTTTCCCGCATGATATTGCTCCACAATGCGCTTGGCGAGTGTCAGACCAAGGCCCCAGCCACGGCTTTTGGTGGTGAATCCGGGATTGAACACTGTCTTGAAATTCTTGCGGCTGATGCCCTTTCCGGTATCGGCCACTTCAATATAGGCCATTGAGGTGTCGGTGTCGCATCCGAGAGTCACGTCGATGGCTCCGGAGCCGTCCATGGCGTCCACGGCGTTTTTAATCAGGTTTTCAATCACCCATTCGAGCAGCGGTGCGCAGGCCTTGACCTTGAGCGTGTCGTCGCTCAGGTGTGAGCTCAGGCGGATACGCGGCGAGATTCGCGTGCTCATGTAGCCCACGGCGTCGCCCACGATTCCGTTCAGCGCGGTGCTGTCCATGCGCGGAGCGGAGCCGATTTTCGAGAAGCGGGATGCGATGGTGCTCAGTCGCGATACGTCTTTGTTCATTTCGGCTATCGTGTCGGGGTCAACGCCCATGTCGGGCAATAGCTCCATCCATGCCATGAGCGAGGAAATCGGGGTACCGAGCTGGTGGGCTGTCTCCTTGGAGAGCCCGACCCATACCTTGTTCTGCTCGGCTTTCTTGGTGGAGAGCACGGCGAAGTACACCACGGCTATGAACGCAAGCATCACAAGCAACTGGATATAAGGATACAGGCTCAGACGCTTCAGCAGAGTGGAATCCTCGTAGTAGAGATATTGCGCCGGGGCATCCTCGATGGTGATTTCAATCACGTTCGGAGTGTTCTGCAGTTGGGATAGCTTGCGGCGGAGAAATTCGGCGTTTCGCGGCGATTCGGCGGCTATTCCGAGCACGGCCACCGAGTCGGGATAACGGTCGGGAAGGTCGAAGTTGCGGTATTGCAATATGTTACCTTCATCGTCGGTCAGCAGCACCGGAATAGTGGTGTTGGCCTCGATTATGCGCAGGAGAAAGTCGATATCCGTGCCGCCGCGGCCATCGTCGGGCATCGACACTGCCGACACGATTTCCTTTGTGGCGTCGGCCCAGATCTGCATGCGTTCACGTTCCTGCACGGAAAGGTCACGCACAAGCCCGTCGGACACATACAGGAAGGTCGCCACAACGGCGGCGGCTGTAATCAGAAATGCAAGTTTGCCGTAGCGGCGGAAGTCGTAGATATTTGCCATTGCAGAAATGTGATTGAGAATGACCGGATAAGGGTCGGCGGCGTCATGCCAGATGGATGAGGTCGCGATAGATGTCGAGGGCGGCGCCAATCTCGTCGGCGGTGGCCGTGTTGTCGGTCAGGGGCTCGCCCACAGCTTTGAGCAGGGTGAAATTTATGTCGTCGGCCGACGTGTTTTTCTTGTCCTGGCGCATGTAGGCTATCAGAGCGGAATAGTCGTCGCAGGTGATTGCGAAGGCGCCGTAGTTTTCAAGCACGTAGGCGGCGAAAGAGTGGAGCACATCGGAGGAGAATCCGATCTTGAGATGCGAGAGAATCAGTTCCACAACCAGTCCCCATGCCACAGCATATCCGTGAGGCACAGGCGAATTGCGTTTCATCGCAAGGGCCTCGAAGGCGTGGCCGGCGGTGTGGCCGAGGTTGAGAGCCTTGCGCAGTCCGGTCTCGGTGTAGTCTTCGTTGACGATGCGCCGCTTCACTTCCACGCTGCTTTCAAGGAGCGGAAGCAAGCGTTCCGAATCAAACTGCGGATACACCGGGCTGTATTTCAGAAGTTGAGTGAAAGTGTCTTTGTCGTCGAGCAGTCCGTGCTTGAGCATTTCGGCATACCCCGACAGAATCTGTTGCTCGGGCAGGGTGTTGAGGTAGAGAGTTGATATCACGGCGGCGACAGGTTCGGAGAATGTGCCTATCTGATTTTTCACGCCGTTGAAATTGATGGCTGTCTTGCCGCCGACGGAAGCGTCAACGGCTGCCAACAGTGTGGTGGGAACGTTGATGCACTTTAGGCCGCGCTTGAAGGTCGAGGCTGCCAGGCCGCCGAGGTCCGAGACCATTCCGCCGCCGAAGTTTATCACGACTGTCGAGCGTGTCGCGCCTGCGTCGGCAAGTTCGGTCCATACTTTGGAGAGTGTGTCGAGGTT
This sequence comes from uncultured Muribaculaceae bacterium, assembly GCA_910589055.1. Taxonomy (GTDB): domain Bacteria; phylum Bacteroidota; class Bacteroidia; order Bacteroidales; family Muribaculaceae; genus CAG-873. The sequence continues at coordinate 55,067 of CAJURN010000002.1, forward strand.
CTTGTGCAGGTCGCCCGAAGGGATTACGATGCGGCGTGCGCCTGCGGCGGCTTTTGAATCAGCCAGAAGAAGGGGAAGTGCGTACTCGGCTGTTTCGGTGTCGGTAAGGAGTATGACCTGGGGCGTACCGAGACTTTCGACTAGGTCGTCGACTGCCGCGCCCACCTGATTTGTGAAGATAAGTTTCTGCTGCATGATTGAAAAAGTATTTTCAACTATAACGCTGTGCGCCGGCTCAGAGTTGATATCACCTCGGCCACTTCCGCCATGGATTCCACCTCGATGTCGGCGCCGGCTTCGAGAAGGCTGCCGGAGGGAATGGGACCTGTCCGTACGCCGATGGTGAATATTCCCGCACGCGAGGCCGATTCCACACCCAAGGGCGCGTTGTCAACGGCCACGGCATGCGAGGCGTCGGTACCGGCCTTCTCCAGCCCTTTCAGATATGGCTCGGGGTCGGGCTTGCCGTGACTTACGTCGTAGGCTGTCACGCGGCGCCCGGCGGGGAAAGCTCCGGAATAGTCGGTGTCGAGACGTCCTAAGAGCGTGCCCTGGCCCGACCCGGTCACAAGCACGCAGGCAAGTCCGAGTTCAAGACATGTGCCTATGGCTTTGTCGGCGCCAGCCATCATTACAACCGGAGGCATGGCGCTGAAAAACTCGGTCTTGCGGCGGTAGAGCCGCTTGATTTCCTCTTCGGTGGCATTGCGGCCATACTGGCGGTTGAAAAGCACGTTGATTGTCGAAGCGCCTGTACGTCCTTCGTAAGGAAAAAATTCCTCGAGTTCGGCCTTGATGCCGTTTTCGTCGCACATGCTCTTCCAGGCGCGTGCATGGTTGGGCATGGAGTCGTAGAGCACGCCGTCCATGTCGAACAGCGCGGCCACGGGAGTGTTGAGCACGCGGCCACGTTGGCGGTAGCGGTCAAGGGCGGCAAGTATTTCGGTGTCTGTCATTTTTTCTTTTTCTTTTTTGAAGAGGCGGACTTGCCTGACGGGTCTGACATGTCAGACTGGTCCGACACCTCCGGAGGTGCCGGGAGTATGCCTTCGCGTATGAGCATCAGCGAATCGGCATGGCTGAGGGTGTCGCCGGAGAGGTCGATTTTCGAAGCCGGGGGAGTCGAGGGCATCTTCAGTGTTGCGAAGCGTGAATTCTTCACGCCGCGGCGGAACACGTTCTCAATCTGTCCGAGAAGGTTGATTCTGGCCGTGTCAACCACGCCTACGTTCTCGAACACCTGGCCTTCCTTGAATTTGGCACCGCCAAACCTTACTTTGAATTTGTCGGGATTACCCTTTACGGTGATTCCGAATTTGAAAGGCAGCGGCGATTTCAGCACCGCGATATGGTAGTCGAAGTTCATCGCAAGGTCGTTGTAGCCTTGCACTCCGAGGCGGTAGCGGTCGATATTGAACATGAACGGATACAGGTGCATCACGTTGTCATGCACGGTCAGCTCGACGTTCATTTCTTTTATGGTGTTGTCGGACTTGTCCTTGAAACGCAGCCACTTGCCGAGCATCTTGTAGGTGTCGGCGTCGATTATTGTGAGCGAATCGCCCTGAAGGCGCACGGCGGCCTCGAGCGAGGGTAGCACAAAGTTCATGGCGCTGTCGATGTCGACCGTCGCAGCCACGTCGGCGTTGATTATGCCGCTGAAATCGCGCATCAGAGGTATTATCGAGTCGATGGTGGGCATGAGTGTCAGGAAACGCTCCACGTTGAAGCGTTCCACCTGCAATCCGAAACCGAATTTCATGTCGGAGGGTGACGGAGCAGAGTAGAGTGCGGTGAGGTCGAGCGCGCCCACATCGGATGCGGCGCGGAAGTTATGTAGGTTCACTCCGCCGTCAAACACCATTATCTCTCCGCGCAATCCTTTGAGCAGCAGGTCGGAGTAGAGAATGTTGGAGGCGCGGAGGTTTACGTTGGCGTCAATGTTTGTGGGAATCAGCAGAGGGCCCACGCTGTCGGGATGCTCGCTCATGAGGGCGTCCATCTCGTCGTCGAGGTCGTCATCGTCGGAGTCTGTGGCAAGCCCGGATGTTTCGCCGCGGCGCAGGCGTTCGGAGTAGGCCGCTCCGGCAAAGGTTGCCGCGGCAATCTCGTTCACGTCAACGGTGTCGCTGAAGATGTCGAAATTCACTTTTACGGCGCTGCGGTAGCCAAGCGATGTGAAGGCACGTTTGATATAGGAAACCTGGCCGTTGATGGTGAGGTCGGAGTGTCCGGCCTTGTATTTTACATCGGTGAGGATTACCGAGTCGTTGCTGAAACGGATGTCGAGGTGGCTTATGCGGTTGCGCACGGGGAACAGCGGAGTGAAAAGCCGGGCGCTCCGGGTACTGATTGTACCGCTCAAATCCCAGCCGAGGAGGAATTTGCGGAAGCCGGTAGATGTGCCCCAGTCGATTATTTCATTGTCGGCGGCAGTCATTTCGCTGTGGACGCGTCGCTGCCGGTGCTCGCCCGGACGGTGGCGGCGCTTCTCTATTGCGAGCCGCAGAACGGAGTCGGCGGGCAGGTTGGGATATACTTTCGTGAGCGAGTCGGCAAGATGGCGCACGGCTTCGGCGGCTTTTGATTTGCGGGCCGGGATCTTGTGCATGTTGGCGTCGATTGCCGCGGAACTGAGCATGAGCCGTGTTGTGCGGTCGCCGGCAGAGAGGCGTCCGGCGTTGAGCTTCAGCCTGAATTCGGGAAGATGCTTCTCGCCCTTGTGGCGGGTCATGCTCACGCTTCCGGTGAGCCTCCGCAGGTTCATCCCGGCGGTGTCGGTGATGTTGAACACGGCGAAGCGGTCGACTTTCAGCGCTCCGCCCATCGGCACCACAAGGGTTGTGTCGGCGCTCGGAGGCATATTCTGGGTAGCCACTCCGAGCGAAAGGCCGTTGAGAGTGATGTTCACGCCCCCGGTGAGAACGTTGGCGGAGTCAACGGTAATCTTACCCGACAGCAGGCGCCCGCTTTTTCGGCCGCTTGCGGTGTCGGTGAGTTGGGTGTTGGTGCCGAACCGGATTTGGGCACGGTCAACCTGTGCCATCGTCGCGGTGTCGGCTGAAAGGTAGTAGAGCTTGCTGCCGGTGACTTCGCCGCGGAGGTCGAGGCGATGGAAGGAATCCTTGTCGAGCATCGACAGGCGCCCGTCGAAGTCGAAATCCATGTCAAGGCGCCCCGACACGTATCCCTGCGCGAGTTCGAGCAGCTTTGCCGGAAGGCGCGATATGTCGGTGTGACCTTTGAGACATCCCGAGAAAGCCGGGTCGGATACGAGTTCCGAGGCCTCGGCGGTGAGGTCAAGGTCGGTGGCCGGGCCGGAGATTGTGAATTTCCGCAGGTTCACGCGGGCGCTGTCGGGGTTGTTGCCCCGCAGGTCAAGGCCGAGGTCGAGCCGGAAGTTATGGAATTTCGCCTGCCCGTATTGAAGCCGGGATTCGGGAACGGTCACATTCACGCGGGCATATGGAATCGAGTCGGTGTCGAGGTTGAAAGGCCTCGTGATTTCAGCCTCCATGGCTATTGTGGCATCGGTGACGAAAGCGCCGGGCGTGAGTCCGTATTCCTTGCGCATTTCGGGCGTCAGGTAGCCTGCGAGTGTTTCAAGCCCGATGGGGTCGAGCACCACACGGGCGCTGTTGACGGTGAGAGCCCGGTCGAAAACCGTACTGGCATCCACCGTCACGCTGAGGTCGGCGCCGCGCATGCGGAATTCCTCGATGGTAATCAGTCCGGGGTCGCGCGGATTCCAGCGCACACGTCCGTCAAGGCCGAGGTGCAGGTCGTCGATGCTTACAATCGACTGCATGAGCGGGCTGCGCAGCCTGCCTTCGATGTTCAGGCGGTATTCGGGGCTGCGTGTGCCGTCCACTCCGGCCTCGGCGAGCAGCAGGATTGTGGCGTCGGTGGAGTCTACGGCGTTGAAGAAGCGTATCGCCTGCGGGTCTTTAAGGGTGAAATGCCGGAGCGAGAAGGGAGGAATGACCGTCGGGGTGCTTGCCGTGTCTGTTGCCGTACTGTCGGAGGGGAAGATGTTGAAGTTGTTCCGTCCCTCGCCTGCAAGCACTATGTTGATTCCGGGGCGCTCGAGGGTCACATCCTCAACCGAGATTTCGCCGCGGAGCAGCGGGCGCAGGTTGAGTGAGCCGCTGAAGCTGCCCAGGGTAAGCAGTGTGTCGGTGTAGGCCGGAAGTTGTGCGCGGGAGTTCGCGTCAAGGTCGTCCAATGCGTGGGATATCACGGTGAGCGAATCCAGCTGCACGTTCAGAATCGGAAACGCGGGCTTGAACGAAAGTTCCAGACGCCCGATGTTCACGTCGCCGTCAACAAAGTCGTTGGCAATCTTTTGTACGACAGGAGTCAGGACATCCGGCGTGAGCACGCGCACGGTGCATATCAATATGGCCGCGGGCAGCAGTATCAGCGCCAGCAAGGTGAAAAACAGTATTTTAATCGCTCGTTTCATTGTCGGGGTCGTTCTTGGATAAAATCGCGTCGGGTCGTGCGGTGATATGGAAACATGCCTGGCGCCGCTCGTGCTTGACGTAGCAACGGCCTTCGTCGCGCAGGTCGCGTATTATTTCGGCAAGCAGGTTCTTAAGGTCCTCGAAACTGCGGCGCACGCCGGTGTCGCTGTCGCATATGAACTTGCTGTAACTGATGTCGAAGGTCGCTCCGTAGCTGTGGGCCGATTCGGTGGTGGCGTTGCGGTTGACGCGGCGCAGTTTGCCCACGGTGAGCGGTGTACGCAGCACGCTCGTTACCTTCATCCGGTAGTCGCCTCCGCCGCGGGCTTGCAGGGAGTCGTTGAAGCGGCGGCCTATCTCGTGCAGCAGATTGGCGCCCGTGCGGCTCAGGTAGGGGTAGGAGTGGGTGAGATTGTCGACGAAATATTCCCGGCATGATTTCACTTCCACAAGCTCGTGGCCGTTATCCCAGGCCGAACGGGAGTCGGTGAGAGGGCGGATGCCCGTTAGCGCGGCGGCGCTGAGGTGCACGTGGTTGCTGTCGTTGAACACCTTGCCGAACGACCCTATCCCCCTGATGCGCATGCGTGTGCATCCGCCGTCGGGGGCGCTGTCGAGGTGTGCGTCCCAGGGATTGCCAAGAGTATCCACTTTCAGAAGTGCCCTGAGGTCGTCGGGCAGGCGGTCCTCAGCCGGAGTATCGCCGCAGCCGGTAAGAAAAACCGCTGCCGCCGCAAGAATGACTGTGATAATAGCGAGCTTTTGCATTTCAAGCGGTAAAGTTAGTAAAAAACTCAATTATTTGCTACTTTTGCACCATAGGAAAAGGTGGAGCAGGCAAAAAGGCAAGAGAATAGCCTCTTTGCCCTCTTACCTTCTTTTGCCTTTTTACCTGAAATGCGTCTGCTACTTGTCAATACCGCTGCCTCGGAAGGCTCGATTGGAATGATAGTGTCGGCTCTGGCCGATGCTGCCAAAGCCTGCGGCCATACCGTAGCCGTGGCTCATGGCATAGGCAAGGCGCGCAAAGGTCTCGAACAGGAATATATACGCATCGGCAACCGCGCCACCTATTTCCGTGAGGCCTTGGGCACACGGCTCTTCGACGCTCACGGCCTTGTGTGCCGCAGCGAGACGGAGGCCTTTCTGCGCAGGGTCGAGCAATTCGCCCCCGATATAATACATCTGCACAATATCCATGGCTATTACATCCATTGGCCCTTGCTCTTCCGTTGGCTCGCCGCACATCCTGAAGTCAGGGTAGTGTGGACTCTCCACGACTGCTGGGCCTTCACGGGGCATTGCGCACACCCTCTTTGGACCGCGTGCGAGCAATGGAAATCGCCCGAAGGATGCCGCCAATGCCCCGGACTTTCGCAATATCCGGCAACCCGTTTTATCGGTCGTGTCAAGCGCAATTTCGCTCTCAAGAAAGAGCTTTTCAAGGCATTGGTAAGCCGTATCACCATTATTGCTCCCGGAGAGTGGATTGCTGCACAAATCAAGAATTCTTTCCTGCACGATATCTCGTGCCGGATTATTCCTAACGGTGTTGATTGCGACTTGTTTGACTCCGCAGGCCCGGCTCCTTCCGATGATTCGCGTCCGGTGATTCTCGGCGTGGCAAACGGATGGAGCGCTGTCAAAGGACTCGATGATTTCATTGCCCTCAGAAGGCTTATTCCGCAAGAAGAGGCCCGCATCGTGCTTGTGGGGCGCATGCCGTCGCGGCGTGGACGATGCTTTGCCGGCATAGAGTTTGCCTCCTGTGGGGGCGACCCGTCGGTGCTGGCAAGCATGTATGCGGCGGCTGATGTTTACGTCTGCCCGACTTATGCCGAGACTAACAACCTCACGAAAATGGAGGCTCTTGCCGCCGGTACGCCCGTGGTGACTTATCTCGCCGGAGGTTCAGCCGAAGGGCTCGACGACAGCACTGTGGCCGAGGTCGTTGCCTGTGGCGATGTCGGTGCCCTTGCCGATGCCGTGCGAAGGATGATAAATGAAGTGCGCTCGCAAGAGCGCACTTCACCTGCCGCCGCAGCTCTGCGGCAGGCCTGCCGCGAGCATGCGCGGCGCCACTACGACATCCGCCTCATGACGGCGGCCACTGTCGACCTCTATTCTGAAATATTATCCGCGTCGGAGGCGCACGATGCCGCCCGATGAATATTGCCGTGTGTGTCGATTCGCTCGCGTGCGGGGGCGCCGAAGTGCTCGCCGTGGGCCTGGCTCGCGAATATGCGCGGACAGGCCATGCGGTAACCGTGTTTGTCTATACCGTCCGCGATGAGTTCGGCCGGGAGCTTAGCCGCCGACTTGAATGTGCCGGAATCGAGGTCGTAAACTTCAACCGACGTTCATCCCGGGAGTTGCTCGCGTATCCGCTTGTGCTCGCCCGTGAATTCCGCCGCCGTCACATTCAGGTCGTCCACTCACACCTTGAACAGATGGACACTTTCGTAGCTCTTGCCAGGATTTTCTGTCCCGGGTTGCGGATATTCCGCACCCTCCACAATACCGAACCTCTCGGAATATATCCCCACGCCGTCCACCGCCTGCTGTTCCGCGCTTTCCGCGGGGGCAATTTCCTGTGCAGCGAGGGTGTACGCACCGGCTACCGCTGGCCCGAACTTACGCGCGGCCTGCCTGTGGTGCAGAATGGCGTCGACGTGCCGGATTTGACCGACGACAATCGCGCCCGTCTCCGCAGCGACATGCGTCGCAGGCTCGGAATAGGGGAGGATGAGAAAGTGTTTGTGCAGATCGGACGCATGCAACCTAATTTCGGCATACTCTGCAAGGGTCATGACCTCACTTTCGCCGCCGCGTCCATGCTTCCCGAGCGCAAATTCCGTATTATTTTTCTTGGCGAGGACAGCGCGCACCATGACGCGGCGCTCTACAATCAGGCGCTTGTTGCCGACCCGCGTTTCATCTTTTGCGGCGTCGTCAGCGACCCTGTGCCATATCTCGTTGCGGCTGATGCCATGCTGTTTCCCTCACGTGCCGAAGGCTTCGGTCTTGCCGCCATGGAAGCGTGCCTGCTTGGCTTGCCCTTGATTTGCAGCGACATCCCTGTGCTCGACATCTTCGCCTGCGACGCTACCCTCCGTTTCCCCTCCGGCGACGCCGGTGCACTTTCCGCCGCCATCGGGCGCATGCTCGACACCCTCCCCGCCATGACCGCCTCCGCCCGCGCCGCCATCCCCCGCTACCTCCCCTACACCCTCTCCACTACCGCCCGCCATTACCTGACGGCGATGGAAGGTAAGT
>CAJURN010000002.1:62908-262443 GCA_910589055.1 uncultured Muribaculaceae bacterium
ATTAAGTATTAAGTATTAAGTATTAAGTATTAAGTATTAAGTATTAAGTATTAAGTATTAAGGCGCGATTAGCCCGATAGGGCTAATCCTCGCCTATCTTCACCTATCTTCGCCTATTTTGCCTATCTTCGCCTATTTTGCCTATCTTCGCCTATCTTCACCTATCTTCGCCTATCTTCACCTATCCTCGCCTATTTCGCCTATTTTGCCTATCTTCGCCTATCCTTGCCCATATTCTTCGCATAGTCTAAAATGGCAGGTTAGGCGAGCACCGGAGGTGCTTCTTTATAAGAGAACCCCATGCTTCAGCATGGGGAGAGTGCCATCGGTGCACCATAGCCTCGGAGAGGCGTCTTATTGTATCCTCCATCATTAGTCGTCTCTCCGAGACTCGGGTTTGGATGTGCACTCCGTGTCCCCAAGCTGAAGCATGGGGTTTTCTAATGACAAAGCACCTCCGGTGCTTAGGGGCGTTTGAGGTCGGGTGAAGGGTTGAAAGTGAAAAGTGAAGAATATAGCGCGTTGGCGAGGCGAGCACCGGAGATGCTCATTCTCATTCGCAATAAAAAATCGCCGCCCGACCGGAGATTTCGGTCGGGCGGCGAAGTGTATTTGGCTTATTAGCCTTATTGGTCTTATAAGTCTTATTAGTCCTATAACCCCCATTCGGCTTCTGAAAGCTGAAGAGCTATTATCTTCACTTGAAAATCGGGGATTTTCAAATTTCACTCTTCACCTTTCACCCTGAATCTAAGGGAAATCCGGGGATTTACTTCACCATCACCTTGGTGGCGGTGTTGCCCTGGCGGCGGATGTAGAGGCCGGGGGTGAGGTTGGATGCGCTTACGCGTACGCCCTGGAGGGTGTAGTATTCAGCGTCGGCGTCGGTCGATACCTCGATGCCTTCAACTCCGGTGGGGATTGCTGCGTTGAAGCTGCGCTCTCCTACCTTCTCGCCTGCTTCGTTGCCGAAGTAGTAAGTGAGAGTGTGTCCGGGCTTGATAAGAAGTTCTTCGCCTGCGTATTTTTTGAAGCTGTCTTCTGCTTCAGCTGCGTTGGCGCGGAGAGTTTCGTTCTTATCGTGCTTGTAGTAGAACTCGAGAGTGCCGTGTTCGTAGTTGCGGATGGTGTAGTTGGTACCTTCTGCGTGTACGCCGATTGTACCTCCTGCTTCCCATACGTAGTGGTCGGCCTGAGAGATAAGCTGAACCATCGGAAGAACGTGAACGGGAGCGGAAGTAGCGGTAGTGGGACGATAGTTGAATCCGGCGCCAACCGAAATAGTCACGGTGTAAGTGTGGGCTGCGGGAGCGGTGAAGGATACTTCGTTTGCGTCAGCTTCAATGTCTTTGGCAGCAACTTCGTTGCCTTCGGTATCTGTAATTACAGCGCTTACGCTCGCGCCTTCATCAACACCTTTGAGGTTGAACTTCACCTTATCTTCAAGATAGCCACATTCTTTTTCGCCTGCGAACTCAACTGTGACTTCACCGGCTTTCTTGCCAAGGCTCTTCTTGTAGAAGTAGACGTGAGTTGCATCGTTATATGTAGGATTTGTTGTGAGATATCCGCGGAAGTCAGTATAAGTATCATTGTGGAAGAACCAAAGAGTGCGGTCGTCGCAAGTGTAGAATTTGACGGAGCCGTCTTCGTAGAAAGTCACTTTTTTGAATGTTCCGTCATTGCTGAAGGTTGTATTGGTTTTTGTTTTACCATTCTTATCTTTTGTTGAGATTACATAGCCATTTGTGCCTTCGAGGGCAAACGCACCGGCTGTGTTACCTTCTTTAAGCGTAAAAATTGCTACCTCGGTCTGTTCCGGATCAAGGGTTATGTAATTGTCGGTTACCGAAATGGTAGTTCCTTGAATACGGGGATTGCTTTCTCCTCCTGATACTTCGTTTGACATTGCGTAATACTGACCATCCATTACGGCAGCAACAACAATCTGGTCGCCGTTCTGGAGCTGGCTTGCGTCGGTCACGAGCACGTAGTATTCAGCAGCGGGCTTTTCAACTACTTCGTAGATGAAATCCTGAGTGAATGTCTTGTCGTAAACTTTGCCTGAGAGAGTAACGAGTACAGTTCCGAGAGTGTTGAATGTGTAGGCTTCGTCGGCGTTACCTGTTGCGAGAACGGCTTTATTTTCGTCAGTAACGGTGTAGGTAAAGCCGGGAACTTCTTCCCAAGTGAAACTTACGCTCTTGCCTTCAACAACTTCACCATTTGCGATAGAAGCGGTAGCTGCTTTCGGGAAACGAACCGTGTAAATAGCTTCAGCGACGTCACTCATATTGCCGTCTTCATCGTATGCCATTGCGCTGAAGACGATGCTGTCATTGTCTTTTTCAGATACAAGATGATAAACGAATATGTTGGTGTCACCTTCGTTGTCTGCAGTATCAAATTCTACATTGTTTATTTCACCGGTGATGAAATATCCTTCGGCAGCTGTGATGGTGAGTTCTGTGCCGTAGAGATATTCACCTTCTTCGAGGGAGAATTTGGGAGCGGCAACTGCGTTGAGGTCGGTCCATTTGCAGTCGAGGGTAGCGACAGAGCTGTCGTTCATGTCGGCCATGGTGGCGCGGGCGCTTACGGTACAATCCTTTTCAATTACGAAAGGTTCGGTGTAAGGCTGCCAGTTCTCACCGTCGAGAGAGTATTCAACCGAAGCACCTTCGGTAGCACATGCGATAGTAACAGTGTTAGTCGCAGCATCGAAAGAAATTGCCGGAGTGGCAACCTTGTTGTCGAGATATTCGATGGGGTAAATTTGCAATGTGTTATTGTTGCGGGCAACAAAACCGTAGACGTCATATGTTCCGGCAGGAACTGATTCAAGAACGAAACGATTGAAGAAGTTAACTGTTTCGCCATTGACGGTGCCGGTGAAAGCGGCGTTGGTTGATGCGGTAGCGGAAGAGAAAACTACATCGGTAAGTTTTACATAGAGAGCCTGGTTTTCGTTTGTAATCTGCTCCGGAGTAATTTCATTGGCAGAGGGAAGTTCCATGCTTACCTCGGCAGTGGTGGAGGGAGCTGTGGTGGGAATAAACTCGATAAGTTCATTGTAGTTTGTAATTCTTACTTCCCAGCCTTTGGCAATTACATCACCTTTGGTGTAGTTGAACCCGGCACTATCGTAGGTGTAAAGGAGTACGGTTTTTTCACCATCGGAGATGTAGGCATATTTACCGTTGCAATAAAGTACTACCGCATTGAATTCAACCGTTACTTTTTCTGAGTCGTTGCCCTTTGAGGGAATTCCTACTGTCTCAATGAGTTTTGTAAAAGACGTGATGGGCTCAATAATGGTGTAGTCTGCGGATGCTTCAGAAGTTTCTCCTTCGCTGTCGGTGGCTTTGGCATAGAGAGTGCAGGAAGAAGCTACTTCAACACCTGCTTCGGGATATGCGTTCCAAGTTGTGCCGTCGAAAGAATATTCGAGAGTAGCACCTTCGGTTGCGCAAGCGATTGTTACGTTCTGAGTGCCGGTATATGTTCCTGCAACAGGCTCAAAGGTAGGCTTGGCGGGACCGGTGACGGGGGTAGCACTTTCGTCGTATGTAATGGAAAAGCCCTTTGTATAAATGGCTTTGGATTTAGATGTGCCTGGGCTTGGTTGAGACCAAAGGATTACGATTTCTCCTTCCTGTGCTACATCTGGGGTGAATTCAACTTCGGTTGCCGTAGTAGATACGTTATAAGTTGTTTTACCTGCTGTTTTGTAAGCAACGCCATTTACTGTTACTGACAATACCGGATTTCCGTTAGCTGCAGTGCTCGTATTAACTTTAACTGAGGTAATTTTACCGGAAAAATCATTGGAGACAAATTTAAGTTCACTTGGATTACCAGCTTTTGCTCCGAATTGAAGTCCTTTGGAGGCATCGGTATTTATATATGCTTTTTGATTGGTTCCTTCAGTTACGATTGAGAAATCCCAATTTTTGTTAGAAATTGTGTAGGAGCCAGACTTTGGAAGATTGTAGCCGCTTAGTGCGACATTAAAGGGATTGCTTCCATTCCAATTCCACGTGATAGGCTCGGCTGAAAGCCCAATACATGAAAGTATCAGGAGTAAAAATGTGAGTAATGATTTGTTCATAGAAAACATTGAATTAGTTAAATTGGTATATTAGGTTGATTTGATTCGGTTGGTATGGATTAGGTATGCAATGGGGCGCGTCCGCGTCGAATGGGCGCGTACGGGTGTCTGAGGCCATAAGATGTCTGTCGATTTCGACCATTATTTCCATTGCTTTTCGATAGTGCTGCAAAGGTAGCAAAAATTCCCCATATAACAATATTTTTTAACATTTGAGATTCGGATGTTTGAGGACGGGTGAAAGGTGGAAAGTGAAAAGTGAAGAAAATAGCGCGTAGGCGAGGTTAGCACCGGAGGTGCTTTATAATGCGAGAACCCCATGCTTCAGCATGGGGCAGGGAGTCTCATAAGCTGGGCAGCCTCGGAGAGGCGTCTTATCGTAACGGATACCATCAATCGTCTCTCCGAGACTCAGGTACGGATTATGTCATCCTCCCCACGCTGACGCACTCTCCCCACGCTGACGCACTCTCCCCACGCTGAAGCATGGGGTTTTCTAATGAAAAAGCACCTCCGGCGCTTGAGGCGTTTGAGGATGGGTGAAAGGTTGAAAGTGAAAGGTGAAGAGAAGTGTGTTTGAGGTCGGGTGAAAGGTTGAAAGTGAAAGGTGAAGAGAAGTGTGTTTGGGGTGGGGTGAAGGGTTGAAAGTGAAAAGTGAAGAGAATAGTGCATCGGCGAGGTTAGCACCGGAGGTGCTTTATAATGCGAGAACCCCATGCTTTAGCATGGGGCAGGGAGTCGCACAAGCTGGGCAGCCTCGGAGAGGCGTCTTATCGTAACGTATACCATGAGTCGTCTCTCCGAGACTCAGGTGCGGATTATGCCATCCTCCCCACGCTGATGCACTCTCCCCACGCTGAAGCGTGGGGTTTTCTAATGAAGAAGCACCTCCGGCGCTTGAGGGGCGTTTGAGGTTGGGTGAAAGGTGGAAAGTGAAAGGTGAAGAGAAGTTTGTTTGAGGTCGGGTGAAAGGTTGAAAGCGAAAAGTGAAGAAAATAGCGCATTGGCGAGGTTAGCACCTCCGGCGCTTGGCTCATGGCCACATTTATCTTCACTTGGAAATTTATTTCCAAAATTTCACCTTTCACTTTTCACCCAATCTCCCCCGGCCATTCACCCAACCCCAAGCCTGCATATTGCTATTTTCGCCACACGGGCTTTTTTAGGACGCGGGGTGTGCCGATTTTCTGTTTGAGCGCTTCGGTGATGATGCGGTCGGATATGGCACGTTTCATAAAAGCATAGGGGTCGCCGTATGAAGAGTTACGTACGGCATCAAATGTGTGCAGCCCGTCGAATGATTGTCCGAATTTGCTATGAGCAACGGGAAAGGTCGTGATTTTAGCGGCATGAGTCCAGCATCCGTTATTTTCGTAAAGTACGACTTTGTCGAATCCTTCTTCGGGCATGCCGTCTTGACATTGGACGAATCCGAGGGCAATGAAAGCCTCCACCAGGGCATGGCTTGCATCTGAGCGCTCAACACCGTCGGGCCACCACAATCCGGGCGGAGGTTGGATCCCATGTTGCCGCAGTTCCTCTTCAGTGGGGTAGTCCACCCATCGGTCTTCGAATCCCATTGCAAATGCTATGCAGTTGAAATTGAAATCGACCGGACTTGTGACGTGAAAATCCCGGTCGATGCCTAAATTGGGAAACCATCTGATTAGGGAATCGCGGTTTACTTGAGTATCGAGAGCCAGGTCGAGCATGCGTCTTTAAGTGTTACGAAGCCGTCGTATTCAACGCAGCCGGGAAAAATGATGTCAAGGGCATGGACGAGGGGAGTCGGGCCTTTTTCCATCTCTTCGATGATGTAGGGCACGGCGTCTACTCCCATTTTGACTATTTCCTTAAAGTAGGAGTTGTCGAAGTTGTTTGAGGATGAGAATTCGGTGGCTTTGTTCCAATAGCGGTAATTCTGGCAGAAGTTGGTGCGGCTGTCCGAATCCTTTGTGTCGATGGAAAGCGGTTGGGCTTGTTCGGGTGATACAAGAGTAGCCTCGGAATCAAAAAAGAAAGCTGATCCTGCGCTTCCCTTGAATTCCCGGTTAGGGAAAATTTCGTCGGGACGTTCCAGAACTTCTGAAACGCTGAAATCGGCTGAGTTATTCATTGTTTTGTTCCGTGGGTTGGTTTGTCGTGACTGAAAATTCGGTTTCGGCAATAATTTCTCCAGAGTCGGAAGTTATAGAAGCGGAATACACTCCCGGTTGATCGAAAATAAATCCTTTCAGGTTGCCGGCAAGTAGAAATTTCCCGGAACCTTTGGCAGGGAGCGGAGTGGTGGATTCAAACAGCGTGTGTGGATTGTCGCCTTTCTGTGAAATGCTTATGGTAAGGGATTTACATGTGTCTTGGGACGTAATCAGCAATTTCAGCGCGATTCCGAAATAGGTACGCCAAGGCAATTTTTCCACAGATATATTGTCGATGGTATTGACAATTGTCAGACGCCCGTCGTTGTTGGTTACATATTCACAAAGAGTGAAAATCTGACATTTCATAAGGCTTTGGTGGTGGTTGTTTTCAGGTGCGTAAATGGTATATTGCTAAACTCTTGCAAAGATAACGGTTTTAAGTCTAAACTTATTGTTAAAGAGTGATAAACGTAGCATTTCACGCTAAATATTATTAAATAGATGATTTATTCGCGGGGTTTTATTAATTTTGCCGGATAATGGAACTTAGCCTAACGATAGACCGCGGAAATTCGGCTGTGAAAGCGGCGGTGTGGCGTGGCGATGACCTCGTGGAGGTGCTTGCGCGACGTCATGCGGCGGTGGGTGAGCTTGTGTCGGAGCTTGCTTCGAAATTCGGTTCTCCCGCCCGACCCAAGCCTTTTGCCGAAGCGGTGTACTGCTCGGTGGTGCGCGACGGCGATGAGGATGCCGTGCGCGATGTCGAGTCGGTGGCCGATAAGGTGACTGTGCTGCGCCACGACACTCCCATGCCTGTGCGGCTGGCTTACACCACGCCTGCCACCTTGGGTCACGACCGCATTGCGGCTGTGCTCGGCGCGCGTGCGTTAGCCGGGGAGGGTAAGGCGCTGCTGGTGGCCGATATAGGCACGGCGGTGACTTACGACACGCTGTCGGCCGACGATGTTTTCACCGGCGGCAATATCGCTCCGGGCATTTTCATGCGTCTGGAGGCTCTTCATGCTTTCACATCGGCGCTTCCGGCGATTGAAACCGACGGCCCTGCGCCCGTGTGGGGCACTGACACGGCCTCGGCCATGCGCGGAGGCGCGGTGCGGGGCGTGTTGGCGGAGTTGGAATATTACCGTTCGCAGCTTCCGGCGGATGCCGTCACGGTTGTTACCGGCGGTTCGGCGGATTTGGTGCTCGGTCTTGTTCCTTTTCCTTATATATATAACCCTCATCTTGTGCATTATGGACTTTTAAAGGTGAAAGGTGAAAGGTGAAAGGTGAAAGGTGAAAGGTGAAAGGTGAAAGGTGAAAGGTGGGGACGCGGCAAGCCGCGTCTGCAGCGAAATTTGAATTTTCCGGGCTTTGTAAGCCCTATAAGTCCCATAGGATCTATAAGTCCTATAAGACCAATATGTTAAAATAGAATATGAAAAAACTGATTTGTGCGGCGCTGACTTTGGCCGCAATAGCAGCCGGGGTGCTTCCGGCGATGGCTCAGAACGGAACCATCACTCCCTATTCGCGCTTCGGATATGGCATCCTGAGCGACCATGCCACCTCGGCTCAGCGTGCGATGGGCGGCGTGGGCTATGCCATGAATTCGGGACGTCAGATCAATGTGATGAACCCGGCATCCTATGCGGCCACGGACTCGCTGACTTTTCTCTTCGACATGGGCGTGGACGTGACCGGCCTGTGGACATCGGAGAAGCAGTCGGACGGCTCGCGTGTGAGCGCAAACGATTTCGGCGGCGGTCTTGACTACGCCACAATGCAGTTTCCGCTCAACAAGTATCTCGGCATGAGCATTGGCGTGCTTCCTTTCTCGTCGGTGGGCTATTCGTTCGGGTCGGAGATTCAGAACGGTGTGGCCTCGCGCGAGGGTTCGGGCAGTATCAACGAGCTTTACGCCGGTATCGCCGGACGTATTTTCCCGGGATTCTCGGTGGGCGCGAATGTGTCGTATATGTTCGGAACTCTGCTGAACAATGACTATGCCGTGATTTCGAGCACTCAGAACGCGCTGTTCCAGCGCCAGATTGAGGTGCGCGACTTCAACCTGAACTTCGGCGTGCAGTATGGCCGCACTTTCGGCGTCAACCGTTTTACTCTCGGCCTTGTGTACAGCCCCGCCAAGACTTTCTTAGGTCATGCCCGCAGCTATCAGATTCTCAACAATAATGAGACTGCCCCCGAGCTGATGGAAGAAATGTCGCTCAAAGGCAATTACAGCCGTCCCGAGACATGGGGCGCCGGTATCAACTGGCACTGGCGCAACCGCCTTATGGTGGAGGCCGACTTCACCTACCAGCCCTGGAGCAGCGCCAAGTTCCTCAACTACACTACCGAAGGCTCGTCGATGGAGCAGTTTGCCAACCGCTACCGTGCCGGTCTTGGCCTTGAGTTGCAGCCCAACGCCCGCGGCAATTATGCCCAGCGTCTCCGCTACCGCGTGGGTGGATATTACAACCGTGATTATCTGATGATTCTTGGCAACAACGTGCGCGAGCATGGCATCACGCTCGGTGTGGGATTCCCCGTGCCCACGTTCAAGACCATTGTCAACCTCGGCGTGGAATGGAAGCACCGTCAGGCCACTCCCAATCCGCTCATCAAGGAGGATTACCTGAACATCACAATCGGTATCAACTTCAACGAAAGCTGGTTCCGCCAGAGCAAGATTTACTAATAGCGGCGAGGGATGAAGTTTCTTCCGGTGGCGGCATTGACGGCGGTGGTGCTTACGGCAACATGGAGTTGCCGCGAGGAGCGACACTCGTATGTTCCCAATGCCATCGACGGAGAGCACACGCCCACGATGGCTACCGAGGATGTGGAAACCTTCATCAGCGACTCGGGCTACACACGCTATCACATTTCAACGCCGCTCTGGCTTATGTTCGAGGACGCGCAGGAGCCTTTCTGGCGCTTCCCCGACGGCCTGGAGCTGGAGCAGTACGACCTGGAGCTGAATCCTGAGTCGACTGTGGTGTGCGACTCGGCCATCTACTATTCGCGCAAGCGCCTGTGGCGGCTTGACGGAAATGTGGTGATGGTGAACACCGCGGGCGACAGCTTTCTGACACAGCAGCTTTTCTGGGACCAGCAGTCCCGTAAAATCAACAGCGACTCCTTCATCCATATCGTGCGCACCGACCGCATCATCGAGGGCTACGGCTTCGAGTCGGACCAGTCGATGAACGCCTACGAGGTGATGCGCCCGACGGCCATCCTGCCTGTCGACCGCAAGCCCGGCGAGGGCAACTCCGCCACTACGGACAGCGCAGCCGCCCCTGCCGACAGCACCCCTGCGCGCACCCGCCGTGCCGCGCCGCCGCGCCGCCCGAAGCCGCAGCCTGCCGTCCCCGCCCCGCCACCGGCCGAGGCATCGCCGTTTAAGAAGATGCAAGTCACTAAATAATATAGGACTAATAGGGCTAATAAGTCCAATAAGACTAATAAGACTAATAAGACCTATAAGACCCATCCGGCCTATAAGCTATAAGCACCATAAACTAAAGATTATGCTAAGTTCCACCTGGATTATCATCTCGCTTGTATCGTTGATTTTTTCCGCGCTTTTTTCGGGCACGGAAATGGCTTATGTGACATCCGACCGCGTGCGGGTGGAGCTTGACGTGCAGCGCGGTGGCCTTATCGCCCGCATAATCAACCGCTTCTATGCCAATTCCGAGCTTTTTATCTCCACAATTCTTGTAGGAAACAATATCATGCTCGTAATCTACGGTATGGGTGCCGCGGCGTTGCTTGAGCCGCCATTGCGCCAGGTGCTGAACAATGAAGCGCTCGTGCTTCTGTGTCAGACGCTTATCTCTACCGCCGTGATTCTGCTCACAGGAGAGTTCCTGCCCAAGACTATTTTCGGCATCAACCCCAACAGTTCGCTAAAGGTGTTTGCCCTCCCTATCTGGCTTTTCTATATCGTACTCTATCCCATATCGCTCTTCACGGTGTATCTTTCGCGTGCGCTCATGCGCCTTGTGGGCATCAAGGACGGCAACAAGCGTCTGAGACTCATTTCGATAGGCGACCTCAACGATTACCTTGAGGAAACAATCGACGACCTCACCGAAAACAAGGAGACCGTTGAAAACGAGGTGAAGATATTCCAAAACGCGCTCGATTTTTCGTCTACCCATGTGCGCGACTGCATGATTCCGCGAAATGAAATCGTGGCCGTGAATATCGACACCGTCACCCGCGAGGAACTTGCCGACCTCTTTACCGAAACGGGCCGCTCGAAGATTCTTGTGTATCGCGAGGACATCGACACCATCCTCGGCTACATACATGTGAGCGAGCTGTTTGACCCTTCGATTGACTGGCACAAGCAGGTGAAGCCCGTGCTGTTCGCGCCGGAGAACCTGATGGCAAACGTGATGATGCGCCGCCTGCTCCAGCAGAAGCGCTCGATTGCTATCGTCGTGGACGAATTCGGCGGCACGGCTGGCATGCTCACCCTTGAAGACCTCGTGGAAGAAATCTTCGGAAATATCGAGGACGAGCACGATAATTCACTACTTACCGCACGCGAGACAGCGCCCGGTATATATGAGTTTTCGGGTCGCTGCGAGATTGCGGAAATCAACGACCGCTTCCATCTTGACCTGCCTGAGGATGACAGTTATCAGACTCTTGCCGGATACATTCTCCACACCACCGGCACAATACCCGAGCAGGGTGAGACCGTGATGCTTGGCGAACTCCGCTTCGACATCCTCCGCAAAACCGCCAACCGCCTGGAGCTTATCCGCCTGGCGTTGCCAGTGAATGAGTGAAGGATGTCGGGTGAAAGGTGAAGGGTGAAATATTGAAAATCAACGATTTTCAAGTTAAGATAATAGTTCTTTCTGCTGGAGGTATTTTCTTCACACTTCACTTTTAACTTTTCACCCCAAATCTGTTGCTGTTCGCCATATTAGCATTATTTAACGGGGCGTGTGGAGGTTTTGGAAAATTTATTCGCATAATTGACTACATCGCGCGCGGAAATATTTGGTAATTTTGCACTGTTTTTATGCTATAAAACATATTTAATAAGCAATAATTCTGAAAAATAACAAACATTATAAAAAGTAATAAAGTGAAAACCAAAGCGTTATCCATTCTGAGCATTGCCTCCGCGCTCGTCGTGGCCGGTGGACTCAGCTCGTGCGGCAACAAGCAGGCCGCCCCGCAGGGACAGATGGCTCCCGAAATTGCCGTTCTTACAATCCAGCCCGGCAATACCGAAGTGTCCCTCGACTATCCCGCTACAATCAAAGGTAAAACAGACATCGCAATCCGTCCGCAGGTAACAGGATTCATCACCAAGGTGCATGTTGACGAAGGTCAGCACGTACACAAAGGTCAGGTGCTCTTCACCCTCGATCAGGTACAGTTCCAGGCCGCAGTCGACCAGGCTCTGGCATCCGTCAACTCCGCCAAGAGCGCAGTATCTACCGCCGAAATCACCGAGCAGAACAAGCGCATGCTCCTTGACAAAAATATCATCAGCGAATACGAATGGCAGATGGCAGCCAACCAGCTCGCCCAGGCCAAGGCTTCGCTCGCCCAGGCTAACGCTGCCCTGGTGAACGCCCGCAAGAATCTTGCTTACACCACCGTTGTTTCGCCCAGCGAAGGCGTTGTAGGCACCATCCCCAACCGCGAAGGTTCGCTTGCTTCGCCCTCTTCGGTTGAACCCCTCACCACCGTGAGCGACAACTCCGAAGTGTATGCCTACTTCTCACTCACCGAGAAAGACCTCCTGAGCCTTACCGACGGCGGCAATGCCACAATTGCCGAACGCGTGAAGGCAATGCCCGAGGTTGAGCTTATCCTCGCCGACGGAAGCACCTATCCCTACAAGGGCAAGGTTGCCACAGTTTCCGGCGTGATCGACAACAGCACCGGCGCCGCCAGCGTGCGTGCCCTGTTCAACAACCCCTCCGGCATGCTCCGCAGCGGCAACACAGGCACAATTGCCATCCCCCGCGTACATGAAAACGCAATCATAATCCCCCAGAAGGCTACATTTGAGGTTCAGGACCTCCGCTATGTCTTCACAGTCAATGACTCCAACGTTGTCAAGACCACACCCATCAAGGTTGCTCCCGGCGACGACGGCAAGCAGTACGTTATTACCTCCGGCCTCAATCCCGGCGACCGCATCGTCACCGAAGGCGTGGGTACAATCGTACGCGACGGCATGACAATCACCCCCAAGCAGTAAACCAATCAATCTTATCAAATAAGATAAAGCAATGAAACTTGATACTTTTATTAACCGCCCGGTGCTTTCGACGGTGATTTCAATCTTCATCGTCCTGTTGGGTCTTATCGGTCTGGCATCGCTGCCTATCACGCAGTATCCCGACCTTGCCCCTCCAACAGTACAGGTGTCGACTACATACAACGGTGCTAACGCCCAGGCCGTGCTTAACTCGGTGATTGCCCCTCTTGAAGAGAGCATCAACGGCGCGCAGGGCATGACCTACATGGAGTCAACCTCCACCAATACCGGCAGCGCCACCATCAACGTGTACTTCGAACAGGGCTTCGACCCTGACATGGCTGCCGTGGACGTGCAGAACCGTGTATCCGCCGCTGCCAACCTCCTTCCCTCCGAAGTAAACCAGGTGGGCGTGCAGACCAAGAAACGCCAGACTTCAATGCTCGTCGGTGTCGCACTCGTTGACACCAGCGGCATGTACTCGCAGGAGTTCCTTGACAACTATTTGAAAATTAACGTTATCCCCGAACTTCAGCGTGTGAAGGGTGTGGGTGACGTGATGGCCTTCGGTGCCGACTACTCCATGCGTATATGGCTCAAGCCCGACGTCATGGCCCAGTACCACCTTATGCCTACCGACGTTTCCGCAGCTCTTGCCGAGCAGAACCTCGAGGCCGCTCCCGGTGCCTTCGGTGAACAGGGCAACCAGTCGTTCCAGTACATCATGCGCTACCGCGGACGTCTTACCACTCCTGAGGAATTCGAGAACATCGTTGTACGCACAGGCGCTAACGGCGAAGTCCTCTATCTCAAGGATGTTGCCGACGTGGAACTCGGACGTGTGACCTACGGCTTCGCCAACAAAATGAACGGCGACCTTGCCTCGATGGCAATGGTGTTCCAGTCGCCGGGTTCGAACGCAACCGAAGTTATCGAAAGCTGTCTCGCGCTTGTAAATAAGCTCACCCCCGACCTTCCCAAGGGACTCGAATACCAGATCCCGATGAACAACAATGACTTCCTCTATGCCTCTATTAATAATGTGGTGCATACCCTTATCGAGGCCTTCATCCTTGTGTTCTTCGTGGTGTACGTGTTCCTTCAGGACTTCCGCTCTACGCTGATTCCCGCAATCGCCATTCCTGTGGCTCTTATCGGTACGTTCTTCGTGCTCAACCTCATCGGCTTCTCAATCAACCTTATCACCCTGTCGGCTCTCGTGCTTGCGATTGCGATTGTGGTGGACGACGCCATTGTGGTGGTCGAGGCCGTGCATGCCAAACTTGATACAGGCTACAAGAGCTCCCGCCGCGCTTCAATCGACGCCATGAACGAAATCGCCGGTGCGCTTGTGTCGATTACTCTCGTAATGATGCTCGTGTTCATCCCCGTGTCGTTCATGCCCGGTACTTCCGGCGTGTTCTACCAGCAGTTCGGTCTTACCATGGCAATCGCCATCGGTTTCTCCGCCGTGAACGCTCTTACGCTGTCGCCTGCGCTCTGTGCACTCTTCCTTAAGCCTCACACCGGCGACGACAAGAGCCTCAAGGAACGCATGGGCGAAGCCTACAAAGCTACCGGCGAGGTTGTGAAGCAGCGCTACGGACGCCGTTTCAAACTCGACCTCCATCCGCTCATCACCTTCATTCTCCTTGTTGCCACCATCACCTTCATGGTGCTCGGCTGGTACGGATTCAGCAACGTTCCCCTGAGTTGTATGGCCTGGGCTGTCGCTATCGTGGCCGTGCTCGGAATCTTCAGCAAGCGCTTCCATGCCGCTTTTGAGAATACCTACAACGGTATTCTGAATAAATACAAGGGTGGTGTGACCTTCTTCGCCAATCACAAGGTGACATCGTTTGTCCTCGTTGTGGTTTCGGTTGTTGTGCTCGTATGGCTCATGCGCATCACTCCTACCGCCCTTGTGCCTAACGAAGACACCGGTATCGTGTTCGCCATGGTCGACATGCCTGCCGGTACTTCCCAGGAACGCACCGGCGAGACCCTCGACCTGGTCGACTCCCTCGTCCAGACAATCCCCGGCGTGAAAATGTCGCAGCTCATCAACGGTTACAGCTTCATTGCCGGCCAGGGTGCTACCTACGGTGCCTTCATTATCAAACTTAAAGACTGGAAGGAACGTGATGCGAGCCAGAGCGCCGAGGCGATAATCCAGCAGCTTTACGGACTCACCGGAAAGTATGTCAAGGATGGCCGCGTGATGATTTTCGCGCCGCCTATGATTTCAGGTTACTCTGTGACAAACGGTTTTGAAATGAAGATGCAGGACCGTACCGGTGGCGACATCAACAAGTTCTACGGCGTGGTGCAGAGCTTCCTCGGACAGCTCAACCAGCGTCCTGAAATCCAGATGGCCTATACCACCTTCAACCCGACCTTCCCCCAGTATCTCATTGATATCGACGCTGCCAAGGCAAAGCAGGCCGGCATCAGCCCCACAACCCTGCTCACAACCCTCCAGGGCTACTACGGCGGTATGTATGTGTCGAACTTCAACCGTTTCGGCAAGATTTACCGTGTGATGATGCAGGCTGCTCCCGAGACCCGTGTCAACACTGAGACGCTCAACAGCATCAAGGTGCGCAACGGAAATGAGATGGCTCCCATCTCCAACTTCATCAAGCTCACCCGTGTCTACGGTCCTGACCTTATGAACCGATTCAACATGTTCACCTCGATTTCCGTCACCGGTACTCCGGCTCCGGGCTACTCTTCGGGTGACGCCCTCGCCGCTATCGAGGAAGTTGCCGCCCAAGCTCTTCCCCAGGGCTACGGCTACGAATATTCCGGTATGACCCGTGAGGAATCCTCGACCACAGGCAACGCCACGGCCACAATCTTTGGTCTGTGTCTGCTCTTCGTGTACCTGCTTCTTTCGGCACAGTACGAAAGCTACCTGCTGCCCTTCGCCGTAATTCTCTCGGTTCCCTTCGGTCTTGCAGGCGCGTTTATCTTCGCCGATATCTTCGATGTGTCAAACAACATCTACCTGCAGATTGCCCTCATTATGCTTATCGGTCTTCTTGCGAAGAACGCGATTCTTATCGTCGAGTTCGCCCTCGAACGCCGTATGACAGGTATGAGTGTGCTTAACGCCGCCATCGCAGGTGCTGCAGCCCGTCTCCGTCCTATCCTCATGACGTCGCTTGCCCTGGTAATCGGTCTTCTGCCTATGCTCTTCGCCCACGGCGTCGGTGCAAACGGCAACCGTGCCCTCGGTGCAGGTTCGGTAGGCGGTATGCTTATCGGTATGATTTGCCAGATTTTCATCGTTCCGGCTCTGTTTGTGGTGTTCCAGCTCCTTCAGGAAAAATTCAAGCCTATCAAGTGGCAGAATGAAGAAAAGGGCGGAAGCATCGAAAACGAAATCGAACAGTACGCGAGATAAGAACCCGTAACAAGTTCCTGACACGCGCTATCATGCGTGTCAGGAACCTAAAACAAAACATTACAATACTTGTATGAAACTTCAATATAAATTATCGGTTCTCGCGCTTGGTGTGGTGGCTGCCGGAATGTTGGGCAGTTGCAACATCTACAAGAAATACGAGACACCGACCTCCACACCCCTGACAAAGGCATATGCCGAGGCACGTCAGCAGCCTGTGGACTCAACGGCTTTCGGAAACCTCGTGTGGGAGGATGTGTTCACCGATCCTCTGCTGGTCGACCTCATCAACAAGGCGCTTGTCAACAACACCAACCTCCGCAACGCCCAGCTTAACGTAGAGGTGGCCCGCGCACAGGTTTTAGGTGCCAAGCTCAGCTATCTGCCCTCAGTGGCCCTCGCGCCCAACGGAGCGGGAGCTTCCTACGCAGGCAGCGACATCAACTGGACATACCAGCTTCCGGCACAAGTGAGCTGGGAGGTTGACATCTTCGCCAAGATTCTCAACAGCAAGCGTGGCGCACAGGCAGCGTTGCTCCAGAGCGAGGCTTACGCACAGGCTGCCCGTTCGCAGATTATCTCTGCCGTGGCACAGACCTACTACTCGATTGCTGCCGTCAAGAGCCAGCTCAATCTGTCGCGCTCGACAGCCGAACTTTGGAAGCAGAGCGTGGAGACCATGCGCAACCTCAAGCTCGCCGGCCGCGTAACCGAGGCCGCAGTGGTGCAGTCCAACGCCAACTATTACAGCATCCTCGGCTCGATTACCGACCTGGAGACTTCGCTCGACAAGCTCAATAACACAATGTCGCTTCTGCTCAACACCCTTCCTCAGGAGTGGGCTGTTGCCGAAAACGTGAACCTGACCGTTCCTGCCATGTTCAGCCGCGGCGTTCCCATGTGTGAGCTTGCAGCACGACCTGACGTGCTCGCCGCCGAACAGAACCTTGCTGCAGCTTACTATGCCACCAACTCGGCGCGTGCGGCCTTCTATCCCGGCCTCACAATCTCCTTCAACGGCGGTTTCACCAACCTGCTCGGTTCCGTAGTCAAGAATCCCGGCGACTGGTTCTACCAGCTCGCAGGATCGTTGGTTGCGCCTCTGTTCTCACGCGGACAGAACATCGCCCGTCTCAAGGCTTCAAAAGCCCAGCAGGAGCAGGCGATGAACAACTTCGAGTACACACTCCTCTCGGCTTCGGCTGAAGTGAGCGATGCACTCACCGTCTACCAGAAGAGCCTTGAGAAGTCAGGCTTCCTCGCCGAACAGGTTCAGAACCTCGAGAAGTCCGTTGAGTACACCCAGGACCTCCTCCTTTACTCAACCGGTTCGACCACCTATCTCGAAGTGCTCACAGCACAGCAGAGCCTGCTGTCGTCGCAGATTTCACAGATCAACTGCGACCTCGCCCGCGCCAATGCCGTAATCAACCTTTACCAGTCGCTTGGCGGCGGCCGGTAAACGGAATAAAGCCATATAAGTGCCTCCGGCCCCGACGGCGCCATTATGGCCCGTCGGGGCCGGAGCGTATGTTTTTAAACATGTTTTAGTTTCTGCGCAGAATTGTTATATTTGCATTACCATAAATCTGATATATATGATTAGTCCAAATGCTCATGTCGATCCGTCGGCAAAAATTGGTGAAAATGTCACCATCCATCCCTTTGCGTTTATCGACCGCGATGTCACCATAGGCGACGGCTGTGAAATCATGCCGTTCTCAAGCATTATCCACGGCACCACACTTGGCAAGAATGTCAAGGTGTATCAAGGAGCCATTGTAGGCGCCGACCCTCAGGATTTCCGTTGGAAAGGTGAGGAAACATACTGCCGTATCGGTGACAACACCGTAATACGCGAACACGTAATCATCAACCGTGGAATCTATCCGCAGGGCGGAACTGAAATCGGTCCGGACTCATTCGTTTTCGCCGATTCCCATGTAGGCCACGACAGCCACATCGCAGGCAAATGCGTGCTTGGCAACGGCGTTACCGTGGCCGGAGACGTGGTAATCGAGGAAGGCACAATCCTTTCGTCGAATGTCATTGTCAACGAAAAGAGCCGTATCGGTAAATTTGTCCTTATCAAAGGCGGCACACGCATCAGTTCCAATGTTCCTCCGTACACAATCATGGCACACAATCCCGTGACTTATTACGGCGTCAACTCCGTTGTCATGCGCAAGCACGCCGGCATGAGCGAGGAAGACATCGACAACGTTGCAAAGGCCTACCGCCACATCTACCAGTGCTCCACATCAGTGTTCAACGCGCTCAAACGCATCGAAGCCGATATCGAGCCATGTGCCGTCCGGGAAGATATTCTCGGCTTTATCAGAGCTAACAACCTGAAAATAGCGGCAGATAGGGTAGAACTCGAATAAACTGTCTTTCTAAAAGGATGTTAATAAAATGCAAATTATGTTCTATTAACAGATTTTTAGAAAAATAGTTTCTAACTTTGCATTGCAAACATAGGAAGAATTAACTCGTATAGAAGTTAAGAACTTGAAAGCAACAAATTAATAAGTGAATCATAGGTAAAAGAAAGCAACGGCTCGTGAGAGTAGTTGCTTTTATTTTTTTTCTAATCCCAAATCATTAATCCTTAATCCCTAAAATATCTTGCTAAAACGGAAGATTTTTTGTATCTTTGCGCGAATTATTGAAGAAATAAATAACCTATCATCAAATTTATGAATCCCATTAAGAAAACCATCACGCTTGCCGACGGTCGCACAATCACGCTGGAGACCGGAAAGCTCGCAAAGCAGGCTGATGGAGCGGTTGAATTACGCATGGGCGGCACAATGCTTCTGGCAACAGTTGTATCTGCCAAAGAAGCCGGCGAAGGTGTCGACTTCATGCCTCTGCAAGTTGAATACAAAGAAAAGTTCTCTTCTGCCGGACGTTTTCCCGGCGGATTCCTCAAGCGCGAAGGCCGCGCCAGCGATTACGAGATTCTCACATCCCGTCTTGTTGACCGCGTGCTCCGCCCCCTATTCCCTGATAACTACCACGCAGACACATTTGTAAACATCACCATGTACTCGTCGGACGGCGAGGATATGCCCGATGCTCTCGCAGGCCTTGCTGCATCCGCAGCTCTCGCCGTGAGCGATATACCCTTCAACGGACCCATCTCCGAGGTTCGTGTGGCACGAATTGACGGTCAGTTCGTCATCAACCCCACATTCGAGCAGCTCGAGCGCGCCGATATGGAACTGATGGTAGGTGCAACATACGACAATATCATGATGGTGGAAGGCGAAATGAACGAAGTGAGCGAAGCCGAACTTCTGGCCGCCCTCAAGTTTGCCCACGAAGCCATCAAGGAACAGTGCAAGGTTCAGCTCGAACTCGCTGAGGCTGCCGGTGCTACTGTAAAGCGCGAATACTGCCACGAAGTGAACGACGAAGAACTCCGTGCCGACGTAAAGGCTAAGTGCTACGACAAGGCTTACGCTATCGCAAAGGCCGGTTGCGCCGACAAGCACTGGCGTCAGGACAGCTTCGACGCAATCTGCCAGGAATACATCGACGCTCTTCCCGAAGACGTACGCGACGAAAAAGCACCCCTTGTAAAGCGCTACTACCACGACGTTGAAAAAGAAGCCGTGCGCCGCTGCATCCTCGATGAAGGTGTGCGTCTCGATGGCCGCAAGACCACCGAAATCCGCCCCATCTGGTGCGAGGTCGACTATATTCCCGGACCTCACGGATCGGCAGTCTTCACCCGTGGTGAGACACAGAGCCTCTCCACCGTTACCCTCGGTACCAAACTCGACGAGAAGATTCTTGACGACGTGCTCAACCAGGGTCGCGAACGCTTCCTTCTTCACTACAACTTCCCTCCCTTCTCGACAGGCGAGGCCAAGGCACAGCGTGGTGTAGGACGTCGCGAAGTAGGCCACGGAAACCTCGCACACCGCGCCCTCAAGCGTATGTTCCCCGATGATTTCCCCTACGTTTGCCGTATCGTGAGCGATATCCTCGAAAGTAACGGTTCGTCCTCCATGGCTACCGTTTGCGCCGGTACACTCGCTCTGCTCGACGCAGGTGTTAAGATGAAAAAGCCCGTCAGCGGTATCGCCATGGGTCTTATCACCGACACCGAAAGCCCCAAATACGCCGTCCTCAGCGACATCCTCGGCGACGAAGACCACCTCGGCGATATGGACTTCAAGGTGACAGGTACCGTCGACGGTATCACAGCTACCCAGATGGACATCAAGTGCGACGGTCTCAGCTACGAAATCCTCGAAAAAGCCCTTAACCAGGCTCGCGACGGACGTCTGCACATCCTCAATATCATCAACTCCACAATCCCCGCACCCCGCGAAGACTACAAGCCCCACGTACCCCGTATTGTCACCATGACAATTCCCAAGGATATGATTGGTGCTGTGATTGGCCCGGGCGGAAAGATTATCCAGGGTATTCAGGAAGAATCCGGAGCCACCGTTTCCATCGACGAAATCGACGAAGGCGGCTTCATCGAAGTTGCTGCTGCAAACAAGGCAGCCATCGACAAGGCTCTTTCTATGATTAATGCAATTGTGGAACTTCCCGAAGAAGGTAAAGTTTACCAGGGAACCGTACGCAGCATCATGGACTTCGGCGCATTTGTTGAGTTCATGCCTCATCGCGACGGTCTTCTCCACATCAGCGAAATCTCCTGGGAACGTCTCGAAAACATGGAGGCTTCCGGCCTTAAGGAAGGCGACAAGGTAGAAGTGAAGCTTATCGAAATCGACAAGAAAACCGGCAAATACCGTCTGTCGATGCGTGCGCTCCTTCCCAAGCCCGAAGGCTATGTAGAGCCCCAGCGCGCTCCCCGCGCACCTCGCCGCGATGGCGGTGCTCCCCGTCGTGACGGTGGCAACCGCGGTCCCCGCCGCGAAGGTGGTGCTCCCAAGAAGCACGAATAATCAGACTACTTCATAATGCAATGCTCCGGCCGGATCTCCCGCGCCGGAGCATTTTTTTTGCTGCTGAGAGAGTGGATAGGTCTTATAAGTCTTATAGGTCTTATGGGTCTTATGGGTCTTATGGGTCTTATGGGTCTTATGGGGCTTATAGGTCTTATAGGTCTTATAGGTCTTATAAGACCTATTGGACCTATTAGTCTTATTGGACCTATCGGACTTATCAGATTTTCCCTCCTTTCGCTTAAATGCAAAAAAAAGCGTGACGCCGGGTGGCATCACGCTTTTTATGGTTTTCGACCTGGGGATTAGTCCTGGTTGAGGTTGACGCGCTTGAAAGATACTACTACGAGGCCTTTCTGAGCCTTTTCGAGGTACTGTGCGATTGTCACCTTTTCGTCTTTCACGAATTCCTGTTCCATAAGGCAGGATTCCTTGAAGAACTTGTTGAGACGACCCTGAGCGATGTTCTGAATCATCTGTTCGGGAAGGTTTGCAGCCTTGGCTTCGGCGGTTTCCTTGGCGATTACGCGAGCCTTGTCAGCTTCTTCCTGTGTGAGCCAGCCCTTGGCGATGTTAGATTCGATGTGAGCTTCGCTGTCGCAGAGGTTGGGGTTGATGCCTGCTTTCTTGAGAGCTGCTTCAACGGCCTTCTTAACCTGCTCTTCTTTGGTCTTTTCTACGGCCACGGTGTATTCGGAAGTCTTTACTTCTTCAGCAACGCTGTCGCGGTCAACAGCCACGGGGTTCATGGATGCGATCTGCATAGCCACGTCGCGGCCAACCTGGTAGTCAACTCCTTCGAGGTTGAAACCTGCGATTGTGGAGAGCTTGTTGCCGAGGTGGTTGTAGGAAGTGGTGGAGGGAGCTTCGATGTATTCGTAAGCGCTGAGTTCCATCTTTTCACCGGTCTTGCCGCTTTCGTCAACGATGAGGTCGGCGATAGTCATTCCTTCTACGGTGAGAGCCTTTACTTCGTCGAGGCTCTTGGCTTTAGCTGCTACGGCTGCGTCAAGAATCTTCTGGGTTGTAGCCACGAAACTTGCGTTCTTTGCAACGAAGTCGGTTTCGCAGTTGAGAGCCACGATAGCGGCGAAGTTGCCTTCGTTCTTAGCGAGCACGCAACCTTCAGATGCCTGACGGTCTTCGCGCTTGGCTGCTACGGCCTGACCTTTTTTGCGGAGAATCTCAACAGCGGCTTCGATGTCGCCGTCGGTTTCGGTAAGGGCTTTTTTGCAATCCATCATACCTGCGCTGGTAAGGTTGCGCAGTTTGGTGATTTCTGCCAGTGTTACTGCCATTTTCTTTATTGATTTAAATGGGTAAATAATCGTTTTTAATACATGAAACTGCCGGAGTGACGGTAAAATCACCACGGCAGCTTCAAAATAGATTTTTTTTGACCGTCGGAATTATTCTTCGGTGGCTGCGGGTGCTTCAGCTACTTCTGCAACTTCTTCGGTTGCTTCAGCGTCGGCCTTGCGCACGCGGCGGCGTTCGCGCTTGGGAGCTACAACGGCGGGAGCTTCCTCGCCTGCGGCTGCGGTGTCAACCTTTTCAGCCTTGCGTTCCTCGAGACCTTCTGCCATGGCAGCTACGAGAGCGCCGGCGATAAGTTCGATGCTCTTGGAAGCGTCGTCGTTTGCGGGAATAACGTAGTCAACGGTGTTGGGGTTGGAGTTGGTGTCGACCATTGCGAACACGGGGATACCGAGGCGGTTTGCTTCGGCAACTGCGATGTGTTCTTTCATTACGTCAACAACGAAAAGTGCCGAGGGAAGACGGTTGAGGTCGGCGATTGAGCCGAGGGTCTTCTCGAGTTTCGCACGCTGACGGTCAACCTGGAGGCGTTCGCGCTTGGAGAGGGTGTCGAAAGTTCCGTCCTTCTTCATCTTGTCGATGGTAGTCATCTTGCGGACAGCCTTGCGGATGGTGGGGAAGTTGGTGAGCATACCACCGGGCCAGCGCTCGATCACGTAGGGCATGTTGATTGACGATGCCAGATCGGCGATAACCTGCTTGGCCTGCTTCTTCGTGGCCACGAAGAGCACCTTCTTGCCGGATTTTGCGATGCCTTTGAGGGCGTTTGCAGCTTCTTCGATTTTAGCTGCGGTTTTGTAGAGGTCGATTATGTGGATACCGTTACGCTCGATAAAAATGTAGGGGGCCATTGCGGGGTTCCACTTTCTTTTGAGGTGGCCGAAATGGCAGCCAGCTTCCAGAAGCTGTTCAAATGTTGGTGTTGCCATGAGTTT
The DNA here is from genome assembly GCA_910589055.1 of uncultured Muribaculaceae bacterium. Taxonomy (GTDB): domain Bacteria; phylum Bacteroidota; class Bacteroidia; order Bacteroidales; family Muribaculaceae; genus CAG-873. Next base: position 86,003 of record CAJURN010000002.1, read on the forward strand.
GTCTGATGGTTTGTTTACGTTCTTGGGATTATACAACCGCGAGGTAGGGAACGCGTCCATCCGCGCGGTTTAGATACTAAACACTTGTATATTCATGCTCTTGCCTGAATCAGGCACAAGCAGGGAATATTAACGCTTGGAGAACTGGAAGCGCTTGCGGGCTTTGGGCTGACCGGGCTTTTTGCGTTCCACGGCGCGGGGGTCGCGGGTCATGAAGCCATGCTTGCGGAGTACAGCCTTGTCCTCGGGGTTGATCTTGACGAGGGCGCGGGCGATACCGAGACGGAGAGCCTCAGCCTGTCCTTTGTAGCCGCCACCGTCGAGGTTGACGTGGATGTCGTATTTTTCAGCGCAGTCGAGGGTCGACAGGGGCTGTTTTACGATGTACTGAAGAATCGAAGAGGGGAAGTAAACTTCCAGAGGGCGTTTGTTGATTGTGATGACACCGTTACCTTCCTTGAGGATTACGCGGGCAACGGCGGCCTTACGACGGCCAACTGCATTAACTGTTTCCATGCTTCAATTATTTCAGTTTGTTAATATCAATAACTTCGGGGTTCTGAGCCTCGTGGGGATGGTTGGGACCGTTGTAGACGTGCATGTTCTCGATGAGGCGGCGTCCGAGACGGTTTTTGGGAAGCATGCCCTTCATAGCACGGATAAACAGGGGGTGCATACCGGGCTTGAGGTGCTTGTTGAAGGATTTTCTCATCAGCACTTCGGGGGTGAGCTCACGCTGACCGCCGGGGTAGCCGGTGTAGTTGAGGTAAACCTTGTCGGTCATCTTGTGGCCGGTGATGCGTACTTTGTCGGCGTTGATGATGATGACGTTGTCGCCACAGTCCACGAAAGGAGAGTAGCAGGGTTTGTATTTGCCGCGGAGGATTTTCGCAACCTTGGCGCAGAGACGACCGAATACCTGGTCGGTGGCATCAATAACGACCCATTTGTGCTCAATGCTCTGAGCATTGGGAGTCGCTGTTCTGTAGCTTAAAGTATCCACTTTTTAATTGTTTGATTAACAGTTACATAATTTTGACGGTTTCACATCTCAGCTCGGCCAAAAGCTTCCTTGCGGCAACCGTCGGTAATTAATTTGGACATAATCGGTCTGCAAAGGTAGTCATTTATTTGCTTTTGACAAAACATTTTGCAGTATTTTTTGTGCTCGTTTTCAGCGCAGCCCGCGCGCGGCGATCACGCTGTCGCACGCTGCGGCACAGCCGGGGCTGTACGGGAACGGCATCTCCACCACTTCAGTGACGCGTGCGCCTGAAATAATGGCTTTGCGCAGCTCTTTTGGGGATGGTGCGGCGCTCAGGCGGGAGTATTCGCTGTAAGTGTATTTTGTGAAGCGTGAGTTCAGGCCGATTCCGCGGCGGTCGAGCAGCCATCCGCCTTCGAGGGCTATGGGTGTGGCGTCGGTGAGGTCGGATGGGGCGGGGTAGGAGAGGATGGAGCCGTCGGCGGCGCAGTTGACGGGCACGTTGTCGGCATAGTTGCCGTTTGTGCGGTAAATGCGCGCGTTGGGCACGGTTGCGGTCGGAACCCAGCTGGCAATCACGTCCGGAGTGTACACTGCGGTTCCGGCTTGTACGGAGGTTGCGGCTGATTCCTTGGCAGAGGTGTCAGAGGCGTCCCGGGATGTTCCGCAAGCGGCCGCCATGAAAGTCAGGGCGGCCGCGAGTGTGAAGTATATTAATGTGTGTTTCATTTCTTTATGAGACGTGCGGTGTGGGTCTCGCCGGATGTGGTGCTTACGCTCACAACGTACATTCCTGCGGGCAGTCCGGCCACGCGGAGTGTCGCGGAGCTGCCGTCGATTTCAGCGTCTACGGCGAGTGCGGCTCCGGAGAGGTTGAACACCGTGATGTTTTCAATGTCGGAAGCGGCTTTCACTTCGGCCACGGCATCTGCCGGGTTGGGAGTTATTGCGAGAATGTCCGAAGCTGCCTGTACGTTGTCAATTCCTGCGGAGTGGTCGATGGTGACGAGTTTTTCCTCGCCGAGCTGGAGCACGTTGGTGCTTGTGGGCAGATAGTAGGGGATGAGATAGTACTTCTCTCCATCTTCGGCGTAGAACGAGCCTTTGAACGACAGTGTGGTCTTGTCGCCTGCCGAGAGGAAGAGCATGGGCGATTCGATGTACTCTTCCCATGTGCCGCCGGTCTCGGGGAACACGAAAATGGCTAATGTGTTGGAGTAATAGCCCTTGGTACATTCAACGTCGATGCTGATGCGTACGTCCTCGGGATTGAGGTGGTCGGGGTTTTCGACGGTCCATCCCGAGCAGGTGAGAGTTGCGGCTCCGGGGTCGTTGATAACCTTGACTGTGCTTGTGTTCTCAAACACTACGGCTGCAGTTCCGGAATCGCTGCGGCCAAGGTCGGCGCCGAAGGCGAGGGTGTAGGAGCCGGTTTTCGCTGTGCCGTTCCAGGCGAGAGAGCCTTGGTAGTGCATTGTCACGGTTTCGCCGGCATTGAGTTCGAGCATTGCGGCGTCGCCGGTGGCTGCCAGTGTCCGGCTCGTTCCGGATTCAGAGAATAGAACGGGGTAGAAGGGTGCGAAGATGTCGGTGTCGCCGTGGTTGGTGAATGTCACGCTCATTTCAAACGGACGGTTGAGATATATCGGGCGCGGAAGCTCGTATGAATCTACCGTGACATTTGACATGTAATTGGGTACGCTCACGGTGGCGTTCATGCCGGAGCCTTTCTGGAGCAGTGCATAGCCATACTGTACGGCGGGCGTGAGCACGTCGTAGACCTGCTCGTTTATTTTGTAGATGGGATACACGCGGTATGTGCCCTGATCGAGGCCTCCTGCGTATACGGTATATTCAAGCATGCCGCTGAGGTGCTCCAGTTCGTAAGTAGTCGCGCAGAAGACTTCTTTCTCGGCGCCGGTGCTTTCGTTTACAAAGCGTGCTCCGGGTGTGTAATTGGCTGTCTCCAGGCCGGGATTGTAGAAGAATCCGCTGAGTCTTACAGAATATCCCGACATGGAAGCCCCGAGGATGTAGTTCATAATCAGTTCGGGATGTCCTTTCTCGCTGCCTTTGTTGGGTGTGATGCCTAACACTGCGCTCTGGTCGCTGCTGAATCCTGTGCCGCCGATGCTGCCACCGATGCCCTGTGCTGTGGGATCGAGGGCTGAAAGACGGTAGTATCCGTCGCTCATGCCGCTCCAACCCCAGTTGAAGTGGAAATAACGGTCGGAGGAATATCCATCGCACACAAAGGCGTGCGCGCCGCCGGTGCCGTTTCCGGAGTAGTACACCGGGCCGGTGGTGGCGAGGCTGTTGTAGATCATGTCTTCCCAGTCGGAAGTTGTGTAGAACTTGCGCTCTACATATTGCATCGAGGCGTCGTAGTCGAAATAGGTCTGCAGTGCCGGAGCCACATCCGTGGAGTATGCTCCGCTGACGTTTGTGCCATATTGCATGTCCACTGAAATGCCGCAGGCATACATGAGCTGGGCAACGGCGAGTCCTTGAATGTCGGTGTAGTCGTCGCCGTAGTCGTCAATCATGTCGTCCCATAGGAAGTTCTGCTTGGAGAAGTCCATCGAGTAGGTCTTGTTCTGCCAGGTATAGGAGTGCTGGCCTTTTCCTGTGGTGGGCCAGTTGTGGTATTTCATCACCTGAGCCATGGCTGTTGCGACGCAGCCCACATAGGCGTGCTGCCCGTAGTATGTGGGACAGAGGGAGTTGAAGGGGTCGTCCTGGTTCCAGAAGGTTGTCACCATGGGTGCGATGGACGCACGTTCGGCTGCGGCAGCTTTTTCCGCTGAATAGGCGGGGGCGCCAGCCTTTGCTGCCGCGGCGATTTCGCTTTCATATTGTGAAAGCCACCACCTGAGCGACTCGGGCATGTTGTCGGCATCGAAAGTTCCGTTGTCGGAGTAGCCGAGTACGGGGGCGGCCACATCGTCGGCGCTGACAATCATGTAGCCTGCGTCGTTGCGTGAGCCGAATACATAGAGTGCCGGAGTGTTGTTGTCGGCCATTCGGGCTGTGTAGAGCGGTGTCACAGTGCGACCCGATACGGGACGCACTTTCATTGCCACTCCGGTTTCGGATGTCTGTACGCGTGCGAGAGCTTCCTCGGGCGAGAGGGTCTTTGCAGCAGCCGGAATCACGCATCCGGCAAGCGCTGCAAGAAATAGGATTTTATTGTTCATTTATATAGAGGGGATGGTTTTAAAACGTGGTGCTGCCCTGAAATTCAGGGTCGAAAATGGAGTTGAGCATATAGGCCAGGCGTAGACCTCCGCGGAGAAACTGCTGCTCGATTACCGGAGTCCAGTATGCGATTTCGTTGTAGGACAGGCGCGAGCCTTTGGGCGTGCGGTCGTATACGCGGTTGGCTATGTCAAGGGTTTCCTTGGCCCAGTCGTCGACGTTTCCGGCTACAATCTGAGCCTCGCGTTCGGGCGAGACGCGGTCCACCTGGTCGGCCCATTCCGAGTAGCTCCATTTGTGGGCTGCTTCGGGGAGCTTGCTGTCCCATGCGGAATGTAGGTTTGTCTCGGAGTTGAAGAATTTTACCTTGATGGTATTGCCACCGTAGTCGGTTGCGTGGCCCATGTGCATGGGTTGGTGCAGGTCGCCTGTGATATGGGTGAGGATCTTCAGGGCGAGGTTTTTCTGGGCGCGTGTGGCCTTAGGGTCGCGCAGGAGTGCCACCTGCTCGCGGATAGCCACAACGGCGTCGCCGTCGGGATGGATCGGTGCGTCCTCATAGGCTACGCCTTCGTCGACGTTTTTGTAGTGCCAGGTCTTGGTGTAGCGGTAGTCGGGCGTGTGGCTGGCGTTGTCGAGCCAGTTGGCCCAATACACGAGCGACATTCCGTCCAGCAGCGATGCCACGGAGTCGGATGCGGCCTTTGTGAGGTGGCGTTCGGCGATGTGTGCCGTCGTGTCATGTCCCTTCTGGCTCCATCCGAAAGACTGGAGACTTGCTCCGGCAAGCAGCAGGGCGGAGAGTATCAGGTGTTTCTTTGTCATGATAACAGATGGTTCTTTACAACAACAACGGGCTGAAACCGACGGCGATTGCCGTATGTCTCAGCCCGTTGTGTTGGGGTTTGGAAAAGTTTCCTCGCCGTGGAAGCGGATTATGCTTCGGCAACGGGGGTAACGTTGATGAACTTGCGGCCGTTACGTCCTTCGGTGAACTGCACGGTGCCATCAATAAGAGCATACAGAGTATGGTCTTTGCCGATGCCTACGTTCAGACCGGGATGGTGAACGGTGCCACGCTGACGCTTGATGATGTTGCCAGCCTTGGCAAACTGACCGCCGTAAATTTTAACTCCGAGTCGTTTGCTTTCCGACTCACGGCCGTTCTTTGAACTACCGACGCCTTTTTTATGTGCCATGGTGTTTTAACGGATTTCTTTTGGGATTAAGCAACAATTTCTTTAATCACTACTTTGGTGAAGTACTGGCGGTGGCCGTTTTTACGGCGATAGCCTTTGCGACGCTTTTTCTTGAAAACGATTACTTTGTCGCCCTTTACGAGGTTCTTTTCAACTTCGCATACGACTTTTGCGCCTTCAACTGTGGGTGCGCCTACTTTTACATTGCCGTCAACATCGGCAAGAAGAACACGGTCGAATTCAACCTTGTCGCCTTCGTTGACATTTTCACCGAGATAGTGAACGTACAGGAACTTGCCTTCTTCAGCTTTAAACTGCTGTCCCTGGATTTCTACGATAACGTACATTTATTTAATATACAATTAGTTAACCCGCTGAGGCGAGCTTCAGGCCGTATGGCTGTCAGCTACTTGTCCGAGCCTATTGCGGAAAATCAGCCCACAAAGTTACAAAAAATTTCCTTACCCGACAACTTTTCGGGAAGAAGCCTGAAAGAATGTGCTTAATTAACATACTTTAACCCGGGGGGGTATTTTTATGCCCATTCTCAGTAAATTTGTAGCAAATCTTGACCTCGATTCTCTCTCGCAAATATTATCACAACGGCTGTTTCCGCGATGGGCAAGCCGATTTCCTTAAATCAACATCATCACTATCATCAGGCATTGCGCCAAATTTTATCAAACCTTAATTTATCAAACCAAATTCAATGAAAAAGACTTTTTCTTTTTTGTTCGCATGTGCGCTGGCGCTTTCGCCGGTAGACACATGGGCGGCTGTTGCCCCTTACGACGGACAGGCTCAGCTCGAGGCAGCTCGCGCCGACTTCGAAAACTGGCAGAAGTACCTGCCCGATGACATGTTTGCCGCACACGTGTCGATGCCCGGCTCGCATGACACAGCCACCGGACACAACGTCACTTTCGCTTCTTCGTCGAAGGCACAGGAAGTGCTTCTCGAAGACCAGATCAAAGGCGGTATACGCGCCTTCGACTTCCGTCCCGGATTCTACTCCACAACAACCGACGGCCAGACGGTTGTAACCATCAACTGTAACCACGGTATGGGCAAGGCCGAACTCACCATGGATGAGGCTTTCACCATCCTGCAGAATTATCTCAAGGAGCATCCGTCGGAATTCTTCGCAATGCACCTTTTCCGCGGTTATCCCACCAGCGACCCCTCGGAACCCAATCGTTCTATCTTTGATGCAGCCGTCGACGAACTTTTCAACAAGAAGTTCAACGACATGTTCATCGACTTCGACCCGTATCTGACTGTTAAGGAAATGCGCGGTAAGGTTGTCGTATTCCGCCGCGACCGTATCTCCTGGTGTCACATCAACAAGGCCGGTAATCTCGGCGGATGGCCCGGAGACAAGGATCTTTGGGTAGAAGGTGCAGCAGCTGCCGCTACCAACGCTCTCAATCCCACCAAGACAGGTCGTGTACGCGTGACCGACGTCTCCTCTCCCAAAAACGAGGACGAACTCAACACCAAGCTCAATTCAATCACCAACCTTTTCACAGCCAACTGCACTCAGCAGACTCCCAACCAGGCCAAGGCTGCCGGTGCTTACAAGCCCGAATGGTCGATGATTTTCACTTCCGGCGAATACACCTCCGGACAGAAAGGTTATCTCACCTGCGCCACCCACACGAATCCTCACCTGACAAAGCTTATCAATGAGGCTACCGTGGCCGGTCCTACCGGTATCGTCTTCTCCGACTGGGTGCTCATCGACAAGCATGAATACAGCGGCACTGAATATGAAGTGAAAGGTATTGACCTGGTTAAGGCCATCGCCGAGAACAACTTCAAGTACGCTGCCGATTACATCCTCGACGATGAACTGTTCAACGCCGAAAACGACTTCACCAAAGAACCCGATGTGTTCGGCAACAACACATACTTCATGCGCAACGTAGGCACAGGCAAATTCCTTGCCGCAGGTGCCGACTGGGGCACACATGCAGTGCTCGGCGACCATGGTATCCGCATCAAGACTTTCTTCGACAACCGCACAGGCAACTATCTTCTCCAGACCACCTTCGTGCAGGGCGGTATCGAGAATTACCTCGGCGACAACTGCTACATCGACAACGGCGCGCCCAATCCCTTCAAGGCTGTGAAAGCCGAAGGCTCCAATGCCTACTACATGACTTTCCAGGGAGTTGACGAGGACAACAAGCCCGTGACCTACGCTCTCACACCCGAACAGGCTGTAAACACTTACGCTGACGGCGCGCAGTGGCTTGTCGAGAATCGTGCACTCGTTGAAGGCAATCTCAACCAGCAGTGGGAATTTGTGACTGAGGAGGATCTTGTGAAGGAACTTGTTGAACAGGCTACTCCCCAGAATCCCGTGGACCTTACTTTCAAGATTCATGGCTACAAGTTCGACCCGAACGATGACAATGAAAACAACGCATGGGTATTCACCAACACTCAGGCCAAGACTTCCACATTATATAAGGTGAGCACTCAGGTCTGGGGCTCGAACGAATGGAACGACAAGGACATGATCTACCGTGTCTACATCGACCGCGTGAGCGCAAGCTACCCCGACAACTACTCCTGGAGCCTTACTCAGGACGTGACCGGGCTTCCCGCCGGTGTCTATACCGTTTCTGCCAACGCAATGGCCGACAATATGCCTATGGAAGGTGAAGGTAAGTTTGAAATGACCGCCAACGGCGTTGACATGACCGAAGGCATCCACACCGAAGCATCCGGAACCTATACTTGCGACAAGGGCAGCGCTCTTGACTTCTTCCGCAACGCCGAACTCAACAACTGTCTCGTGAAAGCCATTAACGTGGTTGTTGAAGAAGATGGTGTGCTCCACATCCGCATGGCTCGCCCCCTCACTACCGCAACCGGTAAGGAAAACTTCTTCTTCGACAACTTCTCCCTCATCTACCATGGTCCCGCCGGAATGGAAGCCGTTGAATACACTCCCGCCGACGAGTACGACACCATGATTCTTCCCTTCGAAGCCGAAATCCCCGAAGGACTGGAGGTGTACGCTACCTCTTCTTACGAATACAAACTCCCCCTCTATCACGTGCTCGTGCTTGAAAAGCAGAATGTGATTGAAGCCAATACTCCCTACATCGTGCGCACATCTGCTGAAGCAGGTCAGGCCGAAACCTACACTTTCTGGGGCGTGAAGGGTGAGACCGAAGGTACTTTCACCGCAGGTCTTCTCACCGGTTCGCATAATGAGGTTGAAGTGCCCGTAGGTGCCTTCAAGCTCGGATATCTCAATCCTGATTTCATGGGATTTGTACGTGTGGATGCCACCGGAACAAACCTCGAAGCAGGACGTGCCTACATCCACGACACGGAGGATGAAGCAATCAATGCCGAAGGTTCTATGGTGGGTCAGCTCCGCTTTGAAGTTAATCCCGACGATCTCACAGGTGTTGAAAACCTCGCCACAGAAGAGCTTGGTGCGACTTCAATCGTTGATGTATATAACCTCGCAGGCGTCCAGGTGCTCCGCGGAGTAGCCTACGGTACTGTTGCCGGCAGCCTCGAAAGCGGAATCTACATCATCCGCACCGCCGGTAAGGCAATCAAAGTCGCTCTTTGATAGACTTTCCCCGATACACATAACGAGGGGCAGCGTCCGCGGACGCTGCCCCTTTTGCTTTAGGCGAAAATAGGCGATGAAAGGTTAAAAGGCAAGATGTGTGTTCTTGATGGTGGTAATGGTGGTTGTAGGGAATCATTGCCAATTCTTGCCTTTTTTGCCTTCTTAGCCTATTTTTTTGCCTTCTTAGCCTTGTTTGCCTTTTTTTGCCTGCTTAACCTCCCTTTGCCTATCCTTGCCTATAATACAATCCTTCCTTCCTGGAGTTCGGAGCCGCCGAAGAGGGCGAGGCCTGTGCGTTCGTGGAGGCCGAAGAGAAGGTTCATGATATGAACGGCGTTGCCTGCCGCACCTTTGAGGCGGTTGTCGATAACGGCACACACTTCCAGGCGTCCGTCGTCGCAGCGGTCGAGAGAGAGAAGGCACTTGTTGGTGCGGGCTATGTCGGCGGCATCGGCGGGATGATGTTCCGGAAGAATAAATGTGAAATTATGGTCGGAATAAGCCTCGGCGTAAATCTCGCGGAGGTGACCCATGTCGACGGCGCAGTCGACACGCACGGTCACGCTGCTCACCCTCTGCTTGCCGGCCCACATCGTGTGTGATTTCACGGTGACATCCGAATTGAAGCTCGACTGCACGCTTTTCAGGCAGTCCTTTATCTCGGTGTCAAAATCCGGAGCTATCTCAAGCGAGCTTGCGATGCTTGCCTCCATGTCGGAGTTGAGCAGGAGATTTTTGGCAAGGGGGAATACCGCAAGCATCAGGGCATGTGCCAAGGGATCGGGCGATACTGCCGCACGCGCACCCCGTACCATAGCCTTGCGGTTGACTTCGGGAAGGCCGTAGACGGCTTCCTCGCCAAGCATCGGCAATTGCGACACGCCACCGATGACGATAAGACGGAAATCCTTGTCGTCGCGTAGCTTTTCCAAGGCAGCCTCGGGCACGTGGGCGCCTTCGGTGCAGAAAAGCACATTGATTTTCGACAGGTCCAGAGAGCCTGTAAGGCGCAGGTCGATTTCGCCGATGAGATCGGGGATAATGCGGTCGAGCGCGAGTCCGGCATGCTTCTCGGACACAAAGGACATCAGTTCAACATCAGGGTGGTTGATGAGCAGTCGGACGAGATCCCTGCCCGTGGCGTCGGGGTCGCCGTATATTCCGGCTTTAATCATGGTAAGGGGAGTTTGATTTTAGAGAGGTGAGACAGTTGCTGTAATTATTCTTTGAAAAGATCGTCGAAAATAATGTTTGATGCTCCGATATGGGAGCGGATATAAGAGCCTGCGGCGTCGCCTGCGGCATGCAGGGCGTCGGGTTGGGATTCGAAGCGTCCGGCAATGCGTTCGAAGTCGTCGCGTGATTCCACGCAGAATCCTCCGCCACATTCAATCAGGTCGGATGCTTCCTTGAATTTGCCGTGGCGTGGTCCGAAAACAACCGGAACACCATAAGCCGCGGCCTCGTTAATGTTGTGGATTCCGGCACCGAAGCCACCTCCGATATAGGCCACGTCGGCAAAACGGTAGATGCTGCTCAGGAGTCCGAAGCAGTCGATGATGAGTATTCTCACGCCCTTGAGCGAGGTGAGATCGCCGGACTCGAAGATGCGGCGGTAGTCGGAAAAGAGCATGGCCTCGCCTGCCGGGAAGCGGCACACAAGGTCGGCGAGACGCCGGGCGTCAAATTCGTGTGGCGCTATGATGGCACGGCGGCGCTTGTCGGCGAGAAGGCGCGGAATGTATACATCCTCGTCGAGCGGCCAACTGCTGCCTACCACAAGCGTGAGGCTGCCGTCGGGAGCGTCGGAAGCGAAATTTTCGATTTCGGGAAGCTCTTTATGAGCCTGAACCACGGTCCAGACGCGGTCGAAACGCGTGTCTCCGGCAACGGTCACGTTGGTTATGCCGATTCCGGCAAGCAGCTTGCGCGAGCGGTCGTCCTGGACGTATAGGCGGTCGAAGCACCGCAGCATCCGGCGGAAGGCCGCGCCCCAGGGGCGGAAGAATACCTGTGTCGGACGAAAAATGGCCGAAATTATGTATGTCGGGATGCCGCGGCGCTGAAGCTCGGTGAGGTAATTGCCCCAGAATTCGTATTTCACGAACACGGTCATGCGTGGCGCTGCCGCGTCAAGGAAGGCGCGCACGTTGGCGGGCGTGTCGAACGGCAGGTACACCACGGCCACGCGCGGGTCGTAGGAGTGGCGGACCTCATAGCCTGAAGGTGAGAAAAAGCTCACGAGAATCGACGTGCCGGGGCGTTCCTCGAGCAAGCGTTCGATGATAGGGCGTGCCTGCTCGAACTCTCCGAGCGAGGCCACATGAAACCACACATCAAAGCCTTCGGGAGCATGTGACTTCCGGAAGGCTTTGAGGCGGGAAAGTGTCTCACGTTGGCCGCTGAGCATACGGCTCACCTTAGGGTTGCGCCGTGATACCAGATGTGCCAGCGAGCGATATACGTGTATGCCGAAATTATACAGCGGGTTCATCGGCAGGATGGATGCGTTCGACACCGGTAAGGATACGGCGCACGGTCTCTTCCTTGCCCATAAGCTCGGTTATGTCGAACATGTGCGGACCCTTGCACTCGCCCACTACTGTGAGGCGGAAGGCGTTCATGACATTGCCCATGTGGTAGCCGTTGCTTGTAATCCAGTCCATCACCACGGGTTCAACGACCGAGCCGGTGAAGTCGGGTTGAGCCTTCAGAAGCTCAACCAGCTCACCCATGATGCGGGGGGTGTCGGCGCTCCAGCGTTTTTTCACAGCCTTGGCATCGTAGCTTTCGGGTGCGGTGAAGAAGAAACGAGCCTGTTCCCAAAGGTCTTTCACGAAGTTGATGCGGCCTTTCACCATGCCTACGGCACGGGTGATGTATTCGTCGCCGAAGTTGTCGGGATTGATACCGTTTTCGATAAGCACGGGTTTGAAAAGTTCGGCGAGCTGTTCGTCGGGAAGCTGCTGGAGATAAGTGTGGTTGAACCACTTGCCCTTCTCGTAGGCGAACTTGGCGCCGGAGCGTGAGCAGTGCTCGAAGGAGAATTTCTCGATGAGTTCGTCCATCGACATCACTTCTGTGTCGTCGCCGGGGTTCCAGCCGAGCAGGGCGAGGAAGTTAACGACAGCCTCGGGGAGGTAGCCGCTCTCGCGGTAGCCGGCGGAGATTGCTCCGGTGGCGGGGTCTTTCCATTCGAGCAGGAATACGGGGAATCCGAGACGGTCGCCGTCGCGCTTGCTGAGCTTACCCTTTCCGTCGGGCTTGAGAAGCAGCGGCAGGTGCACGAAGTCGGGCTGAGTGTCGCTCCATCCGAAAGCCTCGTAGAGCAGCACATGCAGAGGTGCCGAAGGAAGCCATTCCTCGCCGCGGATCACGTGGGTGATTTTCATCAGGTGGTCGTCCACGATGTTGGCAAGGTGGTAGGTGGGCAGGTCGTCGGCGCTCTTGTAGAGTACCTTGTCGTCAAGGATGTCGCTCTTGATTGTGACTTTACCGCGGATAAGGTCGTTGACTTCTACGTCACGTCCGGGTTCCACGAGGAAGCGCACAACGTACTTCTCGCCTGCGTCGATGAGGCGCTTTACCTCGTCGGCGGGGAGGGTGAGGGAGTTGCGCATGCGGCCGCGTGTCGAGGCGTCGTACTGGAAGTTGGGGATTTCGGAGCGGCAGGCCTCGAGTTCCTCGGGGGTGTCGAAGGCGATATATGCCTTTCCGGCATCGAGGAGCTTGCCGACGTATTCGCGGTAGATGTCGCGGCGTTCGCTCTGCTTGTAGGAGCCGTAGGGGCCTCCTTCACGCACACCTTCGTCAAATTTGATTCCAATCCAGGCCAGGGCCTCGTTGATGTAGTCCTCGGCTCCGGGCACAAAGCGCTGGGAGTCGGTGTCTTCGATGCGGAGAATCATCTTGCCGCCGTGCTGGCGGGCGAAAAGGTAGTTGTAAAGTGCCGTGCGGACGCCACCGATGTGGAGCGGTCCTGTGGGCGACGGGGCGAAACGTACTCTTACTTCGCGGTTCATATTCTTTCGGATATTAGGTATTTGCTATTATATTAATGATATAGGAAGCGACGGATTGAGCGCTTGGGCGTTTTCTCGAATTCTTCGGGCACAAGCTCTATGGCCTCGACCTGTTCGTAGGGCGCCACGAGCTTGTTGAGTTCCACGCGGTTCGATTCCATTGCCTTTGCGAGAGCCTCGGCGTCAAGCCCGGCCTCGGCCACGGAATCCTGTTCGGGGAATACGAGTGCCACGAGATGCCCTCCGCGGTCAACGACAAGACATTCGTTGACGTATGGCATATTGCTCAGCTTAGCCTCAATTTCCTCGGGGTAGATGTTCTGTCCGTTGGCGCTCAGAATCATTGTCTTGTAGCGCCCGCGGATAAATATTGTGCGGTGGTCGGGGTTGCCGAGGCGTCCCATGTCGCCGGTGTGCAGCCAGCCGTCTTCCTCCAGCACTGCCAGGGTGGCGTCGGGATTCTTGTAATATCCCTTCATCACATTGAGTCCGCGCACGAGAATCTCTCCCTGCGAACTTCCGTCGGGCATCTTGGGCAGTGTGTCATCGGCCTGTATGCGTGCTGTCATGATGTTGTTGAGCACGCGGCCGGCCGAACCCGGCACGAAGCGGCGCCAAGGGGTGTAGCTGATGAGCGGTCCACATTCGGTCATGCCGTAGCCCACGGTGAAGGGGAATTTGATTTTGTACAGGAATTCCTCGACCTCGGGGTTAAGGGGTGCGCCACCGACAATCACTTCCTCGAAAGCACCGCCGAAAGCCTCCACGAGTTTGGAGCGTATAAGGCTGTAAACGGCCTTGTCGAGCATGGGCACGGCAAGTACCCAGCGCATCGAGGGCTTGGTTATCATGGGCACAATCATCTTGCGGTAGATTTTCTCCAGAATCAGAGGAACGCAGATGATGAGCGACGGGCGCACCTGGCCGAGCGCCTTCACGAGAAGCTGAGGTGTGGGGAGTTTGCCGAAAAGAGTAACGTGCGAGCCAACCGAAAGCGGCACGAGCATGTCGAACGCGCATCCGTAGGCGTGGGCCAGCGGAAGGAATGAGAGCGCGCGGGAGCCTTGATAGTGCAGGCGCGAGCGGATTCCGAACACGACGTTGCCACGCAGGTTGTCAAGCGACAGCATCACGCCCTTTGAGAATCCGGTGGTGCCGGAGGTATAGTTGATGATGGCTGTCTCGCTGCCGGGGATTTCCGGATAGCGGATGTCGGAAGGCTTGAAGCCTTCGGGATAGCGGCTCCAGAAGCGGCGGGTGAGACTCTTGACGAGAGATGCGTAGGATGTGCTGCGGCGTGAGCCGGGAACGCTTCCGCGCTCGCACACGACCTTACGAGTGTCAATCGAGACCACGCAACGGATTTCCGGCAGATGCTCGAAATCAAGATGAGCCATCACCGAATCCGAAGCGAAAAGCATCACGGCATCGCTGTGGTTGATGATGTTCTCGGCATCGGCAGGATTGAAGTCCTGGAGTATAGGCACAATCACGGCTCCATAAGTCACGGCACCCATAAAGGTAATTACCCATGTAGGGGTGTTCTTGCCGAGCAGGGCAATCTTGTCGCCTTTGTGCACGCCTGCAAGTTCGAAAAAGAGGTGCAGACGGGCTATGCGCTGCGCCATTTCGCCGTAGGTGAGTGTTTTCCCGCTGATATAGTCGGTAAGAGCCGGAAGCGAGAAGTGGTCGGCGAATGACTGGGCGTAGATAGCCAGCAGGTCGTTGTATGGAGCTTGGGCGTATTCGCCCTCGAAATTATACATATACTGTTGTTTTTTAGAGGAGAAAAAGGTGATGGCGCTTACATGCGGGCCTTGTCGAGCGATGCGCGTATGTCGGCGAAGATTCGGTCGAGGTCGCCGTTGCCGTCAATGGCATGGTACTGGCCTTTGCCGGTGTAGTAGTCGCGCAGGGGAGCGGTGCTCTTGTGGTACACGTCGAGACGCTTCTTGATGGTTTCGGGATTGTCGTCGGCACGTCCCGAATCCTTTCCGCGGAGAATCATGCGGCGCACGAGTTCTTCCTCGTCAACTTCAAGGCCTACTACGGCATGCACCTTGGTGTTGTGGCGCTCGAGAAGTTCTGAAAGTGCCTCGGCCTGGGGAATCGTGCGGGGGAAACCGTCGAAAATCACGCCTTCCTTGATTTCTTCGGGATGCTCCTCAAGGTAGTGGGCAAGCACCCGTATCATAAGCTCGTCGGGGATGAGCTGACCTTTGGAAATATAGCTGTCGGCGATTTTGCCGAGTTCGGTTCCGCGTGCGATGTGGTCGCGGAGGACTTCCCCGGTGGAAATATGGTGAAGTCCGTACTCCTTTATGATGCGCTCGCTCTGCGTACCTTTACCGCTTCCGGGCGCACCGAAAATCACGATGTTAAACATTCTTTTGTACTATCGGTGTATTGATTGGAAAACCGTCGGGACGCGTGGCAGTCCCGGCATGTGTCAATCCTCCTTGAGGATGTAGATGTCGTTGAGATTGCGGGCAAGGCCGTTGAGGTCGAGTCCGAAGCCGATGATGAATTTGGTGGGGATTTCAAAGCCTACGTAGTCAGGCTTTACAGGGCGCACCAGCGCGTCGGGCTTGAACAGAAGTGTGGCAACCTTGATTTCGGCGGGCTGCTTTTCCTGAAGGTCGGCTATGAGGCGGTGGATGGTGTTGCCGGTGTCCACGATGTCCTCCACGATGATGACGGTGCGGTCCTTGATGTCGGTGTTCAGCCCGAGGGTCTGCTTCACGACACCTGTCGAGCCTGTTCCTTCGTAGCTCTGGAGGCGGATGAAGCCGATTTCGGCGTCAATGCCTTCGCAGGCGCGGAAAAGGTCGCTGGCAAAAGGAAATGCCCCGTTCAGCACACACAGAAACAGGGGCATTTTGCCGGCGCAGTCGCGCATTATGTCCTTGCCCAGTTCTTGAATACGGGCATCAATGGATTCTCTTGAGATATAGGGCTCGAACGTCAGGCCCTCGTAAGTCACTTGTTTCATCCTTGAGGTGTAATGATAAGGAAATATTTTCGCAAAGTTAATACTTTTTTCCCAACCCACCCAAAATTTTTTAGTACTGATGGAATTTATCCGGCAAGTGTTCGGGCTGCGGATGTTGCAGAACGTAGGCTTGTGTTATCTTAGGAGATGGATAATTTCGCGTCCGGAGGGCGCCTATAACAGCGTAAACATCCTAATCCTATGAGGATTAAGTGATATATATTTTAAATTATAATACTTTTGTAATGGAATCAACAGTTACTTTCGCCATGCTGGCGGAGAAATGGATGGCGGCGAAGCGACGTGTGGTTAAGCAGAGCACGTTTTGCGCATATAGTCTTATCGTATGTACTCATCTGCGGCCTGTGTTCGGCACTCATGTGACGATAAAGGAGATTGAAGTTCAGGAGTTTGTGCTCGGAAAACTCGCTTCGGGTCTCGGGCGAAAGACGGTGAAGGATATTCTTGCTGTGCTGAAAACAATAGTGCGCTTCGGCGCCAAGTACTATGGCTTTCCCGGTGGCGACTGGGAAGTCGTTTTTCCAACGGATACGTCTTCACGGCCCTTGCCGGTGCTGAGTGTCGACAGCCACCGTAAGTTGCTCCGGCACTTGCTCGGATGTCCCTCGCCTCAGAATATAGGTGTGCTGCTCGCGCTGTGCACCGGAATGAGAATAGGGGAGGTGTGCGCACTCCGCTGGAGCGATGTTGATATGGTACACCGCACTATCACCGTTCATCATACTGTCGGCCGGATTTATGACGTGGAGAGCAGGCGCACGAGCCGTGTGCTCGGCACGCCAAAGACGAAAACATCCAACCGTGAGATTCCGGTCGGGCGCGAACTGTATGCGGCGCTGAGAACGGTGCGTAATCCGGAGGGAAAGGATGCGTTTGTGGTCGGGGGCGGTTCTGTCGCTAAAGAGCCGAGGACCTACCGTGATTATTACGGGCGCCTGCTCGATCGCCTCGGGCTTCCGCGCATGGTGTTCCATGGCTTGAGGCACACTTTCGCGACAAGGTGTATCGAAAGCGGATGCGACTACAAGACGGTGAGTGTGATTCTCGGGCACTCGAATGTTGCCACGACAATGAACCTCTATGTCCATCCCAACCGCGACCAGAAAAAGCGTTGTGTCGAACGTCTCTCAAAATTCATCGGAGAGCTGTAAACCCCGCTGAAATGGCGCCTGATGATAAAATAAATTTTGCTTTGCCCTCGCTTATTCGTACCTTTGGCCTGATTGCCTTAGGTACTCACGCTCGGCAAAGCTAAAATAAATTTTGCTTTGCCCTCGCTTATTCGTACCTTTGTCATTCGAAAGTTATTAATACTGTTTAAGCACGCATGAATCCGGTACCTCCTGCCCCAAAAACGATTTTCCAACGCGCAGCCAACGATGGCCTTGTCATCGGCACTCTGCTTACGGCCTTTTGGGTGATGCCGAATCTGTCGGTTTCGCCGGAATGGTCGGTGCTTCTTGTGCTCGGTACTTTCCTGTCGTTGGCTTTTCTGCTCATTTATCCCTACCGGGCATTGCGCAACGGATATGCCAAAGACGGATTCGGAAGCCGATTTTCCGACCTTTGGTCGCAGGGCATAGCCGCCTTTGCACTCGGCGGATTACTCCACGCCCTGGCCGTGTATATTGCTCTGCGCTTTGTCGCTCCCGATTTCATTATCTCTCGTCTGGATATGGCTATTGACATATTCAACAGTTCTTCCGATCCGGCATTTGCCGAATGGGCTGAGATTCTTGGCAAGATGAAGACCTCGGGAATGATGCCTACCGCCGCCGAAATCAGTGCGGAAATGATTACCCTCGATATTTTTTTCGGTAGCTGCCTTTCGCTGTTGTCGTCGGCAGCCGTAAAAATAATTTATTCCTCTCCGGAACGCCGCCGACGCCTGTCGGAAAAGATGTCGCCGGATGCAACTTGATAGAAAATGGACATTTCTGTTGTTATACCATTATATAATGAGGCCGAGTCGCTTCCCGAGCTGGAAGAGTGGATTGCCGGAGTGATGAAAAAGAATGGGTTCTCGTATGAGATTCTTTTCATCAACGACGGTTCTACCGACGATTCCTGGAATGTGATACGTTCGCTCCGCGATGCGCGCCCTGATACTGTACACGGTGTTTCATTCCGCCGCAACTATGGCAAGTCTCCGGCTCTGAACACCGGCTTCGCCCTCGCAAAGGGTGATGTGGTGATTACCATGGACGCCGACCTCCAGGACAGTCCGGATGAAATTCCGGAGCTGTACCGCATGATTATGGAGGATGGCTACGACCTCGTGTCGGGTTATAAGAAAAAACGCTACGACCCTCTGTCGAAGACAATCCCGACCAAACTTTTCAATGCCACGGCACGTAAAGTGAGCGGAATCCATAATCTTCACGACTTCAACTGCGGCCTTAAAGCCTACCGCAACAAGGTTGTGAAGCATATCGAGGTCTACGGCGACATGCACCGCTATATCCCTTATCTTGCCAAACTCGCCGGATTCCACAAGATTGGCGAGAAAGTTGTGCACCATCAGGCTCGCAAGTACGGCAAGACGAAGTTCGGGTTCGACCGTTTCGTCAACGGCTATCTCGATCTGCTCACGTTGTGGTTTACGGGCACTTTCGGCAAGAAGCCAATGCACCTGTTCGGCCTTGTGGGCAGTCTGATGTTCTTTCTCGGTTTCATCGCCGCGGCTGCCGTGGGCGCCATGAAGCTTTACCACATGTATGCCGGACAGCCCTACACACTTGTTACGAATTCCCCCTACTTCTTCATTGCTCTCACGACCATGATTCTCGGATGCCAGATGTTCCTGGCCGGATTCATCGGCGAACTGGTTGTGCGCAACTCCGCCAAGCGCAACGATTATGAGATTGAAGAAACTCTCTGATAACCCCAAAAATATTTCCAGCATATGCAATTTCAGGAAGTAATCAAGGATCGTTTTTCCTGCCGCAACTATTCCGGCAAGGAAGTAAGCCCGGAAACACTCCGGCAGATAATGGAAGCCGTGCATTTGGCACCTTCCGCCTGCAACCGCCAGCCCTGGCGCTTTATCGTGATTTCACGCCCGGATGATGGCGAAGGACGTAAAGCCGTTATCGACAGCTACAACCGCCAGTGGATTGAAACCGCCCCGGTTTATATCATTGCCTGCGGACTCCCCGGCGAGGCATGGGTACGCCCCTTCGACGGCAAGAACCACACCGACGTGGATGTTTCCATCGCCGTAGAGCATCTTTGCCTTGCCGCGACATCCCTCGGCCTCGGCACTTGCTGGGTGTGCAATTTCGACCCTGCCGTGCTCCGTCAGGGACTCGGCCTCGGCGAAGAACTCGACCCGATTGCGATCATTCCCCTCGGTTATCCTGCCGAAGGCACCGTAGTTCCCGAAAAGAAACGCAAGGACTATTCCGAAATAGTGGTATGCCGCTGAAAGCGATCCGTACACTGCGCCGCGCCGCGGCCTTGACATTGCTTGCCGCCGCGGCCATGCTGCCGTGGGGATGCAACACCACGGGCTGCTACGACAACCAAAGCTCTATTCCGCTGGCCGAATTTATGTCGGGACAGGGCGAGAAGATTGCCGTGAGCGGATTGGAAATCCATGGCGTGGGCGCTCCCAACGATTCTCTTCTCGCCGGAGGTGAGGGCAGCAATCTTTCGGAGGTATACCTGCCCATGCGTTCCACCCACGACAATACCACCTGGTGCTTCCACTATACTCAGGAAGGGCTGGATGACCCGGCGCTGAACGATACAATAAGTTTCGGCTACGATTCCGAGCCGTATTTCGCATCGGAAGAGTGCGGAGCCATGTACCGCTACCGCATCCGCAAGGTCATCCACACGACACATCTTGTCGATTCGGTGGTGATTCTGGATTCGCTCATCACCAATGCCGACATCGTAACTATTCAAATCTATTTCCACACAGCCGATGAGCAGCCTGACGAACAACCGGAAGAATAAGCGCCGGGTACCGTGCAACCTGTGCCGTACTCTGTTTTCGCTGCCTGCATTGGCTCTGCTGCTGATGCTGGCTGCCGCCATCGTGAGCGCTCAGACTCCATCAGGCGACCGCCAGCGCCGACGCATGACGCCGGTCAACAATCAGGCCACACAGACGCAATCGGTCAATGAAACCAAGAACGACACGTCGCGCATCAACGCAGCACGCCGCGCCGCATCCACGCGTGTCGAGGACGCCGACGGCCAGGTCGTGTTCATCGACACGGTGACGGGCGAACGCTGGATTGATTCCATGGCTATGCGCTCCGTGCCCAAGATGCAGTATCCGCTGTTTCATTCAATGAGCATTGGCGTGAATATCTGGGATCCCGTGATGCGTGCTTTCGGACAGAAGTACGGCATTGCCGACGCCTTTGTCGAGGCTAATCTGCACAACCGTTACATAGTTGTGGCGGAAGTTGGTCTCGGACTCGCCGATTACACTCCGGCTGCCTCCAATTTCACCTTCCGCTCGCCCATGAGCGTATACTTCCGTCTCGGAGCAAATTACAATTTTCTCTTCAACTCCAATCCCGACTATCTGATATTCGCCGGTCTGCGCTACGGCTTCACGCCGTTCAGTTACAGCATCGACAACATCACTCTTGATTCGCCTTACTGGGGAGAGACTGCGATGTTCAATATTCCGTCGCAGCATGCCACGGCGGGCTGGGGCGAGGTCATATTCGGCCTGCGTGTGAAGTTGTGGGGGCCGATTTCAGCCGGATGGACGTTCAAGTACCGCGCCCTGCTGCATGAATCCAAGGCTCCTTATGGCAAGCCGTGGTATGTTCCCGGCTATGGAAGCCGCACCGCTCCGGTGTCAGGCTCGTTCTCGATAGTGTACACAATTCCCGGAAAGAAAATCGTCCGCGTTCCTGACGAGCCTGTGGTATCGCTTGGCGACGCTTATCGTCCCGAGGCCGGCACTGCCGTTCAGGATTCCGAAGCCGGAGATTTATCCCAAGATTCCATACAGCTGCAATGAAAAGTATAATTATTATAGGTGCATCGTCGGGTATAGGACGCCAGGTGGCACTTATTTTCGTCCGGATGGGCTGGCGTGTCGGAGTTGCCGCGCGCAGTCTCGACAAGTTGCTTGAGCTTCAATCGACTTGTCCCGAGCGGATTTTCTGCAAGGACATCGACGTGACTGCGCCGGATGCGGTCGAACGTTTCGAAGCGTTGGTGGAACAGACCGGAGGCATGGATGCCATGCTTTATTGCGCCGGGTGCGGGTGGTCGAACCCCGAACTTGACCCGGCTCTCGACCGACGCACTATTGACGTGAACGTAAGCGGATTCACGGCTATCGTCACCGCTGCCTACCGCTATTTCCGCCGCCGACAGATTCCCGGCGGCCGCATTGCCGCCATCACATCCGTGGCCGGAACAAAAGGGCTCGGGGTGTCGGCGGCATATTCAGCCACAAAACGCTATCAGTGGACCTATCTCCAGGCCCTCCGGCAGCTCGCCTCGATTCAGAAGGTGAGTGTCAGCATCACCGATATCCGCCCCGGATTTGTCGACACCGACCTGCTCGGCCACGACCGCAGCAGCTATCCGATGCTCATGAGCACGGCATACGTCGCTCCGCGGATTGTACGTGCCATCCTGCGGCGCCGCTCGGTTGCAGTGATTGATTCCCGCTGGGCTGTACTGACAGCTCTTTGGCGCATGATTCCCGACGTCCTGTGGCGCAGGCTGCCGGTGGATTTCCCAAATGTTAAGTAAAATTGGCATGCTTTCTTACGAATTGTAAGTGTTTTGTGACGTTTTGTGCATTTATCTCCACTTATCGCATTTTTTAAGTAAAAATATTTGCTCAATACGTAAGTAATCCATTACTTTGCATGTCATTTCCAATGTATTCCAATTATATATCATAATAATTTCGTTCCTAATGAAAAAACTTTACTCTCATTGGTGCTTGCCATGGCGTTTGGCATGACTTGTTCCGCTGCGGACTTTGTCGCCACACCCACGGTAAAGACACTCCCCGTATCAACAGATTCGCGTCTGAACCTTGCCACTTCTCCCGAGTTTAAAATCAACTCCGCAGAGAATCTTGCCGCTTCTGTTTCGCGTGCTACCGAATCCATCAATTTTACTCTTGCTGATTCTCCGTACAGTTATGGAGGCTTCAAAGATGTAGCCATGGGTGACTCTGTTGCCTTCATTATGGAATTTGACAAGGCAAACACTGAGTTTTTTGCCGGAAATTCAATAACAGGTTTCTTCGCTTATTCAGCCGTAAACACCCGTCTGGGAATGAATACCATCATAAATGCTACGGTTTTCATTACAGAAGATCTTGGCGAAGAGCCTTTCTATACTCAGAAAGTGAAATTCGGAACTGATTATCTTACACAGAATGTATTCACACTTGACACTCCTTTGAAAATTGAGTCCGGTAAGACTTTCTTCATCGGTATCAAATACAAAGTCTCCAGTAATTTCGACTACTATTTCGTTTATGACGGAGCCTATCATGACTCTGATGCAGGAGGCTACTACGGAGTACTCACTAAAGACGATCCCCAATGGTTCTGGGGCAATATGTCGTCACAAGTTGGTTTCTGGTGTCAGGGCGTTACTATTACAGGTGACAGCATGCCTCATGACCGTGCCGATATCCCTGCCACAAGCGCTCCTCTGGTGCTTGCAAAAGACCAGTCAACTTATTATATCGCCCTCGTGCGCAACAAAGCGGCCAATGCGATTTCAAATGTTGAAGTGACAACTCAGGTAGCCAATCAGACTCCCGTCACACAGACAGTCAATCTCGCTTCGCCCATCGGCTATGGCTCGACAGCGCAGATTCAGTTGACAAATATAGTTTGCTCAAGCGTAGGTGCAAACATCCCCATGACTTCCAAGATTACCAAAATCAACGGCCAGCCCAACAACGATACTTCCGTATCCACAACACTGCTCACATGTATGGACAGCAATACCGGCTACGACCGTAAGGTAGTTGTAGAGGAAGGAACCGGTACTTGGTGCGGTTGGTGTCCTCTCGGTTATTCCACTATGGAAAGCCTGCGAGAGAAGTATTCCGATATTATCCCTGTCGCAGTGCATGCAGGTTCACCTGACGAGCCTATGCTTTCGGCTACCTATGCTCCTGTGGCTGCCGCATTTTTTAGCGGCTATCCCAGTGCGGTAATGAACCGTTATACATCTGTAGATATCCAGTCGCTTGAGGCGGTTGAACAGTATTATAACGCTTTCAAGAGCATCCCCGCAATTGCAGACGTGAAACTCAGTTTCATGCCCAACGACGATTGGTCCACCATTCAGCTCACAGCTTCTGCAACATTCGCTTTCGACTACACAAACAACGATACTTTCCAGTTTGCTTATGTCCTGACTGAGGATAATGTAGGTCCTTACACTCAGCAGAACTATGCTTCAGGATATAGCGATTATTCCGGAACAGTATGGTACGACCAGCCTGAAGAGGTCGATCTTATCTTCAACGATGTTGCGCGTGACATCAAGGATGGATTCGGTCTGAGCAACTCTCTGCCTGCCAACATCACCAAGGGTCAGGTTGTGACACACAGCACAACAATGAGCACTGCCAATATCTCTAATGTCAATAATATGAACATGGCAGTATACCTTATCAATACCACAACCGGTATGATTGAGAACGCTGCCATGATTAAGGCCGCTCAGGCTGCCGGTGTCACAAACGCAGTTGTTGAAAACGACAATGTTACCGTGACAACAGTCAACGGCGGTATCACCGTTGAAGGCGACGTTGAAAACGTTGATGTATATGGTATCGACGGACGTCACGTGGCTCATTCAAAGGCTGCAGGTACAATCAACCTCGCAGGTGGTCTCTATATCGTTAAAGCCAACGACACCACTGTAAAGGTAGTTGTGAAATAATCCCATCACAGATATACACTGAAACGCGACGGGGGTGCCATATGGCACCCCCGTCGTCGTGTTTCAAAGCCTTGTCGTCGTCACACGAAAGGTTGTCGTGATGAGGGAATGTCGAGAGCTGCCATAGCGTCGCGGAGGATGCGATGGACTTCCGGCGAGTTGTAGGACGTCGGGATTGCCCGGCATTTATGGAGGGTGAATATAAAGCCCGATACAGGGCAGTCGGCCGCGTGCACAGCCGGAGCGGCACCCTCGGAAGTGGTGTAGATGACAGGGCGGAAAAAGCGTGCGCTCAGCCGGTCGATAAGCGGATTGCCCATCGTAATCATTCCTGAGTCGACAATCCCGGGGTCGGAGCAGTTGGCGCGGATGCCATCCTCCCGTGATGCGAGATATGCGCAGTAGGCCGCAATCAATTTCTTGCTCAGTCCATAGGTAGTGAATCTGCCGTGGTGATTGACAGCCCGGTCGGCCCAGTCGGCATGGATGCGGGCTATTTTGCGTGTTACGGAAGTGGTGAACACCACCGATGCGTCGCCTGCCATTGAGCCAAGCAGCAGTTCCGTAAGCAGCATGGGCGATAGGAAATTGGTCTGCATGGCCGATTCATAGCCATCGCGTGTCATCCGAACTTTGCCTGGCATCGTGCCTGCGTTGTGGAAAAGTCCGCGGATTCTTATGTGACCGGCCTTTATTCTTTCGGCAAAATTGCGTACCGATTCAAAGGACTCGAGGTCAAGCTCTTCGGCATACATCCGGTCATATCCGGATTCACGTATCATCTGCCGGGCTTTGTCAAGGTTGCGACAGGCGAGGATTATTAGCTTGCCGCGCTTGAGCAGTTCTGATACGATGGCCTGTCCTATGCCACCGGTCGCGCCGGTGACTATGTATGCTTCATATATAGGTGTCATTTGTCAAGTCGGTCAAGCAGACGTGTTTTAATCATCATTCGTGCCCATTCAGGCAGGGACGCCACAGCCACGATGGCTGTTCGGTTGATAAATCCGTTGATGTATTGGGCTTTGCGGCGGAACATACGGCGAAGAGCCTTGCGCACGAATCCTTCCGGCGTGGCGAGCGCTCCAACAGTCACCCCGAGTCGCTGGAGATTCTTGGGCAGGCCGAACAGGTCGGTGGCTATACCTCCGGGACAGGCCACCGTCACCGAAACTCCGCGAGGTTTCATTTCGATGCGGAAAGCGCGGGAGAAAGCTCTCAGATATGCTTTTGTGGCCGAATACATGGCTATGCCGGGCATGGGCATCCAGCACGACATGGACGACATGTTGAGTATGAAGCCCTCTCCACGGGCCGAGGCCATGAGCATGCCTACACTGCGGCACAGTTGGGTGACGGCGCGCACGTGGAGGTCGATGTAGAGATTGATGCGGCGTGGCGAAAGATGCTCCACGGCTCGGAAGTCAAATATTCCGGCGTTGTTGATAAGTATGTAGGGAACGATGTTCCTGTCGTCCAACACTTGCATAAGCGTGTCGCACGCGTTGTCGGCTGTAAGGTCGAGGTCAAGGGCTATGGCTTCCACACCAAATTCCTTCCGGAGCGAGTCGGCACACCTCTCGAGTTCGGCAACCTGGTTGCTGACTCCGAAGATGTTGCAACCCATTTCGGCCAGCGCATGCGCAAAGCGCAGCCCAATGCCCGATGAGGCACCGGTGACGACAGCCCAGCGGCCTTTGAGGTCGATTTTCCGGCTCATTTGAGATTGCCCGATTTGATACGCTCGATTTCCTTGACAATGGATTTAGGAAGTCCGTCGACACACTTGTGGCAGGCCATTTCGAGCGAGTACATGCGGCCTATGCAGTAGTTGACATGGTCGCAGCCTGAAACTTCCGTATCTCCGGCCTTCATGCGGGCCACGAAGTCAGGCATCGCAAGCAGTGCGCGTGCCATCTGCACGAACTCAAAACCTTCGTCAAGCACTTTTTCGATGGATGCACGGGTAGAGCAACCGCCTACGTAGATGAGCGGCATGTCGAGCTCACGGCGGAAGATACGGGCGTCGTCAAGGAAGTAGCACTCGCGGTAGGGCACCGTGGGCACCATCATGTGTCCGAACATGCGCACGCCGTATTTGAGCCACCAGCAGTCCATATAATGGGTCATGGTGGTGATAGGCATTTCGCCGCGCATCACGTACATCGGGGCGCGGCTCACGAAACCGCCGCTCAACACCAAGGCATGTGCGCCGAGGTTCTGAAGCTCTTTGGCAATCGTGAGCGCGTCGTCGATTTCTATGCCGCCCTTGAATCCGTCGCGCATGTTGGTCTTTACGATGACGCCCATGTCGCTTCCGGCGGCTTTCATCACTTCCTCCATACACATGCGCATGAAACGCATGCGGTTGTCGAGCGAGCCGCCCCAGCGGTCGCGGCGGTGGTTGGTGTACGGCGAAAGGAACTGGCTTATGAGATAGCCGTGTCCGGCGTGGATTTCAACGCAGTCCATCCCGGCGTCGCGTGCAAGGCGAACGGCGTCGCCGAATGAGCGTGACATCGCCACGATTTCCTCGTCGCGCATCTTCCTCACCGGAGTAGGGGAGTAGATGTTGAAGCGACCCGAGGCCGAGATTGGGGTTTCTCCGGCTGTTGACTTGTGCGACATATTGCCGCAGTGGCCGAGCTGAATCGAGGCCTTGGCGCCGGTGGAATGTATCGAGTCGGTGATGTCGCGCAGCGACGGTATGATTTCGGGACGCATCCAAAGTTGGCGGGGGAATGAGAGTCCGTTGCGCGTCACCGAGGCGTAGGCCAGGGTTGTCATGCCCACACCACCTTCAGCCACCGACATGTGATAGTCCTTCAGCTCCTGAGAGGGGCTGTTGCCGGGGCACATTCCTTCGAAGGCCGCCGAGCGGATGGTTCGGTTGCGGAGAGTCACCGGTCCGATCTGTGCCGGTGTGAAAAGTTTTGAATCCGGATATTTTTCCATGTCAGTAGATATAAGGGATTATGCGCCTGAGTTTAAGCCTGGTAAATTCGTCGCCGAACTCGCTCGTGTAGCGGGCGTGGATTTTTCCGGCTCTCGGGGCGAGGTTGGCAAAGGTCCAAAGGGCGAACACTGCTCCGGCCCACGACCATGTGAGGATTGCGAAACCGGTCCATTCAACAAATTCCCCGAAGTAGTTGGCCGACGACACGTAGCGGAACATGCCGCCGCGTGGAATATAGTGGCGTGTGTCGCCGGGCTTGCGCAGGTTGCGGATTACGGAATCGCTGTGGATGTTGATTCCCATTCCGGCAAAGAAAACAACCGTGCCGAGAATAAACTGCCACGAGCCGAGCCATGCGTCGGGATAGCGTCCGGCAGGCGACAGGTAGAAAATCCATCCGCCTTGCATGAGAGCGTTGAGTACGTTGAATGTGACGCCCATCACGATGATGCTCAGCGGCATGCGTCCGCGTGTGCGAATCAGCAGCGGAAACACGAAGGAGCGCTGGAAGTAATGCAGCTCGAAAAGTAGGAACATCACCAGCGGGGCAAGTTCACTCCGTCGGTCGGAGAACCACCAGAGCAGCCCCATCGCCACGAATACGGGCGCTTCCATCAGCACCCAGCCGAGACGGTTGTTGACAGTCGGGCCCCAGCGTCGGGTGTACATCATGCCATATCCGGCCTCCACAAAATGGAGTGCCACAAACACCACGACGGCAACAGCTGCCATTATGGCAAGAAAGATGTTGAATGTGTGAAGGTCAATCATAACTTGAAAAATTCGCGGAAGGCGCCCACGCAGTATTCATGGTCGGCGCACGATGCGGTCTCCCGTACGGAGTGCATGGCCCAGAGGGGAGCGCCCATGTCGACACCGCGCAATGGGAGTTGTGAGGTGAGGATGTTGCCCAAGGTTGAGCCGCCTGCAACGTCGCTGTGGTTGACGAAATACTGGCAGGGCACTCCGGCCATTTCGCAGAGCCGCGAGAATACGGCTGCGGAATCGGCGTCGGTCATGTATTTGCAGTTGGCGTTTATTTTCACGCACGGTCCTCCGCCAAGCACGGGATGGTTGGTCGGATCCTGCTTCTCGGCGTAATTGGGATGCACGCCGTGGGCGTTGTCGGCCGAAATCATGAACGAGTCGGCCACGGTACGGAAGAAGTCTTCCTCATTGCCGTTTACGGATGCGTTGATGCGGCGCATGATGTAGTCAAGCACGGGAGAGCCTGCGCCTTGTTTTGTGCCTGAGCCCGTTTCCTCGTTGTCGAACACGGCCACGATGCGCGTGTGTTCCGAAGTTGCGTCGGCTTCCTCAAGCAGCGCGGTAAGCGAGGCATGAACCATGCTGAGGTCGTCAAGACGTCCCGAGGTGATGAACTCGTTGTTGAGTCCGACCGTACATGCTTCGGTTGTGTCGTAGAGCGAGAGGTCGAAGTCGAGTATGTCTTTTTCCTCCACACCCAGCTCGCGGGCAACGATACGGCGCACCATGCCTTTGGCTTCCTCGCCGGGTGCCGGGCGTCCGAGCACGGGAAGCATGTCTTTCTGCTTCGACAGCGGATTGCCTTCGTTGACGGCGCGGTTGAAGTGGATTGCAAGGTGGGGAATTGTAAGCAGCGGACGCCGGATTCTCAGCAGCCGCGTTTCCGGACGCACCGGGTTGTCGGAGCGCAGGATGACACGTCCGGCAAGCGATAGCGGACGGTCGAACCACGTGTACAGGATGGGACCTCCGTACACCTCGGTATTCAGCTTGACGATGCCGCCGTCGCACACGATCTCGCAATTTGGCTTCACGCGGAAGCAGGGCGAATCGCAGTGCGACGATATTATGTGGAATCCGCGTCCGACTGTTCCCGAACCTGTTACAAAGGCAAAGATTGCCGAACCGTTCTGGGTGGTGTAGTATTTTCCGCCGGGAACAAGATTCCACGCATCGCGCATGTCGAGGGAGGTGAATCCGGCCGCGTCGAGTCGGCGGCGTATTGTGTCGACGGCAAGGAAATTGACCGGGGAGTCGTTCATGAACTCCTTCAGGTCGCTGATGAGGTCGCGCTTCATTCTTCGGTGAATACTTCTTTCTGATACAATGAGTTGATTGCACGTTGGGCGTTGCAGAGGGTCTCGCTCCAGTAGGCATTGAAGCGGAACTTGACATCCGAGAGAATTTCCGGCAGGAAATCGGATGCCGATTCGCGCACGGTGTACACGAAGTCGTAGGCCGTCTGATAGAGGTCGGCGAGCTGTTCGGCGATGGAAGATGCGATGGGAGTCTCGGAGTACTTCATGTCCTCGCTGAAGGTGTCGAGGTAGGTATCGTGCTCGCCGAAGAGAGCCGCGAGTTTGTCCTTGATGGCGAAATACTCGTCTTCCTCAAGCGCGGCATACTGCGCACCTGTTGATTCACCCTCTTCATTCTCTCCGTCGGGCAGGAGGTCGAAGGCGGTGATGTAGATGCGCGGGAGCAGGCGCAGCATGGAGCGGCAGAAGTCAGTCGGTTCGGTTTCGGCGCAGCTTTCAACCGCGCTGCAATATTCATGGCACAGGGCCACCAAAGCCACCGCGCCTGTTTTGGGTGCTGATTGTTCCATCGGTTCTATTTGCTTGTTGAGGAGTAGAGTTTGTTATCTTTGATATATTTGAACACTCCCTCGGGCAGGAAGTATTTCATGTCGCGCCCCATGGCGATGCCGTTGCGGATGAAGGTGCTGGAGATATGGGCCAGGGGAGCGTCGACGTATTCCATCCCGTCAATGATTCGTGAACGGTCAACCGGATAGCCGGGGCGGGGATATACGATTACGCCGTACTCATCAAGAATCCTTTGGCTGTCGCGCCAACGGTCGAAGATAGCCCAGTTGTCGCTGCCGATTATGAGCTTGAAACGCTTGTCGGGATTACGCTCGGCGAGCAGGTCGAGGGTGTTGATGGTGTAGGACGGACGGGGCATGGAAAGCTCGATATCGCAGATGTCGAGCCCGGGAGTCTCCCCGACGGCGAGCGTAAGCATTGCCAGACGCTTCATGTCGGGAAGCAATGCTCCGGCGTCCTTGAGCGGATTGGCCGGAGAGAGCGTGAGCCATACCTCGTCGACATACTTCCATTGCTGAAGGTACGACGCAAGCATCATGTGTCCGATATGCACCGGATTGTATGACCCTCCGAATATTCCTACCGTTGTTTTTTTTTCGTCCATTACAGCGATGTGAAACCGTCGATGAGATTGTGAACGTCGTGGATGGCGCGTTCGAGTTGGTCGTTGACAACGCGGCGGTCGAAGAGCGGAGCCTTGGAAAGCTCGTACTCGGCGCGGTCGATGCGTTCGTCTATTACTTCGGGCGATTCCGTACCGCGGCTTTCGAGGCGGTGGCGGAGTTCGGCGACGCTCGGCGGTTCGATGAACACGGTGATGGCATCCGGGCCGTAAATTTCCTTGACACCGAGAGCGCCGTTGACGTCGATGTCGAGAACGATGTTGTGGCCTTCGTTGATTATTCGGTCAACATCGCTGCGCAGCGTACCGTAGAATCGTCCGGGGTACACTTCCTCGTATTCGATGAACTCTCCTTCGGCAATCGCGTCGCGGAACTGTTCCTCGCTCATGAAATAATAGTTCACACCGTCCTTCTCGCCGGGGCGCGGAGGACGTGTGGTGGCCGAGACTGAAAAACGCAGGTCAAGGTCGCCTGCTTCAAGTATTGCGTTGATAATCGTTGATTTGCCGCAGCCCGACGGGGCTGCGACAACTATAACTTTTCCTTTGGACATAAAATATGTTCGGTGGTGATTACTGATGTGCGGGACGGAGAAGGTCGTTGACGGTCTTGACCGGATTGAATGTGGTGGCGGGAACCACTACAAATACGGTGTTCCAGTTGCTCATGGCGCCGTTCCAGAGGCCGGGAAGCTCAAGGGCGCGGAGGTCGCGGCCATCGAAGGACTTTTCTGAAATGAAGCCGGTGGCGGGGTCGACGTATTCGGGCAGGTTGAAGCTCGAACCGTCGTAGCGGCGCAGATAGCACACGAGGTCAACGGGGTTGAAGTGGGTGGCCGAAGCCATCATCTTTTTGTTTTCTTCCTTGCTGAGATCAATTTGGGTTGATTCGAGAATCTGCGGGGCAACCATGCGACCGTCCGACGACCAGGCGTTGTACGGGCCGCCACCGGGCTCGCCTTCGTTCTTTACCATGCCGCACACGCGCAGCGGGCGGTCAAGGATTTCGAGAAGCACGAGACGGCGCTCTTCGGAAGGCAGTTCGTCGAAGCCTGGATAGTTGATGCAGAGGATGTGGCGCATGAATTTTGCAGCTTCGTCGAGCTTTTCGTCGGGGCATCCGGGCACGGCGACGTCGCGCAGGAGATTTGTGATGCGGTCGTGCACGAGCAGGAGCATACCTCCGAGGAGCTGCTTGAAGAAAACGGTGTCGTCGCGGTGGCTGTCGGCAACAACGTTGTCGATGTTCTTGATGAACACCACAGCCGAATCAATGTCGTTGAGATTCTCGATGAGCGCGCCGTGACCGCCGGGACGGAACACGAGTTTGCCCTCGCCGGTGCGGAAAAGCTCGTTGTCGGGAGTGACGGCGATTGTGTCGGTCGAGGGCTTCTGTTCCGACAGGGATATCTCATATTTCACGCCGAAAGCCTTTTCCATGGCAGGCACGGCTTCTTTGATTTTGGCTTCGAAGAGCTTGCGGTGGTCGGCCGACACGGTGAAGTGGAGTTTCACTTTTCCACCTTCGCTTGCCGCTGTCTGCGCACCTTCGGCGAGCTGTTCCTCAAGGGCGGTGCGGGTGCTACCGTCGGGATAGCGGTGGAATGTGAGCAGGGCTTTGGGCAGGCCGCCGTAGTTCATGCCAGCGGGCAGGATGATTGCGCCCACGAGGTCTTTGTAGCGTCCGGCCTCGATAAGAGCCTCGACTGTGCAGCCGTAAAGGCGCTCGCATGTGGCCTGAAGCTCATCATAAAAAGCGAAGTCGCGGATTTTCTCAACGAGTTCGGCAACGGGCGAACCGGGTGCGGGAGTATCTTCCGCACCGTTTACGAAGGCAAACAGAGCCTTGAACATTCGGGAAGCCGCGCCGGAAGCGGGAACGAATTTAAGAACATCGCCGCCGTCGGCAAGAAATTGCTCCCAACGGGCAAGGCATTTCTCGGCTTGTTCGGGCACGAGGGCAGTAAGGCCGTTGTTGATTGACGAGGGGGAGTCGATTTTCAGATAGGGAAAACCTGTGCGGAAACGGTCGATTTGCTGTTCAACCTGTTCGGGAGTGATTCCTCTTGACTTGAGTTGCTCCAGATCCTGAGCTGTAAAATGTGCCATGAAGTATGTATCGGGTATTTAGGTTAGAATTTCAAAATTATGGTTCTGAAAACTGGTATATCCAATTAACACCCAAAAATACACAAATTTCCCGACACGTGAAAAAAAAGCTGGCAAATTAGGCGAAGTTAGGCAAATTAGGCAAAGGAAGGCGAGGAAGGTGAAGAAAGGCGAGGGAATGGCAAGGAGGCAAGAAGTTATCCATTCACTTACCTCTTTGCCACCTCCATTCTTTTTGCCTTTTTATCTTCTTTGCCTGTTTTACCTATCATTACCTATCATTACCTGCCATTGCCTTATTACCTATCATTGCCGGTACTTCTCGGCGTCGGTGGTTTCTTCGAGGATGCTGAGGTAGGAGTTGTAGCGGGATTGGGCTATTTCCTGGCGCTCGAGGGCAGCCAGGACTGCGCAACCCGGCTCATGGGTGTGGGTGCAGTTGCCAAAGCGGCAATCATGCGACAGGTCGAAAATCTCGGGAAAATAGTGTCCTACTTCGGCCGGGTCGAACTCCACGGTGCCGAAACCTCGTATTCCGGGGGTGTCGATGATTGAGCCGCCGCCGGGCAGAGGATACATTTCGGAAAATGTTGTGGTGTGCATGCCGGTGTCGTGTGCGGTGGAGATTTCGGCAGTGCGGAGGTCAAGGCCGGGAATGAGGTCGTTGATGAGTGTGGTCTTGCCAACGCCGGAGTTGCCGGAGAAGAGCGTGACCTTGTCGCGTAGAAGCTCGCGCAGTTTGTCCACGCCCTCACCTGTTGCAGCCGACAGAGTGACAACCTTGTAGCCTATCGAGCGGTAGAGATAGGACACCGCATCGAGATATTCCCGGTCTTCATCGCTTTCGAGAAGGTCGGTTTTGTTGATGGCTATTACAGCCGTGACACCGTAGGCGCAGGCTGTTGCCAGAAAGCGGTCGATGAAAGTGAATGACGTCACCGGATGAGCCAAAGTGACGACGAGCAGTGCGCAATCAATGTTGGCGGCGATGATGTGCGATGCCTTCGACAGGTTGCTGGCACGGCGGATGATGTAGTTGCGGCGCGGTTCTATGGCTGTGATGAAGGCCACGCCGTCGGGTCCAGGTTCGCCGAGGATGACGTGGTCGCCCACGGCCACGGGGTTGGTGGTGCGTATGCCTTTGATTCGGAAATTGCCTTTCACCTTGCATTTTACCTCCTGTTTTCCTTCGGGGGTGTCGGTCGAGGCTACTTCCACTATATAGAGTGAGCCGGTATTTCGTATTACTGTTCCTGTCATTGCTATGGGCTTGTAATTATTTGATTTCACGTTTTGTCACGGGCACGATTGTGATGGGGCTCGTGCGGAGACGTGATTCGAGATATTCGCGGAATTTCTCTTCTTCAGAACGCGTCATGTGATGTTTATATTGCACGAGAGCCACATTCATTGTGTCGAGCGCTCCCGATGACACATCGCATGAGATGCAGCGGGTTATGGCTATGTCGGCCACCTGCGGGAAAACGATTTTCAGCTCAGGAGCCACGCTGGCGCTCACCGAGTCATTCCGCATCGTCGTGGCATAGGCATTGCGCAGGGAGTCGATTGTGACCTGCTGGCGCGAGATTGTGTTCTGCGTCACGGCATACATGTCGCGGAGCATCGACGACGTTGTCTGCGTCAGGTCGATCTGCGGATTGTAGCTGTCGCCCTGGATAATCTTCAGTGACGTGCCCGCGAGGTGGTAGAGCGGCATCTTGTCGGCCAAAGCCACCGTGAGCGAGTCCTGCGGCAGCACCCGTCCCATCAGGGTCACGGTGAGGGTGTGGCCGTCCTTGCCGATTTCAGCTTTGTAGTTGAGCACTTGCGTTGCCGGGAAATTGCACTCGGCGTCGACAAAGCGCGAGCAGTTGGTGCGGAATGTGTTCTGGACATACATCGTGTAGGTGAGATATGCCGCAGGAATCATCGTTAGAATGGCAATCGTATAGACGGTGTTCCTGACCTTGCGCGCCCGCTGGGGATTGGAGAAATCCTTGTGGGCATAGTTCATGAGCCTGACGCCCAGTGTGGTGGCGCAGGCGATGAATACGGAGTTGATGAAGAAAAGGTACAGCGCGCCGAAAAAATAGTTCAACTGCCATGTAGCCAATCCGTAACCCACCGTACATAGCGGGGGCATGAGCGCCGTGGCTATGGCTACGCCCGGAATCACATTGCCCTTCATCTTGCTGCCGATGGCGAGTATGCCCGCGGCACCGCCGAAGAAGCCGATGAATACGTCGTAGATGGTGGGCGAAGTACGCGCCAACAGTTCGCTGTGTCCCTCGGTGACGGGAGAAATCATAAAGTAGACGCAGGATGTTGCCACACTGAAGAGTGTAGCCATCATCAGGTTACGGAAGGAGCGTTTCATCAGCTCGAAGTCGTGGATCCCCACGGCGAGGCCAATGCCGATAATCGGACCCATCAGCGGCGAGATAAGCATCGCGCCAATGATTACCGCTGTGGAGTTGGTGTTGAGACCGAGCGAGGCTATAAAGATAGCCACAATCAGAATCAGGATGTTTATGCCGCGAAAGGAAACTCCCTCGCGGATCGAAGCCTCGGCATCGGCCTGAGGCAGCAGGAATTGCGATATGTCGAAGTAGGCCTTGACTTTGTCGCGTATTTGATTGAGATCGGCCATTGTGATTGAAGGTTGATTGGTTTAGAAAGGATAACCGATGGCGAGGTGGAAAGCCAGCGAGTTCTTGAATGAAGTCATGTTGTAGTAGCCGCGCTTGCCGGTGTCGTATGGCGCGTGGATGCCTATGCCGAGGTCGCCGCGGATCACGAGCATGCTGATGTCTACGCGCAATCCGGCGCCTGTGCCGAGCGCTATGTCGCGCAGGAATGTATCGGCCTTGAGAGTTCCGCCGGGACGCATCGGGTCGTCCTTGAGCAGCCACACGTTTCCGGCGTCAAGGAACACGGCGCCGTGCAGCGGGCCGAATATGGGAAATCGGTATTCGACATTTGCCTCGAACTTGAATGTGCCTGTGCGGTCGAAGTAATCGACCGGCTGACCCGGCATGCCGTTGTAGCTGCCCGGACCGATGCTGCGTACAGTGAACGCGCGCACGGAGTTGGCACCGCCCACATAGAATTGTTCGGCGTATGGAACTTGCGACGAATTGCCGTAGGCGTGGGCTGCCCCTGCCGCCACGCGGCTCACAATCCATTGGTCGCCCGAGCCTATGCGGCGTCCCCACACGAGCTGCGTCGTGCCTTTGACGAACTGCGAGAAGGGTGTTCCGAAAAGTTTCTTCTCACCTTTGACGCCGCATGCGCGGTAGATGCCCCAGAAGATATTGCCTGCTTCCTGGATGGTGAATTGCCAGTTGAATGTGTTGTCGCGGTTGAACTGTCGGTCGTAGACGTAGGTGTAGCTCATCTGGGGAATGAACTGGCTGCGGAAGCTCTGTGCAACGGCGGGGTTGGCGTTCATGATTGAGTCGAACTCCGCAGTGGTCTTCATCAGGTTGGTATATGTGAGCTTGAACAGGGTGAGCGTGTTGGAAACGTAGCGGCGCAGACGCCAGTCGTAGTTGATGGACGCGTTGAACTGCGCCATCTTGAAGTAGTGCGGGCGGTTGAGCAGGTCGGCGTTGAGCTGGAAGCGTGTCCAGTTGAGCTGATAGCGGCTTCGGGGAATGAATTTCGGCGCTAAAAGTCGCGGGAAGGCCAGCGAAGCGGTGATGCCTACTTCGTAGGAGTTGAACACGGAGCCTTTTTTGCCTCGCCCGGTCTGCCATTCATATGCGCCTGTGGCCTTGACACTGAGCTGTTCGCCACCGCCGAATATGTTTTTGTTGGTGACTCCGAGGGTGATACCCGGGCCGATGTAGCTGTTCGATTTGGATGAAGCGTTCACTTCCACAGAAGCCTCAAGCGGAGAATCGAAGGTGCAGAACACATCGACGTTGAGCAGGCGCTCGCCTGCCGGAGCGAGGGTGTCGGGCCGCGCTTCAATGTTGATGGCGTTGAAGATTCCCAGACGCGACAGGTTGGTCTGAGTCCGGTTCATGTCGCGTACGGAGAATGTGCGTCCGGGGCGGAATGTCACGTTTTCGTTGACGAGTTTCGAGCGGAAGCGCGAGGGCTGCATCTGTATCAGCGTGGCTCTCTGAAGGGGAATCGTGTCGGGCGTTCCGCCGCCTTGGTAGCGGTCGAGATATACGGTCACTTTTCCGGTCTTGTAAGGCTTCAGGGCGAATTTCGGGGCGTTGGACGCTATCATGAGTTTCATGCTGATATGCCCCGGGTTGATAAGGCTGTCGGCAAGATACTCGATGTAGTTGGGCTGGAAGAAGTAGTAGCCGCGGTTGCGCAGGCTGTTTGTGATGCGGATGCGTGCGGTCTTGAGCGAGTCGGCGCAATATCGCGGCGACTTAGCCGAAAGATAGGTGTCGCGACGTGCGAGCGAATCGACCATATGATACAAGGCGCAGGTGTCGGGCAGCAACTCGATGGAGTCGACTGGATAGGCCGGACCGGGATTGACGGTGTAGGCTATGGCAGCTTTTTTCTTGTTTCGTCCCTGCACGAGGTCGTAGGTGGCCGTTCCGCTGAAATAGCCGTTGTTGTCAAGTATTTCCTCAATCATGCGGGTGCGCACTTCGGGGCGTACGTCCGACACAAGCACGGGTTCTTCCACGAGTTTTTCGTAGAGCCAATGCCTGATTCCTTTGGGCGGATTGGGCCAGTGATTGTAGACCCACAGTCCCAAGGGGAAGGGATAGCGCCAGTTGAGCATCTTGATGTAGTTGTTGGGGGCGACGTTCACCGATGTCTTTATCGACGATTTGATTTCCGACGACACGCCGGTGGTATCGGCCTCATATTTTATTGATTTCGTTCCGGTGTAGAGCATTTCGTCGGCCGGAATCTTGCTTGTCGTCGAGCAGGATGCGAGTAACAGCGTCGTCAGCGCCACCACGGCAATCGCACGGTATGTCTTGTATATAGCTTTCATCGGATGGTTTCTTCTGAGGGTTTGACTTCTGTTGCTTCGGCTTTTTCGGCCGGGATGTCCTCGGATTTCTTGGGTTTGCGGAACCGGAACATATCGGACAGGCGCAGAATCTTGCGGCGGTAGACGAAGCCCACACCGGTCTGGGTTATCTCGCCTTCGAGAATACTTTCATAGCCTGTGTGGCGGAAGAGGCGCACGTACATCGTGCGGGAGTTGTTGAGGAAGTATTCGAATGATATGTCGCTGATGAGATTCTGCGAGAAATTCTCGTCGGCGTCGGCATCGGTGGAGTAGTTGCCGCCGACCACAATCTTGAAGCGGTCGTTGAAGAGCGACTTCGACACCTGATAGCTGTAACTCATGGTTTGCGATGTGGAGCCGTCGACAGTTTTGTCGTACTGATTAATGCCGAAGGAAATATCCACGCCCTTGATGGTGTTGGCGGCCCAGGAGTTGATTTGCGATTCGAGGAAGGAGAAGAGCGGATTGCCCGAAAGCGACGAACTTGCCTTGGTGCCGGGTCCGGTGTACACGTTGTAGAGCAGGAGGTTCATGGCCTGGTTGGCGCGCTGTTCCTGCGACATGGACTGGAGCTCGTTGGCAACGGTTATGTCATCGTCGGTGCTGAGGTCGAAGGCCACTTTCATGTCGGAGAGCGTTCCGGTGACCGACAGCAGCACGTCAAAGTTGATAAGGCGTGAGTTGCTTCCCTCCTGGGTCACGTTGGCCTTGAGGACATCGGTTGCCTGGATGTTCAGCGTTGGATTCATCATGTCGCCGGTAAAGGCCACATAGCTTCCTTCGTTGAAGTTGAACAGTTTTTCCGACATCAGCGGCGGCGTGTAGCGCACGAAGCCCTTGTTGATGGCGAGACGTCCCGACAGGCGTCCGTCGCTCACGGGTGACATCGTGTAGTTGAGTGTGCCCGAACTCTGGAGCTGAACCTTGTTTTTACCGTCGGAAGAGAGGTCGACGCTCACGATGGTGCCGTCTTCGATGGTGAGCAGCGCGTCAAGGAACATTGCCATTGACGAGTTGGTGAGCGAGTCGGCAGCCATCACGTTGGCCGAGTCGGCGAAGTTGACGAATTTCACCATCTCGCCTGTCGACTGGGATTCGATTGCCGATGTGCCGTCGGGAATCACGTAGGTTACGTTGGTGCCGGGACGGAGTTTCAGATTTGCGTCCACGTTGAGGAAGCTCATCGAGCCGTGGGCACTTGCGTCAAGGCTGATGAAGGCTTTGCCGTAGACGTCGGCGCCTTTGGAAAGGCGGTTGGAGTTGACTATCTGCATGTCGGCAGCTTTCATTCGCAGGTCGATGGTGGGATTCGACATGTTTTTCAGTCCCACCTGTCCTGATATTGACAGCGGATTGTCGTTGCATGCCGTGATGGCGAAGTTGTCGAGCGTGACAACATTGTCGACAACGGGTATTTTTGTTTCGCTGAATTTATAGTCGGTTCCGGTCATGGCAAGGCGTACGGCGGTTGAGTCAAAATCAAGATAGCCGTTGAGTATGGGGCTTTCCTGTGTTCCGCTGATCTGGAGCGAGCCGTTCATCATGCCCGAGAGGCGTCCGAGGGTCTTGGGCAGGAATGGATTGACCGTGGCGAGCGGGAAGCGTATCATCGAGAAGTCGAGGTTGAGCGGCGACATGAATGTTGTGTCGTTCAATGCTCCCGACAGTGTCATGGTCTTTTGTCCGTCGACGAGCACGTCGGCTGTGGCGCGGATTGTTCCGGAGGTGGTTGCAGCCACATCGAAATCGGCCTGGAGCGAGGCCACGCGCTGGCGGTCGTAGAGGAAGTTCTCGAGCTTGACAGAGCCTTTTCCGGTAATCTGCTGCCCTGCGCGGTTAAGGCGCATGTCGGCATCGAGGTCGCCCTTCATCGGTGGCGCGAAGGGGTTGAGCGCAATCCAGTCGGATATGTGGATGTTTGAAATCTTTACCACGATGTCTTCCTGGGCGCTGTGGCTGTGCATGATTTCTGTTGAGTCGCCGCCCTCGGTGGCGTGTTCGGAGCCTTCGGTGTATATTGCGAGCGTACTGTTGCCGCCTTCCATCTCGACATTGGCGTCGATATGTCCTGTGGGCAGGAAGTATTCGATGAAATTGTCGGGATTGACCTTCCACTGCTGATAGCCGATTATGGGCGAGTAAGGCGTGATATTTACCGTGAGCAGGGAATCGGCGAGCGCGGCTTTGAGTCCGAACTCGAATCCGGTCTTGCCCTTGATGTTTTCCTGATGCAGGAGCATACGCATCGTATTGCCGTCGAGCTTACCCGTGAGGCCAATCTTGGCCCATGAGTCGAGTGTGCCGGGACGGTTACGCACGTTTGCGGCGAAGTGCAGGTGCTCGTCATGCTGCCCGAGGTCAAAGGTGATGGTGTCAAGACGCGTGTCGCCTGTCTTGAATTGGATTACACGAGAATCCAAGGCGAGAGTGCTGTCGTTGTCGGCCGAGAGGCTGAACGAGCGCAGCGACATTTTGCTTGGCGCGAGTATGTCGTTGATGAGGTTCGACGAACCTGCGTTCACGTCAAGGGCAAATGCCGGAAGAGCCTTCTGCAGGGTGTCAACCTCCAACACGCGTGCCGCAATCTGTTTTGATAGAATTTCCGAAGCGGCGGAGAAGCGCGCTGCCAGAGTGTCGATTCCGCAGGGCGCACTGAAATTGGCCGTGAGGTCGCGGTTGGTTATGGCGGCGTTGGTTGTGGAATCGTTGGCATCGAGATGTGCCTTCACATCGCTCAGGCCGATTGTTCCCTCCATGCGGCGGAAGAAAAGATCAGTCAGTGTTACGTCGGCACGTATGTCGTTGCTGCCGGGACCGACGGTGGCATCGGCGGTCATCGTGATTTCGACGCTTGCCGGAGTTTCCGAGAAGTGGAGCGCCTGGAGGTCGATGTTGCGGCCGTCGATTGATGCGTTCCATGTATAGACTTTACCGTCGAGATTTCCGGCCGCCTCAAGAGTGAAGTCTGTGGCGGGGTTATCGCTCGAGAGGTTCAACTCGGCATGGCCGTCGGCGAGACTTGCCTTGCCGCGAATACCGGTGTAGGTGAATTTGTCGTAGCGGGCGCTGCTGATGTTCAGGTCGGCATCCATGGCCGTGGTTTTTACGAAGGGGTTGTAGCCGTGGCCTTTGGCAGATACAGTGGCTGTTACATCACCCACACCGAGCAGGGGCATGAAGGCATTTATCGGAAATCCGTTGGCTGTCACGGTGGCATTGTAGGCCTCGCGGCGGCTATTCCAGCGTCCGTCGAGTTTCAGCGCTCCCGAGCCGGTGCGGGCGGCAAGTCGTCCGTCAATCACGCCCATGTTCATCTTCACGGTGCCACGCAGGGTCATGGGGGGAATGTTTAGGGTTTTGGCTGTGGCAGGTTCGAGCAGCGAGTTTTTTATGGAGTTTACGTTTATGATACGTCCGTCGAGGGCTACTTCGCCTCCGAGCTGGTCGGGATTCATCATGTTGCGTACCACGCCCGATGCTTTCAGGGTGACGCAGCGATTGATTTCAAGGTCGATGTCCTGGATGTCGAGCGAGCCGGTTGTTCCGGTAACATCCGCCGTGAGCAGGATGTTTTCGCGAGCGGGGAGGGTGGCGAGATAAGGCAAGAAAGCCGGAAACATCATCTTCAGGTCAGCCGGAGCGAATCCTCCCTCGGCTTTGAGTCGCAGGGGAAGTGTAGGGTCGGAGGCCATGTCGCCCATTCCGAGCATGCCGCTGAATGAGAGATCAGTTC
The DNA here is from genome assembly GCA_910589055.1 of uncultured Muribaculaceae bacterium. Classification (GTDB taxonomy): domain Bacteria; phylum Bacteroidota; class Bacteroidia; order Bacteroidales; family Muribaculaceae; genus CAG-873. Next base: position 126,942 of record CAJURN010000002.1, read on the forward strand.
CTGAGGGAGTGTCGAGGGAGAAGTCGGAGAAGGTGAGGGCGGTTTCCGAGATATCAAGCGTGCCCTTGGCGTGGATCCTGACGCCGCAGCGTTCGGTTCCGGTGATTTCGATGGGGAGTTTTACCGTGGATGCCTGATTGTAGAAATTATGGAGACGCAAATCAAGCGAGTCCACTTCAATGTATGCGAAGTCGAGTCCGGGCAGCGGGTTGACGCCTGCTGTGGTGTACAGACCCTTTGACCCGGAAAATGCTATGGAGTCGATTTCTACGGTCCACGGAGCCGAGGTGGATGAATCGTTTGCTTCGGGATATGGTCCGGCCTGAGCTATGGCTGCCGAGTCGGGTGCGATGTATCTTGCATCAAGTCCGCGGCCTGAGAATGTTCCGAGGGTTATGTGCTGTTTTTCAAGGTCGATTAAGCCGCTTTCGAGTTTGGCCGAACTTATCACAGCGGTGAGAGTGTCGATGGAGGGCATCAACCGCATTGAATATCTGAAGTCTTCAAGACGCAGACGTCCGAGTGCAATGCTCATCTTTGTGGGAGCGGCTGCCGTGGTATCGCTTGCCGTGGTGTCGGGGCTGATAGTCATGTCAACGCTGCCGCCGCGGATCAGACCCTCGTCAAGGCTGATAGCCATGTCGGAGAGCCGCACGCTTGCCGATGGTATTGCCAGGGAGTCGGCGGTGATAGTCATGTACATGGCCGAATCGGGGGCGCCCATAACGTAGCGTGCGCGACGGAGCACAGCCTCGTCAATGCTCACTTTTCCGGCGAGCAGCGGCAGCAGGGCGATGCGGATGTCGGCCTGTCCGGCTGCAACGATAGTGTCAGCTCCGGTGGCATCAGTCATCGCAAGCCCTCCCAATTCAAGATTGAGAGGAAAACGCAGACGGAAGGAGTCGAGACTGATACGGGTTGAACCCTGCTCGCCGAACTTTTCCACAATGGCTTTGCGCGCTGTTTCCTGCACCCAGGGGGAATAAAGGACAACAACGACACCGAGAATGAGCATGAGCACACCTAAAAGTATGAAGCCCACGGTCTTGCACGTATTTCTTATAGCTGTGATGACTTTCACGATTCCGTAATTAAGGATTAGATATCTATATAACCGCCATGACAGTGTATTGGTTTGAGTATCTGTTCCGAAAATTTCTTCAAATTTAACTTAAATCCCCCGTATGAGCAAATAAAGAATATAAACCACACGCCCCGGCGGAGCATCAGATGTCCGTCGGGGCGTATTATGGATGAGTGTCGGTAAGGAATTATTCCTGAACGAGAGTGATGATATATTCCTTTTCGTCTTCGGGATCAACGTCGATGTTGATTTTGCCTTCGCGGGCAAGCCATCCGAGGGCTGCGAAGACTTCCTTGTCTTTCAGTTTAGTGATTTTTTTGAGCTGTTTAAGACCGAGAGCGTCTGCGGTGTTGAGTGCTACCCAGACTGTGCCGGCGTTTGTGCCGATTACTTCAGTGTTCATTGTAAGTTAATTTAGGTTGTTAGACAATATAAATTCTACAAGATATAACGTGTAAACAGTTAATTGTGTTCTGCACAGGAAGAACGGATGCAAATTTAAGACTTTTTTTTAAATCAATTATGATTTTGTTAACAAAACTTCGTCCGTATCGCCTTTTTTGCAACAAAAAAACGGCGGTAGCCCCGAAAAAGGACACCGCCGCGGTATTTTTTGCGGATACGGATGATTACTGGATGCCGAGTTTAGCCTTTACCTGAGCGGTAAGGTCGGTCACGTCGGAACCGGCATAGAGAATCAGGCCGGGATCGTTGGGAAGAACGAAGGTGTAGCCGCCTTCCTGGCCTACGCTCTTGATGGCTTCAAGAAGTTTCTGCTGGATGGGTGCGGAAAGACGCTGGCTGAGGGCTTCGAGTTCCTGCTGTGCTGTTGCGTGGAACTGCTGGAGCTTCTGTTCCTTGTCGCTGATTTCCTGCATGCGGCGCTCTTTGATCGACTCGGGAGTGGCGGGGTCGTTCTGGATTGCCTGGAAGTCGGTGTAGAGCTTGTTCATCTCTTCCTTGAGCTTCATGAATTCATCTTCATATTTCTTGGAAGCATCGGTAATCTGTGTGCGCATTGCTGTGCTTTCGGGCATTGCCTCGAAAACCTGACCGAGGTCAACAGTGCCGAATTTCTGTGCGAACGCTGACAGGGGGAGTGCTATTACAATAGCGATAAGAAGTTTTTTGAACATGATTTTTTTATGTTTAGAATTAATTATTTTTCGTTAGTGGAAACAAATGTACAACTTTTAATTGGAATAACCCAATTTTGCGAGCACCTCGTTGCTGATGTCGATTCGCGGAGAGGCATAAATTATGTCGGAAGATGAGGCGCGGTCGAATATGGCCTGGTAGCCCCGCTCCTCGCTAACTTTCTTGATGGCGTTGTATACGTCGTCCTGGATAGGTTTCAGAAGAGTCTGACGTTTTTTGTACAGCTCACCTTCCGGACCGAAATATTTGTAGCGGAGCTCGGTCGCTTCCTTTTCTTTGGCAACGATTTCTTCCTCGCGCTTCTTCACCTGTTCTTCGGTGAGGAACACCTTATCGGCGAGATAGGTCTGATACATGTTCTCGGCCTCTTTGCCGACGGCTTCAACTTCTTTCTGCCAGCGTTGCGAGAGCTGGTTGAGCTGTTCGTTAGCCATCTCGTAGGAGGGCACGTTGCGGAGTATGTATTCCATGTCGACCAGGGCAAACTTCTGTGCACTGGCGCTGATGGCTGCTACTGCGGCAAGCACAATCAGGAGTATTACTTTTCTTTTCATTGTTTTGTTTTTCTTCTTTTAAGGTAAGTACGTCTTAATGAATAAGACTCCGTAATCGGAAAAGGTTTAGCTCCGGCACCGGGGAATATGGCGAAAAATAGTTAAAGCCATATTCATCCGTGTGTCATCAGAACTCCTGTCCGAGGATGAAGTGGAAGTGGCTTCCACCCTTTTCTCCGAACACGCGGTCGAAACCGTAGGCCCAGTCGATACCCATCAGACCAACCATCGGGAGCTGGATACGAACACCGGCACCGGCACTGCGCTTGAGACTGAAGGGATTGAATTGTCCCACCGAGGTCCATGCGTTACCGCCTTCAACGAAGGCCAGGGCATAGATTGTGGTGGTCTGCTGGAGCATGAGGGGGAAGTGGAGCTCGAGACCCATGCGGGTGTAGGCGTAGCCTTCGGAACCCCAGGGAGTGAGGGCGCCGTTGTCGTAGCCTCGCAGGGCAATTGTCTCGGTTGCGTAGGTGTAGGAACCTGACATACCGTCACCGCCCACATAGAATGTCTCGAAGGGCGATTTGAGATATTTGTTGTAGCTGCCGAGAAGACCGAAGTCGAAGCGGGTCATGAGCACCGGAGTCCACTGCTGTGAAGTCGACAGCGGAGTGTAGGTGCGCGAGCGGAAGCGTATTTTCCAGTATTCAATCCAGCGGTAGAGCTGTTTCTTGGATTCGATTGTGTTCTGTTCGCTGAGCTGCTGCCAGTTCTTCTTGCCGAAGAGCGAAGCCGGAGGTGTCATCTGCACGCTCAGTGAGAACATAGAACCGCTACGGGTGTAGATGGGGTTGTCGATTGACTGGCGTGCGAGGGTGAGACCGAGCACGAGGGCGTTCGACGTACCATTGTTCATGTAGTAGAGGTATTCCCAGTTCTTGAGGTAGTACCAGTTGTAGCCGAGTTCGGCGGTGAAGGTGAAATAGTCGTCGGGCCAGTTGAGACGCTTACCGAAGCCTACGTTCACACCCACCATCTGAAGCACCTTGTTCGGGTCGAGCGAAGCCTGGTAGCTGTTCTGGTAGTAGTCGTTGTAGTAGTTGCTGTTCATGCCGGGAATGTATCCGAGTCCGGAGCCCCAGAGCATGGAGTTGGACCAGGTGCTGTTGTAGAACGATGAGTTCACACCGGTCTGGCGGCTGTAATAAGCGGAAACGGAGAGTGAGTTGGGTCGTTTGCCACCGAACCAGGGATCAAGGAAGGAGATTGCATACGACTGGTAGTAGCGGGCGTTGGTCTGCGCGCTGATGGTGAATGTCTGACCTTCACCCTGGGGGATGATGCCGCGGTAGGTGCTGGGATAGAAGAGGTTCTTTATGGAGAAGTTGGTGAATTTAAGCGCCAGCTTTCCGATAATACCTGTCTGACCCCAACCGAGGGAGAATTCCACCTGGTCGTTGGCTTTTGATTCGAGGTTGAGAGCCACGTCAACGGTTCCGTTCTGTTCGTTGGGCTGGATGTCGGGCACCATGTTCTCGGGGTTGAAGTGGCCTGTCTGGGCGATTTCGCGGAGCGAGCGCATGAGCTGGGCCTTGCTGAAGAGGTCGCCGGGGCGCACACGGAGCTCACGGCGGATAACCTTTTCGTAGAGCCGGTCGTTACCGTTGATTACAACGTTGTTGATGCGGGCCTGCGGGCCTTCCATCATTCGCATTTCCAGAGAAATGGAGTCGCCGTCGATATCGCGTTCGATGGGCACGAGCTGATAGAAGAGGTAGCCGTTGTCCATGTAGAGGTTGCTTACTGCATCTTCGTCTTCGTTAAGACGCTTGTTCATCATCTTCTGATTGTAGACGTCGCCCGACTTCATGCCCAGGTAGTCGTCAAGGAGTTCGCTGGGATACACGGTGTTGCCCACCCATTTGATATCCTTGATGAAGTACTGCTTGCCTTCGTCGACGGTGATGTGTACGTCGACGGTCTTTTCATCGTAGGGCACAACGCTGTCGGCCACGATGCGTGCGTCGCGGTAGCCTTTCTCGTTATATTTCTCAAGGATTCGGTTGAGATCGTCCTTGTAGTCGGATTCAACGAACTTCTTCTGGCTGAAGATTTTGAGAAGATCCCATTTTTCGTTTGTTTTCTTGATGGTGCGTTTGATGGTACGGTCGGAGAGCACTTCGTTGCCGTCGATGTAGATTTTATGCACCTTCACCTTGTCGTGCTTATCAACGACGATGTCCACTATCATCTCGTTTTTGGCCGACAGGTCCTCGCGGAGGTTGACGTTCACAGTCGCATTGCCGAAACCTTTGTCCTTGAAGTATTTTCCAACGATTGCCTCGATGCGGTTCACGATATTCTGGGTAATCTGATTGCCCTTCATGAGCTGGAGACGCTCCTGGAGGTCTTCACGCTCGCCTTTTTTCATTCCGATGTAGTTGACCTGCGAGATTCGGGGCTGAGTGCGCAGCTCAAGGGTGAGCCAAGCCTTGTTGCCAACGGTCTTGTCAAGGAGCACGCGCGCCTGAGAGAAGAGCTGCTGGTGCATCAGTCGCTTCACAGCATTTGTGATGTCGTCGCCGGGGATTGTAAGGCGGTCGCCGGGTTTGAGTCCCGCGAAGCCGAGAATGATGTCATCGTCATAGTTGGGCGCACCTTCAATCTTGATGTCCACGATTTCGTAGGTCTTGGGCATGGATGTGTATATCACATTGGGAGAGAAGATTGTGTCGGTGGCTTCCTGCGCGGCGGTCTTGCCGGGCGCGGTCGCGCACAGCAAAGCGAGCATCAGCAGTGAGAATATCTTATATCGCATAGTGGATGGTGAATGTTGCGGAATGATTGGGGACGGGAGAGGTTTACGGTTTATTTTGCTTCTATCTGTTCGCCGGTGAGGCCGAAACGGCGCTGTCGGCGGTTGAATTCTTCGATATGGCCGAAAAACTCTTCTTTGGAGTAGTCAGGCCAGAATGTCGGGGTGAAGATCAGTTCGGTGTAGGCGATCTGATACAGGAGGTAGTTGCTTATGCGGCGGTCGCCTCCGGTGCGGATGAGCAGGTCGGGATCGGGCATCCCGGCGGTGGCAAGGTGGCTTGCAAACAGCTCGGGAGTCACATCGTCGGGATTGAGCGAGCCGTCGGCTGCCTGACGGCACAGTGAGGCTGCGGCGCGGGCTATTTCCCAGCGCGATGAATAGCTGAGGGCAAGCACGAGATTGAGCCCTGTGCATCCCGATGTCTCGGCCATGCACTTTTCAAGGCGTGCGCGGGCTTCAGCGGGCATGCGGTCGAGGTCGCCTATCGAACTCAGCCGTACATTATTCTTTATCAAATCAGGCGTCTCGCGTTCGATGGCAATCACGATAAGATGCATGAGCGCATCGACTTCGGTCTTGGGACGGTTCCAGTTTTCGGTGGAGAAGGTGTATAGCGTGAGGTATCCGATTCCGGCCTCGGAGGCGGCTTCGGTGATGCGTCTCACGGTGTTCACTCCCTCGACGTGGCCTTCGGAACGGTCGAGGCCGCGGGCCTGTGCCCAGCGTCCGTTTCCGTCCATTATGACGGCTACGTGGAGTGGTGCGGGGCATTTTCCGGTGTTGTCAGTTTTTTCCATTTCGGATTGTCGGTGGGGTGATACTTAGGGTTTATTTCAATCGTGCTTTCTGTTGGCTCAGTCGACGTAGTGGCAGGTCTCGCAGCGCTTGCCGAATTCGTAGGATATTCCTATGGTGAGACGGCTGTACCAGTCGGTGTCCTTGTAGAAAGCTATCTTTATATTATTAATGTCGTTGAGGTCGGGTCCGTCGAACTTATGGCTGAAGGCCTTTGTCATGGTAAATTCCAGACCAAGGTTCAGGCGCTCGCGAAGTTTGTACTTCACGCCGAGACCCATCGGGATTGTTGGTGCCACGGCGGTGTTTCCTCCTGAAGAGGCCAAAGCCACGCCAAGGCCCACGGTGAGGTAGGGCGACCAGCGGCGCAGCCGCTTGTAAGTCTCGCCGATGCCGTAGCTGAAAAAATTGAATTCGGCACGTGCGTCGAGTTCATAGACCTGCGTGCTGAACTTGTATGTGGCGTTGCCGGGGAGCACATTCGCCATGCCTTCGGTATTGCCTGAAAGGCCGAAGGTCGAGAACACGCCGCGGATGGCCCAGCGGGTGTCGTGGATGTAGCGGAAAGATGCCTCGCCGTCGAAACCGGGTTTCTTGAAGATGTTGGAACTGTTGGCCTCACCGAGATAGCCGCTCATGCCAAGTTGCACACCGATGTCGAATTTGTAGGGCGCCGATTGCGCCTGCATTGTTCCCGCGGCTCCTGCAAGCGCGCACAGCAGCAGCAGCAGTGCGACTGCGACGCGTACCGCGGCGGAGAATCTCCGTTGCGGCAGGGGGCATGGCATGTTGCTTGCGGTCATTGCGTTGGAACTGAAGGATGCGGTCATCGGTGCGGCGGGGCGCTTGCTTATTGAAGAGGCTTGTATGTAAGGCGGTTGACAACTCCGCGCCAAACGGTGTTGTATGTGGCGCCGCGTTCGTCAACTCCTCCGAAGAGGTAGATGTAGGGGCAATCCCACGATGTGATGGGAGTTGTGGCGCGTGATGTAAGGAACGACAGCGGATGCTCGACCTGCGCTCCCATGGGGAGGCGGGCAGAGGGATATTCTGTCCAAGCCGAAGCGGAGCGTGATTTTACGGTCAGCTCGGAGTCGTACACAAGTCCTTGGGCGAAAGCCATTGCCGGGATGTACTCCGGAAGCTGCATCAGTTCGGATGCCTCGACCCATGTCATGCCGAAGTCGTTGGAGGTGTACACGGTGCGGTTGAGGTCGCCTTTGCTGTCGCGTCCGCCGAAAGCGAAGAGAGTGGCATATTTTGTGGATACCCATGTGGAGGATTCGCGGAATGTAAAGTAGGGAACCACTGCAACACCTTCGAGAGCCTTGCCAAGAGGTTTGTTGCTGACCTTGCACCATGTGGAGCCGTCGTAGGACCATGTGGCGTCGGTGAGATTTCCGGAAGCGTCACGTCCGCCTGTAATCACGCCCTGAAGTCCGCCTGAAAGCTGGAAGGAGAATGTCACAAGGGGTGATGCACCCGAAACGGGGAATCCCGAGGGCATGGCGGATGTCTTGCCGGAAGGATAGCTTACGATGTTGCTTCCCGATGCGGCGAGAATCTCGTCGCCGAACGCGCCGTAGATGTTGGAGAATGATTTTCCGGTCGATGTCCATGATTGGCCGCCGTCGGTCGATGTGTAGAGCTGTCCGTCCGCTGAAAGGATGTACAGCGCGTTTTCCGTAGCGGTGAAGCTGTCAATGTCGGGAGTGAAGGGGAAGGCTACCGAAGCCTTGTTCCATGTTTCCTGCGAGGGATGCTCTGCAGTTGCAAGGCTGTATGCCGAGCCGTCGGTGCTGAGACACCACACTGCGTCGGCGGTTCCGGCGGTCTTCTGAGCCTTGGGGGCGTTGAAAGCCGAGGGAAGGGGACGGCAGGCGGTGCGCTGCCAGCTTATTGAATCGTTCTTGAGCTTGTGAACGTTGACATATACCTGATATGTGCGGGAGTTCATGCCGTCGGGCGATATGATTTTGAGCGCCACCGGGCCGTTGCTGAAGTCGATTGAATCGTTGGGATTGGAGATATAGTCGTAAATCGTGTCGGCTTTGCCTTCGCGTTTTACGGTCAGTTCCACCAGCGACACGCCTTCAAGAGTGTTGATGACAGGAATAAGTCGGCTCACATTGGTGCCGTAGGGCAGTGAGTCGGCGTTGAAGATGGTGAAGTTGGACAGGTCGATTGAGAAGAAAACGGAGTCAAGATTGGCAAGCACCTTGTCATCCTCGGTGAGTGAGAAAGATGTGACTGCTACGCTGGACGCTGTGCTCTCTCCCGGCTCGTAATCCGAGTTGCAGCCTCCGGCGAAAACGGCGGCGCAAAGGATGGCAAGACCGGCGAACGATTTATTTGTCATAGATAGGGTTTGCTATATTTGAACTGCAAAATTATCAATTTACGTCCAATATGGGCAAACAATGCCACGCAAATGTAGGGAAAAGCCGTGTTTTTATAGGTTTTTAACTTGAACGAGCGCGTTGTGCGAATAAAAATTAATGATATTTCCGTCAACGGCTTCACTCTGTAAGAGTACCCCCTCAGGCAACTGAGGTGCGGGATGACGGCCCTCGGAGCCAAGTCGTACGGGTGAGGTCTCGACTCGCGCGATGTCCCATAATCCCGCTTCGATGAAAGAACGCAGTACGGATTCGCCGCCTTCCACGAGCACAGATGTGATGCCGTGGCGCGAGAATAGTTCGCCGAGCAATCCGGGAATATCTGTGTGCGAACGGATTACGATTGCGTCCTTGCCTTTAGGGCCTGAAAATAGGATGGCATCTTCCGTGACTCTTCCGCGACCGTCGATAACCACGGGCACGGGCGCATCTCCGGCAGCCCACAGACGCGTGTCAAGGCGGGGATTATCGCTCAGGACTGTTCCGGCGCCAACGAGGATGGCGTCGTGCATCGAGCGCAGGCGGTGGGTAAGAACCGAGGTGAGCGGCGTGGAGAACCGTGCCGCGCAGGGGTGTTCCGGTGTGCGCTCACGGTCGAGGAATCCGTCGGCGCTCATGGCCCATTTGAGGGTTACGAAAGGCCTTCGGAGAGTCTGGGCGGTGATGAAACGGGCGTTTAGTCTCAGGCTTTCTTCGGCGAGCACGCCCTCGGTCACTTCCACTCCGGCCTCGCGCAGCATGGCTATGCCACGTCCGGCTACGCGCGGGTTGGGGTCGCCCGCACCGGTGACAACACGCGGAATCCCTGTGTCGATTATCAGCTTGGCACAGGGAGGAGTCTTGCCGTAGTGGGAGCATGGTTCGAGGGTCACGTACATGGTGGAGTCGCGCAGCAGGTGGTGCTCCTTCACCGAAGCTATGGCGTTGACCTCGGCATGGCCTTCGCCGCATTTTCGATGATAGCCTTCGCCGATTATTCGGCCATCGGCGGCAACAATGACCGCTCCGACCATCGGATTCGGCGATGTGTGTCCCATGCCGTGCGCCGCAAGCTCGAGAGCGCGGCGCATGTAGCGTTCGTCAACTGTCATAATGCTGAATATGAGGGTGAGAAGGTGTCGCCATAATTGGGATTGCCTGTGTCAAGTCCTTTCTGGAGCCAGCGTACGCGTTGTTCGGAGCGTCCGTGGTTGAAACTCTCGGGCATCTCGCGTCCGTAGGCTTTGCGCTGGAGATAGTCGTCGCCGATTTTAGAGGCGGCATTTACGGCGTTCTCGACATCGCCCGGCTCTATGGAACCGAACATTTCGTTGTCGAGGTGTCCCCATACCCCGGCATAGAAATCGGCCTGGAGCTCGAGGCGAACACTGATTTTGTTGGCCTCTGTCTCGCTCACCTGCGCCATCTTCTCGTGGGCTTCCCCGAGCGTCCCCAGGAGATATTGAACGTGGTGGCCGACTTCGTGGGCTATCACGTAGGCGTAGGCGAAATCACCGTCGGCGCCTATTGTCGAGCTCATTTCCTTGAAGAAATCAAGGTCGATGTAGACAGTCTGGTCGGCCGAGCAGTAGAACGGACCGGTCTGCGACGTGGCATTGCCGCAGCCTGAGTTGACCGAGCCGCTGAACAGCACCATCTTGGGGCACTCGTATTCTCCCCAGCCCTGGCGGCGGAATTCCCTGGTCCAGACGTCTTCGGTTCCGGCAAGGACTTTGGACGCAAGGTCGGCAAGGCGCTCGTCTTCGGCGTCGGGAGTGTAGGCCTGCGGCGCCTGTCCGAATTCCAGTCCGGCGCTCTGGCCCATTATGTTGCTTAACACATCGCCTATGCCACCGCCCGAAAAGAGCGTAATTGCAGCCACGATGATAACTCCGATAATTCCTCCGCCGATTCCGACTTTCTTACCGGAAAAACCTCGTCGGTCGTTGATGTTTCCGCTGTTGCGGCGTCCGTCAAGTTTCATGTCTTTAGAATTTTTTGCGAATTTAACGAAAATATCGCTAACAACGAAATGGCCGTTGTCTCTGTTATAATTTATAAGGCTTCATGCCGCTGTTATGTTCATAAATCATTGATAAATCCATGTGTGAAAAAATGGCGAATCTCGAAATTTGTCCTTAACTTTACCGCCTGAAATCGAATACACCCCTGAACAATGTACAGAAAAGGTAAATTATATTTCCGTTACGGCACAATGGGTTCGGCCAAGACGGCGATGTTGCTCACGACAGCCTATAATTTCGAGGAGCGAGACATGGACTACATCTGCATGAAGCCCGTGATTGACACACGCGAATCCAAAAACGTAATCCGCTCGCGCATAGGTATCGAGCGTGAGTGCCGATGGATTTATCCGGCGACCAACCTCTACGAATTCGTGCGTGAGCTGTACCGTACGGAACACCGTGTGGTGGAATGGTTTCTCATCGACGAGGCGCAGTTCCTGAGCGAGCAGCAGGTCGACCAGCTGTCGCGTGTTGTCGACGATTTCGGCTGTAACGTAATCTGCTACGGATTGCGTACCGACTTCCAGAGCCACATGTTCGAGGGGTCGCGCCGACTGTTCGAGATAGCCGATACTATTGACGAAATCAAATCCACTTGCAACTGCGGACGCAAAACCATCATCAACGCCCGTATCGACGCCAACGGAAACTTCGTGCAGGAAGGCGCACAGGTGGAAATCGGCGGAAACGACCGCTATGTGGCCGTGTGCCGCAAATGCTGGCGCAACAAGCGCATCGAGCAGAGCCGCCGCGATTCGCTGCCATTCGCCGACATCGACCACGAAACCGAAGAATGTACAAGCTGTAACTGATTAATACATCCTACTTATTATTTTATTCTATGATACTATGTACAATAGCCTCTGCGGAGACTTACCGACACATCTCACCCCTGCTCGGCCGGGCGATAGACTGGCTCAGGGAGCACTCAGCCGACGAATTTGTAAAGGGAGTGACTGAAATTCCCGGAACAGGGATTCTCGTCAAGGCCGAAGAACCGGCCCTTTTGCCCCGCGAGAAGGTGGCTCTTGAGGCCCATCGCCGTTTCATCGACATCCATGTCCCCATCAAGGGCGAGGAAATCATAGGCTGGGCTCCCGTTGATTCTCTCAAGCATCCCCGCGAGGAATATGATGAGGAAAAAGACATCGCTTTCTTCGGCGACGCTTCCCACAGTCTGCTCCACGTGCGTCCCGGTCAGATAGCCATATTCTTCCCCGAAGATGCCCATGCACCCAATATCGGGCTTGGAAACCATCGCAAACTTTGCGTAAAAATTCCCGTAGTATGAAAGGCCTTCGTATCCTGTCACTCGTCGTGTGCATGGCGTTGTGGACAATGACAGCGGTTGTAAGCGCCGGAAAGACATCTTTCAGCGGCGGCGACGAATCGCTCACTTACCGCGTGATGTTCAAGTGGGGACTTATCAACAAACGTGCCGGCACAGCCACTCTCACCCTCGACAAAGGCGCCAAGGAATATACGGCTCAACTTACGGCACGCTCCGAGCCGTGGGCCGACAGAATTTATCGCGTTCGCGACACTCTCAACGGACGTATGACCCTGCGGGATTTCACACCGCTGATGTATGAAAAAATCGCTCACGAAGGCGACGACCACAAGCATGACGTCGTTAAATATTCACGCTCCGGAAACGAAGTCACGGGCGACTGCATCCGTCGTGTGTTCAAAAACGGCAAGTTGAAAGTCGACGAGCGTCGCGAACTTACCGCCGAAGGTACGACAGTGGACATGCTCACATCGTTCTACTTCATGCGAGCCCTGCCGTTCGAGTCGTGGGTAGATGGACATGAGGAGACCGTGAACATCTTCTCCGGCAAGCGCAAGGAGCTCCTCACCATAAAATATCACGGAAAAGTTGATTTGAAAATCGACGGCACTTCACATCAGTGCTACTACATCACCTTCCTGTTCACCTCGGCCGGAGGCAAGAAAACCTCCGACGACATGGAAGCCTGGATCAGCGCCGACACCGCCCGCATCCCCCTCCGCCTCGAAGGCAAACTCCCCGTCGGCAAAGTCCACTGCATCCTCGAAAATCCCTGATTTAGTTTATCGAAAGTTCCTTTTGTTTACGTATTATTGCTTCCCGGGCAAATATTTCCGCGACAGGACGCCCGTAAATCTTGGCCTTGATCCAAAGTGTGAAGTCAAAGCATCGGAGCACCTGCGATTCAAATCCGGTGTCAGACAGGCTTGATATGGCGTGGCGGCTGCTCTCCCACATGGCGTCACGGTCTTTCTGCGATGTAGGGGCATTGAAGTGCACCATGAATCTGAGCAGGAAAATCTCGAAGCGGTGCTTGTCTTTGCCGCCTTTGTTTCGGTTGATTTCCCGCAGAATGGAGCGGTACTGCGACATGACAAATTACGTGTCGCCGCGTTCGAAGTATATGATTGTATTGACAAGTCGTATTGTGGTGCTGAGCATGCGATTGTTGATTCGATGGATTGAATTGAGCTGCGGGCGCAGTTTGTGCCGCGCTTCTTTCAGGCGTCCGTTGCACATAAGCGTAAGCGCCGAATACAGGGCGATCTCGGCCTGAGCGTTGACCGGAAGCAAGTCGGCATGTCTCACCACTTCGTCTGTGTCATCGTCGATAAATTTCTGAGCAGTGGCAAAGTCACCTCTGTCGATCATCGGATACAGCGTGTTGATGAAAATTACATGTCGCACCGAAAGAAGAAAGCGGGTCGACTTGCTTTTAAGCAGTCTCAGCTTGTCAATGAAGAAATCCATACCATCGTAGTCGCGTATTGTGCGAAGACTCTCCAACATTCCCGCCACTGTGGACAGATAATATACCGGAGGATTGTTCCAAAGATGTCTGTTTTCCTCGAACAGCTCGTGCAACTCCTTGAAAGCCCTCACTGCCGATGTGTAATGCCCGCACATAATGAAGTAGTAGGCCTGGAACAATTTATGGTTTTTCTGAATCTCGAAGTCATTGCGTGTGCGCATGGATGATATCACGTGCAGCTCGCTCGACACAAGGTCGTCAAGGAACTTTGCATCGGCATCGGTACGGACGTATCCATACCGGAGCATGCGGTAGCGTATCAGCTCGTAGAGCGATGTCTGTTCGTTGAATTTGGCAATGAAATTAATGGTGCGGTTTATTTGGGAATGGTTGTCGAGAATCTGCTTTTCGGTAAGGTCTCTGAAGTCCGACATAAGGCGGAATTCTATTTCCATCCGCTGGGCCAGCATGAGGGTGAAATGATTGTTATAGTGCCGGCTGAGTCTTTTTGTTTCTTCAAGCAAGTCGTAGCACTCGGCGTGAAGTGACTTCTCGAAAAGAACTCTTGCGTGGAGCAGCTTGTTCAGCAACATATGATAACTGTCGGCGTCGCGCCGCATCTCGGCGAGACGCCGCAGTAAAAGATCGAACAGGTAGCTTACGGCGCTGTTGAAGCTGTCGCCGGAGGCCCGGTTTAGAAATCTTGTTTTCAATTCGGCTGAATCGGCCACGCGATGTTTGTCGAGAATTGTGTATAATTTATGGTAGTCGGAGTCGGGCTGGCGGTTGAACCATACCGAGAGTTCCTTGCGTTCCTGCTTTGTGAGGTTGCTGACGAGTTGAATGAGTGAGTCTGATTTTGTCATGGATGATGACGAGGCTTAGATTTCAATGCTAAATTAGGTAATTTCCGTTGAAAAAACATCGGCTTTTTTCAGGAAAATTGAAATTTAACAGAGGTTAATAAAGCATCTTAGATTCTTAAAAAGGTGTAATTTGCTACCTGTTTATGTTGTTAGATGTCAATAAATTATTGGTTGTGGGGATTCTTGATGTGGTATTTTTAAAATCTCAGAATCGGGTTCTTGTTGTTTTGCATGGGCTTTACAAAGATATAATTTAGCACCGTGCAAAAATAAAAATACCATCAACCTTAAACTCTAACATGCTAACCAATCCAATCAAACTCAGAAAGACAGCCCTGGCTATACTGCCTGTATTGTTGCTGGGCGTGACCGGGTCAGTCAATGCTTATGCTTCGGAAGACTCGGCTGCAGTGGTTCACACGCAGAAAAAGAACACCGTACGCGGAGTTGTCACCGGAACTGACGGAGAGCCTCTGATCGGGGCATCCGTAGTTGTCAAGGACACAGGATTTGCCGCAACCACTGATGTTGACGGCAGATTCAGTGTTGTCATTCCCGGAGCAAGTGCTGTTGTGGAAATATCTTATGTCGGGTATGTGACTGCGTCGGTCACAGCCAAAGCCGGAAGTCTGCTTGATGTAACTCTCAGGGAGGATACCCAGCTTCTAAACGAAATGGTGGTGATTGGTTACGGCACCACCACTAAAAAGGAACTCACGGGTTCCGTGGCATCCATCAACAGAGATAAATTGCAGGATGGCAATTACAGCGATCCCATACAAATGCTTCAGGGACAGGTAGCTGGCCTGAATATCGTCCGTCCCGACGGCGGCGACCCGACTGCCGATTTTGAAATTCAGCTCCGAGGTCTCACGACCATGCAGGGCGGTCAGGGTCCGCTTATTGTGATTGACGGTGTGGAAGGTGGTTCGCTTTCCAACATCAATCCCAATGACATTGAGACAATAGATGTGCTCAAAGACGGTTCGGCTGCAGCCATTTACGGTACGCGCGGAACAAATGGCGTGATTCTCGTGACTACCCGTAAGGGAAAGCCCGGAACAACGGTAATCGAACTTGACACCTACGTGAGCATGCAGTCGGTGAGCCGCAAGCCTGAATTTATGTCAGCATCGGAGTTCCGTTCGGCTCTGGAGCATTTCTATCCCACTCAGGCCGAGGCTCTTGATTACGGCGACAACACTGATTGGTTCTCCGAGGCCACACGCAGCCATCCCGTGACTCAGTTTTACAGTCTGTCGGCTTCAGGGGGCTCGGATAAAATCAATTACCGCGGCACTATTTCATGGCACGACAATCAGGGACTCGTACGCAAATCAGGAACACAGCGCCTTAGAATGAGGACGAATGTGAGCCAGAAAGCCATACAGGACCGTCTTCAACTGGATTACAATATAAACTACTCCACGGCGAAATTTGATTTTCCTGATTACGGCGCGATGAAGCAGTCGCTCATCCGCAATCCTACCGAACCGGTGTACGACACAGAAGGACTGACCCCGATTTCAGGAGGTTATTATTACAACAGTGCCCCCTTCGGCTACTATAATCCGGTGGCGATGCAGAATGAATCGAAAAACGAACGTGAGTCGCGTGAATTTGCTGCGAGTGTCCATGGCTCATTCAAAATTATCGAAGGACTTAAACTCAACGCAACGGCAGCGCTTGTCGAGAGCAACAGCCGCACGGCATGGTATCAGACAAGATATTATCCCGTGGATTTCGGACTGAACGGAAAAGCTGAAGTGACAAACTATAATTCCCGAAGCAAGCAGTTCGAGGCTAATGCCGATTTCAACCGCAGTTTCGGACAGCACAAACTTCAGGCTATCGCAGGATATTCCTACTATGACTTCATGTGGGAGAATTACTATGCGATGAACTACGGTTTTGATACCGACCGCTTTTCGTATCACAACATGTCGGCCGGCTCGGCTCTGAAGCAGGGTAAGGCTGCCATGAGGAGTAACAAGGAAACCAACAAGCTCGTTTCGTTCTTCGCACGTGTGATGTACAACTACGCCGACAAATATCTCCTTTCGGCCTCGGTGCGTCATGAAGGCTCGACACGTTTCGGAGCTAACAACAAATGGGGTACATTCCCCGCTGTCAGCCTCGGATGGCGTATTAATCAGGAAAGTTTCATGCGCGACATCAGATGGCTCAACGAACTAAAGCTGAGAGCCGGTTTCGGTGTCACAGGCAACCAGGATATTCCTAATTACCAGTCGCTGTCACTCCTGTCGTTCGGAACGCGTTTCCTCTACAATGGAAATTGGGTTAGCACAGTGTATCCCGCTTCCAACCCTAATCCTAATCTTAAGTGGGAAAGGAAAGAAGAATGGAATGTCGGACTTGATTTCAGCGTTCTTGACAACAGACTCAGCGGTACTTTTGACTGGTACATGCGTCAGACAAATAACCTGCTCAACACCTACTCCGTGCCTGTTCCGCCGAATGTGTATGACACAATGTTTGCCAATGTGGGTCAAATCAACAATGCCGGTATCGAGCTTACGCTTAATGCGATTCCGGTGAAGACCAATGATTTTTCCTGGAATCTCGGCCTTACTCTGGCACGCAACACCAACAAGCTCGCGAGCTTCTCCAACGAGATGTACGAGATGGTGGAATACTATACCGGTTATCTCAACGAAGACCTGAAAGTGTTTACCCAGCGTATTGTCGAAGGCGAGTCGATAGGTCAGTTCTGGGGCCCGAAATGGCTCGGATTTGATGAAAACGGCAATAACATATTCGAGGATCTTGACGGAGACGGCGTTCTCTCCGATGGCGACAATCAGGTGATTGGAAACGCATATCCCGATTTCACATTTTCCCTGTCGAGCGCTTTCCGCTACAAGGATTGGGATCTCAGCTTCCTGCTGCGCGGGTCGGTCGGCAACGATGTGTTCAATATGACACGCCTCTATTACGAAGGTCCGGGTTATCTCGGAAGCTACAATGTGCTCAAATCAACTATGGATTATCCTGAATACCGCGGGTCGGCAATTTATTCATCCCGCTATATCGAGGACGGATCTTATCTTAAGCTCGACAACCTTACCGTTGGCTACAACATCCCCGTGCGCACGAAGTGGATAAGCAAATTACGGGTGTATCTGACAGGTCAGAACCTGTTCACCATCACCAAATACAAAGGAATTGACCCCGAGACACATCTCTCAGGTCTCGAACCCGGTATCGAGTGGTTCTATTTCTATCCCCGTACGCGCAGCTATCTGCTCGGTCTGAACATTACCTTCTAAACTAAGCTTGAACTCCATGAAAAAAATAATCATAGCTGCAGTTGCAGCATTGGGGCTTGGAATCACAATGCCCTCATGTACCGACCTCGATGAGACGGTGTATTCGAAAATATCCTCCGATGATTTCTTCAACAACGAGGCTGAGATGATTATGTCGATCGGTCGTATCTATGACTACATGAAGCAGTACACCCACTATTTCAATATGTGGGGAGCCAATGAGATTGCTTCCGACGAGGCGATATGCCCGTTCCGCGAAGGTAACCTGTGGTGGGACAACGGCGTGTGGGTCGACCTTCACACACATAATTTCTATCCACGTCTCGACAATTATTCCTACGATTTCATTACCGGTGGCATATCGCTTTGCAACCAGGTGCTGGCACAGATTGAGGAATCGACATTCGATTTCGACGGCAAGGACGCTCTTGTGGCTGAGGTGAAAGTGATGAGGGCATGGTTCTATCTCAACGGCGTGGACATGTTCGGAAGTATTCCATTCTCAATCAGCTTCTACGACACGGGATATATCGCGCAGAAAGACCGCGCCTACATATTCAATTTCGTTGAGAAGGAGTTGCTTGAAAACCTTGATGAACTGCCCGATAAGTTCACCACCGAATCGTATGGCCGTCCTACGAAAGCTATGGCCTATACCTCGCTTGCCAAACTCTATATCAATGCAAAAGAATGGGTGGGCAAGGAAATGTGGCAGGAGTGTATCGACGTGTGTCGTAAGGTCCGTGGTCTCGGGCTTGAGCTTGAACCGGATTATTTTGCGAATTTCAAGGTCGATAACACGGGCTCGCGCGAGAATATCATGGTAATAGTCTACGACAATGTGATGTCACCCGGAGGCTGGGGCTACGACTTCATTTTCCATCAGGTATGCCTTTATACACAGACTCAGGCCACTTTCGGAATCGTAGATTTCTGTTGGGACGGATTCTGTGCCACTCCCAAAATGTATTCGAGCTATTCCGAAGACGATGTGCGGCGCAAGTCGTTCCTCGAGGGGCCGCAGTACGACAAATCGGGTAATCCTATCTACTATCAGGGCGAACAGATGTGCTACACCAATACCTTGCGCTCGCTCTACGACCCGCAGAATCCTGCCGGAACGACCGAGGGCGTGCGTCTGTGCAAGTATGAGTATGAGGACGGCCTTATGGGTTCGATGAGCAACGACTATGTCATCTACCGCTATGCCGACGTGCTGATGATGGAAGGGGAGTGTCTCGTCCGTTTCGGAAAGGTCGATGAGGCTCTGCCGCTGTTCAACGAAGTGCGACGCCGTGCAGGTGTTCCTGAATATACCGCTGCCGAACTCACTCTTGACGAGATTCTTGCCGAACGAGGACGTGAGTTTGCCTTCGAGGGCTTGCGCCGTCAGGACCAGATACGTTTCGGGACTTATCTCGGCTCATGGGATTTCAAGGAGCCTTCGGATGAGACACGTAAACTTTTCCCGATTCCTTCATGGGTGATGGCTGCAAATCCCACTCTTGTCCAGAATCCCGGTTATTGATAATGAAAAAAGAATTACTTATAACATTTGAACACCATGAATAATAAACTCACAACTGCAATCATCGGCTGTACCGTACTGGCGGTTTCGTCAGGATGCACACAGACTAAGAATGAAGCTTCATCTGCGGGCATACCGGCCGAGGTAACGATGTCAAAAGACATTCTGCTTGATAAAATAAAAGGCGGATGGGCCGGACAGACAATCGGATGTACCTATGGCGGACCTACCGAATTCCGCTACTCCGGCACAATGATTTCCGATTACATTCCTATCGAATGGCCTGAGCATTATATCAAGTGGTACTATGAGAACGCCCCCGGCCTTTACGACGATGTGTATATGGATCTTACGTTTGTTGACGTATTCGACCGTCTTGGCCTTGATGCTCCGGTGGATTCTTTCGCCACAGCATTTGCCAACGCCGGTTATCCTCTCTGGCATGCAAATCAGGCTGCACGTTATAATATACTTCAGGGTATAATGCCCCCGGAATCGGGCCATTGGCGCAATAACCCGCATGCCGACGACATTGATTTCCAGATAGAAGCGGATTTCGCCGGACTCATGAGTCCGGGCATGCCTGTCACCGCTTCGGATATTTCCGATAAGATAGGACACATAATGAATTATGGCGACGGATGGTATGGAGGTGTCTATGTAGCCAACATGTATTCCCTTGCTTTCGTGAGCGATGATGTGGAGTTTGTTGTCAAGGAGGCGCTTAAGTCGATTCCTCAGGAGAGTTTCTTCCACCGTATGATGTCGGATGTGATTACATGGTGCGGAGAATATCCCGACGACTGGAAACAGACCTGGAGCGAAATAGAGAAGGTCTATGACGAGGACAAGGCTTGTCCGGAAGGCGTTTTCGTGCCGTTCAATATTGATGCCACAATCAACTGCGCCTACATCGTGATGGGGCTGTTGTACGGCGACGGCGATTTCTTCAAGACTCTTGACATATCAACCCGCTGCGGACAGGATTCCGACTGTAATCCGGCTTCGGCAGGAGGTATTCTCGGCACAATGCTCGGATACAGCAACATTCCCGAATTCTGGATGCCTAACCTGCGCGAGGTTGAGGATATGGATTTTGCCTACACCACGATATCGCTCAACAAGACTTATCGCATGAGTTTCGACCAGGCATTGCAGGTCATAGAACGAAACGGTGGTAAGGTCGACGGTGATAATGTCGTTATCAAGACCCAGAAGCCGGAGCCTGTCCGTCTCGAGCATTCTTTCCCCGGAATTTATCCTGTGAAGCGCGATATGATCCGGAAAGATATTGAAGAGATCGGAACAATCTCTTTCGAAGGGACGGGAATTGCGGTAAATGGCGCGGTAAAGACCTCCGATGAGAAATATGTGGCTGAAATCGAAGCCTTCATAGACGGTAAGCCTGTCGATAAATTCAATATGCCCGCATCTTTCCATTCGCGTCGTCACGAGATTTTCTGGGCCTATGATCTTCCCAAGGGTCATCATGAGCTTGAACTCAAATGGCTCAATCCCAAGCCGGGCGTGAAGATTGAATGTGGTTCTGTGATATGGTTTTCTGACACTCCTGCAAAATCTTCGGCATTATGAGCGGTAAAATAGTTGTCATAGGTAGCATGAACACCGACATGGTAATTAATTCCGAACGTCTTCCCCTTCCGGGGGAGACGGTTGTCGGGGGAAAGTTCATGATGAATTCCGGAGGTAAGGGTGCCAATCAGGCTGTGGCTGCAGCGCGTCTGGGTAGTGATGTCTATTTCATTGCCAAATCCGGAAATGACCTGTTCGGACGTAGGGCCATCGAACAGTTCCGCGAGGATAATATCAATACCGATTACATGTGTTCCGATTCCGATCTGCCTTCCGGCGTGGCTCTTGTGCTGGTGGATGAGAACGGTGAGAACAGCATACTTGTGGCTTCCGGAGCCAATGCTTCTCTGTCGCCTTCCGACATTGATGCCGCCGAAGGGCTTATCGCAGATTCCAAGATCGTGCTCATGCAGCTGGAGACTCCCGTGGAGACAATAGAACATGCCGCCCGTATGGCTCATCGCTATGGTAACACGGTGATTCTGAATCCTGCACCGGCTTGTCCTCTCTCCGACGAGCTTCTATCGAATATCGACATACTTATCCCCAATGAAACCGAGGCGGCGCTGCTTTCCGGCATAGAGATAAATTCTATCGAGGATGCCCGCACGGCTGCAATCGAAATTGCGAGGCGGGGAATCCGCACGGTCATAATCACGCTTGGCTCAAAGGGTGCCTTCATCAAGGATGGCGATGAATTCCATCTTGTCAATGCCCGTAAGGTCAAAGTGGTAGACACTACTGCGGCAGGCGATACATTCTGTGGCGCTCTGGCTGTGGCATTGACCGAGGACCGAGGTATTGTCGAGGCTGTGGAGTTTGCATCAAGGTGTGCGGCTGTGACGGTAAGCCGTCCGGGTGCGCAGATGTCGATTCCATGCCGAAGTGAAATAATTGATTAAACCATACATTACCATTATGTTTATAGTTCAAAACTACGCACTGGCTGTAATCCTGTGCTTTATCACTATGATATGCTGGGGCTCATGGGGCAATACTCAGAAACTTGCCGCCAAATCATGGCGTTATGAGCTTTTCTACTGGGATTACGTTGTGGGAATACTCCTGTTTTCCATAATTCTCGGTTTCACGCTCGGAAGTCACGGAGAGGGTGGACGCCCCTTTGTTGAAGACCTTGCTCAGGTGAGCGGTTCCAACATCTGCAGCGCCCTTGTCGGAGGTGTTATTTTCAATGTCTCAAATATTCTATTGGCTGCTTCCGTATCCTTGGCCGGACTCACGGTAGCCTTCCCTCTCGGGGTGGGCTTGGCTCTCGTACTGGGAGTATTCATCAATTACTTCGGTGCACCGAAGGGCGATCCGTTTATTCTCTTCTCGGGAGTGGCTCTGATTGTAATTGCAATAGTGTTCAATGCAATGGCTTCCGGGAAAATGAATTCCGGACAGAGTGCGTCCAATCGCAAGGGCATTTTGCTTGCAGTCATTGCGGGCGTTCTTATGGCGTTTTTCTATCGCTTTGTGGCAGCCATAATGGATCTGGACAATTTTGAAAGCCCGCGACCGGAGATGGCTACGCCTTATACGGCCTTTTTCCTCTTTGCCTGCGGTATTTTCCTGAGCAACTTTGTGGTTAATACCATAGTGATGAAGAAGCCATTCACCGGAACTCCGGTTTCATATTCGGAATATTTCAAAGGCTCGATGTCGACCCATATGGTCGGACTGCTCGGCGGAGCAATATGGGGACTTGGAACTGCTCTCAGTTACATCTCGGCTGGAAAGGCCGGGGCTGCCGTGTCCTATGCTCTCGGGCAGGGCGCTCCCATGATAGCTGCCATCTGGGGTATTTTCGTGTGGAAGGAATTCAAAGGTGCCACTCGTTTTATAAAGGTCCTGCTTGGGTGCATGTTTGTGCTGTTTATCGCAGGATTGGCTGCTATAATCATTTCCGGCGCAAACTGATTTTTCATTGGTAAATTAGATTAAAGTGCGCGGCCCCCGGCATCGGAACTTGTCTGATGCCGGGGGCCTAGTATTGTTGTGGTCGTTTATGATATTACGGGATGAAGATGTCGGGGAGGCCGAGGACGCCGTCGCGGGCGGCTACGGATTCCTCCTGCCATGAGCGGAGGTTAATCTGTGGTGCGTTGGGATTGGAGAAGTCCCAAAGGAGGAAGAGCCAGCCTTCGTCTTTGTAGCCGGTGTCCCATTTCTGATGCAGGGTAACGCCGAAGATGTGTGGCTTGGCGCCGTGACGCACTACCGACACGCGGTCGAACTCAATCTTGACATGCGGCGCGTTGGGTAGTATGCGTTTCAGTTTTTCGATGTATTCCTGCTTGGACTGTACTTTGTAGCGGGTGTCGCGTGTGAATTTGCTGCCGTCGGATGATTTGGTGGTGATAACCGAACCTGTGATTATAAGCGCGTCCTCGCTGTAAATCTTGTTCAGGGAAGCTGTGTCGCGTTCGTTGTAGTAGCAACGGAGGTCTTCAACGAATTTGAGAATTTCGGAGCGCAGAGCCATGTCGGTGACGGCATTGCTGGCGTTGAGCATCTTCTGCACGTCTTCCTGGTTTTCAAGCGCCTGACGCACACCGGTGATGGTGCCGCTGCGGTCGAAACTGATGTTGAGCTGGCGGTCGAGCTGCTGCTTGTAGCCGGCGGTCTGAGGCTTGAGGGTGATGTCGATTCCACGGATCTGATAGCCCTGGAGGTCGGCAAGGCATTTTGTGGCATAGCTGCTGCGGTCGCACACGAAGTGGAACCGTTTCCACCATTGGCCCAGTCGCTTGGCAGCGTTCGGCTCGATGTTTATGCCTGTGAAATTGAGTTCGCGTCCCTGCTTTCCTGCATTGTCAATTTCGGTAAGGAGGGCGGCGATGTTTTTCTCGACTTTGGCGGCGGTTTCTTTAGTCATGTCGCCGCTGCTTGTCATGCGGAACCGTACATCTGCCGAGGCTGTTGTTACAGTCAGGAAGCAGATAACGGGTAGAATTGTGCGTATGATTTTCTTTAACATGGTGGAGTGGATTTACAATTTGAACCAGACAACTCCGCATCCGTGATAGGACGCTACGGTGTCGGCATTGCCGGAGTGGCAGTTGCGTCGGCCGCCGGAAACGGATGGTGAAAGTATGGCTTTTACGGTGTAGGTGGAATCGAATATCAGGCAATAGGCGTCGTCGGGGATTTCCTCAAGCGAGCGTGCCACGCCGTGTTCCGATACTGCGCCTTTGCTCTTGAAATCGGCTATGAAATCGAGGGCGTCGGTAGCCATCGGGATTTTCATCAGAGTGCGTACGCATGCCGGGAGTTCCTCGGATGCGGCCGCAGGCTTCACGTCGGTCGCAGGTTTCACCTCAGTTGCAGGTTTTACTTCGGTCGCAGGCTTTGGTGTGGTGCGTGTTTTGGTGGTACGGGGAGTTTCGGCGGTTGCAGCCGGCGGGGTCTTGGCTGCCTTAGGTTTGGCGGCCGCAGATTTTGAAGCTGATTTTTTAGGAGTGAGAGATAATGCCTTGGCCCGCGGTATATAAATCAGAGAGTAGGTGCGGGTAGTGCTCTTTTCCACAATTTCTGTCGTGTGGCTGAGGATGTCGCTCTCGGTCAGGGATTTCTTTCCGGAGGCAGCGCGTGCGTCGTTGACTTCGATAAGCAATTCGGCCATGGCTTTCTGATATGCCATGGTCTTGTCCATGTCGGATGCTTCGGCCCATATGTATGATGAGTCGAATTTCACGTCGTCGGCTGTCGGTTCGGCGGCGAACGCCGGGAGCCATGCCAATGCAAGCATTACAACGGCAAGCAGTGCCTTACATGAATTTAATGCGTTCATCGTCGGATTTTTCCTTGTATTGCTCGAATAAGTTTTCAACATTTGCCGAGGGCACGAAAAGGCTCAGACGTCCGCTTATTTCCATGCGGTCGGTGTTCAGGTCGTCGGGCGAGCAGCTTATGCGCAGGATGTGGTTGTAGCCTCGCGAGGGGTTGGTGATGAACACCGTTGCGGCAAGTGTGCTTTCGGAAATGCTTTCGACGCCCCAGTAGGGTACACAGCCTTCCGATGCGCAGAATTGCATGAATTGTTCCATCGGAACTGTCTCGCGACGGGTCTTGCCGTATTCGTGCAGAAGAATCTCAAGATTCAGAATCATTTCGGGAATATCGGGCGCGCCGGTAAGAAATGCGTTGGCAAGAGTTTCGGCAGGGTAGGCGGAGTCGGCAAGAGGGATTGCGAAACCTTCATCGTCGAGGCCTATGAAGAGATTGGATGTGACTTCCTCGATTCCGTAGCGTTTTCCCGGGAGCATGAACACGGAATCCCCCAGCTCCACGAGGCTTTCGGGATTGAATTCCGGCAAGTCGCGAGTGGCGGCCATACCGAAGTTTTTCATCCCTTCGATGAAATTTCGCTCGATTTCAGAACGCGTCTTTCCGTTTTCAAGTACTGAGTAATCAACGGGAAAGGTCATTATGGCGGTGTCGCTGCGTGGAGAAGTCCATTCGATGCGGTAGCTGCGTCCGTTGTCGATGCTCACACGGCATGAAGCTGAATCGCCTGCCGCGATGATATCGGTCCATCCGCCTTTCTCGAAGTCGATGCAGGCGAATCTCGGGTCGCCGTTTCCTTCAAGGTCATCGGCATATGCCGCTTCAACAAATTCCACCACTTTGGGGTCGATGCCCCGGCGGAAGATCTCGGGGAAAAGGTGCAGCGATGCCACCGCCGGGCATGAAAGCACGGCGATGGCAAGCAATGCGTATATGAAGCGGCGTTTTTTAGGCATATCAGGGAATAATTGTCTCGATATACTCTCCGGCCTCGTCGAAAACGTCACCCATCACAATCTGACCGTTGTCGGCCTGGACGTTGCGCAGGGTGTAGCCCGGTTTGCAGGTGACGCCACCGAGTGTTTTTTCGGAAGTGAATGTAATCATACCTTCGCCCGAGATTTTTCCGTTAAAAATCTCGCCTTCCCACGTGCCGTAGCTGAGCTGAAGTATGCCATATTCGCCTTCTGTGGCTTCTGTTACGGCGTGTTTCAATGAGTTGTTCTCGGTCGGTTCAGTGAATGGCGATTCGACAGGTTGCCCGTTTTGAGTCCAGGTGCCGTCGGTGTTCTCAACAGGTACTCCGCCGTCAGTGTCGACAATCTGTGTATTGGTTTGCGTATCAGTTGTTTTTGGAGCTTCTTTGACAGATGTAGATGCCGGTTTCAGTTTGGTCTGAGTGTCGCTTTTGCGCAATTCGGTCACGAAAGAGCGGACATGTCGGCGTATGCGACCGCGGTTCTGATAAGCCCACGCGGTTGAGAGGGCTACAATCGCAAGCAGCAGTATGCTCACAACGGTTTTCCTTACCGATTTCCATGATATGGAGGGAGTCGGTTTGGGCTTGGACTCAGGTTTTGGCTCCGGCTTCGGAGTCGGTTTAGGTTTGGGAGTGGGTGTCGGTTTAGGCTCGGGTTGCGGCTCCGGCTCCGGTTGAGGTTTGGGAGGTGTGACAGGTTTTCCCGGGTCCTTGTCTTTCATCCGGGTGGGTTTGTCCTTGAGCACGGTTCCGGTGGATTCCTCCGCTGGCTTTACGATGGTTTCGGAACTTGTGCCGCTGCCGCCATCACGCAGTTCGGTGGGCTTGCTGTGGACGATTTTAGTTTCGAGAGTACCGTTAGTCTCGCGTATAACCTCGCATCCGAGAGCATGTGCGAAGTCGTCGACAGTCTGCGTGCGGTAGTCGAAAAGCGGATTCATGGCGTTGATTACGGCCTGACGGATGTATTTCGGCAGGTCGGCAACGCGGTATTGGTCCAGAAGTGTATCGGCCGGTTTGTTCGGGTCGGGATCTTTTCCGGTAAGAAGGAAGTACAGGGTCGCACCGAGTGCATACACGTCGGAGTAGGTTCCGAGCGGAGCACTCTCGCTGGGAATCATCTGTTCGGAAGGGGCATAACCGGGTGAATAGCCGATGTCGCCGCTGCTGTTGCGGGTGAAACTTCCGTCGTTGTTCATGTGCTTCGACACACCGAAGTCGATAAGTATCGGACGCGGCAGGCGATTGCCGTTCTCAGCCGGATAGAGCATGATGTTGTCCGGCTTGATGTCGAGATGCAGGAGCTTGTTGTCGTGCAGGATAGCCACTGCATCGAAAACCGGAAGCATGAGCTGGAGGGCGTCTCTGGCGTCAATCTGAAGGCGCTCTTTCTGCACATATTGGCGGATGTTTCCGCCCGAGATGTAATCCATCACGTAGGCCACGCGCCCGGCGTCGTCGAACACGTCCTTTATTTCGATTATGTTGCGGTGCTTGATGCCGAGTTCGCGCAGGCGGTGAGCCTCGGCGAGGAAAGAGTCGCGGTATTCCCCGAAGTATTCCTTCTCGTCGTCGGAAGGTATGGGCACTCCGCTTTCCGAGCGTGTGCATTTACGCGGAAAGAACTCCTTCATTGCCAATATTGTGCCGCTGTCGACGTCCTCCACCATGTAGGTGAGGCCGAATCCTCCGCGGGAGTCAAGAAGGCGAATCACGCGATACGATCCGTTGGAGCCGGAGAGTATTGTTCCTGCGGCGAGCGAACCGCGGTTGTCGGGTTGTGTAGCCATGATGTTTTATTTTTCGAGGATGAGTTCGGTATCGCCAAGGCGTATGCGGTCGCCGAAGGCAAGTTCGGCACGTTCGCCTGGATGCAGCTCACGGCGGTTTACTGTAACGGCGTTGAGAGCTTTGACAACACGCAGAGAGAATCGCGGAGCGGAACCGGAATTTTCAACGGTAAGTTCCACGGAGCGTCGGCTGGCATAGTCGTCGTCAATCTGAATGTCGGATTTCTGCACGGGGTCGCGGCGCCCGATGGTGTTGACGCCTTGTTTCAGAGGAAAAGATTTGCCTCCCACGGAGATTTTTCCGGGAGCGACAGCCGGGGCAGGGGAGGGCTTGGCGGGAGCTGGACCCTCGCCATTTATTATGGTCTTGCCGTCGGGGAGCACCTGCACCTCGTTGAATTCTCCGCAGATGGGACATTCAAACTCGTATGTATCGGCAAACGGAGGTTTCTGCTCGATGAATACCCTGCGACAAGCGGGATTTTTACATAGTATTTTGAGATCCATATCAAGAAATGCTATAATCAGAGAAAGAATCGGCTAAGCCGCAGGCAAATATAGTCAAAAAAAATGACATGGCATGCCTCCGTCATGATGAAACTTGATAAATCAGGATAAAACATGATGAATCCTGATTCATTTATTAACCGGGCGGGTGCCGTTACAACGCGGATAGTCACTACAACCCCAAAATTCCCGCCCCTGCATCCGGCCTTTTTTCTGAAGTCGCCGCAGCATCGGTTTGCCACACTCGGGGCATGTGGGCGCTTTTTCCAAAACAGCCTGATTCCGTCGTGCTTCGAGCCTCTCGGCTGTCATGTTTTCGGAGAATCCACCCTGAAGTCTGAATTGATCCAGCAATCCTTGGAGTTGGGATTGCAGCATGCGGTTGATTCTTACGCATAAAATGAGCATTGCATTGGCTGCAATTTCGGGAGAATCACTCTCAATCCAAGGGTCGTATTTGCTTTTTTGAGCAAGGATATGGGCTGCGGCATCATGTAGCAGGCTGTTGGTATATCGGGGAGCATCCAGTTCGGTTTTCCAAATGGCTTCGCGGTCGGGATGCCCGAGCGGCCATATCACGGCTTTGCGGCGCAGCAGGAAGTTGAAGAAATCGCCCTGTACTTCGTCGAGACTTGCGCGAGCCACGTCGAGCAATCGCATCTCGGTCTCAATCGAAGTGGAAGCTCTGGCTGTACCTTCGGCTATGTTCGCGACGCCACAGCGTGCGGCAAGCACCATTTGGTCGTATAGACGTCGCCCCGGGTCGATGCGGTAGTCGATAAAGCGGTCGCAGAAACTTTGGGTGCCGAGTTGGATAATGTTGGCAAGAATCCAGGAATTGAGCCAGAAATATGACTGGGAGAATTTGATTTCGACACCCATGGTAGTAGAGGTTAGGATTTAACATGATGTATCAAGATGCATCATGATGTCACATGTTGCATCATGTTGCATCTTGATGTTGCAAAGATACAAAAAAATCGGGCGCCGTAGCGGAGTGCGGCGCCCGATTTGGATAAGTTGCTTATTTTGAGGTGTATTCTGTGTGGTATTCGTCGAGAATCTGTCGGATTTTCGTGCCGATTTTCAGATAGTCGGCCTCGTTCAGATTGGCTTCCGAAGTACGTATCGACCAGTCCGGTCCGTCGAATCCGCTGCCGTTAAGAACCACGACTGCCGTTTCGGCTGCAAGCCTCATCGTCACGTCAAGCGGATTGTGTGCCTTGGCAAGCCACGCGGCGAAGTCGTCGCCATAGATTTTCTTGGCCCATACCATCATGTCGATTTCGCTGTAATAGCCCACACGCAGCGGGTCGGAAAGGAGCTTGAATCCGGTAGTGGACCACAGGGCCTCCAGTCGGTCGGTAATCATTTTCTGCATCTCTGTCTTGTAGCGGTTGTCGGTGTCGAGCAGGGAATTTAGGGCAAAGAATGACATCTGGGTCTGCTGCGGCAGGGAGAGTCCGGCTGTATGGTTCAGTGCTACCGCGCGGCTGTCGGCAGCCATGCGGTCGATAAACCTAAGCCCGGGAACATCGGTTGTCAGCGAGCCGTAGCGCTTGAGAAGGTCTTTCTTGTCGGCTTCGGAAAGGGATGCAAGCAGGTCGTCGCACACGTTTTTCTTGTTGAGAGCCACCACTGCGAGTCTCCATCCTGTCGCGCCGAAGTATTTCGAGAAAGAGTATACACACAAGGTGTTGTAAGGCAGGATGTACATCAGAGACTTGAAATCCTTTGCGAAAGTACCGTACACATCGTCGGTGACGATGATAAGGTTGGGATTGTCCTTGCGCACGATGTCGACAAGGCGCTCCATGTCGTGGTCGGACAGGCGGTAGCTTGGCGGGTTGGACGGGTTGATGAGACAGAGGAGTTTCACCTTGGGGTCGCGGAGCTTGTCAAGTTCCTCGTCGGAGTACTGCCAGTAGTGATAACCGTCGGCATCGACAGGATTTGCTGAAATCTTCTCCACATCGAATCCGTAGCGGTCGAGTTCGGGGATTTCGAGATAGGGAGTGAAGATAGGAGTCATCAGGGCAATCTTGTCGCCTTTGTTCACGAGGTGGTTCACCTGCAATGAATCAAAGATATAGCACATTGCCGCAGTGCCGCCCTCTGTTGCGAATAGGTCGTAGTCCTTGCCTCCGCCCGCTGCGTGGTTGCCCATTTCCTGAGCGAGATAAGGCTGTACGGCGGCTTCGGTATATTTGAGGATTCGCACCGGTGTGGGGTACTGGTCGCCGATGATACCTTCGGCCCATTCGTGGGCGAGTTCGTCGGGGTCGGCGCCGAGTGTGCCGGTCATATAGTTGTAGGCCTTTTCGAGGAATTTTCCGGCTTCGGAATCCGCGTTATTCTTGATGAACTCGCGCAGGCGTTCGCCGGCACCTTGAGGTGAGGGGATTCCGGCGATACCGGGTTCGGCGGTGTATACGCGGCGACATTCGCTCACGGCCCAGGAGCCGAGAAGGAAGAACGCTTCACGCGGTGTGGCTGCAATCCAGTTGGGGTTGCCGCGTCCGGCGTTAAGGAATGTGGCGCTGCTCTTGCGAGCGTCCTGCTGTGCGAGAGCAATCAGCTCGTTCTTGATCTCGAAAGGACTTAGTTTGCTAAGGTCTCTTTCGTAGCTGCGGCTGAGGGGATTCTGTTCAGTTGACATTGGGATAGTATTTGTATTAAGTAGGTTAAAGTATCAGGGTAATTGCCACGCCCATCAGGATGAGCAATGTGTTGCCGATGGCGTAGGTGATAGTGTAGCCGAGAGCCGGCACGGTGGAACCGAGGGAATCCTGGATTGCACCGAGTGAAGCGGTTGTGACGCGGCTGCCTGCCACACATCCGAGATTGATGGCGGGGTGGAACTTGAATATTTTCGCTCCGGCCCAGATGCCGATGATAAGGGGTAGGGTGGTAGCGATGATACCGGCAACGAAGAGCATCAGACCAACTTCCTTGATTCCGCTCACGAAGGTCGGGGCGGCGGTAATGCCGATGACGGCTATAAACATGTTCAGGCCGAGGTTATTGAGCAGCCATACCGACGATTCAGGTATGCGTCCGAAAGTCGGATGCTTGGAGCGCAACCAACCGAGCACGAGACCTGCGATAAGCGCGCCGCCACTGGTGCTCAGGCTGATAGGTATGCCGCCTGCGTGGATGGTGATGGCGCCGATGAGTGCGCCGATGAAGATGCCGAGACCAACAAACACCATATCTGTGGCTTTCGACGGGCGGTCGGCGTAACCGATGGCCGGGGCAGCCGTGTCAACATCGTGTTTGAGTCCGGTGAGAGTGAGGATGTCACCACGCTGGAGCGAAGTCTTTGACAGTACGGGAATGGTCTGTCCCGAGCGTGTGATTCCGGAGATTGAAACACCGGCCATGAAAGGCTTCGAACGTAGGGTGTCCACGGTGATGTCGTCACATTCTTTCTTTGAAATCATGACGGGAATACGTTCCACGACAAAGGAGAGAAGTTCGTTGTCGGCCACTTCGGGGCCAATCCACGATTCGTCTTCGATTACAAACTCGCGACGTCCCGAAAGCACCAGTTCATCGCCTTTTGAAATCATTACCGATCCTGCGGGGTCATCGACAATCTTTCCGTCCTGACGCACGCGCTCCACGAATATGCGGCGTCCGAGTTCGGCGAAGTGTGCCGCGATGTCATCAATGCTGCGGGGGGTAGCGAAGAAATCGCTGTCGGCGCGGTAGGCACGGAACACCACGGGACGCTGTACCGAAATGAAAGCCGGGTCGGTTGTGAGCGAACCCTGGTTCATTTCCTTCTCCAGTTCCGCGGTCTGTTGTTTTACTTTCTTTATGCCGCCGAGCATAGCCGGGCCGATATAACTGAGGATATAGGCTGAGCCGATGGTACCGAAAATGTAGGTTACGGCGTAGCAAACGGGCACGATGTCGGTCCACGACTGCTTGTCGGAGGCCGATACAGCCAGATTGCTGATAGTGTCGTCGGCAACACCGATTACAGCCGAGATTGTCTGTGCTCCGGCAAAGAGTCCGGCAGCCTCGCCGGGATTATATCCGAAAGCGAAGGCAACGCCCACTGTGACAGCGAAGCACACAACACACATGAAGCAGGCGAAAAGTACCTGCTTGATGCCCGAACCTCGCATGGCCTTGAAAAACTGCGGGCCTACGCTGTATCCGATTGCAAACAGGAACAGAAGGAAGAAAACGGACTTGATGGGGCCGGGGATGGGAATATTCATCTGTCCCACGAGCACGCCCACAAGGAGCACCGATGTGACGGTGCCCAGCGAAAAAGTTTTGTACTTCAGCTTCCCGATAAAGAAGCCGATGCCAAGAGTCAGAAAAATCGGTATGGATGGATTCTCCCGAAAAGTCTCAATTAGCCATTCCATAAGAAGTTGTTTGTTTGGGTTAGTTTGATATTGTCAGTTGTAATAATAACATCCCGACTCTCGCATAGGTTTTGAAAATTATGAATTTAATCCTCCGCTATGCGTAATATGCCACTTTATTGTCACGGGAATATTATGCGTAAGGAAAAATATATACCTTTGTGCAAACAAATAGCCTTGACCGGCGTTTTAAATGTATTAAATATTCATCATCGGACCCTCGCGGGTGTTTTCCGGCTTTGTTCCGGACCTAATACATATCATCACAATGGATAAGAAAACAAAGAAAGTGCAAATGAGTCATGCTGTTTCCTCTGCAGGAAGCAAACTGTCATCAATCCTTCCCGATACAAAAAAGAAGCGTATGATATGGGGCATATCCATTTTTGTTATCGCCGCCGTAATTATAGGTATAATTATAGCCATGCGTCCTGCCAAGGCTCAGGAAGCGATGCCAGTCGTGACTGTGGAGCCGGTAGAGGTGTCCGACGTGAATATCTACGGCGAATATGTTGGCCGAATCCGCGCCCAGCAGTTTGTCGAGGTACGTGCGCGTGTGGAGGGCTATCTCCAGCAGATGTTCTTTGAAGAGGGCACGCATATCGAAAAAGGCCAGACACTTTTCATCATTGACCCGACCGTGTACCGCGCACGTGTTCAGAAAGCCCGCGCACAGCTCAACAAGGCCAAAGCAAACGCGCAGAAAGCCCAGCGTGACCTTGCCCGCATACGCCCGCTCTTTGAACAGAACGCCGCATCACAGCTTGACCTGGACAACGCCGTGGCCGCTTACGAAAACGCCAATGCCGACGTGGCCGTGGCCGAAGCCGACCTCACCCAGGCCGAGCTTACCCTCGGATATACTTCCGTGACCTCTCCCGTGGCCGGCGACATTTCCGAACGAAATGCCGACATCGGTACGCTCGTGGGTCCGTCCGGAAAGTCTCTGCTCGCAACAGTGGTGAAGGCCGATACGGTGCGCGTCGATTTCTCCATGACCGCGCTCGACTACCTCACAAGCAAGTCGCGCAACGTCAACATAGGCCAGCGCGACGCAAGCCGCCAGTGGGATCCTTACGTGACCGTTACCCTGGCCGACGGCTCGGTGTATCCCCACAAGGGACTCGTGGACTTCGCCTCCCCGCAAATCGACCCCAAGACCGGCACATTCTCCGTGCGTGCCGAGATGCCCAATCCCGACCGTATCCTCATGCCGGGTGAATTTACAAAGGTGAAACTGCTTATGGACGTGCGCAAGGACGCCATCGAGATTCCCGCCAAGGCTGTCGACATCGAGAAGGGTGCGGCATATATCTACATCGTGCGTCCCGACAGCATTGTGGAACGCCGCTATGTCGAGACAGGCCCCGAGATTGAAAACAACATCATCGTTGAGCGCGGACTTGCTCCGGGCGAGAACATCGTTGTGGAAGGCTATCACAAGCTCCGCCACGGCATGAAAGTCCGTCCCATACTTCAGGACTCAGTTTCCGCATCAGCATCCCCGGTTGAATAATACAGCAGACAGATTATGAAAAAGAATTTTTTTCTCGACCATCCGGTTTTCTCGATTGTAATTTCAATCGTGATTTCCATCCTGGGCGTAATCGGTCTGATGATGCTCCCTGTCGACCAGTATCCGCAGATTGTACCTCCGGTCGTGCGCGTGTCGGCATCCTATCCCGGCGCCGATGCAATGACCGTGACGCAGGCCGTGGCTACCCCTATCGAACAGGAACTCAACGGCACGCCCGGCATGATATATATGTCGTCGACAAGCTCCAACTCCGGAGGTTTCTCGGCTTTGATTACTTTCGACATCAACGTCGACCCCGAACTTGCCGCCGTTGACGTTCAGAACCGAGTGAAGAAAGCCGAATCGCGCCTTCCGGCCGAAGTGGTGCAGAACGGTATCAGTGTGGAGAAGGAAACCGCCAACAAACTCATGACGATTACCGTGCTCTCCAATGACCCAAAATACGACGAGATTTACCTCAGTAACTACGCAACGCTGAATATCCTCGACCTGTTGCGCCGCGTGCCCGGTGTTGGCAGCATCCGCAACGTGGGCGGACGTTATTATGCCATGCAGATTTTCGTGTCGCCCGACAAGTTGGCCGACCTCGGACTCACCGTGCAGGACCTCCAGTCGGCTCTCAAGGACCAGAACCGCGAATCGGCCGCAGGTGTTCTCGGACAGGCGCCCATGAACGGAATTGACCTCACCGTGCCTATTATCGCACGCGGACGCCTTTCGTCGGTGAGCGAGTTCGAGGACGTTGTGGTTCGCGCCAATCCCGACGGATCGGTTATCCGCCTGAAAGACGTGGCCCGCGTGTCGCTTGAGGCTTCGAGCTATTCCACCGAGAGCGGTATCAACGGTGGCAACGCTGCCGTGCTCGACATCAACATGCTTCCGGGCGCCAATGCCATGGACGTGGCCGACCAGGTGAAAAAGACCATGGAGGAAATCAGCAAGACCTTCCCCGAAGGCCTGAGCTATGAGATTCCCTTCGATATGACTACATATATCTCGGAGTCCATCCACCACGTTTACCGCACCTTCTTCGAGGCGCTTATCCTGGTGATACTCGTGGTGTTCCTCTCGCTCCAGAACTGGCGCGCCACGCTCATCCCCATCATCGCCGTGCCAATCTCGCTTGTGGGTACTTTCGGTGTGATGCTCATATTCGGCTTCTCGCTCAATATGCTCACGCTTTTAGGTCTTATCCTCGCCATCGGTATCGTCGTGGACGATGCCATTGTGGTGGTCGAGAATGTTGACCGCATCATGAACACTGAGCACGTTCCGCCCAAGGAGGCTACACGCCGTGCGATGGAAGGTCTCGGAAGCGCACTCGTGGCGATGTCGCTCGTGCTTTGCGCCGTATTCGTTCCGGTGAGCTTCCTGCCGGGAATCACGGGGCAGCTCTACCGCCAGTTCACGGTCACGATTGCCGTGTCGGTGATAATCTCCACAGTGGTTGCCTTGACACTATCTCCGGTGATGTGTGCCGGACTGCTGCGTCCCGAGAGCCACCGTCGCAAGCCCCGCTTCTTCCGCCTTATCAACTACTGGCTGTCGCGTGGCAATAATTTCTACTGCCGCACCATCCGCCGCACACTCAATGCGCCGCGCCGCATGTATGCCGCTTTCGGAATCGCTCTCGTACTTATATATGTATTCAACGCAACACTCCCCCAGAGCTTCATGTCGGCAGAGGATCAGGGCTATTTCACCGTGGAACTCGAGCTGCCGGAGGGCGCCACAATAGAGCGTACGCGTGCCGTCACCGAACGTGCGATAGAATTCCTGAAGGCCGACAAGGACGTGGAGTATGTGCTCAATGTCACCGGCACATCGCCGCGCACCGGCACCAACCAGGCCCATGCGCAGCTCACGGTAATCATGAAGCCGTCGGACGAGCGCTCGGCCAACTCCATGCAGGAGCTCCGCCAGCGCATCCGCGACGAGTTTTCGGAATATCCCGAGAGCAATGTGTATTTCTTCACACCTGCCATTATTCCCGGCCTGGGAACCTCAGGCGGTCTTGAAATGGTGCTCGAGGCTCGTTCCGATGCTTCCTACGATGACCTGCGCCGGGCGGTGGACACATTGATGTACTATGCCGCCGAGCGTCCTGAATTTGCCGGATTGTCATCTTCGATGCAGGCTGAGATTCCGCAGCTGTTCTTCGACGTGGACCGCGACAAGGCCAAGCTCCAGGGCATACCCGTGAGTGATATTTTCTCGACCATGAAGGCCTTCACAGGCTCGATATATGTCAACGACTTCAACATGTTCAACCGCATCTACCGTGTCTACATCCAGGCCGAGGCACCTTACCGTTCGCGCCGCGACAACCTCAACCTGCTCTTCGTGCGCGGTGCCGACAACGCGATGGTGCCGGTGACTTCGCTCGGTACATCTTATTATACCACGGGCGCCGGAACGGTGAAGCGATTCAACATGTTCAACAGCGCTTCGATTACGGGCGAGACGGCCAAGGGCTATTCCTCCGGTCAGGCAATGGCTGCGCTTGAAGAGATTGTGCGCACCAAACTTCCCGACAATATCGGAGTGGAGTGGAGCGGACTGTCTTATCAGGAGAAGCACGAATCCGGCAACACCGGACTGGTACTCGGCCTTGCCTTCCTGTTCGTGTTCCTTTTCCTCGCGGCTCTCTATGAGAGCTGGACGGTGCCCCTTGCCGTGATTCTGTCGCTGCCTGTGGCAGGTCTCGGCGCCTACCTCGGCATATGGGTGTGCGGACTGGAAAACAATATCTATTTCCAGATTGGCCTTGTGATGCTCGTGGGTCTTGTGGCTAAGAACGCGATTCTTATTGTCGAGTTCGCCAAGGAGGAAGTCGAGAAAGGCGTTGATGCCGTTCATGCTTCCCTCACCGCCGCGCGCCTGCGTTTCCGTCCTATCGTCATGACCTCGCTGGCCTTCATACTTGGCCTTCTGCCCCTTGTGTTCGCGTCCGGTCCCGGTTCAGCCGCCCGCCGCGACATCGGTACAGGCGTTTTCTTCGGCATGTTGATGGCGATTACCGTTGGCATCCTGTTTGTTCCTTTCTTCTTCGTGGCTATTGACAAGGCCAAGAAAAAATTCTCAAAATCGGAAAAGTGATGAAAACAATATCCAATATCATATTCGCGGCCATATTTGCCGGAGCGCTCGCTCTTGCCGGATGCTCGGGTGTAAAGAATTGCGCCGCCCCGAATCTTGACCTGCCCTCTGAACTGGCAGGAAACAGCATCGACTCCACAACGATAGCCGATCTCGGATGGTGGGAGGTGTACACTGATTCGGCACTGGTCGATATTATTGAGGAAATGCTGGAGCACAACCGCGACCTGCTTGCCGCGGCGGCACGTGTGGAGCAGATGCGCGAATTGTACGGCCTCTCCAAAGCCAACTTCTTTCCTGAGTTGAAGCTCGGGGCTTACGGTAATAATGAGACAAACGATTACAAGGACGAAGCTCCGTTGCGTGACCCTGAATACGGACTCAAAGCCACTTTGAGCTGGGAAGCCGACCTGTGGGGAGGTCTTAAATGGGCTCGTAAGAAAGGTCTGGCTGATTATTTTGCTTCGGTGGAGAATCAACGCGCACTGCGGATGTCGCTCATTGCCGAGACGGCCACGACATATTTTCAGCTCATCGCGCTTGACAACGAACTCGCGATTGTGCGCCGCACTCTAAAGACGCGCGAGGAAAGCGTGAAGATGGCTAAGCTCCGCTTCGACGGCGGTCTGACTCCGGAAACCGTGTATCAGCAGGCTCAGGTGGAATATGCCACCACTGCCGCCCTTGTGCCTAATCTCGAACGCCAGATTGAGATTGCCCGAAATGCAATAACCCTGCTTATGGGGCGCTATCCCGAAAAGGAACTTGCCCGCGGTAAACTCTCGCTTGAACGCAGCATCCCCGACTATCTCCCCGTTGGCCTTCCGTCGACACTTCTCGAACGCCGCCCCGACCTGCGCATGAGCGAGCAGCAGCTCAAAAGCGCACTTGCCGGAGTGGGAGTGGCATACGCCAACCGCTTCCCAACACTGAAAATCGGTCTTACCGGCGGTTGGGAAAACAACGACCTCAAGGGCTTCTTCAGTTCGCCGTTTTCCTACGTGGTTGGCTCAATTACCGGTACTATACTTGATTTCGGACGCAACAAGCGCAAATACCGCGCCGCTATCGCCGCCTATGACAAGGCCAAATATGAATATGAGCAGGATGTCCTCTCAGCTTTCAAGGAAGTTAGCGACGCCGTGGCTACATTCCGTCGCCGCCGTCAGACCACCATGCTGCGCCGCGACCTTCGCGAAGCCGCCGGAAAGTATGTTGAGCTGGCAAATCTACAATACCGCTCGGGAGTGCTTGCATACATTGATGTGCTTGATGCGCAGCGCCGTTTCTTTGAGGCGCAGATAGGATTGAGCAATGCCGTGCGCGACGAATACCTCGCCCTCGTTGGCCTCTACAAAGCCCTCGGCGGCGGCTGGCAATAACGGTTTGAACATTAAAAGATTAAGAAGGCAGCGATGACACTCTCACCGCTGCCTTTTTTTTTGTTTCAGGCTGTGTTTCCAGTGCAAAGGACTGTTAAAATCGGGGCTTCTGCAAACCAAGCCACACCGTGTGATGTTTTATTTTCAAAGCAAACGAAACCAAGTTTCATCACGGTTTCAGCTATAAAAATGAGAGTTTAAGTAAAATTAATTAATTAAAAACTGTAATTTGGTTTAAAAGTCATAACTTTGTTACGGATTACAGTCAAGCAAAAACCAAATATCGTATGAAGAAGACATTCCTTACAGCAGTTGCAGCCCTTGGCGCTCTCGCTGTGTCCGCTCAAGTAGTTGAGCAGCCGAAATTCTTTGACAACTGGTCGATCGGTCTTGACGGAGGTGTTACAACCCCCATGAGCCACCATCCATTCTTTAAGTCGATGCGCGGCGTGGCAGGACTCCATATCCAGAAACAGGTAACTCCTGCATTCGCACTCGGTGTTGAAGGCGCTTTCGGCGTAAACACCTCTTCCTGGAAAGGCCGCGTTCACAGCTCGACAGCGTTCGACAACTCTTATGTAGGCGCATACGGCGCAGTAGACCTCTTCAACCTCTTCGGAGGCTATCAGTGCCAGACCCGTCCCTTCACCATTGAAGCCGTAGGCGGCGCAGGCTGGGGTCATGAATACATCAACGAGGCAAACGGCGAAGACGTGAACTACTTCGCAACCAAAGCCGGACTTAACTTCAACTTCAACGTGAGCGACCATGTCACCATCGCCATCAAACCTTCAGTGGTATGGAACATGACAGGCGGCTACAACGGCCAGTCTTCCGCTTCATACAATATCAACCGCGCCACATTCAACCTCATGGCCGGTGTGACCTACAACTTCGGAGGCGGCTTCAAGTGTGTACGTCCTTACGACCAGGGCGAAGTTGACGCTCTCAACGGTCAGATCAACGACCTCCGCGGACAGCTCGACGCATGTGCTGTCACAGCAGCCGCATGGCAGGCCAAGGCCGACGTTCTCGGCAACGAGCTCGCAGCATGCAAGGCCCGCAAGCCCGAGGTTGTCAAGGAAGTATCCAACCAGTACAACTCCGTACGCTTCGTATTCTTCAAAATCGGGTCCTACAAGATCACTGCCGACCAGCAGCCTAACGTAGAGATGATTGCCGACTATCTGAAGAATCACCCCAAAGCAAAAGTAATCATCAAGGGTTACGCTTCCAAGGACGGTAACTACGACTTCAATGTCAAGCTCGCCCAGAACCGTGCCGAAGCAGTTCGCGACGCCCTCATCAAGAAGTACAAGATCAACTCCAACCGCATCGTTGCCCAGGGCGAAGGTATCGGCAACATGTTTGAGGAAGAATCCTGGAACCGAGTAAGTATCTGTACTCTCGAAACCGAATAAGACACAAGGCTCTGATGCCTGATTAAAACAAAATACAGAACTAACATTCATCCCCCCTCCCGCGGACTTGACAAAGCCTGCGGGAGGTTTTATTCTCTAATTTATGTCACAAGAAGTTATTATCAACATCATCGGCTCCCTTGC
Source organism: uncultured Muribaculaceae bacterium (assembly GCA_910589055.1). Taxonomy (GTDB): domain Bacteria; phylum Bacteroidota; class Bacteroidia; order Bacteroidales; family Muribaculaceae; genus CAG-873. The sequence goes on from CAJURN010000002.1 coordinate 166,774, forward strand.
GAGCCTCTGCATGATTCTCGGCTACTTGCCTCAGGCAATTGTAACAATCCGTACTCGCGACACCGACGGAATAGCGCTTCCGACATTCATTATGCTCGGACTCGGTAGCGTGTTCTTCGTGGTGCAGGGTGTGATGCTGTCCAACTGGCCCCTGGCAATCACGAACATCATCACCACAATCTGTTCGGTGATAATTTTCGGAATCAAAATCCACAACGACCGGAACAAGAAGAAATAATCCGTCACCCTCCACACACAATGTCGCCGCCCTCCCTGCGGCGACATTTTTTTTGCCTGTATGATAAAGATTTTATATCTTTGTAACTGATAATATTTGAACTGAAACAGATGGTATTTAGTAGATATGAATAATATATTATCACTATTGGAAACGTATGCTTCGGATAATCCCGATGAAATATCTCTTGGTCTCGCTCATGATTTCCGATGCAGGAGAATTGAAAAAAACATGACGAGGGAAGAGATTGCAACGCAGTCGGGAGTGGCAGTAAGCAATGTTGCCAGATTTGAGCAAAAAGGCCTTATATCGCTGAAAAATCTCATATCACTTGCCATTACCTTGGGATATGTCTCGGAAATTAAATCTTTATTTTCAGAGCCTAAATATTCCACAATGGAAGAACTCACTCAGATACGCCGCAATGCCGGAAAGAAAAAAGCCTCTACACATAACAGAAAATGCTAAAAATAGAACGACTGACAGTTAAATTCAACGGGGAGCGTGTTGGCATCCTGTCTCTTACACCGGACAACAGACTGTGTGTATTTGAGTACGATGAATCATGGCTTGGCGGAGGATTCAGTATTTCTCCGTTGGAGCTGCCTTTGAAAGCAGGCACATTTATAGCTCGCCCCGAGCCGTTTTATGGTAATTTCGGAATTTTTGAAGATAGTTTGCCCGACGGTTACGGCCGCTATCTGCTTCATAAGTCGCTTGCACGCGAGGGTATCGACGATAGTTCGCTTTCGTCGCTCGACCGTCTGAGTCTTGTCGGTGATGCCGGAATGGGAGCCTTGACATATGAACCTGAAACCGTCATCGGAACAGAATCCGAACTGAATGATTTTGATTTGATACAAGCAAAAGCACTCGAGGTGCTTGCCGAGCGGCAAGATACTGATGCCGGAATGTTATTATATAATAGCGGAAATAGTGGAGGCGCCCGTCCTAAAGCAATCTTTTCCGATAAAGAAGGGCATTGGCTCGTGAAATTCAGACACACTTACGATCCTATGGATATGGGGCTAAGCGAATTCCGTTATAATGAGCTTGCTCGTGCGGCAGGGATTACTGTGCCCGATTTTAAGATGGTCGCCGACAAATATTTTGCATCAAAAAGATTTGATATAAGCGAAACCGGAGAGCGAATCCATGTGGCTACTTCGGGGGCATTGCTGTCGGTTTCACTTAGTCAACCGATACTTGACTATACCAATCTGCTTGCCTTGACTGCTTATCTTACTCATGATTTAAAACAAGTTGAAGAAATGTTCAGACGGATGATATTCAACTATCTTTCAGGAAATAAAGACGACCACTGTAAAAATTTCAGTTTTCTTGTAAGAAAAGATTCACTTGGAAAATGGAAATGGCAATTGGCTCCTGCTTATGATTTGACCTTGTGTGCCGAAGGTTATAATGGAGAGCATGCAACTTCAGTCAATGGTAGCGGTCGTCCTTCGATGGCTGATTTTATCTATGTCGGACGTAAATTCAGACTAAGTGAAATCAAATGCTCTGAAATAATTAAGGAAGTCAGCGATGCATGTAGGGATATTCTGAGATATGATTTGAAATAATTGTCGTAATGAAAGGTTTTGAGGCGGGATGTGGCGATTTTTGCGGTGATAATGCGAAAAATTTGTGTTTGGTGATAGGAATTTCGGATTTTTGATTTATATTTGCGAAAAGAAAGGAAATTTAATAAACCTAAATTTATAATAACCTAAACTTATCGCTTTTTTATGAGAAAATCCTATCTTTCAGCGATGTCGGCGGTTCTGATGACGGCAGTATGCGCTATGGCAGCTGTTGAGTCGCCGCAGAAGACACCCCGTGTGTCGCAGTCGCCGCCGGTGCAGCCATCAAAGGTCGTGAAACGTATGGCGGCCGAGGCTTTCACTCTTCCTGTGACTATCGAGCCTACTCAAGTCGAGTTCGATCGTTTTGAAATTCTTGATGCCAATGGGGACGGGCGTACCTGGACCTACATGACGGCAGGTTACATAAAGTACGGCTATAATACTTACAAGGATGCTGATGACTGGGCTTTCATACCAGTGCAGCTTCCCGATGCCGATAATTTTGTGAAGCTCTCGGTGCAGTCACGTGTTCAGGATTCGAGCTACAAGGAAAGTTTTGAAGTGGCATGGGGCACGGCTGCCGATCCTTCCGCTATGAACGTGGTAATGGATATCGACCAGATTTCACATTCCCAATGGCAGACCCATGAGGAAATGGTGGCTATTCCCGCGTCAGGTCTTGTGTATATCGGCGTACACGTTGATTCCGATATGGACCGCTACGGCCTGTGGATTCGCAATATCAGTCTGGAAGCTATCAATACTCCGATTCCTCTTGCCCCCGAAATTTCAAGTAGTGTGATTGACGGGCTGGAATATTCGGCAAAGGTCACTCTTCCGTCGTCTACAATCCAGGGAAAAGCTATTTCCGGAACTGTCGGCCTGAGTGTAAGTGTCGACGGCACTGAAATCAAGGATTATCCCGACTGTACTCCCGGCGCAGTGAAGGATATCGCCCTCTTGCTCACAAAGGGTACGCACGAAGTGTCGTATGCGGCATATGTTCTCGCCGACGGAGAAAAATCCTTTGGTTCGGCGGTGCGTGAGACTGTCCGTGCCGTAAGCAATCAGGCTCTCACTCTGCCTTTCTTCATGGAAATAAACCGTGATGAGTTCGAGCAGGATTGTTTCACTCTCGATGGCAACGGTGACGGTAACACATGGGTGTTCAGTACATCGGAGGGAGCCGTGCAGTATAGTTACAATTCCAATAAAGCCGACGACTGGATTTTCCTTCCTGTTATTGATTTCGGAGCACGAGGTGGAGCATTTGATCTCTCGATTGATGCAAAATGTGCGTCGCAGTACAATCCCGAGTCGTTCGAGGTGTGCGTCGGTCGTTCAGCCAATCCTTCGGATATGACATCCATGCTTTCCTGCATGAATATCAAAAACACGATATGGGACACCTATACCGGCAAGATAACCCTTGCCGAGGGAGGTAAGTGGTATGTAGGCATCCATTGCATAAGCGAAGCCGACCAATGGTACATTAACGTAGCCAATGTCACCATCACCGGTGCTCCCGATTCCACTCCGGCTCTTCCAGAAGTCAAGAGTATTGATTTCAACGGCACCGAAGGCTCGGTTACATATACATTGCCATCGCTCACCGTCGAGAACAAGCCTCTTGCACTGCCTGTTGCGCTTATCATAAATGTTGACGGAGCGGAATACACCCGCACGGAAGCGGCAGCTGCTGGCAGCGACGTCACTGTGCCAATGACCCTCGGTCTCGGCGACCACACCATTACGGCATGCGCATTTGTTGTTGAAGGCGGCGAGACTCTTACCGGCTCTCCGGTTGTAAGCCATGTTTCAGTGCGCAATCCTGAAGGTTATGCATACCCGCTGCCTTTTGCCATGCGTCCCACTGCGGGCGAGTTCGAGACTCTTGAGCTTCTCGATGCCAATTCGAGCGGTATCGTTTGGGAATATAATTCCGGAGCCGACAACGGCAAGGGCGCCATGGTGTGCCGCACGAATGAAGGCAAGACATCCGACGCCTGGGTATTCTTCCCCAAGGTGGCTGTTACGGATATATCCCGGATTTACACCGTCAGTGCATCGTTCCGCGCATATCTTGAACGCTTCCCCGAAGATTTCGAACTTTGTATCGGTAAGGAGGCCAATCCCGGCGCAATGACCGTGCTTGCGTCGCGCTCGGGCTTCAATACCTACCTTTATACATCCGTTGACGCGGAATTCATTGCCTCCGAACCCGGTGAGTATATCATAGGCATACACCGCACGTCCTCCGGCGAGGCTCATACCCTGTCGGTCTATGGAGTCTCGATGTCCGATTCAGGCAAGTCGGCCAACGCTCCGGCTGCCGTCACCGACCTTGAGGCAAGTTCCGACAAGTCGGGAGCGCTTTCGGCTACCGTCTCATTCAATATGCCTGTCAAGGGCATATCCGGCGAGGCTCTTGATACTTCGGAACTTCTGACGGCTACCGTCACATCTTCTTCCGGCGCCACAGCATCAGCTACCGCCCTCCCCGGACGTTATGTAAGTGTTGAGGTTGGAGCGGCTGAAGGTGTAACGGAATTCACCGTACGCGTGTCTTCTCCCACACATGGCGAAGGTGAAAGCGCAACAGTGAAGACTTATTGCGGATTCGACAAGCCCGGTACTCCGACTGTATTTTCCGAGATAAGCGAGGACAACATGTCGCTCACCGTGACCTGGCTCGATAACGCAACCGGAGCCAACGGCGGTGCTGTCAATACATCGTCACTGAGCCATAATATCTATATTCCCGCCGATGCGACAGGTGAGTACTGGACTCTCGTGGCCGAACTTCCTGCCGGAGAAAACTCCTACGTCTACAATGTAGCCGAATACGCGCTTCAGGACGTGGCTTTCGTGGGCGTTGTTGCAGTCAACGACAAAGGTATGTCGTCGCTCGGAATCACCTACGATGTGCTCGGCACTCCCTATCCGCTGCCCATGGGCGACAACTTCTCCGACGGACGCTACATGTATTCGCCTATTCTTACACCCACGCCTTCGGATGATTATTCAGGAAACTGGTTCTTCGATGATCCCGGTTTGCTCATCCCGTCGCTTTCCGGTGCCGGTGAGTCTGCTCTGTTCTGCGTCAACACCGCTGAAGAGCACTATGAGCATGCACGCCTTGTGTTCCCCAAATTCTCGACCAACGGTATTCCTGCGGCACGACTGACCCTGACAGTTTATGATGCGTCGATAACTCCGGGTGCTACCGTTTACGCCGATACTTACAGCCTGCGTAGGATTCCTGTCGGAACAATCGCTTGCGCCGGAGCCGACAAGTGGAGCGAGATCACATTCGACCTCCCCGGAGAAGTCCTCGGAGAGGAATGGGTAGATTTCTATATAGATGTAGATTTCGGACAAGGTTCGCAAGCGTTCATCGTCAAGTCATATTCGGTGCGTGCGGTTTATGAGAAACAGCTCGAGACCACGCTCAGCGCCGAAAGCGAAATGTGTCTTGGCGAGACTTATACCGTTACCGGTACTGTCACCAACCGCAGCGAGACCGCTCAGACTCTTCCCGCGGTGAAGTGTACGCTCGGTACGGCAGTGCTGTCGGCCAAGTCTTCTCCCTCGGCATCGGAAATCGCTCCGGGCGAGACTGTAAGATACACTTATGAAATTGTTCCCGTGGCCGACAATCTCGGCGAACATCAGCTCTGTTTCGAGCTTGTTGACTATACCGATCAGGTTCCCGGCGATAATATGGCATCCGCTACTGTAAATATCACTGCAGGCAACCGTCCTGTGGTTCTTGACCTTAGCGGAGAAGAAGCGGCCGACGGCTCATTCGCCCTGTCGTGGACAGCTCCTGAACTGCGTCTCACCGGCAATGATGATGTCGAGGATTATGAAGCCTTTGAATATGGCCGGAACATCGGGCCGTGGCTCAATGTGGATGGCGACGGAGCCGATGTCTACGGCCTCGGAAACGGCGTATCTTTCCCCGGACAGTTCGAGCCCAAGGCTTTCCAGGTAATCGACACCCGCAGCATGGCCGCAGGAATTGTACCCGCTGCTTATAGCGGAAGCAAGTACTTCATGGCAGTAACACCCGAGGAAGGCCCTGCCGACGACTGGCTGATTTCGCCCGAAGTCAAGGGTGGCACCGCGGTAAGTTTCCGCCTGAACATCCTTTCGGAAGAATATGGTGCCGAATCGGTGGATGTGCTTTACTCCACCACGGGCCGCGAGACCTCCGACTTCACTCTGCTGAAGACTTTCTCCCAGGCACGCGTGGCATGGAATCCGCTGGAGGTGACTCTGCCTGCCGACGCCCGTTACTTTGCGTTCCATTACCGTTGTGACGATATTTTCGGAATATGTCTCGATGATATATTCTATTCGCCGCTCACCGATGCCGGGATTGCAGGTTATCATGTGTACTGCAACGATGTACGCGTCGCCGAATCTCACCCCGACACCCGTTACAGTCATGCCGCTGTAAGCAACGGCGACCGCTTCAATGTGGCTGTTGTTACCGCTGTCGGTTCTGAACTTACCGAGCATCCCAAGTCGAACACCTTCGTGGCTCAGACTACCGGAATCAATGCATCGGCAGCGATTGCAGGCAGCGTAAGCGGAGAGGCCGGTTGTGTACGAATACTCGGCTTCATCGGCCAGAGCACAAGCATCTTCTCCGCCGACGGACGCCTTGTGGCTGAAGCAGAATCCCTGACCGGAAACGAAACCGTTCAGCTCTCCTCCGGACTTTACCTGGTGAAACTCTCCGGCTCGCCCTCGGCTGTAAAGGTCATTGTGAAATAACTTCCGGCTAATCAGCCGATATAACCTATCCGGTCCCCCGCGGTTTTTTCCGCGGGGGACTGCTTGTTTACGGTGATTTTTGAGATAAAATTTGGGGGATTTGGAATAAAAGTGTAAATTTGTGGTGTGAATAACGTTGTCCGTCACATAGAATACCTGTTGCTCTCCAATGATTGTGTGATTATTCCGGGTCTTGGAGCTGTGTTGGCACAGACACTTCCGGCGCACTATGATGTGCGGGAGGGTTTGTTCTATCCGCCTGTGCGTGAGTTCTCTTTCAACGGAGCGCTTACCCGTGGCGACGGTCTTCTTGTCTCGTCGGTGGCTCGTGCGAGGTCTGTCGCATATGAAGCGGCTTCCCGGCTTGTCGATGAGGAAGTGGAAGCGATGCGGATTCAGCTTGCAACCGAAGGACGCCTTTCGCTCGGTCGTGTAGGCGAGCTTGAAGCGGGTCGTGACGGTTCGATGTTTTTCAATCCCGGAGTTGTTCCGGCGCTTGATCCGGCTTACAGTTGGCTTCAGCCGCTTGCCGTAGCTCCCGTTACACTTCATAAGACAGCAGTCGCTGCCGCAGCTTCCGGCAGTCATCAGCGTTCGGAGTCGCGTCCGCGTCCTTGGCTGCGCAAGGTTTCGTACATGGCAAAGATTGCCGCTTCCGTGGCCGCTCTCGCAGCTGTCGGATTTGTATTGTCCACGCCTGTCAAGGTTGAGGATGCCCAGTTGGCCTCGCTCGGAATCGAGCAGTTCTCGTCGATTACCCGTACTGCCGAACCTGCCGCGCCCTCTCTTATCGAGCGTCCCGGCACATCGTCGTCGGCTCTCGTACTTGTGCTGTCGGCTCATCCCGATGCAGCCACACAGGTGGACACAGCGGCATATAACCGCAATCGTCTTGCTCCGGCGCAAACCGCCCGCAAGACCGAAGGAAAATATTGCTACGTGATTGCCTCGCTCGGAAGCCGCCCGGAAGCCGAACGCTATATCGAGCGCAACGGAGCCGAGGGTTACGGAATACTTGACAAGGACGGACGTTTCCGTGTTTATGCTTTCAGCGGCGATACTTCCGCCGATGTTCTCGCGGCCGCGCGCGAGGAAGGGCTTGATGCCCGTTATCCCGGAGCCTGGGTATGCCGCAGGTAAGCCGGGTTCTCATTCCAGATAATAATTTACCCTGCATAATGGAAAATCTTCATCAACTGCTGCTGGAACGTCACAGTATCCGGCGTTATACCGATGCGCCCATACCGGGCGACGACGTTAAAACAATTCTTGAGGCCGGACTGCTCGCGCCTTCGTCGAAGAGCGCGCGCTCATGGCAATATGTCGTTATCGAGGACCGCGACACAATGCTTCGCCTGAGCGAGTGCAAGCCCATGTATGCCACTTCGATAAAGAACGCCCCGCTTGCCGTGGTTGTGTGTGCGTCGCCTTCCGAGAGCGAGGCTTTTATTGAGGACGCATCTGTTGCCGCCGCTTTCATGCACCTTCAGGCTGCCGCCCTTGGCATTGGATCATGCTGGGTGCAGGTGCGCGGACGTCTCAGTGGCGATGGCGAGCCCTCCGATGATGTCGTGCGCGAAATTCTCGGAATCCCTCAGGACATGGCCGTTGTGTGCATCATGACCTTCGGCTATTCCGCAGAGACCCGCAAGCCTGTCGACCCCGACAAGCTCAAGTGGGAGAAGGTTCATCTCGGACGTTGGTAATACATTCGGTGCGGAATGAAGATTGCGATAGTCGGATCAGGAAATGTCGCCACTCATCTTGCCTGCGGACTCGTTGAAGCCGGGGTGGAGGTGTGCGCCGTGTTCAGCCGCGACCTCAGCCACGCCTCCCGTCTTGCCGACAGACTCGGAGAGGGCACCGGTCGGTACGATGATTTCAGCCGCCTTGATTCATGCGGAGCCGATGCCGTGATTGTGAGCGTGGCCGATAATGCCCTTGCTACCCTTGCAGCATCGCTGCCTCATATGGGGGATGTGCCTGTGTTCCATACCTCCGGAACGGTCGGGATGGAAGTTTTGGCCGGAGTCAGCTCCCGATATGGCATAATATATCCGTTGCAGACATTTTCGCGGGAGGTGGCCGTTGATATTTCCGCCGTGCCGTTTTTTACCGAGGGGTGCGATGAAGCGACGCTTGCCGTGGCCGATTCGATTGCCCGCAGGCTCTCGGCAAAGGTTTCGCATGCCGATGCTTCGCGCAGGCGAGTGCTCCACGTTGCAGGGGTGCTGTCGTGCAATTTCCCCAACTTTCTGTGGGAATGTGTCGAGGAGCTGCTTGCCAAGGCCGGGTATCCGCTTGACGTGGTGGAGCCGCTTGTGCGCGCCACGGTCGACAAGGCTTTCGCCGTTGGCCCCCATGCCTCGCAGACGGGCCCTGCACGCCGTGGCGATGTGGAAGTAATCGAAAGGCATGCCGCATCGCTTGACGCACCTCTCGACAGCGTGTACCGCACGTTGTCGGAAATGATAATGAAAAAACATCTACAATGAGCAGAATAAATTATCCTCTTGACCGAATCAAAGCCGTAGCCTTCGATATTGACGGAGTGCTGTCGCCGTCGACAATTCCCATGGGTCCTGACGGTATTCCCCAGCGTATGGCAAACATCAAGGACGGCTATGCCATGCAGTTGGCTGTCAAACACGGTCTTAAGCTCTGCATCATATCCGGAGCGCAGGCTCCGGGACTTCTCGAGCGCTATCGGGCGCTCGGCATGACCGATATTTACCTCGGAGCCTCCATGAAAATTGGAATCCTGCGCAAATGGATGGACGACAATGGCCTTCATCCCGATGAAGTGGCTTACGTTGGCGACGACATCCCCGACCTTCAGGCCATGGCTGCCGTAGGATTGTCGGTAGCTCCTTCCGATGCCGCCCATGAGGTGAAGCAGGCGGCGAGATTTGTGTCGCGTGCCGCCGGCGGATACGGTGTGGCTCGCGAGTTGCTTGAGGAAATTCTCCGGGCTCACGGTCAGTGGCTCAACCGTTCCACCGCTTTCGGATGGTAATAAGTAAAAAAATGATACTTCCTGCTGAAATATACAAGAATATCGACGTTGTGCTGGCGTCGAACTCCCCGCGCCGTCGCGAGCTGCTTTTCATGCTTCTTCCCGCTTTTATAGTGGCAGAATCGCGTGACGTCGACGAATCCTATCCTGATGACATTCCTGCCGAAGAAGTGCCGGTGTACATATCCAAGGCCAAGGCCGCGGCATATTCCGACATGCTCGCTCCCGGACGCCTTCTGCTCACGGCCGATACCGTGGTGATATGCGACGGTGAGATTCTCGGCAAGCCGCATGGCGGACGTCAGGCGGCGATAGATATGTTGCGCAAACTCAGCGGACGCACTCACACGGTGGTGACGGGCGTAACGCTCACAAGCGACACCAAAAGCGAATCGTTCTCGGAGGTGACAAAGGTAACGTTTGCGGAACTGCCCGAGGCTCTTATCGAGGAATACGTCGACCTTGCCAAGCCTTACGACAAGGCCGGGGCATACGGAATCCAGGAATGGATAGGGGCGGTTGGCATTTCCGGCATTGAAGGCTGCTACTACAATGTGATGGGCCTTCCGGTGCATGCCCTCTACAATCACCTGAGGGATTTTTATAAAGCAGGCAAATAATCGGATGCAACATGATTCAACATGATGCATCATGTTGTAACATGATAAATAATTCGTAACTTTGCCGCGATAAAAAATATTTGGGGGTGCGAGGCCGTTTGTAGCGGCTGAGCTGAGAACATACCCTTTGAACCTGATCCGGGTAATACCGGCGTAGAGAAAAAGATATGAACAAGCTGACTTTTACGTCGGCGGTGGCCGCAGTGCTTTCATGCGCGGCTTCGACCGCTGATGCTGCCGCCTCGGAGGCGGTGAGTGATTCATCTTCGACGGTGCTCCTGCGCGATGTCGAAATCGTTACCAACCGAGCCACGGCCAAGACTCCTGTGGCCTACACAAACATCACAAAGGCCGAGATTGAGAAAATCAACGATGGCCGCGACCTTCCTTTCCTTCTTCAGATGACACCTTCGGTAGTGAGTGCTTCCGATGCCGGTGCGGGCGTGGGCTACACGTCTATCCGCGTGCGAGGTACGGATGGCTCGCGTATCAACGTAACGGCCAACGGAATTCCGGTCAACGATGCCGAGAGCCATAATGTGTATTGGGTCAATATGCCCGACATGGCTTCGTCGTTGCGCGACATCCAGGTGCAGCGTGGCGCCGGAACTTCCACCAACGGCGCCGGTGCTTTCGGTGCAAGCATAAATATGGTGACAGACGCTCCGGCAACCGAACCTTACGGCGAACTTAACCTTTCCTATGGCATGTACAACACCAATAAGGAGACATTGCGCGCCGGCTCCGGCCTGCTCGGCGACCACTGGACTGTGGATGCCCGAGTGAGTCACCTCGGTTCCGACGGCTACATCGAGCGCGCCAAGTCGGCTCTGTGGAGCTATTTCGGACAGGTGGGTTACTTCAACGGCGGCACAACCTTGCGCCTGCTCGCGTTCGGCGGCAAGGAAAAGACTTACATGGCCTGGGATTATGCCTCGAAGGAGGATATGGAAAAGTATGGCCGACGTTACAATCCCTGCGGCCAGTACACTGATTCGGACGGCAAGACGGCATATTACGCCGACCAGAACGACAATTACGCCCAGCATCATTTCCAATTGCATTTCGCTCAGATGATAGGCGACAACTGGCGCATCAACGCCGCTCTGCATTACACCAAGGGCGACGGATATTACAACCAGTACAAGACCGGACGCACGCTCGTTGAATACGGACTCACGCCTTTCGTCGATGCCGATGGAAACACGGTGAAGAAAAGCGACCTTATCCGCCTGAAGAATATGGACAACGGTTTCGGTGGCGGAACCTTTTCGGTGAACTACAAGCGGGGACGTGTGGATGCTGTGCTCGGCGGTGCCGTAAATAATTTCAAGGGACATCACTTCGGACAGGTGGCGTGGGTGCGCAATTATGTCGGCCCGATTGATCCTCTCCAGGAGTATTACCGCAATCTCGGCGAGAAGTTTGATGCCAACGTATATGCCCGTGCCAATGTGGATATTGCCCGCGGTCTGTCGGCCTTCGGCGACCTCCAGTACCGCCATATCAATTACAGCATCACCGGAGCGAGCGATACTTACGACTATGCAATCTCCGCTCCGGCAGTTCTTGACGTACACCGCAAGTATGACTTTTTCAATCCCAAAGTGGGTGTGAATTATTCGCCGGACAGCCACCACCGCGCCTTTGCGTCGTGGAGTGTGGCTCATAAGGAGCCGGTGCGCGACAATTTCGTTGACGGCGACCCGAACAATCTTCCGCGAGCCGAACGCTTGTTTGACTACGAACTGGGCTACACCTTTGCGCTGCCGATTTTCTCAGCCGGAGTGAATCTCTACTACATGGACTACAAGGACCAGCTCGTTGTCACCGGTCAACTTTCCGACACCGGCAATGCGCTGAGTGTCAACGTTCCCGAAAGCTATCGTATGGGTATCGAGTTTCAGGCAGCCCTGCGTCCCTGCCGATGGTTCGACTGGCAGATCAATGCCACACTTTCGCGCAACCGTATCCGCAATTTCACCGAATACATCTACGAGGACGAGTGGACCAATCCCATAGAGAATTATCTCGGCTCCACACCCATTGCCTTCTCGCCGGATTTCACCCTTAACAATGCCTTCAACTTTCATTGGCGCGGTTTCGATGCCACGCTCGACAGCCACTACGTGAGCAAGCAGTATCTGAGCAACGCCCATTCGGAAGAACAGGTGCTTGATGCTTATTTCGTGAGCAATCTTCATCTGAGCTATAATTTCGGTTCAGTGCTTGGCCTCCGCGGTCTTTCGGCAGGCTTCTCCATCTATAACCTCTTTAATGAACAATACGAGAGCAACGGCTATGCCGGCGCAGGATATTATGTGGATGGCGACGGACAGAAAGTAATCTACCGTTACTCCGGCTACGCAGCGCAGGCTCCCACCAATGTAATGGGCACTGTAAGCATCAAGTTCTGATTATGTCGATGTCCACAATACTTGAGATTCTCGGCTTCGTGACAGGGGTGATATACCTCTATTTCGAATATCATGGCAGCACCCGCATGTGGATTGTGAGCGTTATCATGCCCGCAATTTCCATGTGGATTTATTACAGTAAGGGCCTTTATGCCGACTTCGCAATCAACATCTATTATTTCATAATAGCGGTGTATGGCTACATAGCGTGGACTTTCAACTTCGCGAAAAAGGAAAAGAAGCACTTGCCTGTCACGCGCATGCCGCGCCGGTTTTATCTGCCTGTAATCGGTGTTACGGCACTCGTCTACGGCGTGTTGTGCTTCTGGCTGGTGGGATTCACCGACAGCAACGTCCCCTGGTACGACGCGCTCACAACGGCGCTCAGCATCACCGGAATGTGGATGCTCGCCCGGAAGTATCTCGAGCAGTGGGCAGTGTGGATTGCAGTTGATGCCGTGTGTGTGGGTCTGTACATCTACAAAGGCATATATTTCTATGCGGCTCTCTATCTGATTTATACCGTTGTGGCATTTTATGGTCTGCGGAAGTGGCGCAAAATGATGCAGCAAGAACAATAGCGGCGCGCGGCGTGTTTTGAATATATAATATTCATCACATCCACGTCTAATCCGCTATTATTTATGAACAGAAGAATTTTTTCGGGTCTGATTGCGTTTGCGGCATGCTGCGCGATGACTTCGGGAGCACGTGCCGAAAAGAGTTATGTCGACGCGCAGACGGATTCCCTAATCAACAATCATAAGATTGTGTATATCGACGGACGTCCCGCCGACGCTTCAACGCAGGCTTATGTGGACTCGATCCGGGGCGTGATTTCAAACTTCTACTATGAGCAGTTCCGCCACTTCCAGGATCCGGCGGCTCCGTATTTCCTGTTTATGAGCCGCGACGCGAGTCTCGCAATGGGTATCGGCGGATGTGTGCGCATGAGAGGATATTACGACTGGGGCGGTGCCATTCCAGGTGCCGGATTTGCTCCGGCCCTTATTCCGATGGCTCCTGATCCGACCGATATGCGCCATCTCGGCACAACTCCTGCCGGAAGCTCGCTCTATTTCCGTGTGCTTGGCCGCAACAAGACGCTTGGCAATTATCAACTGTATATCGAGGCGAATTTCAACGGCTATCAGGGCAGGGATTTCCACCTCAAGAAAGCATACGCCACCATCAATGACTTTACCATCGGTTATGCCGCATCGACATTCAGTGACCCGGCCGCACAGCCTCCGACAGTTGACGCCCAAGGCCCCAACAATAAGATTTCGCCAACGTCGGTGCTTATCCGCTACATGCCGGTGGTGAAACAGAAGTGGGTGTTTGCAGTATCGGCCGAGACACCGTCGACATCGGTCATGCCTTCAGGCGAGACCTCAAGGCGTGTGAGCGACTGGATGCCGGATTTCGCCGGCTTCGTGCAGTATCAGTGGGGGCCGACATCACACGTGCGTCTGTCGGGCATTGTGCGCACGCTGTCCTACCGCGACCTCGTGGCAGCCACAAACCGCAATATCGCGGGCTGGGGCGTCCAGCTGAGTGCCGTGGGGCATCCTTGCCGGGAGCTCACCGGATATTTCACCGCCAACTACGGCCACGGAATCGAAGGATTGGGTGGCGATATGCAGATCGGAGGATTTGACCTCGCTGATGTCGCCGACGCAAGCGGACGCATGTACTCCCCGGCTTGTTTCGGATGGTGCGCCGGATTGCAGTACAATATTCGTCCCAACCTTTTTGTGAGCGCGCAATGCAGCCAGAACCGTTATCTGCCCGATTACGTTGCCGACCGCACGGCCTATAAATACGGCTTTTTCGGAGCGCTTAACGTGTTTTGGAATCTTACACCGCGAATCCAGGTTGGTGCGGAACTTGACCTTGGCTCACGCCACAATTTCGACGGCTCGCACCGCGTGGCAAAACGCGTCGGAGCCATGTGCCAGTTCTCTTTCTAAATGCTAAATCTCTATGCCGCGGAGAAATATGCGTGATATTACAGGCGTATTGTAGGCGTAGAGATAGAATTCCGGCGAGGACATGGGGCGTGTGATGTAGAAATTGGCGACCTTGCCCTCGGCGATAGAACCGTATTCGGCGCTTGTGCCCATGGCATAGGCGCCGTTAAGTGTTGTGGCGTTGATTGCTTCGGCAGGCGTGAGTTTCATCCTGATACATCCCAGTGATGCCACGAATCGCATGTTGCCCGACGGCGACGAGCCGGGATTGTAGTCGGAGGCGAGGTTCACGACAGCGCCTGCGAAGATAGCCTTGCGGGCCGGAGCGTAGGGCATGCCTAAGAAGAATGAAGCTCCCGGAAGCATGGTAGCAGCCGTGTCGGAAGCGGCCAGTACGGAAATCTCGGCTTCTCCGGCGCGTTCGAGATGATCGACGGAAAGCGCTCCGTGTGCCACTCCCGCCTGCACACCGCCGGAGGCTGCAAGCTCGTTGGCATGAATCTTCGGGCGCATGCCATACCGTGCACCGGCTTCCATGATAGCCTCGGTTTCCTCGACGGTGAAGAATCCTTCGTCGCAGAACACATCAACGAAATCGGCCAGACCTTCGGCAGAGACCGCAGGAATCATGTCGTCGCATACGTGGCGCACATAATCGGCCTGACGTCCTGCGTAAGCACGTCCTACGGCATGTGCGCCGAGGAAGGTAGGCCGCACCTTCATCAGTGTTGACTCCGAAATCCGTGCTATCACACGCAGCATCTTCAGCTCGTCGTTGAGAGTGAGGCCGTAGCCGCTCTTGATTTCGATACATCCCGTGCCCATGTGCTCAACCTCGCGTACGCGTTCCATTGCCTGCCTGAGAAGTTCCTGTTCGGGAGTGTCGTGCAGGCGGTCGGCTGAATTGAGGATTCCGCCGCCACGGCGCGCGATTTCCTCGTAGGAGAGTCCGTTGATTTTGTCAAGGAACTCGCCTTCGCGGCTTCCGGCATATACGATGTGGGTGTGGGAATCGCAGAAAGAGGGGTAGACGTAGCCGCCACGGGCGTCAATCACTTTCTGGCAGCCTGAAATGGTTTCAGGACTGAGCGATGACATGGAGCCGAATCCGGCAAAGCGTCCGCCTTCGATTTTCAGCCATGCGTCGGCTATGCAATTCAGGCGTGATATTTCCGTGCCGCGCAGGCAAGGGCGGATGTCGCCGGGGAGTTCAACCCCGACGAGCATGCCAATGTTGGTGATTATCATGGATTCTCTCTTATAAATTCAACGGATTCGGCAATCAGCGGCGACATCACCGTGTCGTTGATGATGAAGGGCACACGGCGGCGGTAAGCGGCGTGCCATTCTTCCAGTTCGGGCGATGTACGCAGCGGACGGCGCAGGTCAAGCGCTTGGGCAGCGTTGAAAAGCTCGATGGCGAGGATGCGCTCGGTGTTGTCTACAACACGGCAGAGTTTTGTGGCCGAGTTGCCTCCCATCGAAACGTGGTCTTCCTGACCTTGCGACGAAGGTATTGTGTCGCAGCTCGTGGGCCAGCAAAGACCCTTGGACTGGTTGACGATGGACGCCGCGGCATATTGCGGAATCATGAATCCGCTGTTTAGGCCGGGATTTGCCACGAGGAAGGAGGGAAGTCCGCGCGAACCGGATATGAGTTTGTAGATGCGTCGTTCGGATATGCTTCCGAGTTCGGTCATGGCTACGGCGAGGAAGTCCATCGGCATGGCTATCGGCTCGCCGTGGAAGTTCCCGGCGGAGACGATGATGTCTTCGTCGGGGAATATTGTCGGATTGTCGGTGGGGCTGTTGATTTCAGTCTCAATCACCGAGCCTACATAAGCGAGCGTGTCCTTCACTGCACCGTGTACCTGGGGCATGCAGCGGAATGAATATGGGTCCTGGACATGCTTCTTGGGTTGGCGGATAAGTTCGCTGCCTTCGAGGTGGGCGCGCACGGCACGTGCTGTCTCAAGCTGTCCCGGATGGGGGCGCACGGCGTTCACTTCGTCGCCGAACGGTTCGATGCGTCCGTCGTAGGAGTCGAGCGAGAGTGCTCCGATTTTGTCGGCGAGTTTGCTCAGGCGGCGTGCCTGAAGTATGGCATAGACCGCATGCGACGACATGAACTGTGTGCCGTTGAGCAGTGCCAGACCCTCCTTTGAAACAAGTGTCACCGGTTGCCAGCCTTTTTCGGCAAGTACCTCGGCCGACGGGCGGATTTCACCTTTGTAGTACACCTGTCCCAAACCGAGCAGTGGCAGGCACATATTGGCGAGCGGTGCGAGGTCGCCGGAAGCGCCCAGCGAGCCTTGCTGATACACAACAGGTATCACATCCTCGTTGAAGAAATCGACGAGCCGCTGAACGGTGGAGAGCTGTACGCCGGAGTTGCCGAACGAGAGCGACATAACTTTGGTGAGCAGCATGATGCGCACAATCTCAGGCTTTACGAGTTCGCCGCAACCGCATGCGTGTGATTTCACGAGGTTTTCCTGGAGCTTGGAAAGGTCTTCCGGACCGATGGAAATGTTGCACAGCGAGCCGAATCCGGTGGTGATTCCGTAAATCGGGGTGTCGCAGGTCTTGATTTTGTCGTCGAGAAATTCGCGGCAACGCTTGATGCGGCGCACGGCTTCGTCACTGAGGGTCAGTTTGGTGCCCTTTGTCAATATTTCGCCTACTTCGGCTATGGACAGGCGTTTGGAGGGATTTATGGAGTACATTTTAATTAGGTTAAAAGGTAATAAGGGGAGAAGGCAAGATTTTTTGGAGGGAATGGGACTTATAGGTCTTATAGGGCTCATTGGACCTATAAGCCCCATTAGTCCTATTTTATTATTTCAGGGCTTTTTCTATGGTTTCGTCGGAGGCGAGGTGGGGG
Organism: uncultured Muribaculaceae bacterium; assembly: GCA_910589055.1. Lineage (GTDB taxonomy): Bacteria > Bacteroidota > Bacteroidia > Bacteroidales > Muribaculaceae > CAG-873. The sequence goes on from CAJURN010000002.1 coordinate 184,293, forward strand.
AGGGTGACCTTGAGTCCGGGAGTGCGGGCCATCTCGCGCTTTATCGCATCCATGGCTCCTTTGTTGCGGGCCCAGGAGCGGCGTGCGATGCCGTTGTTGACATCCCAAAGGAGCATTTCCTCAATGTGACGGTCGGCATCTTCGCTGCCGTCAATCACCATTCCGAAACCACCGTTGATAACTTCGCCCCAGCCTACGCCGCCACCGTTGTGGATCGAAACCCATGTGGCGCCGCGGAATGAGTCACCGATGACATTGTGTACGGCCATGTCGGCGGTGAATTGGGAGCCGTCGTAGATGTTGGAGGTCTCGCGGTAGGGCGAGTCGGTGCCGGATACGTCGTGGTGGTCGCGTCCGAGTACAACGGGAGCGGATATCCGGCCTTCTCGGATAGCCTTGTTGAAGGCTTTGGCTATGCGGGTACGTCCCTCGCTGTCGGCGTAGAGAATACGTGCCTGCGAACCTACAACAAGACCATTGGGCCCTGCCTCGCGGATCCAGTGGAGATTGTCGTCAAGCTGTCCGCGGATGTCTTCGGGAGCCTCGGCAAGCATCTGCTCGAGAACTTCTGCTGCGAGGGCATCAGTGACGGCGAGGTCTTCCGGTTTTCCGGATGTGCACACCCAGCGGAAAGGTCCGAATCCGTAGTCGAAGAATTTCGGCCCCATGATGTCCTGCACGTACGAGGGATAGCGGAAAGAGCCGTCGGCCTTTAGAATGTCGGCTCCGGCGCGTGACGATTCCAGAAGGAAGGCGTTGCCGTAGTCGAAGAAGTACATGCCGTTGGCGCTGAGACGGTTGATTGCCGCTACCTGCCGGCGGAGCGATTCCTGCACGAGTTCCTTAAATCGCGCGGGATTCTCGGCCATCATGGCCTTGGCTTCCTCGAAGGAAACTCCGGCGGGATAATATCCTCCTGCCCAGGGATTATGGAGCGAAGTCTGGTCGGAACCGAGGTCAACGCTCACGCCATCTTCGGCGAGACGTTCCCACAGGTCAACTACATTGCCTTGATAAGCGAGCGAAACGGCCTCGCACTTGGCACGGGCGTCGGCGGCGCGGGCAAGAAGCTCGTCGAGCGAGGTGTACACCTCGTCGACCCAGCCCTGACGGTGGCGTGTCTCCACTGCCTTGGGATTGATTTCAGCCACGATGCTCACCACTCCGGCAATGTTTCCGGCCTTGGGCTGTGCTCCGGACATGCCGCCAAGTCCGGCGGATACAAAGAGCATGCCGCCAAGATTGTCCCGACCGTCCTTGAGTCGCTTGCGTCCGGCGTTAAGCACGGTGATTGTGGTGCCGTGAACGATTCCCTGCGGGCCGATATACATGTAGGAGCCTGCTGTCATCTGGCCGTACTGCGACACGCCCATTGCATTGAAACGTTCCCAGTCGTCGGGCTTGGAGTAGTTGGGGATAACCATACCGTTGGTTACCACTACACGTGGCGCGTCGGGGTGCGAGGGGAAGAGGCCGAGCGGATGGCCCGAATACATCACAAGAGTCTGGTTATCGGTCATTTCCGATAGGTATTTCATAGTCAGCAGATACTGTGCCCAGTTTTGGAACACGGCGCCGTTGCCGCCGTAGGTGATAAGTTCGTGGGGATGTTGGGCGACGCGCGGGTCGAGGTTGTTCTGAATCATGAGCATGATTGCAGCAGCCTGGCGCGAACGGGCCGGATACCAGTCGACCGGGCGCGCATACATGTCGTATGTCGGGCGGAAACGGTACATGTAGATGCGTCCGTACTTGCGCAGCTCGGCGGCAAATTCGGGTGCAAGCTCGGCATGCAGATGTTCGGGAAAATAGCGCAGGGCGTTGCGCAGGGCGAGCTTTTCCTGCTCGGGGGTGAGAATCTGCTTGCGTTTGGGGGCATGGTTCACCGAGGGGTCGTAAGCCCGTGCGGGAGGAAGCGTATCGGGTATTCCGGCGGAGACAGCCGCCTTAAATTCTTCTATATTCATTTTATTTTGGAATTTACGATTTCAAGAACTTTCTTTTCGGCCTCACAGGCGGCAGCGGCTATCGAAGCGGCTTCTACCACGAGCTCGTCGGCGGCATTGCGGTCGCGGAGTCCGGCGGCATTGATGCGCACGTTGAGCTCGGCTCCGAGTACGGCGGCGCGTGCCGCAAGTGCTCCCACTCCGGCGTCGCTCACCGAGGCCGGATTTCCTTCCAGAGCCATTGCCTCCAACAGGGGGAAAGTCTCAACGGCCTTCTTCATGGTAGTGAGGGGAACGCGGGTGGCATACAGCGTTGCGGCTTCAAGAGCTTCGTCGCGGCGTGCCCGTTCGTCATCGCTGCCTTTGGGCATCTGTATGGCAGCCATGATGCGGTTGAAAGCCGCGGTGTCCTCATCCACAAGGTGCAGAAGTTCCGAAAGGAGCTGCTGTCCGCGGTCGGCGACGTCGGAAAACTCTTTCCAACGCTCGTCCCATCCGGCCTTGTGGGCCGAGAGATTGGCAACCATCGTGCCCAAAGCGGCGGCAAGCGCACCCATATATGCCGAGATAGAACCTCCACCGGGGGCAGGCGATTCGGAAGCAGTTTCGGCAGCGAATCCCGCGCAGGTCATGTCGGTGAGCTTCACGCCCTCGCTCTTGGGCTCAATCATGTATTCGATGATTTTTTCCTCGGGGCGGAATTCGCCGAGGTCGTCGAGTCCCATCGACTTTATGGCAATCTTGATAATCTCGCTTTCGGCAATGCCGGTTGAGCGCTGCTGCTTGTGGAGGAAATGACGTCCGGCGTCGATGATGGCGCGGCGTGGCACGAGTCCTACAATCTCAGTTCCGGTTACGCGTATGCCTCGGGCGGCAGCCGCACGGCACACTTCGTCGAAGGCCACGTGCAGCGGAGTGCGGGAAATGTCGGTGATGTTCATCGACACCTGGGCAATTCCGTATTCGTCGATATACCATCCGATAGCCTTTGTTCCGGGCAGTGTTCCGGGCAGCATTATAGTGTTGCCGTTCTCGTCCTTGACCGGTTTTCCGTTGGGCTTTCCGCCTTCGCGCAAAGGACGTCCCTTCTCGCGCACATCGAAGGCGATGGCATTGGCTCGACGGGTCGAGGTGGTGTTGAGGTTGAAATTCACCGCAATGAGAAAATCGCGCGCGCCCACGGCGGTTGCTCCCGTGCGGGCAACGCCATCGTCGAAAGGACGGTCGCCGAAGTCGGCACCATCACCTTCATGGCCGAGACGTTCGGCAAGACCTTCGTATTCGCCCTTGCGGCAAACGGCGAGGTTCTTGCGTGCGGGAGTGAACGCCGCCGCCTCGTAGCAGTAGGTGGGTATTGCGAGTTCTTCCGAAATCCTTTCGGCGAGTTTTCGCGCCATTTCGGCACATTCCTCAAGAGTGACGCCTGCCACGGGAATCAGCGGACACACGTCGGTGGCGCCCATTCGGGGATGTGCGCCATGATGGCGGCTCATGTCGATAAGCTCCGATGCGCGGCGCACTGCGCGGAACGCAGCCTCCACCACAGCTTCAGGCTCGCCGACAAATGTTACCACGGTGCGGTTGGTTGCCTCGCCCGGGTCGACATCAAGAAGTTTCACACCTTCGACGCCTTCAATGACGTCGGTAATCTGTTTAATCACCTCACGGTCGCGGCCCTCGCTGAAGTTGGGCACACATTCGATTATGCGCTTGTTCATATCTTGAAATATGTGATAATATATGTTTGCTTGGTTGTGTATGCAAAAATAGCAAAATCGGGACTATTTCCGGTTAAAAATTTTCGAAAAACACGCGTTGATTTTTTGAATTTGCATCATTTAGGGCTAAAAATGTTGTAAAACATATATTGCGCAAATTGCCATTGATTTGTCGAAAATCAAACTATTTGCCGTGCAAACATACCCAAGTGTGGTGATTATCTGTTAAAATGTGCTAACATCGTGCAATTTGTTGCTAAAATATTTGCACGGGTCGCAATAGTGCGCTACCTTTGCAACGTGTTTTTCATGGTATAGATTTAAGGTTAACTGGATTGGTTGTCGGGAGACAATCAATTTTTTTTGTACCCTTGTGTCATAAAAAAGCAGATGCACCCATAAGGATGCATCTGTGGTAATGTCGATTGCGAATTTTTAAAATGATGTTGCCGCGTAATCTTTGGCAAGCGCATGAATACCGTTTAAAATGGTCTGTTCACGCTCTTTTGAAGGTTTTTTAAATCCATTGATATAATTGCGGAGCAATGTAGCATCTATGCCAATTCTTTTTGCGAATTCGGATATCTTGATTTCCTTATGTGTGAGGAAAAAGCGTTGTAAAAGTGTTGGTTCTGCATCATCATCGGCAAAACTGTCAAAGCTGATATCTTCATCAAGTTCTCTCCAATGGATACCTCGGAATCCAAACTTATAGTTAAGTCGGTCAATATCATTCGCTTTGTGCAGGTTCGGATACCAAAGCAATGATTGGCGGTACTCTTTTCCGCTGTCATCCACTCCGTAGATATAGTCGGCGTCAAACCATATTCTGGTAATCTTCATATCGCATCACTTGTTAAAGTATTCATTCCATTTGTCAAAAATATCCTGCTTACGGTCGGCAATGGCTTTTTTGATTTTACGGAGATCTCCGGCTTTTATATTATAACATTCTCGCTGGTTGAATGTTCCATTAGCCTCATCCCAGTCAAATGTGGCATAGCCATCAGCACCTTCGACGTGAACGTGAATCGGTTCGTGTTCCTTACTCCAGAAGAAAAAGCTAAAACCGTAGAGATTGAATATTTCCGGCATTGTATTCTTTTTTGCAAATATAGGTATTGTTTTTAATACCGCAAAATAATTATATGACTTAATTAAAATTTATGGAAATTTGAGAATATAATCCGATTGATAGCAGTGGGAACAAGAAAAATACGCTGTATTAACAAAAATTCTGTTTTTTTTTTTTTTTTTTATGCACTCGGCGGCCGAAAAGTCGGATTTTTTTCGTGAAAAACGCGTTTTTTACCCCGATTTTCAATCTGAAATTCAAAGCGTTTTTTATTCCGTAATTTTGTTGTGAGTTAAATTCTTGTTGTGTTATAAAATGTTGTTATATAATGATATAGATGTTGTAGTTTTGGCCTTTGAAAGGTGTTGCTTTAGGTCGGATTTAATGCTTTGCACTTTTTGGTTTAAGATTTTTTAAGAGTTTGAGGTTTAAGCCTCAGTTTTTTATGTTTTGGCATATCGAAATGTAATTTATGTTAAAATTTCGATAATTCGCATGTTTTAAATTTGCGAAATAATTGTAATTTTGCCGCCCGAAAATTCTATGGATTAAAACACGGGGTTTCCCCTCCAAAATCAAGGTTTGTTGTCCGGAGTTGCTTCGGAATTAAATCCTATTATCTCATGATGTTACTGAAGAAGACGCTTCCATTTGTTCTGATTATGTTCGCGGCTTTGTTGGGCTCGAATCATGTGCAAGGTCAGGACGTGGCTATAAAAACAAATCTGCTCTATGACCTCACTCTGACGCTTGACGGCGGGGTGGAGGTGAAGTTTGCGCCAAGATGGACCGGAGAGCTTACCGGCAACCTCAATGCGTGGACTGTCAACGACCGTCGCTGGAAGCAGTGGATGCTCCAGCCGGAAATCCGTTATTGGCTGTGCGAGGCTTTCTCGGGTCACTTTTTCGGAGCGCATCTGCTTGGAGGACAGTATAATTTCGGAAATCTCGGTACTGATTTCAAGTTTCTCGGAACAGACTTTGGCCTTCTTAAAGACCACCGTCTTCAGGGATGGATGGCCGGAGTGGGTGTCGCCTACGGTTATTCCTGGATTCTTAACCGCCACTGGAATATCGAGGCTGAGATAGGCCTGGGATGGATTTATACAAGATACGACAAGTTTGAATGTGCCGACTGCGGACGTAAAGTCGAGTCGGACCATCCCCATAATTATGTCGGTCCGACAAAGGCGGCTGTCAACCTAATTTACACTTTCTGATCCCTGTTGTTAAAGATGAAAAAGTATATTTTGCTATATGCTCTTTTTGCGGTGGTGTGCGCTTTTTCGGCCGCCGGAGCTGTTTCGTTGCTGAAAGTATCGAGTGTTGACGTGGCTCGTCATGATGGCCGTCTGCGGATTGATATGGAGTTTGACACACAATCCATCCGTCCTGGACGCGACCGCGAGGTGGTGTTCACCCCCGTAATCCGTTCCATTGGCACAGCCGATTCGATTGAGCTTGCACAGGTTAGAATCTGCGGTCGCAACCGCTACTATTCCCACTTGCGAAACGACGACCTCGAACCCGGCGAACGCATCTATGAGGCCGGACGCAGCGACGGCGTGGAATATCATGCCGCTGTTGATTTCGAACCTTGGATGGAGCGTTGCACCATCGACATGCGCGAGGAAGTCGCAAACTGCTGTGACCCGGCGATTCCCACTGCCGATAGCCCTGTGGCTGAGCTGAATTATGTGCCGGAGCCTTTTGTGCCTGAGTTCCGTTTCGTTGCCCTTACCGGCGACTCCATCGTGGAACGCACTGCCGAAGGTAAGGCTTTCATCGACTTTGTTGTGAACCGCACCGAAATCAAGCCCGACTACCGTGGCAACCGAAAGGAAATCGCATCAATCATCGAGTCGATTGACTTTGTGAAGAACGATCCCGACGCGACCATCACCCGCATCACAATCAAGGGTTTCGCATCGCCTGAAGGCTCATATTCCAACAACGTCCGTCTGGCAATGGGTCGTACGGCTTCGCTGAAGGAATATGTGCGCGAACACTACAATTTCCCTTCGGAAATCATGTGGACCGACTATGAACCGGAGGATTGGGAAGGATTCCGCGCGCGCATGCTTGAATCGGACTATCCCCACCGCGACGAAATCATTGCCATGATTGATTCCGACATGGAACCCGATGCAAAGGATGCCGCTATCCGCCGCAAGTATCCTCAGGAGTACAAGCACATTCTTGAAAACATATATCCGGGACTGCGCCATTCCGACTACACCGTGAAGTACGCCATTCGTACATTCGTGGACATCGACGAGCTGAAAGCCGTGTTTGCCACTGATCCCGGCAAGCTGCGCCCCGTTGATTTCCAACGTATTGCTGCCACTTATCCGCAAGGCAGCCCCGAATACTGCGCCACCTATCTCAAGGCTGCGGAGATATATCCGCACGACGCGCAGGCCGCCCTGAATGTTGCCAACATCATGATGGCGGAGGGTAAGCTCGATAGTGCCGCGGAATATCTCCACCGAGCCGGCGACACCCCCGAGGCAGTGTATTCGCGTGGTGTCCTTGCCGCTCTCAAGGGCGATATGGAACGTGCATCGGCTCTTATGGGTCAGGCATCGGCCGCAGGGCTTGACATAGCCACCTCGGAGAAGGCGCGTCTTGATGCACAGCGCAACCGACCTACGGTAAAATATTTTGTGGGAAAATAGGATTCAGGATAATAGGTCAAAGAGGCTAAATAGACTAAAAGGCAAAATAAGGTAAGAAAGAGAAAATATAATTTTCATTTAACCAATCATATAATTTTTTTCATGAACAATCTTAACAAGTTTTTCATGGGTTTCGCTGCGCTCGCAATGCTTGCGTCCTGCTCCAATGACGAACCCAATTCCGGCAACGGCAACCTTAACGGTGAAGCCGGCGACCAGGTGTACATGAATGTCAACATCCGTGCTGTCAACCCCAGCCGTGCAGCTCAGACCCCTGAAAATGACAAGGGTTATGAATACGGCTCTGACGAAGAGCATGCAGTTAACGACGCCCAGTTCTTTTTCTTTGACGAGAACGGTGTGTTCGTAAGCAAAGGCAGCTTCTGGAAGGGTGGCAATGATGGCGGCACAAACGCCAACATCGAGTATTTCGGAAACAATGTGCTTGTTGTTGACAAGTCAGATAAGAAGGGTTCTCCCCGCTACATGCTCACAGTGCTCAACGCTCCCGACTTCCAGCCCAAGAGCACACTCCGCCTTACAGCCGAGTCTCTCGACGAAGATTACGGCAACGTAATCGGCAATACCGGTTACTTTGTTATGAGCACAAGCTCATGGTTTATCAAGAGCAAGACAAACAAGAACCACGTTGACTTCGACGACAACAACGATCCCTTCTACTATGCAACCCGTCTTGACGACGCCGATTTCTATCTGAGCGCAAGCGATGCTCAGGCTAACGGCGCCGCTGTTGACGTGTATGTTGAGCGTCTTGCCGCCAAGGTACAGGTGACTGTCGACATGGGTGAGGATCAGGAATTCGAAACTCTTAAGGACGGCACAGTAATCTACAAACTCACAAGCACCGTTGCCGGTGAACTCAACAACGGCGCAACCGGTGAAGGTGCCGCAACAACAGCCGTTTATGTTGAATTCAAGGGTTGGGACCTCAATGCCACTGCAGTGCAGAGCTACCTTTCGAAGCAGCTTTCAGGCGACTGGAAAACAACAGTTCCTTTCACCGACTGGGACAAGTATGCCGATGATGACTTCCGTACATTCTGGGGTATGTCGACCGTTTACGGTTCCACTCCCGCCGAAGGTACCCTCTCTTACATCGACGGTTCCTACAATCTCAAAAAGGAATTCACAACAACTTCAGTAGCTTACTGTAACGAAAACACCAACACTCCCGCCGGAATCATCGTTACCAACAATGCCGGTCAGAGCGTTGTCAACACTCGTGCCGTGACCCACGTAGTGCTCCGTGCGCGTGCATGCGACCGTGAAGGCAACGACCTCGACATGGTTCGTTACAACGGTATTCTCCGCACCCGTACCGCTTTCTACGACTACCTTCTCAACTCCATCGACATGGGCACAAACAAGAACCTCGACTTCTGGGTGTTCACCGGCAAGGATGGCGACGACAAGAACTGGATTGAGAACTACAAGCAGATTGACAACTCTTGCCTTGACCTCGTTTCAACCGGCGACGGCGTGCTCGGTTCTGTAAAGGCAGTCGCTAACTTCGCTTCAGATGCCGTAATCTACCACCACGTTGAAAAGGACGTTCCCGTACTTGACGCCGAAGGCAATGAAACCAAGGATGAAGAAGGCAACGTAATCACTGAAAAGAAAACCGTAATCGAGGCTTACGAAAGCGTTGACGCCGCTGCCGCAGCTCTCAACGAACTTCTCGCTCCCATGTTCACCGCCACCAACCGTGCCACCAGCTACAACGGTGGCGAAATGGTTTACTACGTTCCCATCAAGCACCTCAACACTGTTGTAAACGCTGAGGGATACTACGGTGTATTACGTAACCACTGGTACAAGCTCGAAATCAACTCTGTCGACAAGGTTGGTAACGGTGTGTTCAACCCCGGTGATGAAGAAAACCCCGGTGAGACACTTGATCCCGGCACTCCCGAAGAGCCCCTCTACTATGTTGGCGCTCGCATCAATGTACTTTCCTGGAAGGTTGTAAACCAGGGCGTTGCGCTTTAATATCATATTGTCAAGTTGTCAAGTTGACAATTTGACATTTTGACAAATTGACAATATGACAACTTGAAAATTTGAAAATTTGAAAAATTACCCTCAGGTCCGGAGCATCCGTCTCCGGTATGTTCCGGACCTGTTTTTATTCTTTTCCACAGCTCTTCTCAAAATCCGTAACTAATCTCTCCCGAATTTCTCAAGCGGCATCAGCAGCTTCTCCAAATCCGACAATAACGAGCTTCCTGTCCCCCCCCTTTCTCCGACATGAAGCCACAGCATATTTTTCTTCTGAAATGAAAATTCTCCGCAAAATACTCAGCAGCATAATGGCCTGCCTTGCTACCGTGGGCGCCTGCACGGTTTTAAGTTCGTGCAGCGGACTCATCTACGACGGCGAAGGCGATTGCGACCCTTACTACAAGGTGCGCTTCCGCTACGACTGGAACATGAAGTTTGCCGACGCGTTTCCGAACGAGGTGCTTGATGTCACCCTGTATGTGGTTGACGACAACACCGGCAAGGTCGTGTGGCAAAAACGTGAGTCGGGCGAAGCGTTGCAGTCCGAGGGCTACATGATGGACGTGCCCGTAGGGCCCGGCACATATTCGCTCGTGGCCTGGTGCGGCGAGGGACACCGCACGTCCTTCAGCGTGGACGAATCCGATGTCAAGACCGAGCTTATGTGCCACCTTGCCGTTGGCGATTCCGATGAAAGCGGATTGCACGTCAAGGAAGACCTCAACCGTCTGTACCACGGCACGCTTGAAGGCCAGGATTTTCCCGACACACAGGGCACGCACATCTACACCGTGCCTCTGAAAAAGAACACTAACGACGTCCATGTAGTGCTTCAGCATCTTAGCGGCGACCTTGTGGATGCGTCAAAGTTTTCTTTCGAGATTTCAGATGCCAACGCCCACATGGCATGGAACAATGAGCTGTGTTCCGACAATCCTGTATTCTACCATGCGTGGAATGTGATGCAAGGTAGTGCGGGACTCGACACCGGTACGCGTGCCATCACAAGCATGTCGGCGGCGGTTGCCGACCTCACAGTCGGACGTCTGCACGAGGACAGCGCCACGCGCCTTAACGTCCGCAACGACAAGGGTGAGACCGTGATTTCCGTGCCGCTCATCGAGTATTTCCTTCTCGTGAAGGGACACTACCGTCAGATGGCCGACCAGGAATACCTTGACCGTCAGGACGACTACAACCTTGTGTTCTTCCTCGACGAGGACGACCGATGGATTAATTCGCATATCTATATCAACTCCTGGCATGTCGTGCTCCAGCAGGAAGACATCAAGTGAGTTGGAAAATTGAAAATAAAAAAATCTCTTCTTGATTGCATTTACAAATGGTTGATAACCGGCTGACATATATATCGCGCAAGTGGCATGAGGCACTCCGGAAAATGTCCGGAGTTGTCTTGTCGCTGCTTATGCTCGTGTTGGCTGCAGCATGCTCAGAGTCGGAACCCGTTCCGGCTCCGGAGCCTGCGGTTGACGGAACTCTTGAGGCCGGTTTCAGCATTGTAGTCAGCTCTCCGGATCCATCGTCCTCGCGTGCACAGGGCATCGTGGGCCCCGGATATGACACCGGCGAGGGTTATGAAAACTATATCTCCCTTACCGACGGCGATTTCCGATTTTACTTCTTCGACGGCAGCAATGTTTTCCGCGGTGCGCTCGATGTGCTTTCAATCATTCCCGAGGCTGCCACAGCTACGTCAAAGACATATTACGTGACCGGACGCATCCCTGCCGCCATCAAGGATATGCAACTGAAGCTCGTGGTGCTTGCCAACTGGAAGACTTATCCCGTCACTCCTGTGGAGGGCGTAACCACGATTGCCGACCTTTGCGAGGCCGAATATGAGTTCACTCCTGAGCGGATGCGCCTTTCCGAAGTCAACACCATCCCTCTTTACGGAGTGGGCGAGTCTGAGACGATGAACTTCGACTCCGAGAACTTCGCACGCCTTGAAAAGCCTGTTCATCTTCTGCGAGCGTTCGCCAAGGTGGAAATCCGTCTTGACGAAGACACTGAGTATCCCTTGCGCCGCGTATGGCTTACCCGCCATAACACAAGAGGCTACTGCGCTCCGGAAAATATTTTCAATCAGGACGATTATGTGCATTGGAACTACGATCTCGACTATGTTCCGGATGTCCATATTCCTGCAGGATGCGAGAGCGATTCGGAACTTGATTTCATTGCCGATGCCACGGGACGCTCATTTGTGGCCTATGTGCCCGAATACTGCAACATAGCCCGTGCCGCAGCAGAGAAATCAATAATCCGTCTTGAATTTGACGAGAGCCGTTACGAATATCAGGAAATTGAATTCAAATACTACGGTCACGCCGGAACACCTGCTTTTGACATCCTGCGCAACTACTGGTATATCTTCACTGTCACCAAGACTCCCGAGCGCGATGAGGTGACGGTTCAGGTAGTTCCATATGCCGATGTGCGCCTTTTCCCCGATTTCGGCCTGCTGATTGGCAAGGACTTCATTCCGGTGTACGACGACGATGGAAACCTTTTGTGCTGGTATGACCGCGATGCCGGAAAATATTACGACAAGAACAATAAATCCCAGGAAATCCCCAATCCATATCTCGGCAAGGATCCCAACTCGGGTCTTACCATCATCCGTGACGACGATGGCCGCATTGTCTACTTCCTTAACGAAGAAACCGGCCAGTACTACGACGCCGATATGAACCCGATTGAGAATCCTTACGCATAGCCTTTCGAGTGGCTGTAAACGAATTAAATAAAGAAAGATGAAATACTTACGCCTGCTTTTCCTTATGCTTGCCGCGGTGGTTCTTTCCGCCGTGGTTTCGGGCTGTGAGGATGATTTCCGTCCCGGTGATCCCGAACATTTCATTGAAGGCACCGCTACGCTCGAAGTCACAGTGGGCTATGACCTTGAAACCGAGGTTGATCTGCTTTCCCGCGCAACACCCTCGGGTGGCGACAAGGGTAATTCCATCAATGCCATCAACTCGCTCGTGATGGTGGCCTACAATACCGACGGTACGCTCTACGACAAGTATGTCGTGGTGGGCACAAATGTGCACAAGGACATAACTTCAGTTGATTTTCACGGTTTGGCCGACAACCGCCTGCCCGACGAGGTTGTCGGAGGGAATCAGGACAAATCCACCGGCAAGGTTACATATAAGATGCGCATCGCCGCGGGCCGCTACCACTTCTATGCCGTGGCAAACATGGGAGACCTCGCGGAGTATGACATATCCACTCCCGACAAACTCAAGTCTATCACCCGCACATGGGAGGATGATATAACCGCCAATTGCGAGATGTTCGGCATATACAGTCAGGTGTCGAACCGACAGGCCGATGACTTGAAGCCTACCGTGGTTTCCGCCGACCTGACCCAGCTGCACTGCTGGGTGCGCCGTCTGGCCTCGAAGGTCACCGTGGCTTTCGACGGAACCGGACTCTACGACGATGTGCAGGTGTATATAGAGACGGTCAAGCTCAAGGATATTCCTCGCACATGTACGCTTGGCTACGAGAACACACCCGGCAAGCAGGACGACGGCACTTACATGCCCCACACAACTGAGAATATGCAGGCGCTCCTTCGCGACGGCGCCACGCTCACGTATCAGACCTTGCCCGAGTCGAAGGAACTGCTCGTGCCGCAAAATTTCCTGCATGTGTGCAACGGCAAGCATCCGTATTTTGGCAAAGGTGATGAAGGCGACGATGCTGCGATAGTGGACAAGGCGCACGAAAATACCAACGAGCACTCTCTCTTTTTCTACGAGAACTGCCAGGGCATCGGCAAGTCGAAAAAGCAGTCGCAGGACGGAAAGAATATTGACTTCCCGAATCCCGTTCCCGGCGATACGACTTCGGGTTGGAAGGACCATAAACCTTTCGGAACTTATGTCGAAGTGGTGGGATATTACCGCTTTGTTGGGCGCGGCGAGAAAATGGACCAGGGAAAAATCATCTACCGATTCATGCTCGGTCAGGATGTTGACCGCGATTACAACGCCACACGCAATGCCCACTATAAGCTAACCCTCTGCTTCAAGGGTTATGGCAACGATGCCGACTGGCATATCGAGTTTCCGCGTGAGCCGGGTATAACCGTGATTTCGCCGCAGTATATATCTTATCTCTATAATAAGAAAACCCTCGCGACCGTACGTGTTTCAGGGCAGATTGATCCGGAACATCCTTTCCTGTATGCAGCAATCGTCGGGTCGGATGATGAACCCGGCGACTTTCCCATGACCGGAATTGACAGGTCGGAGGAAGGTGCAGCCGACAAGACTTATTGGCGCCCCTGGGGCGACGGCACGTCGTCGTTTCCATCGGTCACCATAACGGGATTGAAGGAGCAGGTGACCCGCACCACCAAGAACGACGGACCGTGGAACTCTTTCCTGTCGCTTCGTGTGGCTGAGCTGGTGCGTATCCAGGACCCGGAATTCCCCAACGCCGCATCGCGCGAGACCGACTATTTCACCAAGTATAACGAGACCTATTGGAAGGCGGAAAACCGCGGTTGGCGACGCTATTCGCTTGATGAAGGCGACCATCCGGAGGCCGACGGTACATATAGTGTCGAAAACATGAGCGCAAACGGCGATGACCGCATGATTACCCTGCCGCTCTATACGCGAGCCAAGGAGCTTATCACCAAAACCGGCTTTACGGGCAATAACCCTTATACGTCTTATCCGCGCAAGATGAAGGTGCGCTTCTCGGTGTCGCTCATCAATCCCACAACGGGTAAGGCCGAGGTGAAACACGCATATCTGAATATGGTGCAGGTGGAACGCATCGAGAATCCCAAGGCCGTGTGGCGAAATACAACAAGCGATGACTTCCATGTTATTCTGACTACACGCCCGGGCGAGTACAGCGGCGATTTCGCCAAGGTTATCTCTCGGGGAAAGTGGTGCGCCGAAGTGTATTCTGGTGATAATATCGTAACTCTCACCACCACACCTGAGGGTAGCGGCACCAACAAGACCCAACATAAGCAGATGCGTATCGAGGGTGAAGGCGAGCATCCGGTCGATTTTTTCATCAATTTCAATGGAAGCCCCGGCTTTGCAATCGTGCGTGTGCGTTACAACAACTACACCTGCGAGCATGATATTTTCGTGCGCAAGAGCGACGGCACGAGATACTCCGATGTCCAAATGGTTCCCGGCGGAGGCGAATGGTCGTCGTATAACGTCCTGCGTTTCAACGGCAAGACACCCGTGCTTACCGACTCCCCGCTCGAGCAGGGGTCTTTCTTCCGCCGGGGCAGCTACACCGCTATCCGTGAGACAAATGATACACGTAAAGGCTTCGGCCCTGGAGAGAAGCCGGGAACGTCCACTTTCCAATGTTTCGCTCCGGGCGCATCCGAGAGTAATTCCAATATAACATGGGGAAACCTTGCCGCCTCGAAGACCGAGAAACTCACCGGAGCGGCTCTCAACACTCAGATTGCCGACTGGCCCATTGAGGGTGGCTCGCATATTGCCACTATCGAGGATTTCTATGAATTGTGTGCTCCCGACGACAATCAGACCGGCGAGTTCCATATCAACAAAGCCTACGGCATTATATATGGCGACGGAGCTACTGAAACACAGTTGACCGAGGCCATGGCTACCGGTTATTCAAGAGAAGAAGGCAAGACTTCTTTAAAGGGTATGCGCGGTGTGATTGTGTACAACTCCGACGACTCCCACCACATTTTCCTGCCCATAGGCATGACGGGATTCGGACGCCGCAAGGCAAATTCGGGTTGGCTCAAGGAAGGTGACGGCGTGCTCCGTTACGCTACCCGTTATGAACCTAATACCACAGCGAATATGGCTTATACGCCGCTGTTCTACGACCTATATCTGCGTCCGGGAGCAATCTACTGGTGCCAGAAGCGCCGCACCTTGGATGTGATTACACATAAGGATGCATCCGGAAATGTCGTTTACCGAAAGAATGAGGATGGTTCATGGTCGCTTGATGCCAATGGTAAAAAGCAAGCCGTGACTTATACCAACATCCGTCAGTCATCGTCTTTCGACATCAACTATTACTCGATGGGTTTCGAGGGCTTTGAGAACAACTCGGCATTATCAGCCGATGGCTCGGACAGCGATGCCTGCTTTATCCGCACGGTAAAATAGAGCCTTACTCGCTGTCGCGCAGGGTAATTTCCACGGGGCAGTGGTCGGAACCGGTGATGTCGGCATGGATGCGTGCTCCTTCGAGCCGTGGCAGAAGGCGCTCCGACACTATGAAGTAGTCGATACGCCAACCCACGTTCTTCTCGCGAGCGCGTCCGCGGTAGCTCCACCAGCTGTATGCGCCTGTAAGGTCGGGATTGAGGTGTCGGAAAGTGTCGACAAACCCTGATTCGAGCAGGCGGGTCATGCACGAGCGCTCTTCGTCGGTGAAGCCGGGGTTACGGCGGTTGCTCTTGGGATTGGCAAGGTCGATTTCCTGATGCGCCACATTGAGGTCGCCGCAGATAATCACGGGTTTTTCCTTGTCGAGGGCTTTCACAAACTCCAGAAACTCATTTTCCCAATCCATGCGGTAGTCAAGGCGTGCGAGCTCGGATTGCGAGTTGGGAGTGTACACATCCACAAGGAAGAAATCATCGTATTCCAAGGCTACCACGCGGCCTTCGTGGTCGTGGCGGTCGACGCCGATTGCGTGGCGCACCGAGACAGGGCGGTGGCGAGTGTAGACAGCCGTGCCGGAATAGCCTTTGCGGTCGGCGTAGCTGAAATATGATTCGTAGCCTTCGAAATCGAGGTCAATCTGACCCTGCTGGAGTTTTGTCTCCTGCAGGCAGAAGAAGTCGGCATCGAGGTTTTTGAAAATATCGTTGAAGCCTTTGCCGCATATCGCGCGCAGGCCGTTTACGTTCCAGGATATGAATTTTTTCATTGTTTTAATGGGTCTAATAGGTCTAATGGGTCTTATAGGGTGTAGGCTACTGAGAGGGTGAATGTGCGGGGGCGGAGGTCGTAGGAGAAAGTGTGGGTGTCGAGTCCGTTGTAGGTCGTATAGTAGTATCGACGCATGTTCAGCAGATTGTCAGCCTTTAGGGTGAATGTGAGGTGGCGCATGCGGTAGCGTGCCCCGAGGTCGAACATCGCCACATTCTTCCGTGTGTCGGAGCTGATGCTGCGGCGCATAAACTCTCCCTCTGCAAAAACGCTGAGCCTGTCGATGGGGTTCACGGTCAGTTTCAGATTATGGCTCATGACGTCGAAGGCGTCTCGCACGTCAAGATAGCGGTTGGTGGTCTTTGAGAAGTTTCCACGGTAGCTTATTTCCATGAGCTTGACGGGCGTAAGGCTGAAGTTGGGCGAAATGCTGTATGAGTTGCCCCGGTACTTCACTATTTCCGATTGCTGCATCGTCTCGCCGTTGGAGAGCGAGTAAGTGGCCGACACGGTGAATTTTCCTTTTATTGAGGGAATCTGTTTTGTTATGGAGGCGTTGGCCGAGACACCGCGGGTGCTGTTGTCGCGGGCAACCCCTGCGGCTGCAATCTCCGAGTCCGATACGTCCTGCGATGGCAGTACGTTGGTGTGTACGTCGTTGTACGATACTACGGCGTTGGCCCACCAGTATTCCAACGGCAACTTGTACTGGAAGTTGAGATTGGAAGAGAAGTTGCGGCTGCGTGCCTGGATGCCCGATGACACGCGGCTTGTGCGGTAGGAGGTCATCACGGGTGCGGTCATAAGCTCCATAGCGTCGCCGGTGCTATGGTTGAGGCGCGCTCCGAGCGTGATGTTGGCGTGCACGTTGAACACGTATTTGAACCTGAGCGAGGGATTGAAGTACAACTTGTCGAAGTCGGTTTTCGCACCTGTGGCACGGTTGCGCGCATGGAGCATGTTGAGAGCCGTGTGTAGGTCGGCGTACGCTTCATAGCGTCCGTTGCGGGATGTGTATTGCCAGTCCGGTACAATGCCCACGGTGCCGGAATGGCCGATGATGCGGTTTTCCGCGTCAGGATTTTCGTCAATGGTGCTTGAAGCGCTTGTGCGGAAGTACTTGCCCTCGGCATGGAATGAGTAGCGGGAGGCGCCGGTGGTGTACGATGTCCCGGCCTCGGCATTTACTGCGAGCACATCGCCGTCAAGGCTCTGGCGGATACTGCCTGCGCCATCGGAGTCGCTTACTGTAAGGCGCAGTGTCGGCGCGGTGTTATATGATGCTCCGGCGTTGAAATTCCATGTGAGCCGGTCTCTCTTCAGACGCCAGGAGATTTCGTCGGCCACGGCTATTGTGTGTTTTTCCATAAGCTGGTCGATGCGCCGTTGATCGGACAGGGTTAGGAAGTCGTTACGAAGAAATTCAGCCTTGGCCGTAAGGTCGTTTCTGAAATAACGCGTGTCGCTGTTGTGGGTGTAGTTCAGGTCGAGCGAAGGCTTGTGTGTGCGGCTGCGCGGCGAATTGTTTTCGTTGAACACCACCTCGCGGTCGCCTGCGAAGTAGGAGCTGGTTTCGGAATAGCCGTAGGATGCGTCGGTGTAGCCGTATGATGCCGATGCTTTCAGCGACGACACGTCGCCGGATTTCTTCATTGCATTGACATTCACGAGATAGTCGGTCGGATTGATGTAGCGCGACGATTTCAGCGGGGGAGTACTTCCGCTGAGCGAGCCGAGATATTCGGCGGCCGGGTTGGATGGAGTGCGGCGGTAATAGACGATGTGGTCGGTGAGCAGCCCGGATGCGAATTCCGAAATGTTGCCGGCTTTGACCGTGAGCATGGTCTGGAACGTGGGCGTGAACATCATGCCCGTGCCTGAAATCATGCCAAGAAGGTGGTCGGAATAGCCTGCGGCGGCTTCGGATGTGCCGGTGGGCTTGAACTTGACATCGCGTTTGAGTTTGATGTTCAGGGCCACCTGGTCGCTCTGTGTTCCTTTGTCGACGCGTGCGTCATGGTGGCGGTCGATAATTTCGACATTTGTCACATAATCGGCCGGGAGCGTGCGTGTGGCAAGGTTGTACTTGCCGCCGAGCATATCCATGCCCTCGATGTAGAACCTGCTGATGGCTCGACCCTGATAGCTTATTTTGCCGGAACTCTCAACTTCCACTCCGGGGAGCTTTTTCAGGCCGTCCTCAAGGGTTATGTCGTTCTTGCCTATGAAAGATGCAAGATTGTAGGAAAGAGTGTCGCCCTGTTCCCGGATAGCGGCCGCGGCCACGGTGACCTCGCGCAGCCCAATCGCATCGGGCTTCAGCACCACGTCGTGCCGTGCGGAACGGCATGGCAGTGTTGCCGTGCATTTCTCGTAGCCCATACACTGCACTGTCACGTCCATGGAATCGCGGTCGCTTTCCGGAATATTTATTTTAAGGGCGTATTTCCCGGCATCGACTGCGGTAGTGAAGGCTTTGATACGGCCTGAGACATAGACCCGTACAATCGCACCGTCAAGCTCTTCGCCATTCTTGGCTCTGATGTGGCCCGACAGGTTTATCTGTGCCGCGGCGGATGCTGTGGCAAGCAGAAGTACGGTCAATGTAGCTATCGCAGTCTTCATGGAATTTATTTGAGCTCGACAGGAGTGTAGCCGTTTTCCCGTCGTGGCATGGGTACGCCATTGATTATCATGCTTCCTCCGGCACCAACTGTAATGTCGGTGATGGATTCTGGCATGATGGATTCCATGGGATTCTTCTCGAATTCGTTTTTCATCTTCACGAATTTATCGCGCGAAGTCTTTTGAGTCTGTATATTGGGCTTGTTGAGGATCGGGTCGGCATCGGCGCGTCGGAATGATTTGGCTGTCATTGTGTGCACGCCTTCCGTATCTGCCACTTTAAGAATAAGCCCGGGCAGACCTGAAAATTTCCAGGGGCCGAACATTGAGGGTATCTCTTCGGCAAACCATGCCTGCCAGTCACGTCCTCCATAGGAGCAGGTAGCCAAAGTGCAGAGGTAGCCGCACACGGTGGCCGTGTCCGATTGGATTGTCCAGTCAAAAGGCGCGAGGTCTTCGGTGTACTGGAGATATGATGGAGTAACGATGTCGGTGTATGTTATTTTCCCCGCAGGATAGTTCTGAAGCACTTCGCCTGTGAAGCTCACCTTGGCGCGATTGATTGACTCCTCCATACCTTGCGGCGCGCCGGTGGCAGCCACGGAGTCGATATGGAAAGCGGCATAGTCAATGAATTTCGCCATCGAGGGAGAAATCTGGAGAATCATGTCGGCAGATTCTGTGAACTCAACATCTTTTGATGTTTTGGAGTGGATGGTATAGTCGTAGATACATTCGTAGTCGGCTTTGCCGAGTACGTCGTAGGCGATTTTTTCTTTTGGAAGTGAAGCGACAGGCTTACTTGAAACACTTGTAACTTTGACATCCTGGGCATAGCCGGACGCGAATGTGACACATGCGAGTGCCAGAGCAGGGAGCAAACTTGGGAATTTTTTCATGGGGCTTTTAAGAGAGTGTTTAAAATGAATGTTAACCGCGTAGGCAAGTTAACGATGACTCTGCAAAGCTATCACTAAAAATTTAGTTACACAAGCCCGCTCCCATGAAATTAATAAATTTTAAATCTAATTAGCCATTTGCAATCGCCCCTCGGATTACGTCCCTGCGATTTTACATCTGGCGGTTGGGGCGCCAGGTGATGCATGCGCCGACGGTGCGGGTGCCGTCGCGTACAATCTCGCATTGGCTCCGGCGGTCGCAGGTGTGGATGCGGAGTTTCACTTTTTCCCCGAAATAACATTCGTGGTGGAAACATATCTCAAGGCGTGCGATGAGGTTGTTGTCGAAGTGGTCGAGACTCCAGTGGTTGAGAATCAGGTCGAGGTAACGCACGGTGTTGACGTGGCGGTTGAAGTCGATGTCGCAGTAGCGGAAGGTGTAATATTCTTCAGATGAGCAGTCGGGGAGCTTCTGAAGGCGTCCTACCTTGCATATAGGACATTCCTGCTCGCCGATGGGGAAGGCGTCGCGCTCGAATTCGGTCAGGTCGGCCACGGTGCGGCTCTGCATGTTTATCGCCACCCACATCGACCGCATGTGTCCTATTACTTCGCCGTTTCCGTCGGTCATCACGAAGTTACGTTCGCTGAAGTGTTTGTTGTAGGTCTCAATCCATGTGGTGAGGGTGTATGTCTCGTTGATGATGGGGTAGCGCACCATCTCGATTGCGAGACGGCTGAGAACCCAGCCGATGTTTTTCTGTATCAGGGCATCGTAGCCGATTCCGAGGTCGTTGGCATGTTCGGTAGCCACTTCAATGACGCGCTGGGCGATTAAAGTGATGGGCATGCGTCCGCAGGCATTGCTTTCACCGGCGGTAAGGAAAAATGTATGGCTGTATTCGGGTTCTCTTTTCATAATGTAAACATTCTTTAATGAAGTAACACGTGCGGTCGGCTTTGGTTCATTTGATTCCGCGCTTGTTTAGCTCGGATTGGTAGCGGGCGGCGTTGCGTCGGTGGTCGGCGAATGTGCGGGCGAAGTCGTGATAGCCTGAGAAGTCGGACTTTGCGCACATATAAAGGAAGTCATGCTGCGGGGCATCCAGCACCCCCTCGAGAGTTGTGCGGTCGGGGATGCGGATCGGGCCCGGGGGCAGACCTTTGTTAATGTAGGTGTTGTAAGGCGATGCAGTTTTAAGGTGCTTTCCTGTTATGCGGCGAAGGGAGAAGTCGCCAACAGCGAATTTCACCGTCGGGTCGGCTTGCAGCGGCATGCCTGTGGCAAGGCGGTTGAGATACAGGCGCGCGACTTTGGGGCGTTCATCTGCTTTAGCGGTTTCTTCCTCTACGATTGAGGCCACGGTTGCGACTCCAACGGGTGTGAGGCCGAGACTGCGGGCTTTGGCACGCCGTTCGTCGTTCCAGAAGTTGTTGCGTACGTCAACGAGCTTGCGAACGGTCTTGATGGCGCTGTCGGTCCAGTACACTTCGTAGGTGTCGGGCAGGAAAGCCGCGGGATATTGCGCCGGTTTGAAGTTGAACTCCGGAAGCATTGAGTCGCAGGCTGCGGTGAAGTCGCCGGGAGAGAACTCCATTTTGGCCGACAGGCGTTCGGCCAGGGCATCGAGAGTGCGCACGTTGTTGAACGTGAGCCGCACTGGTGTCTGCCGCCCGTAGCGGATGGCGCGGCTAAGGCGCAGAGCCGTGGTGCCGGGGGCGACAGCGTAGGAGCCGTGAGCTTCATCCGGTGTTCCGCCTTGCCATTTCCAAAGGCGGTCGACGGACCGGGCGAAGTCGGCCCCGAGCGATGCAGTAAGGCTGTCGGCCACCGCCTCGCGTGTGCTTCCGGCAGGGATGTTGACGCGGACTGTTGTTTCGCCGTCGTATCTGTCGAATACCAGTGACGCAAGGTATAAGCCTGCGCCGAAGATGATGGCGACAAGTGCGGCCAGGCATATCAGGAGTTTCTTTTTCATAAGAATGTTATGAAAGGGGCGCGGATCAAAGCCGACCCGCGCCCCCGGACAGATAAATTATATACGGAGTTTTAGTCCGTGATAAGGTCTTTGCCGGTCATCTCCGCAGGCTGGGCAACTCCGAGGATGTGGAGGATGGAGGGAGCCACGTCGGCAAGAATACCGTTTTCGACTTTCGCGTTCTTGTCGTTGCTTACATAAACGAAGGGAACGGGATTGAGCGAGTGGGCGGTGTTGGGAGTGCCGTCGGGGTTCTCGGCGTAGTCGGCATTGCCGTGGTCGGCGATGATGATTGTGCCGTAGCCGTTGGCCTTTGCGGCTTCAACGGTGTCGTGGAGGCAGTTGTCAAGAGTTTCGACTGCCTTTTCGATGGCAGAGTAGATGCCGGTGTGGCCCACCATGTCGCCGTTGGCGTAGTTAACGACAATGAAGTCGTACTTTTCGGAGTTGATGGCCTCGACGAGTTTGTCCTTTACCTCGTAGGCGCTCATTTCGGGCTTGAGGTCGTAAGTTGCAACCTTGGGAGAGGGCACGAGTGTGCGTTCCTCGCCTGCGAAGGGAGCCTCGCGGCCGCCGTTGAAGAAGAATGTCACGTGGGCATACTTTTCAGTTTCGGCGATGTGGAGCTGCTTGAGACCTTTTTCCGAGAGATATTCGGCCAGGGTGTTGCGTACGTCTTCCTTGTCGAAGAGGATGTGCACGCCCTTGAACGATGAATCGTAGGGGGTCATGCAGTAGTACTGCAGGCCGGGAACTACGTGCATACCCTGCTCGGGCATGTCGTTCTGAGTGAGCACCTCGGTGATTTCCTTGGCGCGGTCGTTGCGGTAGTTGAAGAAAATCACGCAGTCGTCGGCCTTGATTGTACCGTCGACGGTGGAGTTGTTGATAGGCTTGATGAATTCGTCGGTAACGTCGTTGTCGTAGCTTTCCTGCATAGCCTTGAGCATGTCGGTGGCCTGTTCGCCTTCGCCGTTTACGAGAAGGTCGTAGGCAACTTTCACGCGTTCCCAACGGCGGTCGCGGTCCATTGCGTAGAAGCGGCCGATGATTGAGGCAATCACGCCTGCCGACTTGTCGCAGTGTTCCTGTACCTGGCGGATGAATCCGAGGCCGCTGCGGGGGTCGGTGTCACGACCGTCCATGAAGCAGTGGAGATACACCTTTTCGAGTCCGTAGTGCTTTGCGATGTCGCACAGCGCGAAAAGGTGGTCGAGCGAGGAGTGCACGCCGCCGGTTGATGTCAGACCCATGAAGTGCATAGCTTTGCCGGTGCGGGCGCAGTATTCGAAAGCGTTTTTGATTTCGGGGTTTTCGAGGATGCTGCCGGTGCTGATGGCCTTGTTGATTTTTACAAGGTCCTGATATACGACGCGTCCTGCGCCGATGTTGAGGTGACCTACCTCGGAGTTGCCCATCTGTCCGTCGGGCAGACCTACGAATTCACCGCTGGCCTGGAGTTCCGAGTGGGGATAGTTCTTGATGAGTGAGTCCCAATAGGGAGTGGGAGTGGAGTAGATGGCATTTGCGTGGTTGTGCTTGCCAAGTCCCCATCCGTCGAGGATGATAAGAAGTGCTTTCATATTGTTGTGAAGTTTTATGTTTTGTTTTATTATTTTCCGTTGTTGTTGCGTCGCGCGTCGCGGTAGCGTTCACGCCTGCGCAGGTTGAAGTGAAGCAGCACGAGAATCACCAGTGTGATGGCGATGATGCCCCAGTAGTAGAGCGGTGAGGTATTGCCTGCGGCCATCTCGGGATAGCCAATC
Source organism: uncultured Muribaculaceae bacterium (assembly GCA_910589055.1). Classification (GTDB taxonomy): domain Bacteria; phylum Bacteroidota; class Bacteroidia; order Bacteroidales; family Muribaculaceae; genus CAG-873. The sequence continues at coordinate 207,939 of CAJURN010000002.1, forward strand.
CAAGCCATTACGGCCAGATATATTGCCAGAATACAGGGAATTATGACAGAGCGGCGGAGTTTCATTGTTGCGGTGCTGTTTCTTGTTGGGAGTCGGAGTCCTTTGTTCTGGGCTTGTTGAGCTCGGCGGGGTCGATTTTGTAGATTGACTCCGAAGGATTGAACGCTCCTGAGTTCAAAAAGTTGAATATCTGCAGACAGGAATATGCGTCAAGCGCGGCATAGGCCATCTGGAGGTCGGTGAGGGTTTCGGCCTCCCAGTTGGTGAGACGCTGCCCCTTGGAAATGCGTTCGCCAAAGATTATCGCATAAATCTTCTGAAGCGAGATGTCGGCGATGAGGTATTGGCGCACGAACGATTGCAGGTCGATGAATCCTCCCGGGGTAATCTCTTCCGAGCGGCTTATGGCGTTGAAGTCGTCGTGAATCGACAGACCTATTTTGGTGATTGCTTCATTTTCAAGGAAATCCTTCAGTTCGGCGCAGATTCCTATCTTGTTGAGCCGGAAGAGGAAACACTCCCTTTCGGTGGCAATCTGCATCAGGGCCACTTTGTGCGGACGCCCCTTGCGGAACGACGGACGTGTCTCGGTGTCGAATCCGACGAGCTTTTCCTTGGCGAGCGCGCGCAGAGCCATGTGAGCCTTGGCCGCGGTGTCAATCAGGATGATACGTCCCTGAAAGTCCACGGTCGGCAGCGCTGCGAGCTGCTCCTTGTTTATGCTGAGTACGTAATCGCTCATTCTGTGCAAAGTTACGAATAAGTGAGGGCAATGCAAAATTTATTTTAGCATTGAATTTTTATTAACATGATATATCATGATTCATCATGTTTTATCATGATACATCATGAAGTCATGCAAAAAACGTCGGCAAAAACTATTACCTTGCCTTTTGGCCTTTTTACCTAATTTGCCTTCCCCGGCATCACCACCAGCTTGCTCTCCGGGAAATGGCGGCTGAGATAGCGGCGGATGAATCCCAGAGTGTCAGGAGCTATGACCGGATCCTTGTCGAAGTAGGAATTATAGATAACGAGCGGCACGCGTATCTTTCGTGCTGCCAGAGCTTCGAGCGAAAGGATGGTGTGGTTGATTGAACCGAGAACGGAATTCGTTACTAGCGCCACAGGCAGATTATGCTCGGCCACGTAGTCGATTGTGAAATAATCGTCGGTCACGGGCACCATCAGCCCTCCGGCGCCTTCGATGAGCACCCGGTCGTAGCGCGAGGCAAGTATGGCCGTGCTTTTTTCCACAAGGCTCAGGTCGATTTCGCGGCCGTCGATGGCGGCGGCAAGCTGAGCCGAAGCCGGATATGAAAATATGATGGGAGCCGTTGTGCCGTCAAGGTCTTCGGGCAGTGGGTCGATGCCGCACAGGCGTCGGTGGCTCTCGATGTCCTCCGAAGAGCCGGTGCAGCCGGTCTGGATAAACTTCTGTGTTGCCACGCTGAGGCCTTCCTTCATCATTTCGGAGGCCAGCCACGCGGTGGCATATGTCTTTCCGGCATCGGTGTCTATGCCGGATATGAAGAGTACTTTTTCGTCAATGTCTATTGCCATTTTCTGAGTATGAAGATAAATGGAACGTATGTGATGTGGTAGCGGCCGTCGAGGTCGGGATAGTAACGGCGCAGTATCGACCGGAGATTCACACCGCCTTCGGCATCGCGGCCAAGGGCGTTGACTCCGGTCTGCTTGAGATGGCGGAACACGTCGGTGGCGCTGTCAAATGACATATCGCTGCGCCAGCCGCGGGTTTCGACAATCTCGAATCCGTCGGGAACAAGGTCGATCCATTCTGCGGGCGAAAGCAGCGGCAGCCCGTGACCCGTCAAGGCGCTGATTTCGGCAAGGTTGCCGCGCGTGAAAGTGCTGCACACGACCAGTCCGCCGGGGGCGAGAACACGCAGGCACTCGCGCAGGAAACCGCGGGGCGAGTTGAACCACTGCACGGTCGAGGCCGAGGCTATGAGGTCGAACGAAGCCGCAGGAAGTGAGCGCATGGCCGTTTCACCGTCGCAGCAGCGGAATGTGGCTGAATCAATGTCGGCCGGAGGATTGTCCACCACGTCCCACAGCTCGAGATATGCCCCCGGGTCTTTCATCCTCACCAGTCTGCGGGTGAATGAGCCTGTGCCACATCCGATTTCAAGGGCACGCGCCGCCGGTTTTGCAAGAATGTCAGCCGCGCCTTGCGTGCGGCATAGCTTTTCGAGACAGTCCACGACTTCGCGCTGAACCACGGCCTCGCTGTCGTAAGTGGCCTGTCCGCGGCCAAAGCGCACTCCCACGGTCTGTTTGTCGATGATATGGCGGTCGATAATCTGCTGGATGTCGATGTAGTGTGGGGCATCACACATTATGCGTCGCACGCCTTCCCAGGCGCGCCACTGGTTTGCAGCCGGGAATATGGCATCCTCGCGCCCTATGATTGCGAGATCCCATCCGCCGGCAGGAGGATTGCTTAGCAAAGGTGGCGGAAAAATGGCGTCGAGTTCTTCTCCAAGCTCCTCCACGCAGCGTTGGGGCAGATTCTCCGAGAAGCGCGCGAACACATCGCGCGAACCGCACACGCGCCGGTAAAACTTATGCAACGAGCGCTCCGACAGCCCCTGCCGTGTACCCGTAAACACATTTTCGGGTATTCCGAGGCGGTTGTCGACGGGAGTTGTGGTGCCGTTGACAGCGATGCGCCGTGTCACTCGCGTTGCAAGCGAATGGCTTGTCATCGAAGCAGCATACACGCCCATCGACCATGCCACGATACAAATCTCGCGGTAAGGGGCGGTGCAACTCCAGTCGATGTCGAAACTCCGGTAGTTCCACACCACCATCACATCATATCCGTGACGTCGCAGCGAGGCAAACGGACGCCAGTCCATCGCCCACCCGGCAAAAAAAAGAATCAGACGGTCTGATCCGGTGGAGGAAACAATCTTGTATTGCATCGTGTCAATTTAAAACCGGATGCAAAAATACGAATAAGCGAGGGCAGAACCAAATTTATTTGAGTTCTGCCGAGCGAGAGTATTTAAGGCGATAGCCAAAAATACGAATAAGTGAGAACAATGCCAGAATTTATTTTAGGCATTGCCGAACGTGAGTATTGCCGAACAGGCGCGCCGGAGGTGCGTCATAATAAGAAAACCCCGCGCTTCAGCGTGGGGAGAGGATACGAAGCCATATCCCAGTCTCGGAGAGACGCCTGATTGGATTAATGTTTGAAATATTTATCACGGGCATAGAGAATGTATCTATTGACACGATTCTTCCAATTAGATGTATCTGAATTTTGGTATGTTGGGAAGAATGAACCAAGAGGATTCTCGGTATATATCTTGCTGTAAGGCACTCTCGACTTATAAGAATCGGTTATTCCTTCTATATCATTGATTTCTCCGGTTCCCACTTTCTCAAGCCAACTTGTAATTAGCTTATCTTGCATTTCCTGAAATTTAATCTGATCGGATTGGATTTGATACTTCACTTTCCAAAGAAGCTCCATCTCTTCATCATAATTGTCCAATCTTTTGATTACGTCTATTGCCGGATGTACGGAGCCCGGGGTAAGTTGTAATCTTATATCTTCGTGTAGAGCACCATTATAATAAAAAGAATCGTATCCGGGTTTCCACAAGAACCAAACTTCCTTGTCAACGTCAAAGATGATATTTGAACATCTTGTGGTACTAACGAATGTAACCTCACGGCGCATTTTATCAAGGCCAAGGTTGAGCGATTTTCCGGCTTTGAAGAAAAGACCACTCTCAACGCCCCATTTGATGACGGTGTGCATGTAGAAAGCAACATCGTCGTTAACTACTTCTTCGAGGTCAGGTTTGGCGTCGATTGGATATCGAGTCTTGAAAACGCGCACAAGGTCGCTTCCGAGTAAGTCGGGGTCAATCATTATAAACTGCATATAATGCTTCTCCGTCTCGCTCCCCGGAACCTCATACACAAATCCAACCTTCGTCACTATCCGTTTCTTCTTTTCCATATGTGAGGTTATGTATTGTGATGGCTCTTTGTCTATTCACCAATGAGTGTATGCTTGGGGAGAAAAGAGATATCTTCGACTTTCTTACGAGGGTCAAAGGGCCAATTTCCTGTGTTAATTTTCGTAATAATTGCATCAATACTCCATACCATTCCTGATTCATATTCGCTTGTTTCGGGAATCTCTTCATGTGTGTATTCTATCGAACCCTCAAATCGAGATATTGCGCGGGAAATTTTGGAAGACCCTCCTATTATGTATCCAATGTCGTAAAATATAATTTTATTTAAACCTTCAAGACCAAGTTCATTACTGGCGCCTTCTTTCCATATATCTGCCTGATGGACAGCAATGCGTAAAACAATATGGGAGTAGAAAAGAATATCATCAGATAAAATTTCGTCAATGGTAGGTGACTCATTCAAAGTGTATTTCTTTGAAAAAACACGTACAATGTCAGAATTCCAAACCTTGGAGTCTTTTGCTATATACTGCATATAGCACTTCTTGCCGTCTCCCAAAGGAATACCGTAGACATTTCCAATTTTGTTGATTATTCTCTTTTTCTTTTCCATGGCATAATGGGGTGTTTACTCTGCCGGAGGGGGTGGGGTGGGGAGGCCGAGGCAGTGCTTGACGGCGGTGCGGATGGCGGCGGCTTCGGGGCGGTTGGTGCCGAGGAGTTTGATTACGCCGGCGATGTATTCATCTTTGTTCTTGAAGCCGCACAGCGGGGCGACATTGCATGACGTCACCATGGATTTTTGGTTGAATACCCGGAGCACCGACTGGTAGTCGTCGCTGTCGATGTAGCGGCGGAAGGTGCGGCAGAATTCTTCGTAGGTCTGACGCGGATTGAGGATGTCGGGGAGTTCGTGCAGATGTTTTTCAAGGGTGTTGATGTCGGCGAAACGTGCGTCAACGCGGTATTCGATAAGGCGTTTTACTTTATGGCGGGTATGCTGGAGTGCCTGGGCATGGAGCTCGGCGCGGAAGAGCGACATGATTGTTTTCCGTACTTTGCCGAATACTCTGTCGGGGTATTTCCCGCACCACGATGCCATGGCGCGTACGACGTCTTCAATCAGAAGGATATTTTCGATTTCGGCCACGTCGGGCACCATGATGTTCTTGCGGCGTAGGTAGGCCACTTCGGTGTCGTCGCGGCGGTCGCGGTCGACTATGCCCATCGAGTCCATCTTGTGCAGGGCGCTCAGGTCGTTGAACGTGCGTGTTGATTCTATGACCTTGTTGCAACTGCCGAGGGAGCGCACCATCATGTCGGGAAAGATAAGCGGGTAGAGCTTGGCGTCGATGCTGCGCTGGCTGTCGCCTTCGATAAATAGCAACGGTTTGCGCGCTCCGGCCAGGGAGATATAGATTTCGCTCGGGATGCCGCTTTGGGCAGGCAGGATGTCGTAGTCCCAGGTGGAAGTGGAGGGGTCGCAGTCGCGCACCCATATTATCGGCGCTCCGTTGCGTGAGGACGCGAATTCCGGATCGTGGGTCGTATAGCAGAATATGCAGTCGCGCCGCAGGATTTCGAGCCTGTTCCACAGTGATACAGTGAGGGTGGGGTGGAGAAACAGTTCAGGAGAGTCGACGAACACGACGCTTCCGCCCGGGGCGTAGAGTGCTGATGCGGTGTGGTAGAGCACGGCACGTTCGCCGTCGGATAGGCGCAGGGCGGAATAGGCGGATTCGTCCATGCCGCGTGAGAAGAGAATTTTGCCGCTTTCGATGAGCATGCGGTTGTCGGGAAAAACGTCCTGCCATATTTCGATTACACGATCAAGGCGCGTGCGCCGCAGTTCGGTTTTCTTACCTTCGGCCATGGCGAGTTTATAGCCGATGAGATTCCGCATCTCATCCTGCATAAGGCGCGACAGCAGGCTGTCGAGTGTTGGCGGGCGCTTGTCGTCGTGGTCGGTCCCCTGTCCGTACAATCCTTCGAGCGCCGAAATGCGCACGGCCTTGGATCCGAGGCTTTCGATGATGTTGGAGGTGAAACGAGTCTTTCCGGCACCGTTGGCGCCGATAATCACCATGTGGGCGGGGGCGTCGGCGGCGATGTGTTCGCTGCGTGTGCCGTTAAGTTTCGGAGGCAGGATAATTTCCATAACAATCAGGACTATATGGCAAATGTAATGATTTTATTTCGTAATTTTGCAATCGTAGTACAATTTCAAACCCAAAGACTGTCAATTATGTTTTCCTGTATCAAATTCAAAAAAGCATTGCTTATGCTGCTGCTCGGTACCGCACCGCTCACGTGGGCGCAGAAAAGGGACTGGGATTATAACCGCTATGTCGAAGCCAACAAGGAGACCGTGAAACTCCCTGCGGCCGAGCGTCGTGTGGTGTTTCTCGGAAATTCCATCACAGAGAACTGGGCAAAATTCCATCCGGAGTTTTTCAGCAAGAACGGTTTTATCGGCCGCGGTGTGTCGGGGCAGACCTCATATCAGTTTCTCGTGCGCTTCCGCGATGATGTCGTGAATCTTCATCCGGAGATTGTGGTGATAAATGTCGGCACCAACGATGTTGCCGAGAACACTCATATTTATTCCGAGGACCGCACTTTCGGTAATATCGTAACGATGGTACAGGTGGCTCAGGCCGAAGGCATACGTCCTGTGCTCACGAGTGTGCTCCCTGCCGCAGGATTTGGATGGAACAAGGACATCACGGATGCTCCGGCTAAAATAAGCAGCCTTAACAAGCGTATCCGTGCCTATGCTGAGGAGCATGGCCTTACTTTTGTTGATTATTTTCCTGCAATGGTGGCTGAAGACGGTGTGTCGCTCAATCCGGCATACACCCGTGACGGCGTGCACCCCACAGCCGAGGGCTATGATGTGATGGAATCCATAGTGCTTCCGGTTCTCACTCCTTCCTGCTGCTCTTCAGTCGGCTCTTCTTGCTGCAAATAAAATAGTAATAAAAAAAAACGGGATGATGTGCCGTCATGACATATCATCCCGTTTTTTTTATTGTTGCAAAGTTATCAGCGTGCGGCAAACATTGTGGCGCCTGTCATCTGCTGGTAGGCATATACACCGGCCTGTGAGATTTCGACAGTGCGGTAGTCGGCTCCACCGTTGACAGGAAGCTGCACGTGGGTGTCGTCGACGAATGTGAAGAGGACGTGGCGCTCGCCGTTGGCCTCGAAGCTCCAGGTCTGTTCTTCGGCATCGAAGTCGAGACGTACGATTGAGCCGTCGTTCTCGCTCTTGATGGTGTAGCCTTTTCCGTCGCATTCCACGAGGTAGCGTCCGTCGTTGCCTTCAATCACGCGAGTGCCCTTAGCCATGGGGTTGCTTCCGCTCCAGAATTCGATGCTGTTCAGCACGAGCACGTCGGCAAGGCAGGAAACTTCATACACGGGGAGTACCCAGAACGCGAAGAACACGAGTTCGTTGAGGAATTTGTTACCTACGGTCTGGTTCCAGTCGAGAAGACGGTTGGTAAGTGAGAAGCTACCGATACAGGATGTCGTGAGCATTGAGCTGCAGAGCAGACACACGACTGCAATCTTTACATAAAGTTTTTTCATTGTAGGGATTGTTGTCAGTTGATATGTAATGTTTGTTGAAAAGTGGTTTTATACATCAGTTTTTTCAAGCCTGGATTTCGCGTCGGGCGTGTTCGTAGAAGTTTGTGATTCCTTTCACATAGGCCACCGTTTCCGTGCCTCGGCAGTAGCCGAAGCGCACCACAGGGTCGTTGTAGTATTTGGGATTCATCTTCATCAGCAGGGCTTTTTCGACGTTGTCGTCCCACTTCTGGGGGTCGAGTCCGTACTTCTTCGCCAATGCGATTGCATCGTAGATGTGTGCGATTCCTACGTTGTAGGCTCCGATTACGAATTTAAGCCTTTCCTTGTCGTTGGGAACGTATTTCAGGAGGTAGCTGTCGAGGTCGTTGATAAGCGATGTGGCAACCTTCAGGCTCGTCTCCGGATTGTTCAGAGCCGACACACTGGTTTTGTAGCCGCGTGCGGTCTTGGGCATGATCTGCATGAGTCCTCGTGCGCCCACCCATGAGCGTGCGCTTGGGTTGAACCGGCTTTCCATATAGGCCTGTGCGGCCAGCAGACGCCAGTCCCATCCGACTTTGGGAGCGTAGGACTTGAACAGGTTATCGTATTTCGAAATGTAGCCTTTGGAGAAATCGAATCTCACCGTGGGGCGTGATTTGGTCTGCTCGAAATAGCGTTTGAGAAGTTCGGCATTGATTTCCTGAGGCTCGGATGATTCAAACCAGGCGTTGATGGAGTCGGCAAGCCAAGGCTTGTCCGGCGCCACGGCCCACGACGCACGTTGCGGAAAACTTACGTCCATCGAGATATCGAGGTCGGGATAGTAAGTCCGATTGAGCTTTGCGATATCGCTGTCGACCACGGTGAGCGGAATCTTGCCTTCCGAGACCATTTCGATAAGATCCTCGGTGATAAGACTGTCGGTGTTTACCTCATGAACGTTGATTCCGCCGCCTATCTCATCGTTGAGGTTTTCAAGTCGGCGGAGATATTTGGAGTCGCTTTCAACATACACATCCTTGCCGACAAGTTCGGTCACGTCGGTAATCGGAGCTTCGCCACGCTGCTTGGGCTGCACGAGCACCTGGGTCGAGTAGTTCTCGGGGCCGCAGGGAAGCACATATTGGAGGTAGTGCTTGGTGATGGGCACCTCGTAGGCAATGAGGTCGACCTTGCCTGAATCGAGCATCCCGACAGCCGACGACAGACTTGTTGCCACCTTCAGATCCAGCACCATGCCTTTTTGGCGTGCAAGAGAGTCAACGAGCGTATAGTCGTAGCCCATCGTGTCGCCTCGGTAGAGGAAATACGATGTCGGGCCATAGAGGGTGGCTACTTTAAGTGTGTCGGGCAGCCTGTATGGCGTGTTGTCGGAAGCTGTGTCGGCGGATTGATGTCCGCAGGAACCTGTCAGGGCGGTGAGGGCGGCGACAGCAGGAATGATGAAGAATGTTGAAACGTGTCGCAAGGCTTGAAGTTTTACGCCTCCGGTATGGGCCGGAAGGGATTAGTATTCAAAGCGGCCGTATTCGGAAATGATTGTGAGACGGTTGGTCTCCGCATCTTCGACGCGGCCAATTACTTTAGCTTCGATACCCATTCCTTCGGCTATGCGGATGATTTCGGCGGCGTTTTCGGGAGCGGTGTAGATTTCCATACGGTGTCCCATGTTGAAAACCTTGTACATCTCCTGGGGCGCTGTACCGGATTCGCGGCGTATCATGTCGAACAGCGGCGGAACGGGGAACAAGTTATCTTTAATAACATGCTTTCCGTGTACAAAGTTCATGATTTTGGTCTGGGCGCCGCCTGAGCAATGAATCATGCCATGGATCTGAGGACGCATCACGTCGAGGATGGCTTTGATGACCGGGGCGTAGGTGCGGGTGGGTGACAGCACGAGCTTTCCGGCGTTGACCGGAGCGCCTTCAACGGCATCGGTGAGTCCTTTTGTGCCGCAATATACAAGTTCCTGAGGTAGTCCGGCGTCGTAGCTCTCGGGGTACTTCTCGGCCACGGATTTGTTGAACACGTCGTGGCGGGCGGAGGTGAGTCCGTTGCTGCCCATGCCGCCGTTGTATTCAGTTTCGTAAGCGGCCTGTCCGTAGGATGCGAGACCCACGATTACGTCGCCTGCGGCGATGTTGCTGTTGTCGATCACGTCGGAGCGGCGCATGCGGCAGGTTACGGTGCTGTCGACGATGATTGTGCGCACGAGGTCGCCTACATCAGCGGTCTCGCCGCCGGTGGAGTAGATGTTGACTCCAGCACGGCGCAGGTCGTCGAGAAGTTCCTCAGTGGAATTGATGATGGCCGAGATCACCTCGCCTGGCACGAGCCGCTTGTTGCGGCCGATGGTCGACGACAGAAGGATGTTGTCGGTTGCTCCCACACACAGGAGGTCGTCGATGTTCATTATCAGAGCGTCCTGGGCGATGCCTTTCCACACACTCAGGTCGCCGGTCTCACGCCAGTAGACGTAGGCGAGCGATGATTTTGTTCCGGCACCGTCGGCGTGCATGATATTGCACCATTCGGGGTCGCCGGCGAGGTAGTCGGGAACAATTTTGCAGAACGCACCCGGAAACAGACCTTTGTCGATATTGCGGATTGCGTTGTGTACATCTTCTTTTGAGGCGGAAACGCCGCGGAGGTTGTAGCGCTGGTCGGAGGACATGATACTTTATTATGAATGGATGAACATTTGATTCTTTTATTTCAGAGTGGCTATCTTGGCCGGATTGCCTACGAGCCACAGAATGTCGCCAGGCTCGAATACGAGGTCGGGACGGGAGTCGATGTGTTCGTCACCGCGGTCTACGGCCACAACTATTGCTTCGTAGGTGTCGCGGAGCGACGACGATTGCGGAGTCTTGCCTGCCAGGGGAGAATCCGCATGCAGGAGTATGTTGGTGAGCTTGACATCGTAGCCGGGGTTGATTACGTCGGCGGGAAGTTCGGCTTCGAGGTCGGGCAACAGGCGCTCAATCTGCTCGTCGGTGCCGATTACGCCCACGACATCGCCCGGATAGAGACGGTTCTTTCCGCCGGGGATGGGGATGATGCGTTGGCCACGGTTAATTGACACGATATTGACTCCGTAGCGGCGGCGCAGGTTGGAATCCATCAGCCGCTCGCCCACAAACTCACATGCGGTGCCCACGGTGATGTAGGCAAGATGCAGGTCATGCACCACGGCATTGTTCTTGCCGCTGCGGCGCAGTTCGCGCTCATTGAGATTGTCAAGGAATTTGGTCTCGATTTGATTCATCCTGGATCTGACACGACGTGAGAACATGAGCACGACAAGCATTATCACCGCCGCAGCCACGCAGAATCCCACGCGGATTGAATAGCTCGCGGCTATTACGCGGCTCACAAAGAAAAGCGCTATCAGGAAGCGGAAAATCGTCATCACGATGCGCGGCACGGCGTTGACCTGTGCGGCGGCTCCCGAAAGCGGCATCATAAGCGCCAGCAGGAAGGGCGACATGGCTGTCAGGGTGATGGAGGCGCACAGCAGGTCGGCCCATTCGGGTGAGAGCTGCAGGAGGTAAGGCTGGAGATAATTACGGCTCACAATGTCAATGGCAAGAAGCACCACCGAGTAGAGCACGGTTCGCCACAGATAGCGCTTGAGCACGGCCTGCCACGGGCGTCCGGAAGCCTCGCTCTTGTCGGCTTCCTTGTGGTAGCGTTCGATGAGGAAGTGGAGCCGCTGCGGAAGATGACGCTCAACGAAGTTGTAGAAGGGCAGCGACATCTTGATAAAGTAGGGGGTGGTGAACGTTGTGATAACGGACACTGCCACGACAATGGGGTAGATTGTCGGGTCGAGAACTTTCAGGCTCATACCCAGGGTGGCGATGATGAAGGCGAACTCACCGATTTGCGTAAGTGAGAATCCCGACTGGATTGCCACACGCAGGGTCTGACCCGTGACGAGCATGCCGAATGTTCCGAAAACAATCATGCCAATAATCACTACCGACGACAGCAGGAGAATAGGCCCCCAGTAGTTGACAAGTATTTCCGGTTGCACCATCATGCCCACGGAAATGAAGAATACCGAGCCGAATAGGTCTTTGACAGGTGTGACGACGTGCTCAATGCGCTCGGCGTAGCTTGTTCCGGCAAGAATTGAGCCCATCACGAAGGCTCCGAGGGCCAGCGAGAAGCCGCAGAATACCGAGAATACTGCCATCCCAAGGCACAGGCCCATCGACACGATAAGCAGTGTTTCTGAATTGAGGAAACGGCGGCAGCGGTTGAGCGCCGAAGGAATGACATATACTCCGACAAGGAACCATATCACGAGGAAGAAAACCAGCTTGGCAACGCTGTAAAGCATTTCGGAACCTTCCACGCTGTTGTTGATGGCGATTGACGAAAGCACCACCATCATCACAACCGCAAACAGGTCTTCAACAATGAGTACGGCCAGGACAAGCGGGGCGAACTTCTTCTGCCTGAGTCCGAGGTCGGTAAATGCCTTGATGATAATGGTCGTTGACGACATCGAAAGCATACCGCCAAGGAAAAGACAGTTTATGTTGTTGAAATGGAGTAGCTTGCCTATCGCAAATCCGGCACACATCATGCCGGCTACGATAATAAGGGCTGTCACTACCGCCGAACCTCCCGAATTGAGCAGCTTTTTGAAACTGAACTCCAGTCCGAGCGAGAACAGCAGCACCACAATTCCTATCTCGGCCCAGAAATCAATGTTGGCCTCGGTTGTCACCGACGGCAGGTATTCGAAATGAGGGCTGGCAAGGAATCCGGCAACGATGTAGCCAAGTACGACCGGTTGCTTGATCCATTTGAACAGAACAGTCACAACGGCTCCGAGGAGCAGGATGAAAGCAAGATCGGTAATAAGTCCTTCAATATCCACCGGAATTGTCTTTATTTATATGTGAGATTAAACGGAAAGTTGGTTTGCCAGGGTGATGGCTTTAGTCGGATGCAGTTTGGAAAATTCCTCAAACAGCGAGATATAATTTGTACGCTCGCGCACGAGCACGACAAGATTCAGCCTTGTCTCGCTCGCCTCGTAGTCGTATTCCACGTAGAAGTTGCTCAGCGAGATATGATGGCGCGACAGCACTTCCTTATAATCGTCGATTTCGTGAAGAATGTCTCCTGTTTTTATACGGATGATTCTGGATGCCGACCCGTGGCTCACGATGTTCTCGAAGCGTTCGAGTTGCACAAGAATGAAGAGGATGAGAGCCGTGGCGCACACAGATATGAAGTACATGCCCACTCCGACAGCCATACCGAGAGTCGCCACCATCCATATTCCGGCAGCGGTTGTGAGTCCGCGCACCGAACCTTTCATCTGGATTATGGCGCCCGCGCCAAGAAAGCCCACTCCGGAAATCACCTGGGCGGCTATTCGGCCGGGGTCGCCGTTTTTCAGTCCCATGTATTCCTGCGGAACGTAGATGGAGAGTATCATTGCCAGCGACGCACCCATGGCGATGAGCGAGAACGTGCGCACTCCGGCACTCTGGCCTTTGCGTTTGCGCTCATAACCTATCACACTGCCAAGGAGCATACTCAGCACGAGCTTGAACACCGACCCGGCGGTGTTCACCTCGATGGAGTTGATGGCGTCGTAAAGTTCCGCGAATACATTCATAACTTATTTCAGTGTGAATGATCGCGATACAAGGCGGTAATTATCGGCGAAAAGCTCAACGGTGTATTCACCGGCGATGAGCGGCGTGTTCACGTCCCAATAAATTTTGATGCCGCCGATTTCCTCTCCGGCATATTCAACGGTCTTCTTGGCTGTACATGCCACGCTTCCTCCCTCGAAGGGGAAGCTGCCGCCGTTGCCGAGGAGCTGACCCGACGGGGAAATTATGCGCATGAAAATGGTCTTTTCGCCCACAGGAGTTGAATTGTTCTGAGGGATGGTGAACGTTGCCACCAACTGTACCGCCTTGGCTACTTTCTTCTCGGTTTTGCCCTTTTTGTTGAGAGCAGCCAGTGTGAGACCGGTCACGTTCAGTTTCTCGGCAAGAGTCATACGCTCGCTCAGAACCTCGTTGCGTCGCGAGGTCTCGGCCACCTGCGAGCTCAGACGGTCGTTCTGCTGACGGATTTCCTTGTTTTCCGAGCGGAGGGCTTCATTCTCCTTGTTAAGGCGGTCGATTTCCTCTACATAATGGCGCAAGAGATTGCGCAGTGTGCTTATCTCATTGCGGAGCTTGGCAATTTCGGCCGCGCTCTTACGCTTCTGGTTTGTCAGTTCCTGCTGGAGCTTTTCTACCTGAAGACGTGCGGTCTCGTATTTTTCGTTTAGCTCGCGTTTGATAGAATCGTTCTGGATATACTGGCGAGAGTTTTCAAACTGTGAGAATTCGGAATTGAGGTCATTGTATTCCCTTTCGAGGTCTTTCTGCGCCATGTCAAGGAGAATCTGTTCCTTCTCGGCCTGAGCTTCCTCAAGAGCCTGCGTTGCCTGGAGCGACGAGATGGCGAACCATGCCACCAGCGCCACCAGCACAGCGGCCACGCCTATTATAATCCACATCTGTCTGCGGCGTGCAGCCGATGCCGGAACTTTCACTTTGACTTCTTCCTCCCGGTGCTCCTGCTGTCCGGGAAAATTACTGTTGTCTGCCATTATAAATCTGTCAATTATTATTTTAACATCGTTGAAGACGGTACGCAACCAAACGCCTGTGCGAGCCGTCAATATCAGAACGCAAAATTAACTAATCCCACGGAAAAAATGAAATCCGCGCCCTGCAAACTTTCAATCAAACCACGCTAACCATGCCGCTTATGAAAAAAAGCATGTGAAAATGCACGAAAACATCAAAAAAATTTTGTCATGTCGAAAATCATTCCTACCTTTGCACTGTTAAAACGGGAAGCCCCCGTGGAACACGACATATTGGAGAGGTGGGTGAGTGGCTGAAACCACCAGTTTGCTAAACTGACGTAGGAGCAATCCTACCACGAGTTCGAATCTCGTCCTCTCCGCTAAACGAAAGAAAGTCAAGCACCATGCTTGACTTTCGTCGTTTAAGGAAGGTCGAGGTTCGAACGAGCAGAGTTCGTCATCGCTTTAGCGCTTTGCGAAGCAAAGAATCTCGTCCTCTCCGCAAAACGAAAGAAAGTCAAGCAGCATGCTTGACTTTCGTCGTTTAAGGAAGGTCGAGGTTCGAACAAGCAGAGTTATCAGTTATCGAGGTCGTCGTATAGGTCACGGTCGAATTCGAGGTCGTCCAATTCGTCACGCAGGTCATCAAGTTCATCTTGTATGTCCTCCCACTCCTCCAAGCAATCAATTCTATCTTGAAGCTCGTCAATACGGTCTTGGATTTCGGCATAGCGCTTGGATCTCAAATCAGCTTCATCCAAACGCAGTTCTAATTCATCGACACGGTTTTGCAACGCATCAATATATTCAGAGTTGGCTTCTGAATATAAATAGTCCTCCTCGTCGTAATCATAATAATCTTCTTGAGGAATATAGGTTGGCCGCGGCTTGCTTGAGAACATATCACACACCATATTGAACACGGCGAATCCTCCGAGGAAGTTTAGAAAGCTCATAATATAATAGTTTAAAAGGTTATTTCACATCAGCTCCATTTTTCAACGCTTGACAGAGCCACGCAAATCCACATAAAAGAATCAAAATTAACGACATATTTCTAATATATTACGCGGAAAGCCACCTTGGCTTTCAAGGGCAAAATTACCCTTCGTTATGGGCGGGAATTTTGCTCGTTAATGTTAAATATTATTTAACTAAAAATAAATTTTGGTTTGCTCTCGCTTATTCGTATCTTTGACCTGCGGTCTTAGATACTCACGCTCGGCAAAGTCAAAATAAATTTTGCTTTGCTCTCGCTTATTCGTATCTTTGCCATGAAGTAAATTTGTCTAACCTGTTAACTGTTTGCTATTCTTATGAGAAAATTATTTTTAGCTATTGCTGTGGCTGCGGCTTCTTTTATGCCGTCGCTTGCTCAGGATGTGTTTGACGCCGGTAGCGACAACCGACCTTATCTCGGACTGCGTGTGGGGTTTGAATCTCCGGTGCCATGTTCTACAAAATATTCAGTTGGGAGCACTACTTTAAGTCAGAAGAATTTCAAGTCCGGTGCAGGTTTTGACCTCGGGGCTGTCTATAATATTCCTCTGTGGAAAAATCTGTATTTCGAACCCGGAGTGTCTATTTTCTACAATGCAATGGGTGTTAATAAAGACGCTCTTGATAATGTAGTAGACATCCAAGGTCTTGATATAAAGGCGTCGGTGCGTACATTCGGTTTCCGTATACCTTTTGTTGTGGGCTACCGCTTCGACCTTTCGGCTTGCAGTCTTTATGCTTATACCGGTCCTGAACTTGAAGTTGGTCTTGTTGGGCGGATGCATGCCACGGCAAAGTATCAGGGGATGAAAGAGTCGGACTCAGAAAGCATATATGGCGACGGTTACCGCCGCTTCGATATCGGCTGGAAGTTGGGTGTCGGTTTGAGTGTCGACAAATATTATGTAGGACTTAGCGGAAATCTCGGTATGATAAACCGTCTGTCGGACAGCAACGGTGTTTCCTACCGTCAGAACCTGTTTCAGCTCAGTCTGGGATATAACTTCTGATATAAACTCTTTTTGACAGATAATGTTATTACTGACAGACGGACAAAATGGCAGTCCGTCTGTCAGTTTTTCGTTTTGGAACGAAGTTTGCATATCATTATACCAAAAAGAAACATTAACACTAAAAAATATACGAACTTATGAAACTCAAACCATTGGCAGACCGTGTGATTATCCTTCCCACCGAGGCTGAAGGTGTTGCAATGTCCGGAATTATCATTCCCGACTCCGCAAAGGAAAAACCTCTCAAAGGTAAAGTACTTGCCGTTGGCAACGGAACCAAAGACGAAGAGATGGTGCTCAAGGAAGGCGACGAAGTACTCTACGGAAAATATGCAGGTACTGAAATTGAATTCGACGGCGAAACCGTACTCATCATGCGCCAGAACGAGGTGCTTGCAGTTATTGCCTAAACACATTATAAAACCCAAACAATATGGCTAAAGAAATTAAATTCAATATATCGGCTCGCGAAGAGCTTAAAAAAGGCGTTGACGCTCTCGCCGACGCAGTGAAGGTGACTCTCGGCCCCAAGGGTCGCAATGTGATTATCAGCAAGCAGTTCGGTGCTCCGCATATCACCAAGGACGGTGTGAGCGTGGCTCGTGAAATCGAACTCGAAGACCCCTTCCAGAACATGGGCGCTCAGCTCGTGAAGGAAGTTGCATCCAAGACCGGCGATGATGCAGGTGACGGCACAACCACCGCAACTGTCCTGGCTCAGTCAATCGTGGCTGTCGGCCTCAAGAATGTGACCGCCGGAGCCAACCCCATGGATCTCAAGCGCGGTATCGACAAGGCTGTGGCCGAAGTTGTTGCCGGAATCAAGGAAATGAGTCAGGAAGTGGGCGACGACTATAAGAAAATCGAGGATGTTGCCCGCATTTCGGCCAACAACGACGAGACTATCGGCCGCCTTATCGCTGAAGCGATGAAAACAGCCAAGACCGACGGCGTAATCACCGTTGACGAAGCCAAGGGTACCGAAACCACAATCGAGATTATCGAAGGTATGCAGTTCGACCGCGGCTACATTTCGCCCTATTTCGTCACCGATACCGAAAAGATGGAATGTGTGATGGAAAGCCCGCTCATCCTCATCTACGACAAGAAAATCTCCAACCTCAAGGATATTCTCCCCATCCTCGAACAGACAGCACAGAGCGGTCGTCCGCTGCTCATCGTTGCTGAAGACGTGGATCAGGACGCACTCGCAGCGCTGGTTGTCAACCGTCTCCGCGGTTCGCTCAAGGTATGTGCTGTCAAGGCTCCCGGATTCGGTGACCGCCGCAAGGAAATGCTCGAGGACATCGCAATCCTCACCGGTGGCAATGTAATTTCCGCCGACAAGGGCATGCAGCTCACAACTGCGACAATGCAGGATCTCGGCACAGCAAACCGCGTGACCGTCAACAAGGACAATACCACCATCATCAACCGCGACGGCGACAAGGAGAAAATCCAGTCGCGCATGAATCAGATCAAGGCTCAGATCGCGTCCACAACAAGCGATTACGACCGCGAGAAACTTCAGGAACGTCTCGCCAAGCTCGCAGGCGGTGTTGCCGTGCTCCACATCGGCGCCCCCAGTGAGGTTGAGATGAAGGAGAAGAAAGACCGCGTTGACGATGCTCTCAGCGCCACCCGCGCTGCTATTGCCGAAGGTATCGTTCCCGGTGGAGGTGTAGCATATATCCGCTGTCTCGAGCGTCTCGAAGGCCTAAAGGGTACCAACGACGACGAGCAGACCGGTATCGACATCGTTCGTCGTGCAATCGAGGAACCTCTTCGTCAGATTGCAGCCAACGCAGGTGTTGAAGGAGCAGTTGTTGTTCAGAAGGTAAGCGAAGGCAAGGGCGATTTCGGCTACAATGCCCGCACAGATACTTACGAGAACCTTCTCGCAGCAGGCGTTATCGACCCGGCCAAGGTTACCCGTGTAGCTCTTGAAAATGCAGCTTCAATCGCAGGCATGTTCCTCACCACCGAATGTGTCATCGCCGATAAGAAGGAAGACAATCCCGCTCCGATGCCCGCAGGCGGCATGGGAGGAATGGGCGGAATGATGTAATTTCCGGCTCAAAAGAAATAACATACCTCTAAAAGTTAAGGAGGCAAGATTACGGCACACACCGTATTTCTTGCCTCCTTGATTATTATGTTGTCTCAGCCGTAACGGGTCAGATTCCAAGAACAATAGCAGGATTGATGTTCAGTTTCCGGCTGATTTCACGACCGATTTTCATTGTCGGTTCACTCTTACCATTCAAATAATCACAAATACGGGATGGACTTACCCCAATAAGTTTGGCAAGAGCGGCTTGTGTCAGTCCCATTTCATACATTCTGAGTTTTATGACATCGACGAGTGACGGCTCGCCAATGGCATAATGAACTTCTTCGTAGTCGGCAACCAAATTGCCGAGCAGTTCAAGCTCAATCATTTCAGGAGAGTCAGAAGGGGTGTCTTCAGGGAGAGACAACATCAATTCCTCAACTCTTTTTAGAGCACCTTTATACTGTATGTCATTCTCAATCTTTACCATGTTTCAAATGTTTTCGATGTCCTTAATTCTATCGTATTCAGCATGTGTACCAATAAAACGTATGAGAACGAATTTCGGTGTGAACTTAACGACTGCAACCAGACGGAAATCGTTACCTTTTATGTTGAAAACATAATGCTGGTTCCCAACATAATCCACTGAATTGAATGTCTGCTTCATGTCTGCAAGAGAGTTCCAATTGGCTTCCCTGACTTTGACCGACCATTCTTGAAGTGCCACTTTCGATGTTGGATGGGCTTCGTAATATTCTTTTATTGTACGTGCTGAAATAATTCTCATATATTTTGAGAAATCTGATTGTGTTGCAAAAATAGGAATTAAATTTTGAATTTCAAAATTAAGCTATGGTAGTTTTTTTTCTTGGGCAGGTATGAAACATCCCCCGGGCGGTAGCAGCGTGTGGCTGCGGCGTCCGGGGGATGAAGTGTATTTAGTAAAAAGGATTATTTGCGGCGGCGCACCGAACGGGTGGCGTTGGAAGCCTTAGACGATTTTACTTCCTTGACTTTCGGCGTCTTTGACTTTTTGGCGGAGCGCTTTGTGGAGCGGGCCTTGTTGTTTTCTTTCTTTTCAACCACGGGAGCGGCTGCGGCAGCGGCATCGCCTTCTTCCGTGCTTGCGGCGGCTTCGGCCGGTTTGCCTGCCTCGGCAGCCTCACGGGCTTCACGGGCGGCTATGACTTCCTCGCGCGAAGGTACCCAAAGTTTTTTCTCGAAGGTGTCGAGACGGTTCTGTATGCTGTCCTGAGCGCGTTTGAGATCGTCAGGGTCGCCATACATCTGCACCATTGAGCGGTTCTTGAGGTTGCGCGTTTTGTAGATTTCTCCGTCGTACATATTGAGGGTGAAGAAATCATCGTAGGTGCATGTGGGCAGGTTGTTGTCGTCGTCCACGAAAATTGTCTGTGCGGCGAGGAAGGGACGGATGTCGGAGAATTTAATCCAGAACATCGGATATTTGAGAGCTTCTCCCCCGAAGTCGCCTGAGCGGTGCAGCACGGGGCAGATAGCTTCCACCACAGGACGAAGGCGGTTGTGGCGCGTGTCAAATTCCCAACGCTCTACAACGTAGTAGGACAGTACCTCATTTGTGGGTACATCGTTTTCGTCGATGTCAAAGCGGGGATTCTTTTCCGTGGAGCCTTTGGCATCGGTGTAGGGGATGTGGAAGCGGTCGAGGACATCGCGGGTCTTGATGCGGTACTTGTCGGTGAAGACTTCGCGACCGTCAAGATATTCGTAGGCCGGAACACGGTTCTCGGCAAGAAGTTTCAGGATGATGCGGAATAGGTTTTCCTGACCGTCGACCGGTTCCTCGGGAAAATACAGAGGTGCGTTCTGATCCTTGTCGAGGTCGATGGAGCGGTAAATCACGCGCATCCACTGGCGGTCGGCGTCGCTGATGGAAGAGTTGTCGTCGCTGTAAAATGCTTTCATGCGGTCGGTCACGACAGTTCCGTCCTGCTGTTTGGCAGCATTGCGGGAAGCGGCGTCACGCTTGCGCACCACACCCGTACCTTCTGTCTGGGCGAAGACTCCGGTGCAGACCGATAACATGGCGGCGGCGAAGGCCAGTCTTATATATGCTTTCATCTCTTTGGAGTATGTTTGGGATATTCGTTTAATTTACAATAACTTCCATTGGCGACAGGTCGCGGTTGATTCCGTCGGGACCCACGGCGCGGATGCGTGAAATGTAGAAGCGTTTTCCGCGCGACAGGCGCTGGAACTGCTGTTTCTGACGTGCTGAGAATGCCGCTCCGTCGCTCACTTCGGGCATCGCATTGCCTGATGAATCAAAGAACACAGTCTCGAATCCGAGCACCTTGAAGGGGGTATCGAGCAGGCCGTCGTCGATGGCAGCCTCAAGTCCGGGCGACTGTAGAAGCAGTGACTTCGCGAACGGTTTGCCGCCACGGTAGTGGTCGGTGTGGCCGTTGGCATCCTTGAAGGCGATGAACGGGGTAGGGTCGGGCAGCTTGCGCACGCGGAATGTCGTGGAAGCCATCTGCACGTTGTTGCCGTCCATGTTGGCCGTCACGGTGATTACCGCGTCCTGGCCTACCGTCGCGGGCTTGGCAACCCAAGCGTCGCCGTTACGGGTAAGGGTTCCGTTTGTCATCGAGGCCGATATGTCACCCATGGGTACACCGGGAACGGAAATGCTCACGGGGTTCTCGATACCGGCATAGAGCACGTTCATCATCGTGGCCGATACAGTTGCCATAGGTTCGATTACGGTGTAGGACGAAGCGAAATTGTGGCGGGTTGAAGTACCGTCGCCGTGAGGCACCTCGAGCCATCCGTCGTAGGTAAACGTTCCGGTCTGACCGGTGTTCACTTCATAGAGTCCCGAGTTGCCGGGAAGTTTCTTGCCGCCGATGAATACTTCGGGACGCTGAGTGGTGTCGACAGCGGCAAGGACAATGTTGGCCGAGTATTTTCCTCCGCGCATCACAAGGCGCGACTGGGGCATAACGTAGGCATTAAGCTCGTTGACACGCAGGTCGCCCGCATCCACCTGCGAAAGAAGCGAGGCTATGGCCTCACCCTCGGCATAGAGGATGTCGTTCTGGAGCTTGGCAAGCAGAGTCACCGCAGCCACCACCGGCTGTTGGTCGAATTTCGATTCTTCCCATGAGCGGGCAACGAGAGTACCGCGCTGCACGGTGGCGTCGGTGCCGAGTGCCTGGGCTATTGATTTGCTGCGTATTGTGTCCGGGATGAGTGCTGTCACATATTCCCTGTATCCGTCGATTTTCTCGCGCAGGCGTGTTCCGAGGGGATTGCGCGGATTGAGCATCACCACGGCAGCGGCCTCAAGGTCGTCGCGGTTGAGGATTTCTTCGGGATTTCCGTCTTTGCCGTCGGCCTTGCGCACGATTTCGAGCTTGAGAGAGTCCACAAGTTCATAAAGGTCGGCAGTGCGTTGGCGCACCTCGGAAGCCTTGTCAAGCCACGCAAGAGCCTTGTCGGGATTCTGACTTGCCAGTGCGGCGAGCTGGGAGTATGTGGCTTCGTTTCGCATATCGACGGTTGCGTTGGAGCGGTTGAGGCCATCGTGGACCTGCGTGAAACCGTCCAGAACGTCGCTCGAGACATTCAGGGCAAGCATGGCCGTCAGGACGATATACATAAGGTTTATCATCTTCTGACGCGGTGTGAGCCTGTTTGAATTTGAAGCCATTGATCAGTGTTTAGATATGGATATAAAGTGGGAACGGGATTGTTCTTAGAGTTTTACCTCCGGCATTACGGGATTCGATACGTGTACGGAAGTTCCGTTGAGGTCGGGAGGAGTCATTCCGGGGCGGTACATGTTCACGGTCATGGCCGTAATCATTTTCTCGTACACCGAATTGAGCTGCTGCATGTAGCGCGCCATCTTCTCGGTTTCCTCGCAGTAGCGCGCGCTTTGTGCCGCACTCTTCTCGTACATGTCGCGGATGTCCTTGATGCCGCGGTTGACGCGGTCGATGGAGTCGATCTGCGACGATACGCTGCGGAGCTGGATGTCGTAGATGGTGTTGAGGCCACCGATGTTCTTGTCGAGAGCCTGCATCTGTTCCACATATCCCTGGGAGCTGCGGGTGATAGCCTCGGAGTTTTCGGTTATGGCCTTATAGCTTGTGAGGAGCGTGTCGCTCACCTGATTTAATGCGGCTGTGGTGGCGTGGAGACGCTGCATTTCGGCGGCGATTCCGGCCATCTGGTCGAGATACTGCTGGGTGGCGGAAGTGAGCTCGGCCATGCGTGAGAGCTGGTCGGCCGCGGCGCTCATCTTGGCAATGCTTTCCGAGAGCGAACGTGTGTCTTCGGGCGACAGTTCCACTCCGGCGGGTATGCCTGCGGCATTGCGGGCTTCGGCTGCGCTGACGCCCGTACCGTTTATAACCACTCTGCCTGCGCCGTTGAATTCGGGGCGTTCTTCTGAGTCGTGGCTGTCAAGCACGGGAAATACTTCTTCCCAATGATATTCTTTCGGAGGACGGTCAAAAGCCGTGAGGACGAACATGAGTACTTCCGTTCCCATACCGATTGACAACAGGGCGTTGCCACCGGGCAGGTGCAGAATCTTGAACAGGGCACCCCAGATTACGATGGCGGCGCCGATACTGTATGCGAAGTTGAAGAAGCGCTGGCCTTTCTCGCTGCTGATGAAGGCACCGATGCCGCGTTTATATTGTTGTACTTTTCCCATTTTCAAATATTATCGAAGGGTGGTGTGCTTTTCTTATTTCTTGTTTTGTTTCTGTCCCTTGGCGAAACCGATCTGAGTGCGTACACAGCGGAATCCGATGTAAGAGCGCTGCTCGTTCTGATACTCCCACATGCGGAGGTCGGAACGGATGTTGTGGGCCACGTCTTTCCATGAGCCGCCACGCACAATCTTGCGCTTCATCTTGTAGGGGTCTTCCTTGGCCGCGTCGTAGCGGTATTCGGGATTGAGGTCGCTTGTGAGGCGTCCCACGCTTTCGGTAAAGGCTGTCGAGGTCCATTCGCTCACGTTACCGGCCATGTCGTACAAGCCGAAATCGTTCGGGGCATATGTGCCCACACGTGAGGTAATCAGGTGGCCGTCCTTGACGTAGTTTCCTTCGTTTGGCTTGAAGTTGGCATAGAAGCATCCGCGGTCGTCGCTCATTGTGAGGTCGCCCTCCCAGGGATACATGTTGTCGTCGACACCGGCGCGGGCGGCATATTCCCATTCAGCCTCGGTGGGGAGTCGGTACGGCTCTACGTACACGCCTTCCTTGCCGAGCGAGCGGCGGAGATAGTCGGTGCGCCAGTTGGCGAAGGCATTGGCCTGCTCCCAGCTTACTCCTACAACGGGATACTCGCTGTATCCGCCGTGGGCGAAGTACATGCGCACATACGGTTCGTTGTAAGCGTTTTCGAAGTCGTTGACCCATGCGGTGGTGTCGGGATACACGTTCACGATGTAGGTGTTCAGGAAATCGTACGGGCCGGTGAGGGCACGGGATATTGTCTGGCGCACGATTTCGCCCTCATCGTTGATGTAGGCTGTATCTTTGGAAATCATGGGTGTCGCAGGGTTGTCGCGACGGTCGGTATTGTAGTCGCGGCGGTTTGCGTCCACACGGTTGCGGCGCTTGGCGGCCTCGGTGTGGTTGTAGATTTCGTAGCGGTAGTTGAGCTGGTCGGAGTCGAGTTCGCGCACACCGGTGATGGGGTTGGTGCGGTACACGCTTTCGATAGCGCGGAGTTCATCCTCGTTGGGGTTTCGCCAGGGAATTGCCTTGTTCCAGTTGAGGTGAGGCGTAACGGGGTTGCCCTCGCGGTCTTCCTCAATCTTGAAGTCCTCGTTGCCGCCGTATGCAGGGTCGGCGAGGCGTTCGCGGATGATGGAGTCGCGCACCCACAGCACGAACTGCTTGTACTTGCTGTTGGTTATTTCGGTTTCGTCCATCCAGAATCCGTCCACTGAAATTCCGCGGGCATTGGCTTTCAGATTCCATAGCGAATCGTCCTTCTGTACGCCTACTTTCATGGACCCGCGGTCCACGAGCACCATTCCGTAGGGAGTGGGTTCGGCCCAGAAAGTGCCACCGACACCGGTGACTTCGCCACCTGCTGAGGAGCGGCTTCCTCCGGCGGCACACGACCCGAGGGCTGCTGCCACAACGCAGGAAAAAAGTATGTTGTTCAGGTTTTTCATCTTGTCAATATATGATACCGGACAGTTTTTGTTGCAAATCGTTTATGTCAATCACATGATGCGTATGCTCTTGTGACGGTTTTTGTTCTTCTCCGAGAAGTCGAGCTTAAGGCTGTAACCTGCGAAAACCTCGTGGCTTCCCATCGAGGCCCGGTTTATTGCCGAGGTGGCGTAGTCGTAGGAGTAGCCGATGTAGAAATTCTTGATTTCCGCAGCCACAGTGGCTATTACGGCATCGTTCCAGCGGTAGCCCACTCCGAAGGAGAGGAATTTATTGTAGCGTGCCCTGGCTGTTATTTCTCCGGTTGTGAAGAGGAAATCGGACTTCACCATGAGCGACGGTAGTATTTCAAATAACGTGTTTTTTACGGGAATATTGCCGCCGGCCATGAAATAAAGTGTGCGGCGTGCCTGAAATTCGTATCGGCGCTCTCCCGCTGTCTCGGAGCCTCCCGACGCGCTTTCGGCGTTGAGCCCGATTGTGGGTGATGTGAGATGGCTGCACGACAATCCGGCCCAGAAGCGTTTGTGCTCATACCACAGACCAAGCCCGAGGTCAAGCGCCGTGCCATGGATGTCGGTGGTGGGGATGCCGTCGTCGGTGCCCTGGTGGTAGTCGTCGTTGTCGGGCAGGAATACTTCCGAGCCTTTCCACGACTGGTCGTACATGCCGATCTGAAGAGCTGCGGTAAATTCGCCGCCGAATTTCTTGAATTTGTAGCCTATCTGTCCGTCCAGCATCAGGGTCTTGTAGAGGCCTATGCTTTCCTGACTCATCAGGACACCCGCTGCAAAACGCTTGTTGATGAATTTGAACGGCATATCGGCAGTGGCCGCGAAAGTCATCGGGGCATTGTCGATTCCTACCCACTGCATGCGAGCTCCGCCACGGATGCGGAGGAAGTCGGTGCGTCCGGCTGCCGCAGGGTTGTAGTAGGTGGGCACCTCGTAGTACTGCGAGAATTGGGCGTCGGTCTGTGCCGATGCGTCGCCGATGCCGGACATCACGGCGCACAGCATCGCAATAGCCGGGAGCCATGTCGTGCGAAGGCGGGTATGTATTTGCTGGAGTAGGCGTTGCATCGTGTTATTCAAAGTAGAAAGTCAGCACAACCATCTTCGAGGTTGCCTTGGTTAGGGATTCGGTGAATTTGAGCTTTGCCGGGTCATCCTGAAGGTCGGGACGCTTGTGGGTGAGCACGTCGGTGAGCCCGAAACAGAATTTAAGTTCGGGAATCAGCTTGAAGTAAGGCAGATAGAAGTCGCATCCGAAACCCACCGAAAGGTAGCAGTCGGCGGCGTTGAACCGCAGAATGTCGCTGCGCTTCTTGGAAACGTCGAACGCGGGCATTACGCCGGCCACTACGTAGGGGCGCGAGTTGCGGTAGCGCATGGCGGCGAATTTCAGGTCAACGGGCAATACGACGTAGGTCGATTTCACACTTTGTTCTTCTACGGCGCCGGAGTTCAGTTCCACCATTTTGAGGTCGCGGCTTCCGAAATACATACCGGGCGAGAAGCGGAGCGAGAAATAGTTGTTGAGCCTGAGTGAGAGCAGGCCGTTGACGCAGAATCCCGGTTGATACCCGGGCTGGTCCACGCGCCAGAGTTCTCCTGCCTCTGTTACGGCAAGACCGTTGTGTACAAACTTCATACCTTCGGTGTGCATGCCTATTGAGAAGCCAAGATGCCAACGCCGCAGGTCGGCATACGGGCGGTTCATGATCTTGTCGTTAAGGTCACGAGCCGCTGCGGCAGGAACTCCTGCCAATATAAAGCTGAAAAGCAGTGCAAGTATGAATTTAGGTCGGTTCATCTATCTTTTAACGACAAACTTCCCGAAATATTATATAGTATAGGTAAAGATAGGCGAGGAGAGGCAATGATAGGCAAGGGGAAGGTAAGAAGGCGATGGTAGGCAATGATAGGCAAGGGGAAGGGTAGGCAATGGAGGGCAAGAAGGCAATGATAGGCAAGGGACGGGTAAGAAGGGCAATGGGTAAAGGCTATGTAAGGCACGAAGAAAAACTATTCTCTTGCCTTTTTACCAAACTTCGCCTTTTCTCCTAACCTCGCCTTTTTACCTTACTTTGCTTTTTTGCCTAAATTTCCTATTTCTTCACTTCCACCTTCAGGGGGCTGCGTAGGGAGTGGTCGGTATTGTCAAGGTAGTCGGCCCAGTCTTCGAGCGACTTAATCTGCACGGGCTGCCATGCGGCTCCCCAAAGGAATTGTGAGGTATCGGACGGTGCGGTATGGCGCAGAGCTAATATGTGGTCGTCGGCTTCAACGAAGCGGTCGGCTTTTTCGATAAATACCAATCCGACGAGCGCCTCCCCGTTGCCGGGACCTTGGGTCGGGTCGGAGTAGCACAGCCAACGCATGTCTTCGCCGGAAAGTGCGTTGCGATCGTCGCGTCGGGGAAATCCGGTTGCAAATTCCACCGGCTCGTCCAGGTCTTCGAACCAGGCTTTGCAGCGGTTGAGTCTTGCGCCTGAATCAAGCGTTATCTCACGCCATTCCGTAGACTTTCCGGCAGGTGAAATGAAGCTCACGCGGGCAGTGAAGCGAATCGGGCCGTTATCAAGAATTTCAGCGGTCTCGTAGCCCCAGGTGTAGGCAAGCGAGTCGCCGCGGAACACAGCAAGTCCGCCCACTCCGAGAGTCGGGCCTACGAAATAGCAGTCCATGCCCAAGCCGTGGTTGACATGGTAGGAGACGCTGTTGTAGAAGTCTTCCGGCAAGCTCGTATCGCTGCGCTTCAGGCTGTCGATTTTATTTTGGGTTAGGACATCGGTCTGCGGCGCATAAATTTTCTCAAGCACCAGCTCGGAGGTCGGGTATTTGAAAAACACGTCGTTGCCATAGACGCGTTCGCCCATCATGCGTGTGCCAGGGCCGTAGATGCGATAGCCGGCAGTCTCGTTTTCCCATGCGAGGTCATCGGCGCGTTCGGGATATATGCGGCCTCCGACTACATTGCGGTAGGTGTGCACGGTGTCGGAACCGCACACGGTGAACTGCGCGGATTTATCGCCCGGTAATGTTACCTTGAATATGAGAAGTGAGTCATGTGTTACCTGCGAAGGTATTTCAGTACCTTTGCTGTCAAGCACATATAAAAATTGATTTGGAATGTTCGTACGCAATTCCGATATCGGAATCTCAACCATTTCGTTAGTGCGGTCAATGTCGGTGTTATTGCTTACCTTTACTTTGACGCTTGGCATACCGTCATTGGAGCAGGAGGCCGCCGATGCAATCAGAGCCAACGCCATGAGTATTTTTGAAACGCTTTTTTTCATCTTGCAAGAACATTCAAAGATTGGTTGTAATAAGTTCGGGTAGGTACAAAAAAAATATTATTCGTCATCACGACGAATAATCTTTTATAACCTTAAATCTAATACCATGAAAAACTGATGCAAAGTTATACATTTTATGATATATGGCATAACTTTTCCAAGAAAAAATCTATGGATTAACTATATTTAACTAAAATCACGGATTTTTCTTTCTAAATTCACGTTTTGAAACGTTATCAAGATATGAAACACATTAGAATCAGATTATTTATAGCCATTGCAGCAATCGTTGCAACGGTATTTCCCGGTCTCGCACAGACCTGGACAGCGGATATTCTCGGCGACGGCTTTGTGATGCGTCATTGCGTGCAGGATGATTCGCTGCAGTCTACTATCATCAGGAAACTTCCCGAGGAAAAAGCTGCCCGGGCAGTGCTTTACGTCCACGGCTTCAACGATTATTTCTTTCAGGCAGAGATGGCCGACCGCTTCATAAGCCACGGTTATGCCTTCTATGCCGTTGATTTGCGCCGCTACGGACGTTCGCTCATGCCGGGGCAGAAACCGTTTTCAATCAGGAATGTCGATGAATATTTTCCCGACATTGATTCAGCCTTGGTGCAGATTGCCCGCGACGGCATCGGCGAGGTCGCGCTTATGGGACATTCCACCGGGGGCTTGATAACATCATGCTTCATGGCGCAGAACAGTCGTCCACAGATCAAGGCACTTGTGCTCAACAGTCCGTTTCTTGACTGGAATCTCGGCTGGCAGGAGCATCTTGTGCCGCTGATTTCGCTTTGGGGCAAGTATTTTCCAAACACACGTATCCCGCAAGGAATGTCGCATGCCTATGCCGAGAGCCTGCTTGCATCGGGGCATGGCGAATGGAACTACCGTACCGACTGGAAATTCACCCAATCACCCGACGTGGATGCCGGATGGGTTCGGGCAATCACTCTTGCGCAGAAATCATTACGCGACGGACGCGCCGATATCCGTGTGCCTATTCTACTGATGTACTCCGACCATTCGGTATATGGCTCGGAATGGACTCCGGAATTTAACCGCGGCGACGCGGTGCTTGACGTGAAGGATATACGCCGCTACGGTCTCGGACTCGGCCCGCATGTTACTCCGGTTCGCATAGTAGGCGGCCTTCACGACCTCGTCCTGTCGGCCCCGAACGTCCGCGAACCTCTTTTCCGCTACATATTTTCCTGGCTCGATACCCGTGTCACCTGGTGAGTTGCTCGGCTATGGGGTCAAGCCAGTAATGGGCCTGAGTCCACTCCTTATCCTCACTCATCTGGTATTGGAAATGGATGGGATAGTCTCCTGACATTATCAGGCTCTGAAGATATCTGTTGACAGGCTCAGGATTTTTGACGTACCACATGACCTGGGTTATTCCATTACCTGTGACTCGTCCCATATACAGCACATTCGGGTCGTCAGGATTTATCACTATGTGGTCGTAGATATCATCGGCAAATTCCTGCATGACAGGAGTCGGATCATCCGGAAGGTCTTTGGCAGGAGTGACATCATACTCCAATATCACTGACAAATACCATGAAAAAGCGGATTTTGGCGTTAAATCCAATATTCCCGGATTCAGCAGGCCTACATGTGGCTTGCCGTCGATATATGTGGAGCCAACCACCCATTTGTCTTCGGGTATATGCGTCCTGTATAGTGTGGCGTTTTGTTTTGCCGGGGCTCCACATCCGCACAACATGAAATATGCTGTGCATACACACAATAAGGGATAAAAACGTTTCATGGTATTTGATAATTGCTTGATTCAAACTTGTTGTTGGCGTGTCAAAGGTTCGAGCCAGTAGTTTGCCTGGGTCCAGCCGGAATCCAACGCCATCTGATACTGGAAGTGGATGGGGAAGTCTTCGGATATGATTATGTCTTTAAGGTATTGGTGGACAGGGGCAGGCTCCCGCACACACCACATTGCCTGGGTGATGCCCCCACCGGTCACTCGACCGACAAACAAGGCGTTGGGAGCGTCGCCGTGGAATTTTATAGCATCGTCGATTCTCTCGACAAAGTCCTGCATAATCGGCACAGGGTCGGCCGGAAGCGGAGTGTCGGTAGGAACGTCGTATTCAATTATCAAGGACAGAAACCAAGGGAACGCGGCCTTGGGTTCGTATCCCACCATGCCCTGATTGAGCATGGCAACGTGTGTCTCGCCGTCAATCAGAGCGTGGGCGAGCACGTATTTTTCAGTCGGCAGAGTCACTTCATACCACGTGCCGCCAGCCGAAACCTTATCTTTCGCAGGGCCGTTGCGTTGAGCCTTACCTGCATAAAGATTCTTTTTCCACTTGTTGAATTTGTGGTCGGATACTATGGTTCCCACAATGAGAAACAGCACTACCAATCCGAAGAGGTAGTAATTCCCGTATTCTAAAAAGTGCATGCAGTAGGATTGTCAGAAGTTATAACCGAGGGTGAATTGGAAGAGGTTCTCACGCATCGAAACACCGTTGTAGCCACGTAGGATGTTGCACATGCCGAGGTTGCCGCTCAGACCGATGTAGTATTGGTTGATGCTGACTCCGGCACCGATTTTCCAAGCCACGTCAAGGCGCTTGAATCCTCCTTCGACATAGTAATTGGAGCCTTCAGAATAGCTCTCGCCGTTGTATTTGGCCGAGGTGTGGCTGCGGCCGATTATTCCCGCTTCCACCACGGGGCCGGTGAAGGCGTAAAGGCTGCATGTCGCAAGGTCGAAACGGTAGCCTGCAAGTAAAGGAATACGCAGGCCGAAACGACGTACTGATGCGTTGATGTCCGTTATATTTGGAGTGCCGTCGGGATCGCCTGAGGTTTCGATGTCCACGCCCATTGCGTTATAGTACAGCTCGATTCCCGGCTCGAAATAGAGGTTTTTCCACAGTGGAATATTGTAGACCACGCCGGCATCGAAGCCGGAGCCGTTTTTGTACATGTCCACTTTTTCGCCTCCCAAATTCCACTTTCCGGGGATGGGCGATTCGTAGGAGATTCGCAGACCAAGGTAGGGGCGGTTGTATTCTCCGGCGTCGAGTACGTCTTGTGCATTGGATTCAACGGATGCCATGGCTCCGAGGGCTGCGATGGCGAGGATGAGAAATTTACGCATGATAGATTGATTTTAGAGGTTGTTTTCTCTTGGATTGTATCTTTTTAGCGGGCCAGCGACAGGTTGAGCTGGATGCCGTAGGAAGAGTTGGTGGTGGGATATGAGCTGGTGGTGACGATGGGCGAGTTGACCTGATGGTCGAAGTAGGCCTTCAGTGTGATTCGCTTGCTCAGGGTATAGCCCGCGGTGAAGTTGATGTTGAGTGTGTTGGTTCCACTCGTAGGCTGGGTGTAGTTGCCCTCGATACGTCGTATCAGCGCCTGATTGTTCTGGAAAGAGAAGTCGGCGTTGAGCGTCAGGTCGTTGCTCACACCCTGGCCGGAGCCTTTCATCTTGAGCACGGTGTTAAAGTTTACAATCTTGTAGCCCACACCTACGGTAATGCCTTTGGAAGTGGCTTCCACCACCTGACCTGCCGAAGAGTTGAGCGTGAGGGTGCGTTGGTCGCGGTATTCGGCGTTGAACTGAAGTTCGTTTTTAAGCGTGAACTTGGCTCCGATAAGAGGTGCGAAACGTTCGGTGATGGCAACGGAGGAAATGTTGAAGGGCGACGACGGGATAGGCTGGCCGCTTATTTCGTCGAGTGTGAAGCCGAGAGTCTGACCTCCGGCGCTCACCCAGTTGAGGTACGACGAGTAGGAGCCTACGGAGTAGGTACACTGGTAGGCGTGGGTGAGGGTGAAGGATTTGAAAATGTTGCGCATGTTGCCCATGTTGATGAGGCCGTCGTAGGTTATGCGCCAGTTGGGGAGCACTGAAGAGAAGTCGGGGAAGGGATTGAGATTGACCTTCTCGGGACTTATACCGGTGTATGCGGCGACAAAGGCCGGAATGAGCACGTCGGACGAGGTCTCGCTCACTGTACCAACCTCGGGATTGAACACTTGCCCTGCGTTGATTGTGCCGGAGATGAATCCTGCATCGGGGTATTTTATTCCGGCATACTGAGCCTCGACGCGACCGCGGACGGCATGGATGTCGCTCAGGAATTGGTCGAAGGCCGGTGAGTAATAGCCGTTGTTGGCGCTTGACGAGCGCAGGGCCGTGAGCAAAGCGCAGTGGGTCTTGGTGTAGGAGCCGGAAAGCGATGTCGGCATGCCTGCGTACATGAACTGCACCTGCGATGTGCGGTTGTCGGTGCGGTTGAATGTAAGCTGAATCTTGAAGCCCTTGAACAGTTCGAGGTTGGCCTCGATGTTGAGTTCGTTGGTGCGCGACCATATAGCAGGCGAGGTCTGGCCGTCGTCGGTTATGAGCCATCCACGGTCGAGAGCTTTGTCGATGTAGCTTTCATCGGTGAAACCGAAGGCGAAGTCAAGACCCGGCGACATCGGGCCGTAGGAGTTGGTCTGTCCGAATATGTTGCCGATATTAGGCTCGAACAGCGGCAGGGACATCGTGCGCGTGTTGCGGTAACGAACCGAAACATTGCGCGGCGAGATTATAAGGCGCACGGCATATTCGGCCATGTCGCGGGCAAGGGATTTCTCGTCCTTGAGCAACTCGAGCACGGTGAATTTCAGGTTCTGGTCGCCGCGGTTGAGAATCTCCACCGTGTTGACATCCACAACCTTGGTCTTGACCGGGAATGGCGTGTCGCCGTCGGCGGTCACAGCCGTAACCTTAATTTTGCGTGTGCGCAGGTTGTGCTTGATGGTGAGCGTTGTATCGGCTTTGAGCCGGAAAGTGCGCTCAAATTTCTTGGGCTTGCGTGCGGTGGCACGTTTGCGGGTGTTTGCAAAGCGGTTGTTCACCTCCTTCAGGAAGGGAATCTTGTTGTAGAAGCTCTCGAAATTGACGCGTCCGTCGGCTGTCCATGCAGCTTGGTTTGCGATGGAGTTGCCGAGCTTCTCGCCGTCGATGGTGGCGCCGCGGTCCCACTTGTAGGTGGCGTTGTAGCTTACCGAACCGGTGATGAAATCAATTACGGGAATCTTTGAGAAAGGAGCCTTGTACTGGCCTGTGAATGTCTGGTTGTAGGACCATGGAGTACCCATGGAAAGGATGCTCTGCCAAACGGTGTCCTTCCACTGCTCGTAGCGGTCGGGGAAGAGCTTGCGGTTGACCGCGCCTACCGTTTCCTCGATGCGTGCGGAGGTGTTGGAGTTGAATGTGAAAGACAGTGATTTGGTTACGTTCCATGTGAGTGCGAGCTGTCGATCCCAGAGGAAGTTTTTGCTCACAGATACCGGAAGCTGGAACATTACATCTGTTTCCGAACGTGTCTGCTGTTCGTAGTAGTAACGCGACATGTTGGTCTGGAACGAGATATTGTTCGGCAGCCACTGGATGTCCCATTCGCGGATGAATTTGAGGTTCTTGTTTTTCGACTTGATCCATCCGAAGGGCTTCAAGTTCTTGATATACGGCGTGTAGGAGTAGAGGAACGACCCGCGGTAGTCGTTGGTGTTCTCATACTCGGTGGTGGGGTCCATCTTGGCCTGTTTCGAGAAGGAGAAATTGAGAGTGAAATTGGCCGGGTCCCATGGCATGGGATTCTTGCTCTTGACGTCGAAATTGAGTCCCGACAACGAGAAGTTCTGAATGGTCGTGCGCTCTATGGCGTAGTTGCTTATGGAGTCGCGCTCCTGCTTTGTGGTGCACTCGTCGAGGGCGTCTTTCAGCAGCACATCCTGGTCGAGGGGATTGTACTTGGGCGATGTTTTCTCCTTTGTCATCGAATAGTAGACGGGGGCGCGGAGTTTGGCTTTCTCGGGGAGGAAGCGACCCATGTCGGCCTGCACGGCCACGTTGTACTGTTCGTAGTCGTCGAGACGGCGTTCGTTGAGCGACTGATCCACGCTGCCGAATCCGGCTGTCTCCACATGAGCGCCGAGATTGACCGTTGCGATGTCCGACATCGACAGGGTGGCGTTGGCTTTGGCAGCCCAGCCGCCATCTTCATTGAAATCGGTCACTTTCAGCTCGTTGACCCACACAATGCCGTCCTTGGTGGTGGCGGAGTTGTTGCGGATACCGATGAGCATCACGCGCACATCGCTTAGCGAGGGATTACCCATCACGGCCATGCGGTTGCGGCTGTTGTCGGGGTCGCGTCCTGTGAAGAGTGTTCCGTAACCCACTCCGGCCTCCTCAGCACGTTTGGCAGCATTACGCTCTTTCTTCA
This sequence comes from uncultured Muribaculaceae bacterium, assembly GCA_910589055.1. GTDB lineage: Bacteria > Bacteroidota > Bacteroidia > Bacteroidales > Muribaculaceae > CAG-873. The sequence continues at coordinate 241,937 of CAJURN010000002.1, forward strand.
GATCCACGAGGTTCTGTAGGTTGAAGTCGAGGTAGTTGTTTGCGGGCCACACGATTTCGCGGTCGCGCTCGCTGTCGTTGCTGTATCGGGCATGGGGGGTGAGTTCGAGAGGTACCTCGTATTCGTAGAAGTTGCTCTTGACGTCGGAGCCGAGACGGATAAATACCGACAGGTCGCCGGAGTGGAGACTCGTCAGGTCGTCGATGAGCGATTCGGCGTGTACCCACATCTGCATGCGCTTGTAGTTGCGCAGGTCGAGCTGAGTGTTGCGGTATACGCCGCGTGCGTCACCGGCCTGGAGCCCGAGTACTTTCATCGACATTGATTGTTCGTTGAGCTGCACAATCTGGCTCTGTCCGGGGTCGCTGATTCGGGTCACGCCGGGAGGAAGAACGTAGTTGACCGGCTCGCGTCCGGCATTTTCCTCGATGTTGACAACGGAGATATCGAGCTGTCCCTGTGCGGGAGCCTCGCCTCGGCTGTTGAGGTTGAAGTCGTAGCCGCGCCACTCGCCGCGCACAAGCTCGAAGGTGGCGAAACGCAGGTGGGTTGTTGCCTTGAAGTTGGTGAGGAACATACGGGCGAAGCGCACGGTGGAGAAGTCGTTGATCGAGCCGACGACCTTCTCATAGTCCTTCAAAGGTATCTTGAACTGATACCATTCCACGGTGGGGTATTCGCCGTCGCGTGTTGGCACGATGGACACCTGTTTGTCGGTGATGTAGTTCTTGCCCACAACGAGGTCTTCGGGACGGATGGAAATCTTGTACTGGAAGTAGCGTTCGTATTCGTTGAGGGTGTTGTCCTGGTTGATGTCCTCGACGTCGGGCACGCTGCGTGACGACTGGTAGAGGGGATCTGCTGCGTCCTCGGGTGAGAGGGAGTTGCCTTCGACGCCGTTGTAACGCTTGTAGCGGTCGATAATGCCGAGGCGCTGTTCGTCGTAGTCATAGCCGCGGTAGAAGTGATAGTTGTCGCCCGCGGGGTCATTGAAGGGCGAGAACGGGTCGTCCTGCATCTTTGCGATGGTTGCAGGCGACAGGCGGCGGCTCAGGCGTTCGATGTAGTCCTGATATGATGGGAATGTGAACTCGTCGGAGTTGGGAAGTCCGTCAAGACCGACGTCCTGGGCCACACGCGCTCCGGTGGCGTTGTCGAAGGAGTAGGTTAGGGAGTTCTGCGTCGACACGCGTCCCCATGCGGTTTCAGTGAGGTACTGGTTGTTGCCGTCGTAGGGAATACCGTTCTCGTAGCTTTTGAGTCCGTCCTTGAGAATGTCTTCCGACAGTTCGCCGAGGTTGATGTACAGGTCGCCACCCTCGAGATTAGGGTTCTCGGGGTCGAGGAAGGGGCTCATGAGCCAGAACTGGATGTATTCGATGTTGCTCTGCTCGAAGTTGGTGTTGTCGATTTTGCGCATGATACCGCCCCAGCGTTTTTCAGGATTCTGGAGGTAGCCGTCTTCGTCCACATTTTCGGCATCAAGGTTGTAGGGGCCGCGTTCGTTGGGGTAGTAGGAGAGGTTGAGCGTCTGTATTGTGCTTGATTCGCCGTAGCTGAGTTCGCGTCCGGGGAAGATTTCCTTGGATGTGACTTCGCGCACATAGGGATTCGACAGCTGCACGAGGTCGCTCTTGATGTAGCCCGGGGCGAGCGATGAATTGCGCTGGGTAAACATGCGGTCGATGTAGTACCAGTTGAGCAGCGCGCGGTTTTTGCCGTAGTCAACGTTGTTGCTCAGCGCCGCCTCGGGGAAAAGGGCGTCGCGGCTGTTGTCGTAAGGAGTCGATGCCAGGAACCATGAGTAGGGCGAACGGAGGTCGATGCCGGTCTGTGTGGCCTCGAAGTCGTCGACGTAGGACGAGCCTTTCGACGAGCCTGATTTCTGCGAATGTGGCAGCAGACGGGCGTATTCGGCGGTGAGGTTCAGGCGCGAGGGCGTGGTGGCGTTGACGGTCGGAATCTTGTTAAGGAGGTTGGTGAGCCACATGAATTCACCATTGTAGGTGAGGTTGAGGCCCAGCATTGTGTTGTTGACAACTTCGTCGCCGATGTTCACCTTCTCGATGAGCGCCTTCTCAGAGAAGTGGAGCAGCGTACCGCCGATATTGAGGTTTTTGTTGAGTTGATACTGGAGGTCGAGTCCGAGCAATGTCTTTCGTTGTGTCGAATACATCGACTGGTTCTCGAGCGTTACGCTGATGTTCTGTCCGGAGTCGATGATCGACTGGTTGGTGATGGTTACGATACCCATGGCATAGTCCACGGTATAGTCGGAGTTTTCGGTGAGCTGCACACCTCCGGCCATCACGATAACCGAGCCTCGCGGCACGTTCATGGCATTGAGACGTATCTGCGAGCCTGACGAGGCCTGATATTCACCCGAGAGGATGAATTTGTTTTTGTTGGCGTACTGGCGTGCCACGACAAGGGTCGAGTCGTAAAGCTCCTGATAGATATATTGCTGCGCGAGCGCCGGATCGTTTATTTTCTTGGCAAGGTGCGAGCCGAAAGGTTCAACAACGGGGAAGATAATCTTGCCCGTGGACGACTGTATGGTGTAGCCCTCGATGTAGTCGAAAAATCCGTCGGGATTACTTTCTTCATTGGAGTCGATGCGGTCGAGGTTCATCACCTGGAGCAGCGACTGGTTATTGAGCCCCGGCACTGGCAGATAGTTGATTTGCGTGCCTGTGGTGTCGGAGAGGTATTTGATGTTGAGTTTGAAATTGCTCTTCTGAATCTGGTAGCCGCCGAGTGAATACACGTTTTTCATCATGAGCTTCCACATTGGCAGATAGGGCGATGAGGTGGTGCTCTTGAGCATCTTCACATACAGCGATTGGTCGGTGGTGGTGATGTCGCCGGAAAATTCGCCCACTTGATAGACCTGGCCGCCGTAGGTGTACTCAAATGCCACGGCCAGTACCTCGTCGGCATTAAGGGCGCTCTTTACAGAGATATAACCGAGGGTGGAGTTGAGGGTGTATTCGCTTGATGACAGCAGGCGTGCGCTCTCCACTTTTTCATAGTCGCGTCCACCTTCGATTCCGTAGGCGGCAAGAGGTTCGAGAGCCTGGGTCACGGTGTTGATGTTTCGCGCTCCGGGGTAGTCCGACTTGATTACGGACAAAAGATTGTTGGATGCGTTGGCCGGATTGGGCAGTGCGGGATTCACGGCCCAGTAATTGTTGGCGAGCACGGAGTTTTCGCCAAGGTCCTGGAAGGCAACAAGGTTGCGCGACTGCTCGTACTTGCCGCTTTTGTTGGTAATCCATACCTCGATGCGCGTAATCTGCACGCCCGACGAGACGTATGGCAGGCGCGATGCGAAAGTGTCGTAGTTGTCGCGGAAGAAGTGGCTCAGGAAGTAGTGACGGTTTTGGTCGTACTCGTCGGCGTTGACTGTGAACTGTGTTGTCTGCGCGCCGCCTTTGGTGTTGATTGACTTTGATTCGGAGTTCTGCTGCGACACGAGTGCGGTTGCGGTGAGTTTGCCGAACTGCAGTTTGCTCTTGAAACCGAACAAAGCCGTGCTTCCGCGAATCAGCGACGACCCGGTTGTCATTGATACGTTACCGGCCTCGATGCTTTTCACAATGTCGTCTTCCTTGCCTTCGTAGGCGAGTTTGAGGTTCTTGGAGTCGAAATCGAATGTCGCGTCGGTGTTGTAGGTCATATTGAACTTCATGCGGTCGCCCACACCTGCGGCAATCGTGGCCTGGATTTTCTGGTCGAAGTCAAAGTAGGTCTTGCGTCGTGCCGACAGGGAAAGAGAGGGGTTGTCGGTCTTGTTGCTCTTGATACCCATCGACACCTGCACGGAGCCTTGGGTCTTGAGCGATACGCCGCCGGGGCCGAAAATCTTTTCGAGCGGTCCGAGGGCGAAGTTCATATCGAAGATGTTGAACGGCTGCTTCTCCTTGTCGGTGATGAGTGAGCGGTTGCGCTCGTTGTAGTACTGCTGCATAGAGCGACGCAGTTGCCAGTTCTCGTACTGCTGAGGGGAGAGCATGAAGGGTGTGGCGATGTCGTAGTCGCCCACGCGCGTACGCACGACATAGCATTTTGACACCGGGTCGTATTCGGCTGTGGTGGTGATGTTTGACGGAGTGGAAAGGTCGTAGGCGAGTTCCTCCTCCATCAGGTCCTCGTAGCTCTGCGGCACTGTGGGCGGCACGGGCAGCGGCATGGCTACGGAATCGCCGGGAGGGGGTGGGGGATATGCCGCGGGAGCGGGTGGATTGATTTCCGGACGATACAACTGCCCCTGTACGGACACGGCAAGAACGCCCCCCGCAAGAAGGAGCGCTACAAGTGCGGCAAGTATATATCGTGTCGTTACTTTTTCCATTCGCAACAGCCACGGTGTCCGGAGAATTTCCGACTTGTGATGAGGAGCTTACATCATGGAGAGCGCTTTCTTGATAGCTGCCTCGACCTTGAGAGTCGGGTCGGCGTCGAAAAGCGATTTGAGCGACTTCTGGGCGAGCTTGCGGTCGAAACCGAGCATCACGAGTGCGGCAAGAGCTTCCTCAAAGGCGTCGGAGCCGGATTGGGGCTGGAGTATTAACGTATCGGAAGAGGGTTTTATTTTATCTTTGAGGTCAACAATTATTCTTTCTGCGGTTTTGGCGCCTATTCCCTTGATACTTTTGAGACGACGCACGTCGGCCGAGGATATTACGGTGGCGAGTTCGTCGGGAGCGAGAGCCGAGAGAATGAGTATTGCTGTTGAAGCACCCACGCCCGAAACGCCTATGAGCTGGCGGAACAACTCGCGCTGGCGCTCCTCATGGAATCCGTATAGCACCCAGGCATCCTCACGTATGGATTCGTGTACCCAAAGGCGGGCTTCCTTCGCTCCGTCAAGACTTGAAAATGTCGGCAGGGATATGTTCAGGAGGTATGCCACTCCGTCGCGGGTCTCGAGCACAACGGCAGCCGGATTCAGGCTTGCGACAGTGCCGCGGATGTATTCTATCATTTTATGAGTTTTTTTAGCTGGTTATATATTTCCGGAGCACCGCACACGATGCACACTCCGCGGTCGGAGCGGAAGCGGCTTATGGAACCTCCGGCTTCCTTGACTATGAGCGCTCCGGCGCATACGTCCCATTCGTGCAGACCGAGTTCCCAGAATCCTCCGAGAATACCTGCGGCGGTGTAGCACAGGTCGGCAGCGGCCGAGCCGAGCCGGCGCATGTCGCGGACGTGGGGCAATACGGCGGCGAAATTGTCAAGGTTGTTGTCGGGATTGGTGTCCTTGTCAACAGGGAATCCAGTTGAAATCACGCTTCTGGAAAGACGCGTTTCCGCCGAGACATGGATAGGCTGTCCGTTGAGAAACGCTCCGCAACCGCGCCGGGCATGGAACAATTCGCCTGTGGCCGGAAGATATACGACTCCGTACTCCGTCACGCCGCCGATTTCCACGCCGATGCTTATGGCCCACAATGGGATTCCGGCAAAAAAATTGGTAGTGCCGTCGATCGGGTCAACAACCCAGCGGACCTCATTGTCGGAGCCTGCCGTGGTGCCGGTTTCTTCCGACAGTATGCTGTGGGAGGGGAAATTCTTTCTGATGAAATCCTTGATATATTCCTCACTCTCGCGGTCGGCGGTAGTGACAATGTCGCTGTCATTGAGCTTGTTTTCCATCCTCAGGCGGTCGCCTGAGCGGAAATAACCGAGAGCGATTTCACCTGCTCCACGTGCACATTCAATAATCTTGTCTATCATAAGTCATGGTTTATATCTGCAAAGGTAGTAAAAAAGATTAAGGGATTAAAGGGTAAAGGATTAAAGACAGCTGCTGCAATTAATCCATAATCCCTAATCTTTAATCCTCTCCAAATAATGCCTAATCTCAACAAATCATACATTTAGGATGTTAGATTGTAAAACCCTAACTTCAACTGATATGGCTTATAAAATTATTGAAATCGAAGGCGTAGGCGAGGCTTATGCCAAGAAATTGCAGGAAGCAGGAGTCGTGACTACTGACGACTTGCTCGAAAAAGCTGCAACTCCCAAAGGTCGTGCCGACCTTGCCGAAGAAACCGGAATATCTTCCAAACTTATTCTGAAATGGGCCAACCATGCCGATTTGTTCCGCATCAAAGGCGTTGCCGGACAGTTTGCCGAACTTCTTGAGGCTGCGGGAGTCGACACCGTAAAGGAATTCCGCCATCGTGTAGCCGCCAATCTTCAGCCCAAACTGCAGGAGGTCAACGACGAGCGCCATCTTTGCAAGCGCGTTCCTTCCGTGAGCGAAATCGAACGCATGATAGAACAGGCCAAGGAACTCACACCCGCAATCAGCTATTGACATTCTCCCATACGCTTGAGTAAAGATACACGGCACCCCGAAAGTTTTCCGGCTTTCGGGGTGCAACGTATTGAGGTGGAATCAGATGAAGAGGTTGAGGTTTGCGTCGTCGGTGCGGTTCATGTATGTTGCCACGCCACCGATTGTCACATTGTCGAGAAGTTCTTCCCGTCTGACGCCCATGACATCCATTGACATCTGGCAGGCAATGAATTCAACGCCGTTTGCTATCGCTGTTTCGCGCAGTTCTTCGAGCGAAGCGATGTTCTTGCGTTTCATTATGTGGCGCATCATCTTGCTTCCGGCCCCGAGCATATTCATTTTCGACAGTTTGAGCGCTTTTGTATCTGCCGGGAGCATCATTGAAAACATCTTGCCGAAGAGGTCTTTGCTTACTTTCGGCTTACGGGATTTCTTGATTGCATTAAGTCCCCAGAAGGTAAAGAATATTGTTACTTTCTCGCCTGTGGCGGCAGCCCCGTTTGCAAGAACGAAGGTGGCGAGTGTCTTGTCAAGGTCATCGCTGAAAAGCACGAATGTCTTGCCACGTCCTGAAGGTACACAGTTTATACTTTTCTCAGAGCCATTTCCGCGTTCTACAAGAATCCTGTATTTACCGGCTGAGGATTCTGACGAGAGGAATTTATTTCCGGTCGACTGACACCAGGCTTCGGCATCGCGGGCAAAACCGGGGTCGGTTGCGGTGATTTCGAGGGTTTCTCCGGTCGCCATGCTGTCCATCGCATCCTTGAGTTTCATTATCGGGCCGGGACATGATAGCCCGCAAGCGTCAATTCTTATAGCGGAAGATATAGTGTTGTTGTCAGAGGGTTTCATTTTATTATTTGTGTCGCAAAAAGGTTTGGGTGCGGGGATTGGACTTGTGGCTGCATTGAAGGTCTTGATTCCACCGATGAGGTTGCGGACATCCTTAAATCCGTTCTGGCGGAGGATGTTTGATGCAAGGTAGCCGCGAAGTCCCACTCCGCAGTAGAGAATCACGGGACGTCCGGCGGGAATTTCCCCGAGCCGTCCGCGCATTGAGTCAAGCGGGATGTTTATGGCTCCGGGTATCGAACCTGTTGCAAATTCCATGGGCGTGCGGACGTCGATAAGCACTGCGTCTTTTGCGCCTCCGGCCTGCAGCTCACGCCAATAGATTGGTTTCATTTTTCCGGAGAGGATGTTCTCAGCCACATATCCTGCAATGGCAACGGGATCCTTGGCCGAGGAGTAGGGCGGGGCATAGGTTTGTTCAATTCCGGTCAGATCCGTGACGGAACCGCCGTTTTTAATTACCTCTGCAATGGTGTCGATGCGTTTATCCACGCCGTCGTATCCTACAATCTGTGCGCCGAGCAGTTTTCCGTCTTCGGGCGAGAATACCACCTTGATTGTCATCGGTAAGGCATCGGGATAGTAGCCTGCGTGCGACGACGGATGTATTGTTGCCGACAGATATTCAATGCCGTCTTGTTTGAGACGTTTGGCAGCAAGTCCGGTTGCGGCAACTGTCATGTCGAATACCTTGGCAATGGATGTGCCTATCGAACCTTCGTACTTAATCTTGTTGCCGAATACCATGTTGTCGGCAACAATTCTTGCCTGACGGTTGGCCGGTCCGGCGAGATAATTGAGCCACGGGCGCCCCGTGAGAGGGTGCGGATATTCAATAGCGTCGCCTACGGCATAGATGTTCTCATCGGATGTGCGCAGGAATTCATTCACTTTGATACCTCGCATTGGGCCGATTTCAAGCCCGGCTTCCGAGGCAAGGGCTGTATTAGGTCTTACGCCGATTGAAAGGATAACCATGTCGGCTTCAAGGGTTCGGCCATCTGCGAAATGAATTTCAATTCCATTCTCATTCTTTGAGAATGAAGCGACTGCGGTTTCGAGATATAGCCGCACACCTTTTTCCTGAAGATGTGAGTGGACAATCTGCGCCATCGAAAAATCAATCGGAGCCATCACTTGGGGCGCCATTTCCACTACTGCCACTTCCGCTCCTGCGTGGCTTAGATTCTCGGCCATTTCCAGCCCGATGAATCCTCCTCCAACGATTACGGCACGCTTTACGTCGCCGGAAGCTACTTTAGCCTTTATCCGGTCGGTGTCAGCAACATTACGCAGTGTATATATTCCCTCGCTGTCTATTCCGGGCAGAGGCGGACGAACGGGCGATGCGCCAGGCGAGAGCAGGAGCTTATCGTAGCTCTCGGTATAGGTTGTGCCGTCAGGTGCGGTCACTGTGATTGTTTTCTCTGTGGGGTTTATCGCTGTCACCTCGGAGTTGACGCGGACGTCGATGTTGAAGCGTTGTCCGAACGACTCCGGAGTCTGCACGAGAAGTTTCTCTCTGTCAGCTATCACGCCTCCGATGTAATACGGCAGCCCGCAGTTGGCATAAGAGATATGTTCACCTTTTTCAAAAAGGATTATTTCGGCATCTTCCGAGATGCGCCTTATTCTTGCTGCAGCGGTAGCACCTCCGGCTACTCCACCCACTATCAGATATTTCATAATTACTTGTTTGTATTTATTTTTTACAAAAATAGATATAGTTTCATAGGTAAACAAATGGTTTTCCTTATCTTTGTATAGGTAAAAACTATTGAACGCCTATTATATGACATTGCAGCAATTGAAATATTTGGTAGCCATTGACCATCACGGCAGTTTTGCTCTGGCGGCTGAGGCTCTTGACGTGACGCAACCTACGCTGAGCGGAATGATTGGAAAACTTGAGGAAGAACTGGATGTGAGATTGTTCGAGCGCACGAGTCGTAGAGTAAGGACAACAACGATTGGGAAGCGGATAGTGGAGCAGGCGCGTCTGATACTGATGGAAACAAACCGCATCAAGGAAATGGTGAGCGAGAGCAAGGGCGAGATTTCCGGAGAATTCCGTCTCTCGGTAGGTCCGAGTATCGCACCATACATCTTGCCGGATTTCATAAGAATTTATCTGTCGGATTATCCCGAAGTAACTCTTTCGGTGGAGGAGATGCGGCCTGAAACCATGGTTAAGTCATTGTTGGAATCAACAGTCGACGCCGGGATTGCAAGCTCGGGCATTTCAACCCCCGGATTGTACGAGATACCGCTTTACACTGAGCGTTTCTACGTGTATCTCTCGCAGAGCTGTCAGCGCAAACTTGATGTTTTCCGACCCGAAGAGCTGGAGCATGAGCACCTGTGGGTGATGAAGGAGGTTCAATGTCTGCGTGAGAGTGCGTTCAGCTTCTGCAAGGGCAGAATTGGAAGGCGTCATGTCTATGAGGCCGGTAATATCGACACGTTGATAAGGATTGTCGATACTAACGGTGGTTATACTATCATTCCCGAAATGCACATTCCTATGCTCACCGAACAGCAGCAGATGAACGTTCGGCGTATTGACGGCGATCATCTTTCGCTGCGGAAAGTGTCGATGTACATAAGAGAGGATTATGTAAGGGAACGCATGCTGAACACCCTCGTTGATACTTTCAAGAAATTTATGCCCGAAGGCATGATGGAGGCTCCACTCTTGCGAAACGGTATCCGCCTGTGATTTTAGATGGGGCTTCAGGAGAATGAGCCGATATAAACCTTGTTATGGTCCGATTTGTTATGTTTATGTATTAAAATTCTATTAACCCTCAAAAAGAAAAAATTATGGATATACAGAACATATTGTCGGAACTGACTGCCAAATTTGGCAATTCGTTTGATATTTCCGCTGTCACTGAACATCTCAAAGGTATCGACACAAGTAATTTTTCCATGTCGGAGATTATTGAAAAAGTCAAAGGCTCAGGCCTGATAGGAGACCTTGACGGAGACGGCGTTCAGGAAAGCGTATTGGAAGAGATAAAAGGCAAAATCGGCGGTATTTTCGGAAAATAACCTAACCGTAGTCACGAATCCATACATACATCAATCCCGACTTTGCATGCCCACGCGCAGCAAGTCGGGATTGAAATTATTTGAAAGATTTTAAAATGCAGATTGCATTTTTGATGGATTCATATAATTGTGGAATGTCATTTTTCACAGCTTCGTAGACTATATCTGCATCAAGTTCAAAGTAACCGTGAGCGATATGGTTTCTCATTCCAATTATTGCCTTCCATGGAATATTTGGGAAATTGTATGCAAGAAAATCTGGTAGAATTCGGTTTACACGATTTATACCTTCGCCAATAGCTGTTATTAAAGTGCAGTTGGCAGCAAGTAACTGCATGCCATTCTGAGAACTGTAATAAGTTTCAGTAGAGTGAATATTTGTATTCCATTCTACCAGTTGCTCAATAGTGTCACATATATTCTCCAAGGTCATTAACGCCCTGGTTATGTCTGATTTAGAATATGATGATTGCATCATTTGAAATTTGAGTCAGAAATTTTGATGAGAGATGGGAATGACGGCGAATTAAATCCACGGAAGAGTTTAGTATTGACTCAAGAAAATCTTTCAAGGCGCACATCATAAATATCTTGGGAGGCATATCTACAAGAATATCAATGTCGCTGTCAGAACGGTTGTCTCCTCGAGCTACGGAGCCGAACAAAGTGAGAGCTGTCACACCAAATTCACATTTGATACGGTTGCTGTTTTTTTTAAGAATTGATATGCAGTCGTTTCTGTTACACATGTTCCGATTTGACTTAATGAGGATGTTATAGAACAGGGAAGTGGGATTATGGAAGATTCTAAGGTGGAGAAGATATTATGTTCAGTCGAATAAATAGTTGTTGCTTTTATCCAACGCAAAAAACTCCAAAAGTAAAAAAGGGATGTCAGAACTGACATCCCTTCTCTGAGGAAATTTTGGCGGAGTGACCGAGATTCGAACTCGGGATACCCTTTTGGGGTATACACGCTTTCCAGGCGTGCCTCTTCAGCCACTCGAGCATCACTCCATGGCCTTTGTATCCGTAAAGGTAACGGGCTTGGTTCTGTTCCTAAGCGAGTGCAAAGGTAATACTTATTTTTGAATTATCACTATTTTTCGGGGAATATTTTTTCAGGGATCTTGTTTTTCTTCTGTTTTTCTATTCTTTCACGGCAAGTATTATCGGCGTGCGATGGTCGCATGAGCGGTCAAGCAGGCGGCTGAATCTGAATCCTTCGCCCAAGGCCACGGAATCGGCCGGACTCGGCATGAGGATTTTACTTCCAGCCGGGAGTTCCCGGGCTTCGTCGGGAGTGGTAATTGGCCGCATGCGGTCGTCGAGGTAGAAGTTGAGGGTGTAGAAGCGGTAGTTGTCGGGGGAGTAGGAGTAGACGGTTTCATCCGCGGAGGCAGCGATGTCCGGCAGGATGCGGATGTCGCTGCGGGGATTGAGCACCGCAGGCATGACTGTCGAGATATAGGCGAGATATAGAGCCCACACTGTCACGCATGTATGCCCCAGAGGGCTGTGACGGTTTACAATCCATGCTGCTCCGCCAAGCATGGGAATTGCGAGCATGATGTAGCCCCACCATCTGATTGGCTCCAGAGGGAGCTTTGGCAATGGATTGGCATTGATTATCATTACTGCTACGGGAACGAGTATGCCAAGCAAGGCGATAAGCCATGCAAAGACTTTCATAGAGCGCAGATTACGGATTTTCTCGGCAAGGCAGGTGATGGCGTAGCACACGAAGGGATAGGCGGGAAGGAGGTAGACACTGCGCTTGCTTGCAGGAATACAGTAGAAACCTATCACGACCACTGCCACTGTGAGCGACAGAAGTCCTGCCGGTTTAAGAGGCGAGCGGCGGAAATGTCGGGTGTTGGCGAGCGCGAACAGGCTCATGATAGTCCAGGGCAGAAGTCCGGCTGCGAGTGTCATGAAGTTGTACCACCACGGGTTTTCATGGCTTTCGTAAGACATTGTTCCCATGAGTCGACCGAGGTTTTCTTCCATAAACAGGTCGACAAAGTGCTGTCCGCCCATGCGGTATGCCTGCCACGACCACAATGCCGGAACGATGAGTGACACAAGGGCGAGCCCGAGCATCTTGGCAAGTGTAGGGAAGAAACGGCGTCCGCGCAGGAGGTAATATATGCCCATCGCGAAGCATGGCAGCAAGGACCCCACGGGGCCTTTGGTGAGGGTGGCGCAGGTGAGCAGTATTATTATTCCGATGTAGGTGAGCGCTTTGTGGCGTATCTTGTCTTCGCACAGCTCGTGCATGAGATATATTGCGATTACCATACATGCCGTGAGTACCATGTCGAGACGGCAAGCCATGGCGGCACGGAACACCTCGAACGATGTGATTGTGATTATCGAGAAAGTGATAGCAAAACGGCTGTCGCGCTGCCGGGATGCCCAGCGGTAGCCGGTCATAACCATTGCGATTGCAGCAATAACCGATGGCAGGCGCGATATGTATTCGTTGACAACACCCCCGTTGAACAGCCATGCTGCCGCAGCGATGAGCCATGCGAGAAATGGCGGTTTGAACGGGATGTCTCCGCCGTAGTTGACCGGAAGTATCCAGTTGCCCGACTGGAGCATTGAAACGGCCACGATAGCTTCGCGTGGTTCTCCTTTTGAGTTGAAGAGAGTCTCGCCAAGCCAGGGGAGATATAGCACGGCAAGGGCGATGAACAGCACCAAGGCTGCTCCGGGAAGGTACGTCGGGGAGTGTTTCATCTTTGTTCGGGTTGTATGATGTGTGCAAAGATACGCATAAGTCGAGCGCAAAGCAAAATTTATTTTGGCTTTGCCGAGCGAGAGTTTCTAAGGCGATAGCCAAAGATACGGATAAGCGAGGGCAATGCAAAATAAAGAGGTGAAAAAGGTGAAGGGTGAAGGGTGAAGGGTGAAGGGTGAAGGGGCGTAAAAAAGCGCGGTGCAATCACGGTTGGATTGCATCGCGCTTTTGCGGAGTCAGTTGGATATGTTGCGAGGGTGATTTAACCCGTTGCTTTTTTCAACTGATTAATATACGAGTTCGAAGTCGTCGAGCCACATCTTTGATGAGCTTGAGCCGGAGAAGAAGTCTCCGCCCTTGCTGGCCGATGCGGTCAGGACTATGTAGGAGGGCTTAACGTCCTGACGGCGGTAGTCGAGGGGAATTGTGAGCTCGATAAGGCCGTCGCCTGCGGTTGCTTCGGTGAATAATTTTTCACCGTACGCAATCACGTGTTCGCTCGATGAGTCGAAGAGTTCCTTGGTGTAGGTGCGCACGATTACGGGGAAGTTGTAATCCTTGCCTTCGAAGGTGAATGTCTCGGTGTGGTCGTCCATCAGGGCAATGTAGATGATGCCGCGGTCGGTCTTGCCTTTCACGATGTCGTCGTATACTCCGGATTCCCAGTAGTCAACTGTCCCCGGTGTATATTTCACCCAAACTTTCAGTGCCTTGGGTGTGCCGGTGAAGGGACGTCCGAAACCGATGATACCGTTTGTTGTATGCTCAGTACCGATGTATTGGCCTGCGAAGATATTGCCGGCCGCGAATTTACCGACGAAGGAGCCGATACCGACAAACTTGGATTCGAGATAAGCCGAGCGGCTTCCGCTGTGGAAGAGAGATTCGTCGTAGTAGGTGACTGTTTTGCTCATTGTAGCGGAGCCGTTGTTGCCTGAGTCCCAGAAACGGGTGTCTCCCTGGGCTTCCATACGCCATACCTTGCCGTCGAGCCACCAGTCTTCCATGCCTGCGTTGGGGAGCTGGGGAAGTGCTTCGGTAGTGAAGCTGCGGATGTCGCCGGATACATAGTCACCTGAAACCACGGTGTATTCGTAGGTGGTGTTCTGGGTAAGTCCGGTCACTGTGGCGGAGAATGTCGCACCCGCAGCCCATGAGCGGCTGTCGGCCACGCCGTCGACATATGTCCATTCGGCGGTTCCGGCCTGGCGGTAGTTGAATCCTACGCTTTCAACACCATCTTTGAGGACAGAGCCGCGGAGCACTGCGCTTGAAGTGGTGATGTCGGTGGCGAGAATATCGTCGGTGGCAACCGGGGCGTCGCTGATATTGAAGCTCAGAACAGCGGAGGAAGTCTTTCCTGCGTTGTCGGTGGCAGTGATTGTGATGTCGTGCACGCCGTTTTCGAGGCGATTGGTAAATAATTCCTCGAAGTTGATTTTGAGCAAGGATGTTTGCGCCTCGGTATTGTAAGTGTGGTCGTGGGTGATTCCTGCGGCCTCGATTGCGGCTGCCACCTGTTCGGCGCAGTTGAACAGGTCGAAGTTGTCGCCGTTGATACCGAGCATGCCGGCGAGACCTTCGGCTTCGATTACGACACTTTTCAGCTCGCTTGTGGCGCGGACAAATACGGAACGGCGTCCGAGGCTGCCTTTCTCGCCAACGAGCGGTTTTGTGATGTCGAAGTTGTAGCCTGTGATTTCGGGCGCGAGGGCAATCACGATGTTGTCGTTGATTTCGACTGCGCTTTCATCCACTTCGATAGTGAAGTAGACACCGCCGGAATTGTCAACGGAGGGATTGTGTTTTACGGTAAGCACGTATTCGTAGGCCTGCTTCACGTCTTCGATTGTACCGGTGGCAACGTACTGGGAGCCGTCGGCCTGAGTGCCGCGCAGAGTCCATTCGAGGGCGGTGTCGGACGGGGGCATGCGGAAGTAGCCCTTACGTTCGTCGCGGCCTTCAAATGTGAGTTCGCCTTTGGAGTGGCTCACGGTCATGGTGTAGTCGGTGAGCACTTCGTCGATGGATTCATCGTAGGCCACGGAGGTGACTACGTTGGCGATGCGGCAGGTGACGGTAACACGCTGGGTCTGCGAGGGAAGAAGCTCGAACGACTCCTTGCCTTCAAACCAGCGCTTGTCGAATGATGCCGGGGAAGCCTCGCCCGCCCAAGCCTCTACGGTGTAGGCTCCGCTTACGAGGTTGATGCCTTCCACGGGAAGGTTGTCAACGCCCTGGTATTTGTAGATCACGCCTTTCTCGTTGGAGAGCCAGATGATGCAGCTTTCGCCGAGTTCGGCTTCCTCTGTGGCGCGGGAAAATACCTTGACATCGGTGTTTACGTTGGCGGCGAGAAAGACGCGTCCTTCTCCGGAGGGGGAAAACTTTTCTTCAGAACAGCTTCCCAAGGCTACGGCGGCTATGGCCGCGCAGCCGATGATATATGCCTTTTTCATTGTACGTCGGAGTCGATTATGAGTGAGCATGTTGACATGAGTCCGTTCTGGTCGGTCACGGCAAGGAGGAATTCATGTTCATAACGTCCGTAGATACCCAGCAGGGGAAGGAACTGGGTGATGTCGAATGAGAGCGAGGTTGCTCCAATCACGGCGTCGCCTGTGGGGAAGCCGAGGCTCTGAAGTCCCATGGTGAGGTCTTTGCCGTCGGGTTCGGATGATGTATCGGGGTAGGCGAGGTCGAAGCGGGTCAGGAGGCCTACGCTGTCAAGCACATCGTCAGTGAGCGACGGGGAGTTGATGGTGACAACGAGATGGGAGATTCCGGCGGGGCAGCTGATGAGAACCTTGGCTTCCGTTTCGGAAGGAATGTCGGACACCTTGTTCACGGCCTTGAGGTTGAACACGTCGCTGTCGAATGTGGCAGCTTCCTGTCCGGCTTCCTTGGCGGTTGTGAAGGTCTTCACGTCGGACACATAGTCGTCGGCTGTGACGGCGTATTCATACACTGTGGAAGGATTGAGTCCTGTGATGGTGGCCGAGAAGGTTGAGCCTGCAGCCCATGAGCGGGAGTCGGCCACGCCTTCGACATGCAGCCATTCCTGAGCCCCTGACGCACGGTAGTTGAAGCCTACGCGCTCAACGTTGTCAAATGTCACAGTTCCGCGGAGCACAACTGAATTGGAGGTCACGTCGGAAGAGAGAACTTCTTGGGGAAGTACGGGCACCTCAGGCTCTTCGGGCCATTCGCCGGGACGGGGTTCGTCGGGCAGAGGTTCTTCGGAAACGTTCACGTTGCCGGAGAGGTCCTCGTCGTTTACGTTAACGTCAAGGTTGATGCCGCCGGTGGGGTCGATTGTACCGGTTTCGTCAGGAATGGGATCCTGGGAGGTCTTCACATTGTAGGTGATGATGCGGTGCTGGCCCGGCTCAACGTCGGTGTAGATTCTTTGCAAGGTCTCGGCATTGCCGTTGACTGTGCCTTTGAAGGTAACTACAAGTGTTGTCGAATTCTTGATAACCTCGAAGTAGCCTGCGCGGGTCTCGGCGGGGGTGTACACGAGACGACCCTCGTCATTGGCTGCAACCGTCACTTCGGTGTCGTCGCCGAGATACTTGCGGAGCTCATCGGTGAATTTGATGGATACCTTGAGTGAGGCGAATTTGCAGGTCACAACTCCAAGTGATGTGATTTTGCCCGAAGTGATTTCAAAATCTTTCGAGCCGCAGAAATAGGGGGCGTCCCACTGCGCTTTCTCGATGGAGTGGGATTCAACGTCGACACGGTACTTGTCGGCGGGGAGTGTCACGATTTCAGGCATGTCGGCGTATTTCCATGAGCCCACGAGCGCTTCGCGGCTGTCATAGATGTTGACAAGGAAGCCTGAAACGTCCATTGACGCGCGACTTCCACTGCCGACAGTGGCGGTGATTACCTTTTCCAGGTTTGAAACATCCAGGCCCATGGATGCAAGCGACACTGAGCCGTCCTCCTGTGTGGGCGGATTCCAGTTTTCCGAGCATGATGCCGCACCGAATATCAGGGCGGCGCCGGCTACGAGGCCGAATATTTTGTTGTTCATTGCTTTCGGTGTGATTAGTAGATTAGTTTGATGTCATCCACGTAGAGCTTGGAGCCGTTGTGGTATTTGCTGGATAAGACAGAAACGGTGTTTACGTCGTTGATTCCCATGGAAGAGCCGTCGATGGCTTTTCCGACATTGCAAGAGCGGAAAATCACAATCAAGCTCGCAGCTTTGGCGGCTCCGGCCGGATAGGTGAGCGGAAGCTGCATTTCGGTGTAGCTTGACTGGTCGGTGATTTCCACGTCGTTGCGGGCAATCTCATTGCCTGCGGCATCAAGCACGCGCACTTCGGCATAACCGTTGTGGCCTTTCACGGCGGTGAATTTGTACATGAAAGAGAGAGCTGAGGGACGCGATGCGAAGTCGATGCCGTATTGAGGAAGGATGTCATCCTGGATTGTCTCGCCCCACTTGCCGAGGAAAAGTTCGCCGCGGTCGACGTGTTTGATTCGGCTTCCACCACCGGCTGCGGTGTTGTTCGAGCCCCAGCCCACGGTTTCGATAAGAGCGCCTTTGCTGCCGTTGACACCGTCGGTGGAACGGGTGCCGGATGTGGCGTTGTATGCGCAGTTGGCCGAACTTCCCCACTGGGAAATAGTAAGGGGGTTGAGTGTGCCCCAGATGCCGCCGCCGACAAAGTATTCCACCATGTTGGATTTATGGGCGGTTGAGGTCCAGTCTTCCATATCGCCGTTTTCAAGTTGTGTAGCGGCTTCGGTGGTGAAATTGAAGGTTGAGACACTTTCGCCGTCAACGTTCAGCGCCAGTGTATAGGCTGTTGATGGATTAAGGCCTGCAAGAGAATATGTGTCGCCGTTGTTTGCGGGAGTGATTGCTGAGAAAGTGTTTCCACCATCGGATGAGAGTGCGAAGCTGCAGCCTTCGGTGAGCACGCCTTTGATGCCGAATGAGGCACGTGTGGCAAATACATCGTTTTCGCTTCCTGCGATGGAGGGGAGCAGGCCGAATGTGAGCTCCTTGCTTGTCACGGCACCGCAGCGGGCGCGCACGCTAAGAGCTTTCGAAACCTCGGGAGCGGACAGGGTGACAGCATAATTTACAGTGGCACGAGAGGTGGCAGCAATGTTTTTCACTGTCATCGGATCCCAGATGCCGCGGTCGGAGAGGTATTCGAATTTTACCTTGTCGGCAACGTCGATGCCGTTGTATTCAAGGGTGAGGTTGACGTCTTCGCCAACACCGGTGTATGTGAGCTTTTCAGCCGAAATGTTCATCACAAGGTCCTGTGCCGAGAGTGTGAGGGTCACAGGGTCGGCCGATTTGTGGAAGCGGTCGCTTACGGTGACGGTAAACGAGGCTTCTCCTGATTTCTCCGGTTCGGTGATGTAGGCCAATACGGGGGCGAAATCAAGGACTGCCATGCGGTCGGGATTTTTCCACAGACCGAGCGGACGGAAGCCGAGCGCCGACATGCGGCTCTGGAGATTTTCGGGAGTATTGACGAGTTCAACCTCGGCAGGCCAGCCCTGTGCGATAAGCGATGCGCAGGTGGTCGACAGAGTTACTGACGAAAGACCGCCCATGGCAACGATGTCCATGCCGAGTTCGATATCAGGAGCCATTCCGGTAACAAATTCAACGGCTGTGCCTTCGGTGAAGCCTTTGGGTGTGACCTCGGGAGCAGGAGCGTTGATGATGTCGTCAAGATTGATGAGCACAGGCTCGATTTCGAGACTGTCGTCAAAAGTGATTGCAAGCACAACCTTGCCGACGCCGCCATTGTTGACGTCAACAGTAAGGTGGTAGTGATGCTTGGCCTCGGCGGTGAAATTAGCCACCTCTACGGTAGCTTCCTTGCCGTTGGGCATCGTGAATGTCTGATCCACTGTCACTGTGCCCGGGGTAAGGTAGGCAGGACGTGTCTCAGTCTGAGAATAGAAAATGTAGTTGGCGCTGCCTACGCTGTGAAGCTCGGCGCTCCAGGCGGTCATGTATTCGCGGAAAGCATCCGTGTAGTCAACCGACACCATTGTGTTGGCTAAAGTAGCCGTAAGGCTGACGGATGAAGTTTGATTCTCCTTGACTTTCAGAGTGGTGCTGCCGTAAAAAGCAGGACAACCGAAACCTTCGGTCGCAGGGTCGCCATACGAAGCCTCGAGGGTGTAGTCGCCCACGGGGAAAAGATTGTCAACAGGAAACGAACTTACATTTTCCCAGGACTGCGGAGCCGAACCGTCGGCCGGAGTGAGTGTGAGCTTGAGGTCATCCACAGTCACATCCGAAGCCTCAGCCCTCGATTCCGAAGCACCGGCGCTGACGGCAGATGTAACCTGCGTGTCAACGTCCACTGCGGGAGAAATCCGGCCTTTCAGCTCGCCTGAAGCAGGACGAGACTCTTCTCCACACGCGCTCAGAAGAGCAACGGCAGATAGCGAGACAACTCCCATGAGGATTGATTTTTTCATTTGTTTGTAAGATTAGTTAATATATTGTGTGATAATAATCAGTTGAAAATGTGTGATATATGTACTATTGGGTCTATGCGTATATCGGGCAAAGTTACTCAAATTTTTCATTCACCCCAAAAAAAAGTACAATAAGCCTAAAAAAAGTTACAAAAAAGCCACATTGAGTAATTATTACCGACACATTACATTCATTTGAATAATTCACAGAAGCCCTGTTTGTTGAACTGATAGTACATCTCGATTCGCTCGGGGGTGTCGTTCTCAAGGAGCAACAACAATTCTTTGGCAAATTCGAGCGTAGCCGAACCGTTGGCAGTCACAATGTTGGCATCAGAGACTGCTTGTGCATTGACATATCCGTCGGGGTTAGTGTAGCTTTCTCCGCCCCATATCTTCAACTGCTCAATTCCGTTGCCGGTGTGCTTGATATTATTGAGGAAACCGTACTTTGCCATGAAAGAAGCGGCGTTACAGATGGCTCCGACAATCTTGCCATTCTCGATGGCGTGCTTAACCATGGGTACAACTTTGTCGGCAATGGGTGTGGCCCATCCGAAACCGCCGATAAGAACGAGAGCGGCGTAATCTTCCGGCATTGTGTCGAATGAATAATCGGGCAACAGACGGAAACCTCCGATTGATTTGACTGGCTCCATTGTCGGTGCGACAAACTTATTGACATATTTCGGATTTTCTTTCAGAGCATACTCGTCGGAAGCAACCGCCTCAGCAAGATAAACCAACTCATGCTCCGCAAAATCGGGAAGCAGCAGATACAAAATTTCGTTGTTCATATCAATTTATTTTGCGTTGTGGTGAGCGTATATAGCTGATAATAAATAAGAAGCGCTTGGTGTAAATCAGGTTTCCCCGGCTTACAAAGAATACATCTTTTCTAATTCTCCAAAATATCAGCGCATAACCCTCGCAAACCAAATTTCAAATATTAATCTTGCAAAATTAAGAAATTCCATAGAGACTGTTGTAGTGACTTTTGAAAATAGTCACTGTGCGAAGTCAACTGGCGGATGCGAATTTACGAAAAAGATGAATGAATTCAGCAAT